>CANFHX010000018.1 GCA_947446865.1 Flavobacteriaceae bacterium | reverse complement strand
TTTTGCAACAACAACAACAACAACAACAACAACAACAACAACAACAACAACAACAACAACAACAACAACAACAACAACAACAACAACAACAACAACAACAACAACTACTACAATGAACACAATAACTACTACTAATTTTCATTTTCCAAATCAAAAATCGGTTTACCGAGGTAAAGTTCGCGAAGTGTACAACATTAACAACGAACTTTTGGTTATGGTTGCCACCGATAGGCTTTCGGCTTTTGATGTGGTGATGCCAAAAGGAATTCCTTACAAAGGACAAATATTAAACCAAATTGCTACCAAATTCATGCAATTGACGCAAGATATTGTTCCGAATTGGTTAATTGCTACACCAGATCCAAACGTTGCTGTTGGGCATTTATGCGACCCTTTTAAGGTGGAGATGGTAATCCGTGGCTACCTTTCAGGACATGCTGCTAGAGAATATGCTTTAGGAAAAAGAATCCTTTGTGGAGTAACTATGCCGGAAGGTTTGAAAGAAAACGATAAATTTCCAACGCCAATAATCACACCAACTACCAAAGCCGATATGGGCGTTCATGATGAAGATATTTCTCGTGAAGCCATTTTAGCAGAGGGTATTGTATCGGAAGAAGATTATTTAGTTTTAGAAAAATATACCCGTGCTTTATACCAACGCGGAACCGAAATTGCTGCTTCCCGGGGATTAATTTTGGTGGATACCAAATACGAATTCGGGAAAACAAAAGACGGTGTAATTGTTTTAATTGATGAAATTCACACACCCGATTCTTCTCGTTATTTCTATGCCGATGGCTACCAAGAACGTCAAGATAGTGGGGAAGAACAAAAACAATTGTCTAAAGAGTTTGTGCGTCGTTGGTTAATTGAAAATAATTTCCAAGGTAAAGAAGGGCAAACGATTCCGGACATGACGGAGGAATATATAGAAACCGTTTCCAATCGCTACATTGAGTTGTATGAAAATATCTTAGGAGAAAAATTCGTTAAAGCAGATATCACTAATATCCAGGAACGGATTGAAAAAAATGTCACTGAATATTTGAAAAATAAATAATAAAGAAAGTCCCAAAGCAATTAAGTTTTGGGACTTTCTTCCTTTGTAACTAACCCAATTAATAACTTGTAATATCGCCAGAGCCCACTATTTTTTTATCTAGTGTTTCTGGTTTTTTTTTATAGTGAATATCACCGCTTCCAACAACACTAGCAGTTAGGTTTTTGATACAATTTACTTTTAAATCTCCAGAACCTGCAACATTCACATCTGCATTTTGAGTTTCTAATTTAGAACAATCAATATCGCCAGATCCTGCAACTTTAGCATCTAAATTTTGAGTAATTCCTGTTACTTTTAAATCTCCCGAACCAGTTAACAATACATTTAATTTGGTACTATTTACATTAAAATTTCCATCACCAGAACCAGCTAAATTAATTTCAAATTTTTTGGCATTAATTGTATCTTTTGTTTGAATACTGCCAGAACCAGTTAACGATACCGCGCTGATTTCTTCAAATGGCACAGTGATAATTAATTTTGAATTGTAAGAATAACTTTTGTTTTTTTCAAAGTGAATTTTAAGCGTGGATCCTTCAACTTCAGTAATAATATGATTAATGATATTTTCATCCCCATTAATCGTAATATTTCCTTCTTTTCCAGAAACTAATTCTACATCGAAAGATCCTGTAAGGCTTATCTCATCATAAGATTCGGTAGTTCTAGAAATTGTAGTTAGATTTCCATTTCCTTTAATTTTTTCTTTATCCCTATTTTGAGCATTTGCTATTGAAATAAATAAAAAGGCTACTAATACTGCTGTTTTTTTCATTGTTGTTATTTGTTTAAAAGTTGAACGCTTCCATAATTGGTTGTTACCGAAATTGAGGATTTCCCAGTACTTATATTATAACCACTATAACTTTTAGAATTGTTTTTCTCCGATTTTTCGGAATATTTTAATCCAATTTGATCTTTGAATCCACCATATTTCAAGTTAATATCAAAATCAAAAGGAACCTCTGGAGCACAGGTTATTCTAGTAGTAGAATAATTTCCGTTAACGACAATGTCTTTAGTCTTAAAAGTAGTGTTTAAATTAATGTCACTGTAATTAGAATTTATGTCCAAACTTTGCCCAATATCTCCCAATTTAAGGGTTAGATAATTCCCGTTGCAATTGAATTTCTGAATAGATTTGGAACTTATTTTGGTATAATTAGACGACATCATAATGGTTCCCACATTTTGTAAAACAAAACCATTATAGTTTCCATCAATATTTAGTTGGTTTATATTTTGAATTTCCACTTGCGAATATTGGCTGTTAATATTCAATTTGTCAATGGAAGTTATAGATGAATCCCCCGAATAGGAAAGCGAAATGTTATTGGATTTATTGGTAAAACTTCCCAAACTAATATTTCCGTATTGGCAAGAAATACTAGACGTTCCGTTTAATTTTTCAATACCAATGTTTCCGTATTTATTTGCTAAAGAAATATTGCCATTTCTTGGAATTTTTATGGTATAATTAATTTCAAAATTTAGGTTGGTACCACTTTTCCAATTGCTATTTCCTAAAATAGTTGCTGCACTTACTTTAGAATCGGAAGCATCAAATGCAATATCAATGGAATTGAGTTTCTCATTTACCTTATCCTCATTATTTCCAGAAACTTTAATACTTACTTGAATAGAAATTTTGTTCTCGTCCCACAAATACACATTAATATTTCCATAGGAATTAGAGGTTTGTAGCATCGCATCCGAAGTTACATTAAATGATTTAGATACATTTTTCTCTTTGGTATAAGCACCTTCTTCGTAATTATTTCCAAAAGAAAATAACGGGAATAAGAGAATTAGCAGTAATTTAGATACGGTTTTCATTATCGTTTTCATTAATTTTATTTACACTTTCCACCTGGTCTAAAACTGATTTTATAAAAGAAATTCTGGTTTGCATATTGGTAATCATAGCATAAACAATTTGTTTGTTTTCCCCATTTTTCGCAATTTCAAGTTTTAGATTTTCATAATCTTTTTCTAAGGAATTCATTTGCTTCATGGCATCTACAATAAGTGCTTTGCTTTTTGGAGTTTCCTTTTCTTTTAATGCTAATAATTCGGTATTAATTATAGAAGAAATAGAATCGTGTGCTTGTTGTACTTGCGGAGAAAAAACAACTTCTTGTTTCGTAGGATGGATAAAGTTCAAATATAAAATACCAAATCCAAGCAGGAGGGAAGCCGCAATAGATAACGGAATCCAATTTAGTTTTTTCTTTGGCTTGTTTATTTTTAATTTATCTAAAAATCGTTTTTCGTGTCCAGTAATAGGTTCTTCCAAATCCCAAGTATCTTGGTCTTTAAAAAAAGAATTTAGGTTGTTTAGGTTATTCATAATTGAGACATTTTATTTCGTAAACTTTCTTTTGCTCTGCTCATCATCGTTCTACAATTTTCATTGGTAATATTCAAAATACCAGTTATTTCTTCCAAATCGTAGCCTTCAATAAAAAATAGAGTTAGAATGATTTTATAATTTGGTTTCAAAGTTTGTATCGTTTTCAAAACGTGTTCTGCTTTTAAATGGTCGTAATTAATAGATTCCTCAGCCTCCCAATCGGGAATTTCCATTCCGTCCGATATCGACTCTACAGAATATTTATTAGTTTTTTTTAATTCCGTAATACTAGCATTCACTACAATTTTCTTTAACCAGGCTCCAAAGGTTACCTTTCCGCTAAAGGAATCTAGTTTTTTAAATGCTTTTAAAAAACACTCTTGCATAATATCTTCTGCCAAAGCGTGATCACTTAAAATTCTATAAGACACGTTGAACATTGCCTTATAATACCTATTATAAAGTGCTAGTTGTGCCTTTTCATCATTAGCAGCGCAACGTTCCAGAAGAATTGCTATATCCAGATTTTGGTTTTTCAAATACTTGGTAGATTTAATCTATTCTAAAGACAATAGAAAATTTTAATTGTTACAGTTTGATTTCATAAATATATAAAAATAAAAAAATCCGAAGTAGTATTTCGGATTTTAATGTTGGTTAGGTATTGTAAATACTATTTAAAGTAAGAAAAATCATGGTTGTTTTCAATTTTTAATAAACTTTCATAAATCAACTGAATCACATTTTCCACATCCTCACGATGTACCATTTCTACAGTCGTGTGCATGTAACGCAACGAAAGTGATATTAATGCCGAAGCAACGCCACCATTGCTATAAGCAAAAGCATCGGTATCGGTTCCAGTTGCTCTGGAAGTAGCATGACGCTGGAACGGAATTTTCTTTTCCTCAGCAGTACTTACAATTAATTCTCTAAGGATATTTTGCGTAGCAGGAGCATAAGCAATAACAGGACCTTTACCCATTTGCAAATCGCCTTCTATCTTTTTTTCAATCATTGGGGTTGAAGTATCGTGGCATACATCAGTTACAATAGCAACATTCGGTTTGATGGTTTGCGTAATCATTTCGGCACCACGAAGACCAATTTCTTCTTGAACCGAATTCACAATGTACAATCCAAAAGGCAACGTTTTATTATTTTCTTTCAATAAACGAGCCACTTCGGCAATCATAAAACCACCCATTCGGTTGTCAATGGCTCTACAAACAAATTTATTCTCGTTCATAATCATAAATTCATCTGGGTAGGTAATCACACAGCCCACATGAACGCCTAATTTTTCAACTTCTTCTTTGGTTTCGCAACCACAATCAATAAAAATATTGTGTAAAGTAGCAGCCTCTTCTTTGCCACGATTTCTAGTATGAATGGCTGGCCAACCAAAAACACCCTTAACAATTCCGTTTTTGGTGTGAATGTTTACTCTTTTGGATGGCGCAATTTGATGGTCCGAACCACCATTGCGAATCACATAAATAAGTCCATTGTCCGTAATATAATTAACATACCAAGAAATTTCATCCGAATGTCCTTCAATCACCACTCTAAATTTAGCGTCCGGATTAATAATTCCTACGGCACTTCCATAAGTATCCGTAATAAAAGTATCCACATAAGGTTTTAAATACTCCATCCAAATCTTCTGTCCGCCAGCTTCATAGCCAGTTGGCGAAGGATTGTTTAAGTATTTTTCTAAAAAAGCAATAGACGAGTCTGTAAGAATAGATTTTGTTGACATAAAATATTTTTTGCTAAAATATAAATTTGGCATTACACTTGTTATGTATATTCTATATTTTTACACTAAAATTAACAGCTATGTTCAAACAAGCAATCTTTCTATTACTTTTTTTGATATCGTTGCCATTATTTGCGCAAGAAAATACCAATACAAAGCCAAATCAAGAAATTCTTACTAAAGAAATTGATTCCATGAAAATGGACACAATTTTATTGGACGATGTCTCATTTTCTAAAGTAAAAATGAATCCCGAAGAAAAAAAACAATTCCTCCTACTTCAATATCGTGTTTACAAAGTATATCCATTTGCAAAAACGGCCTCCGATAGACTTTCCCTTTTAAATAAAAACATGGACAACCTCCAATCCAACAAAGAAAAAAAGAGATACTTTAAGATTGTAGAAGACTTTATTAATAACGAATTCAAAGACAAACTAAAAAAATTATCCCACATGCAAGGGCAAATATTAGTTAAGTTAATCTACCGCCAAACCGGAATTTCCACCTACAACCTTATTAAAGATTATAAAAGTGGCTGGAAGGCCTTCTGGTCTAACAATGCTGCTCGACTTTTTAATATAAATCTTAAAGAAACTTACGACCCACTAAACAACAACGAAGACTATCTTATTGAAACTATCCTGTTTAGAGCCTTTATCAATGGTCGTTTGCAGGAGCAAAAATCCGCAAATCCAATAGACATTGACGAACTTAATGCGCATTGGGAAAAGCTCGCCCAACAAATAAATAAAAAATAAAACTTTCAGGAGCGAATGGCTTGGGCATTTTAGTAAAGGTAATTCCTGCTTTCGCCTTTAGTCTCGTTCCGTACCTCCACGAGAGCTATCGGCTCAATCAGGGCTAAACTCCCAGCATAGTAATTAAATGTAAGAAATAAATTACAAAACATGATTAATATCACTTTTTAGTTTGTTTAAGGGTAATAAATTTGCACTATAATTTTAATCCAAAATTTAAAACCTCAAACAAAATGAAAAAAATTTTATTAGTTGTAGCTATCGCTTTAGTAACGTTAACTGCAAATGCGCAAGAAAAAAAAGAAAGTAAAGGATTACAAGGAGTATGGTGGGTTGCTGGACAAGTATCCTTTTCATCTGAAAAAACAGGGACAGCTAAAACAGATTCGAACATGATTTTACCAATTATTGGTACTTTTGTTTCGCCTTCTGTAACAATGGGTATAGGTGTTGGTACTATTAGTTCTAATACTGTAAATGCTGCAGGAGCTACTACTGCCGATGCGAATACTTTTGTTATTAAACCTTTAGTTAGAAAATATTGGAATGTTTCTGGTGGTTTATTTTTCTATGGTCAAGCTGCTTTACCTATTTTAATGGGAAAAGATAAAATAACGGAAGGAAAAACATCTTCTGTAGCTCTAGAATTAGCACCAGGTTTTGATTATGTTATTAACAAATGGATGACTGTTGAGACTTCTTTTTCTATTTTTAGCGTTGGTTCTTCAACATCTACTCCTAAAGTTGGTGATAAAACAACAAAATTTAATTTTAATGCAAACCCAATGAATTCTGTTGCTGACAGACAAATTGGAAATTTACAAGTTGGAGTAAAATTCTTATTCTAATAAAACAAACAAACAATTTATTGGTTAGTTTCGATTAACTTCGGACGGAAAGGTCATCATTTCATAGTGGTGACTTTTTTTTATGTGTATATTTGTCACATGGAAAACAACAAATCAAAAGATCCATTACACGGAATTACTCTACAAAATATTTTAGAACAACTAGTTCTTTTTTATGGATTTGATACTTTAGGGGAACTAATAAAAATTAAATGTTTTACAGATAACCCAACAATAAAATCGAGTTTAAATTTTCTTAGAAAAACCGATTGGGCTCGCAAGAAAGTGGAAGAATTATATATTAGAACTTTGCCTAAATTATCTAAAGAATAGAAATTATCTTTTAAAATTTCTTTTTAAAATGGAATAAATTACGGTATCCCAAAACTTGCCATCCCATAATTCATTTTCAATAATATGCGCTTCTTTTACAAAGCCATTTTTCTGTAATACCCTTTCGGATGCTTTATTTTCAGGGTCAATTACCGCTTCAATAGAATGCATTTGTAAATCGGTAAATCCATATTCTAAAACTACTTTAATGGCTTCGGTTACAATTCCTTGTCCGTTGTATTGCGGCAAAATCATATAACCTATTTCGCAGCGGTGGTTTTCGGGTTGTATTCTATAATGCCCAATAATTCCAATTAATTTAGGGTTACCTTTTAAAGTAATCGCCCAATTAATACCTTCGTTATTTTCAATTTTATCATCAATCATTTTAAAATGTGCCAATGCCTCTTCTTTGGTTTTTGCTATTGGGCGAGGTATGAACTTCATCGTTTCTGGATTGCTTCGAAGTTCCAAAATTTCTGCAACATCTGTCTCCGCAAGTCTTCGCAACAAAAGTCTTTCGGTTTCTAAATTTTTAAAAGGATGAAAATTAATTTCTAGCATAGTTTTTTTTAATTACAAAATTTCAATCGAAAATTGGCATTCGAATTTTGTGTTTTCTTTTACAATTTGTATGCCATCTTTTTCTAATAGGTTTCCATTAGAATGTATAGTATCCGAATATCCGAGCCATGGTTCTATACAAATAAAAGGAGCACCCACTTTAGTCCAAATTCCAAGATTATTAAAATCGTTAAAAGTTACTTTCAGCGAAGGTTTATTTCTATCTAAAATAGTAATTTCTTTAGATTGTAATGCTTTTATAATTAAGGCATCGTTTTCAAAAGTAGCATACTGTAACGGAAGTTTTTTATCTTCTAATTTGATTTCAAATTTTGAGTCCGATACCAAATCGTTTTCTAAAGTGAAACAAGTTAAAGTTTCTTGTACTTCAAATTCTAAAGCATAATTTTCAAAATTCTTAGGTAAAGCAAATGCAGGATGCGCTCCAATGGAAAATGGTATTGCAACAGAGTCTTTATTAATTACGGTATATTTTAGTTCTAATTTAGTTTCTAAAAGCGTGTAGGTTAAATGTAATTCAAACTCAAAAGGATATACTTTTTTAGTTGCTTCCGATGCTTTTAATGAAAATATTACTTGGTTTTCAGAGGATTGAATTACTTCAAAATCAAGGTCTCTTGCAAAACCGTGACGGGATAAATTGTATTCTTGATCTTTATAGAAATAGGAATTATTTTTCAAAGTTCCAACAATAGGAAACAGAACAGGGGAGTGCTTCCCCCAGTGTTTAGGGTCACCTTCCCAAATGTATTCTTGCTTGGTTTTTATGGATTTTAAAGAAATCAATTCAGCACCTTTAGTCTGAATTTGCGCCGATAAATAGGAATTAGAAAGAGTCACTATCATGATTTAAGAAAATATTAAGGTCGAATAAAATTAAAGGGTAAATATATTTATTAATTTTATTGAAACCAATTATAAATAAAATCAAATATGAATCTACAATTTGAAACCATAGCAAAAGAAAATATCCCTCAATTGGTTTTTCCAAAAACGGAGGTTCTGCAAGATATAGCAGCAATTAAAGAACGTTTTTCCGATTTGAATCGGGCTTTATCTTTAGGGAATTTAGAACATTCCAAGATTAAAATTTATTTTGAAGACGACCAATCTTTAAAAGTTGTAGAAACAACCGTTTGGGGATTGACCGACCATCGAGTGATTTTAAAACAAGGAAATGTGATACCAATTAACAGAATTTACAAAACTGTGTAACAAATAACATTTTATTAAGACATATTTAGATGCTTTTGTGAAAATCAAAAGCATTTTTTTCTTTTATTTGTTTTATCAATTAACCAATTCCAATTTATGAAAAATTTTTTTACTAAAGCCTTCACCTTAAGTGCTTTAATTTTCGGATTTTCTTCTGTATTTGCTCAGGAAGTTAAGCCAGTTTCGAACTATAATTATAATGAGACGTTTGCAAACAATTTTTATACTAAAAATGGCACCGATACTCGTTCTGCAAGCGGACAGCCAGGTGCAAAATATTGGCAAAACAGAGCCGATTATTCGTTAACTGCTTCTCTTAATGACCAAACGAAAGAAATTATTGGTTCTGAAATCTTGACGTATACCAACAATAGCCCAGATAAATTAGGCTTTTTGTGGATGAATGTAGATCAAAATTTATTCAAAAAAGATTCTCGCGGAAATGCTATTATTCCATTAAAAGGAAGTAGAAATGGTGCTAAAGGGCAAGATTTTGATGGTGGATTTAAAATTAAATCTATCAAAGTAATTTCTTCTGTTGGAGGAAAATCTGTTGAAAAAGAGGCAACTTTCACAGTTGTAGATACCCGTATGCAAGTAGATCTTCCTCAAGATTTGAGTGGTAACGGAACTTCTGTTAAACTTAAAATAGAATTCTCATTTGTTTCTCCTGATTATGGATCGGATAGAATGGGAGTTGTAGATACTAAAAACGGTAAAATTTTCACCATTGCACAATGGTATCCAAGAATGTGTGTGTATGACGACGTTCGTGGTTGGAATATTAGTCCCTACCTTGGTGCCGGGGAATTTTATTTAGAATATGGTGATTTTGATGTTGCAATTACTGCTCCAGCAAGTCATATTGTGGTTTGTTCTGGAGAATTACAAAATCCTACCGAAGTGTATACAGCCGAACAACAAAAACGTTGGGCAACTGCTAAAAATAGTGATAAAACAGTTATGATTCGTACTGCCGATGAAGTTACCAATGCGGCTTCTCGTCCTGCAGGAAAAACTACATTAACTTGGAAATTTAAAATTAAAAATGCACGCGATGCCTCTTGGGCTTCTTCGGCTTCATTTATTGTAGATGCTGCTCGAATTAATTTACCAAGTGGTAAAAAATCTATTGCAATTTCTACTTATCCGGTAGAAGCAGATGGTCAAGCGGCATGGAGCAGAGCAACCGAATACACTAAAACTTCTATAGAAAATTATTCTAAAAGATGGTTTGAATTTCCTTATCCAGCAGCCACTAACGTTGCAGGAAATGAAGGTGGAATGGAATATCCAGGGATTGTTTTTTGTGATTTAAATTCTAAAGGAGCAGAACTTTGGGGAGTAACCGATCACGAATTTGGTCACGGTTGGTACCCAATGATTGTTGGTTCTAACGAGCGTTTATTTGCTTGGATGGACGAAGGATTTAATACGTTCATCAACGGAATTAGTTCTCAGGATTTTAACAATGGTGAATACAAACAACCTACTCCAAACATGCACCAATCGGCAGAAATGTTGACGAATCCTGATATGGAGCCAGTTATGGCAGCGCCAGGAAATTTAAAAGAGGCTAATCTTGGTATATTAGCCTATTACAAACCAGGTTCCGGATTGGATATGTTGCGAAATAACGTACTTGGAAAAGAGCGTTTTGATAAAGCCTTTAGAACTTACACCGAACGTTGGGCTTTCAAACACCCTATGCCAGACGATTTCTTTAGAACAATTGAAAATGTTGCAGGTGAAGATTTAGGTTGGTTTTGGAGAAGTTGGTTTATGAACAATTGGAGTTTAGATCAAGGAGTTACTAAAGTTAAATATGTAAAAGGAGATGCTAAAAATGGTGCTCAAATTACTATAGAAAATTTAGATAAAATGGTGATGCCAGTGGTGGTTGAAATTAAAACTAAAAGTGGTGTAGTTTCAAGAAAATTACTTCCTGTAGAAATTTGGGAACGCAATAAAGAATGGACTTTTAAAGTAGATACTAACGAAGAATTAGATTCTATTACTTTAGATCCAGATACTACTTTACCAGATAGTAATCCAGAAAATAACGTTTGGACGGATGCTAAAAATGGAATTACTAAATCTGAATCTTTAACTCCTTATTTAGGTGCTTATTCTAGTGCTAAATTGCCAATTAAAATTACTTTCACAGAAGAAGACGATAGTTTAGTAATCAATTCACCAGGGCAACCTGAAACTCCTTTAGATAATAAAGGTGCAGGAAAATTCACGATGGATCAAGCAGGATTAATTATTCAGTTTAACGAAGCAAAAAGTGCCTTTACTTTAAGTATTGGTGCTCAAAGTTTTGATTTTACCAAGGATAAATAATAAGTTTACTTATAAAATTAAAGGCACGCTAGTTAGCGTGCCTTTTTTTATGGAATCACCCGAACCAGGTAACTTTAGAATTTTATTGAATATTGAAATTGAATTTTACAACCTACTGTCTATCGCTTTGTCGTGGGCTTTACTAAAAAAAGCAACCATACAAATGGCACCAATAGTAGCAAAAAGCATATCCGATTGGGTATCCCAAACATAACCTTGAGTACCCAAGAAAGCATCGCCACCATCTCCAGTACAAACGGAAACTCCCCATTCAATCCATTCGTAAGCGGCACTTATCGCAAGGCAAATAGCAACTATAATAAAATTAAAAAAAGATTTATTTGCAATTACTTTTTTGCGAATGAATAACTCTCGGATAATTATTGCAGGTACAAATCCTTGTGCAAAATGACCTATTTTATCATAGTTATTCCGAGATTGATGCAATACTTCTTTTATCCAATTAAATAAAGGTACTTCGGCATAAGTGTAATGTCCGCCAACAAACAAAATAATACAATGCAGGAGTAGGAAAAAATAAGCAAAATTGGTGAAGGCGAACTTTTTATACGTCAATGCCAATACTGCAAATCCAATCAACGCAGGAATAACCTCAAGAAACCAAGTGAAATATTCTTTAGGATAAATTGCGGAAGCGATTAATCCGATAAAGAATAAGCATATAAAAATAGTTAATTGTTTCATTATTTTTTCTTCAAAATTAATGCACTTATTAAAGCAATTGCCAACCCCATTGGTAAAATTTCCATAAAAGTTAAAAGTATAATCATCACTGGATTTTTATACATTTCTTTATACGAATCCATTTTGGTTGTTGCTTCTGCTAAATCAGAAGGTTTGGTCTGAGCCAATACCGATTGTGCATATTTTTCTATAAAATCAGGGAAGAAATTGAAATATTCTATTAACCAAACGCCAACATAAATAGCAGAAATTAATAAAGCAATTAAAGAACCAACTTGCAATGCTTTAACAAAAGAAATTTTTCCATTGTTAATTTTATTTCGATATTGTTCAATCCCAACATAAATAAAAACAAAAGCAAGTAGCATTCCGCCAAATCCTATGGCATAACTTGGTTCGAATCCCTTTGGACTATGGTAACACATATACGTTCCAATAACCATTGAAGTTGCTATAATAAGCCCACCAATAAGTCCGTTTTTTAGAATGATATTTTTCATGAAAAGTTATTAGTTTAGATTTCAAATTTAGTAAAATTATTTTAGGTAAATAATTTACTTTTTTGATAGAAAAAACCCTGATTATTTTTAGGAAGTAAGGTTTTGTAAATTAAATTACCACAAATTTAAGATAGTTGTTTAATAGATAATCACCTGTTGTTTCTTTAGAATTATTTCAAATTCAGCATTAAACCTTATAATTACATATTAAATAATCCAAAAAGATTAAATATAATATCGATAAGTATATAACTATTTGATAATCAAAATTTAATATATTTTAATTAAAAAATAATATATGAAAGAATATTCATGTTAAATAATTTATTAAATTTGAATTTTAAAACTAAAAAATGAATAAAATACTGGTTTTACTAATTATAATAATTTCTGTATCTTGTAATCATAAAGCAAATTTTGGATTTGAATCTGATTCTATAAACTCGATTGATGAAGGCAAATCAATAATTACGACTTCATTAGAAAATTATCAGAACAAATACCAAGAACTTTGTGGTGGTAAAAGAAATGATAATTTGAAATATGAGTATCAAGATCTAAATATCTCAATTCATAATTTGTATGAAATTAGTAATAACTGTAAAAATCTTTCATATCAAGAACAAAATCAATTAACTCAATTTGTTATTGATGAACTTGAAAAATTTCCAGATTTAAAAAAATTATCAGAAACTGGAAATGTAAATTGTTGGTAAACAAATAAAAAATAATAAATTATGGAATTTAAAAGTATTAACTCAAAATTAAAATTAGAAGAAACTAAACTTTTAACCGAAATGGAAAATCTTGTTTTCCCTTTTATTGATAAAAAATATTTAACAATAAAATACGAAACAATTAAAAGTTTTAAGATTGTTTCTTGGAAGCCTATTTCATACATGATTTATGTTTTTGGAATAATGTGGATGTTAAGTTTTTTTATAACTACACAAGAGGTTATTGAAGGTGGCTATTCATATGAAGTTGCAAAACCATTTATTTCTAGAGTTCTGTGTGTGGTTTTTGGAATAATAATTATACTAATTGGTTATTTTTATGATAAAAAATTTGGTGATTATTTTACTTTAAATGTAAAATATTTTGAAGGAAAAATTAAGTCGTCTCAAATATTCACATCATTAAATAAAGAAGAACTTAATGTAATTCAAAAAGAAATTCAATCACGAATTAAATAAAATTTCATGAAAAAAGTCCTTTATAAAGGACTTTTTTCATGAATAAATAATAATTTATTATTCCTCTATTTATTAGGTCTTTAATTAATTAAACTCTTCTAATTTGTTCCGATGTAGAAATACTATAAATTATTTTAAAAAAGATAAATTTTGTAACATCCATTTTTTTTACTTTAAATGTTTGATTTTTCATAGTCACTGATTGTTTTCTAAATAACTTCTCATTTTGTTTTTAAATTTTAAAAATTATTTATATAAGTTTTATTAATTACATAAATTCCTCTACTTATCCTTTTGAAATATTCTGAATATCCCCCTGGATTATCAATACTATGTTTACTAATAAAAGAAGGTGATTTAAATAACAAATTATTACAAAACTTATTAATATCTTTTACAGAAAAAGATTTTTCTTTTAAAGAAGAGTTAAGAATGATTTCAAAAATTAAAGATCTTTTTTTCATATTTTGATTTTTTTTATATACTTAAATATATAAAAAAAATCTGATAAATCCTAATTTTAAAGGAAGTTTATGATTCCTCAGACCATTTTTTTTTATACAATTAAATTTAATAATATTCAATCTTTAATCGATAATTTTATTGTTTTCTGTATCTAAAAAATCAAATAAAAAGGTTATTTATTAATTATTCCATTTCATTTTGATTTCTAAATACTAATTGACCATCAAAACTATCCAATAAAATAATACTATCCGTTGTAACTTTGCCAGCAAGAATCTCTTTAGAAAGTTGGTTCAATACTTCGCGTTGGATAACCCGTTTTACAGGTCGTGCTCCATATTCTGGGTCGTATCCTTTTTTAGATAAGTAATCAATTGCTTCTGGAGTAGCATCCATTGTAATATTTTGGTGTGCTAGCATTTTAATAATTCCTTTCAATTGTAAACCAACAATCTCTTTTATGTTGGCAGAGGTTAAAGGGGTAAACATTACAATTTCATCAATTCTATTAATGAATTCAGGTCGAACCGTTTGTTTTAAAATACCTAAAACTTCTATTTTAGCGGCTTCGGTTGCGGCTTCAATGCCTCCTTTTAAGTTTTCAAATTTCTCTTGAATAATAGCACTACCAATATTGGAAGTCATGATAATAATTGTGTTTTTAAAATCAGCAACACGACCTTTATTATCGGTTAATCGTCCTTCGTCCAATACTTGAAGCAAAATATTAAAAGTATCCGGATGCGCTTTTTCAATCTCATCCAACAAAATTACAGAATAAGGTTTTCTTCGAACGGCTTCGGTTAATTGTCCACCTTCATCGTACCCAACATATCCCGGAGGTGCTCCAACTAAACGGCTCACACTATGGCGTTCTTGGTACTCACTCATGTCAATACGAGTCATAGCGTTTTCATCATCAAACAAATATTCGGCTAGTGCTTTCGCTAATTCGGTTTTACCAACACCTGTAGTTCCTAAGAAAAGAAAAGTTCCAACTGGTTTTTTCATGTCCTGCAATCCAGCACGACTTCTACGAACGGCATCGCTCACTGCTTCAATTGCTTCTTCTTGACCAACCACACGATGGTGTAATTCATCTTCTAGTTTTAAGAGTTTTTCTCTTTCTCCTTGCAGCATTTTCATTACAGGAATACCAGTCCATTTTGCAACTACTTCGGCAATATCTTCTCGGGTTACTTCTTCTTTTATCAACGAAGTTCCCGATTGATTTTCGGCTAATTGAGTTTGTAAAACATCCAAACGTTCTTGGGCATCTTTAATTTTTCCGTAACGTATTTCGGCTACTTTTCCGTAATCGCCATCGCGTTCGGCACGTTCGGCATCCATTTTGAAATCTTCTATTTCTTGCTTAATGGCTTGAATAGAATCAACAACATCTTTTTCCGATTTCCATTTGGTAAAAATCTCGTTTCGATCTTCTTTTAAATTGGCCAAATCCATTCCGAGACCTTTCAGTTTGTTCTCGTCTTTCTCCCGTTTGATGGCTTCAATTTCAATTTCCAGTTGCATTATTTTTCTGTCCAAAACATCTAATTCTTCGGGTTTGGAATTGATTTCCATACGCAACTTAGATGCCGCTTCATCCATTAAATCAATTGCTTTATCCGGAAGAAAACGATTGGTGATATAGCGTTGCGATAATTCTACCGCTGCAATAATAGCATCATCTTGAATACGTACTTTATGGTGGGTTTCGTATTTTTCTTTAATTCCACGCAAGATGGAAATCGCACTTTCGGTATCTGGTTCTTCAACTATAATTTTTTGAAAACGACGTTCCAATGCTTTGTCTTTCTCAAAATATTTTTGGTATTCGTCTAATGTTGTTGCGCCTATAGCACGAAGTTCGCCACGAGCCAAAGCAGGTTTCAAAATGTTAGCCGCATCCATAGCACCTTCGCCACCTCCGGCACCAACAAGCGTATGTATTTCATCAATGAAAAGCACAATATCACCTTCGGCAGAAGTAACTTCTTTTACTACGGCTTTCAATCGTTCTTCAAATTCTCCTTTATATTTTGCGCCAGCAATTAAGGCTCCCATATCTAAAGAGAAAACTATTTTATCTTTAAGATTTTCAGGAACATCGCCATCTACAATTCGGTGTGCAAGGCCTTCGGCAATAGCAGTTTTACCAACTCCTGGTTCCCCAACTAGCATTGGATTGTTTTTAGTTCTTCGGGTTAGAATTTGTAAAACTCTACGAATTTCCTCATCTCTACCAATAACAGGATCTAGTTTGCCATTTCTAGCCAATTCGTTTAGGTTTTTGGCATATTTATTTAAAGCATTATACGTTTCTTCTGCAGATGCCGAAGTCACTCTTTCGCCTTTACGCATTTCGGTAATAACGGCTTCCAATCCTTTTTCGGTAACGCCTTGATCTTTTAAAATCTGCGCAACTTTACTTCTCGATTTGAAAATAGCTAAGATTAAATGTTCGATAGAAACAAATTCATCGTTTCGTTTCGTAGCAATTATTTCCGCTTCGTTCATTGCTGTAGAAGCATCGCGGGAGAACATGATTTCACCTCCTGTTACTTTTGGAAAACTTTGAATGGTGCTATCTACTATTTTTTTGAACAGCTCCACATTAACGTTAAGTTTTTTCAAAATAAACGGTGTAACATTTTCGTCAACCTCTAAGATGCCTTTAAAAATGTGTTCGTTTTCAAGCTGTTGCTGCCCAAAACCTTGTGCAATTTGCTGTGCTTTTTGCAGTGCTTCTTGCGATTTGATTGTAAATTTATTAATGTTCATTTCTACTTTTATTTATAGTTTGAATTTGATTTTAAAAAATTGTAATTTAATCTTATAACTACTATCTTTGAAAAGAGTTGGACAATATATGTTCCAATACTAATTTATAGACAAAATGGCTCGTTCAATAGGGAAAACCTATATAAATTTACGACAAAAAGTCTTAATAAATGACAATATATGAGTTTATTTAATAAAATATTTGGAGGTGCCGAAGAAGAAAAACAAGATTCTAAAATAGGATGGAGGCAATTAACCGATTTAGGGCAACTTAATGAAATTTTAGAAATTTCTAATGAAAAGCCAGTAGTTATTTTCAAGCACAGTACACGTTGTAGTGTCAGCAGAATGGCGTTGCGTCATTTTGAAAGTGAATATGATTTAGAAGGAAAAGTAATTCCTTATTTTTTAGATTTATTAAATCACAGAGCTATTTCTAACGAAATTGCATCTAAATTTGAAGTAGAACACCAATCGCCACAATTACTACTAATAAGTAAAGGCAAGTGCATTTATGATGCTTCCCATAATGCTATTGAAGTAGAATCTTTGAATCGTTATTTGTAATAATCTTTTAAGAATATATAAAAAGCAAAAAACGCATTTGAAATATCAAATGCGTTTTTTTATAATTCGTTATTTTCTTATTTTATTCTGATTAAGAATTTCTTTCAATTTTGCTTTTAAATCTTCTCCGGTATCATAAACCATTTGCTCATTACTAGGAAATGGAACGGATCTTTTGTCGAAATAACTTAAATAAGTATCGTCGCAAGCCAACCTATCTCCGCTGTATTTAGAATAAACATTTTCAAAAATAAATTCACTTGTAACTGGAAAAGTGTTTAGTAACTGATTAGTATTTAAATCAATATAATCTATTTTAGCAGTTACTTGAGCCGATTTAAATTGTCTCGATTCAAAAATAGTTGCTTTGATAGTTTTAAAATTATCTACTCTAACTGGAACTCCTTTGTCATCTTTTACCTGATTTCCGTTGGCATCCAATAATGGTTTGGTACCATCTTTAACTTGTTTTTCTTTATAGAATTCTTTCTCTTTTATTTGCTCTGGAGATATAGCTATTTCTCTGAAATTAACCAATAATCCATAGTCATAAGTAATCCCTTTTTGGCGATTGCTGTGATAAACCGTCCAATTATCATTTAATCCAAAAGTGCTAAAATCCAGTAAATCATTTTGTAAACGAACAGGAATTACCATATTGGTTTCATTCTTAGTGTAAACACTTACATAATCGGTTCCTTTTTGTTTTGCGACAGTTAATAGACTTGCTACGTCCTTGTAGTTTGGATTCAATCCATTTAAATAAGCTAAATCATCATATGCACGACGAAAATTCATTTTATCTTTTGTTGCCAAAAGTGCTTTGCAATTGTCATATAAATATTTGGATAAAGCATTTTTACTATTAATTAGTTCATCCGAATAATCATCAAAAGGAAAAATTGCATTTCGATTTTCATTTATTAATTTTAAAGGAAGTACTGGTTTTATTAACTCTTGCCGATCATTTAATTGCACATAAGCAGCATAAATTTTCTCAATGTTATTCGGATTGGCATCTTTAATCCATACGTTAATATTTTGCAAATCCCGTTCTTTTGCTTTTGCAAATGCTTCTTCCAAAAGATAGATGTACTCTTGTTTTCCCTTTGCTTCCTTCCGGTTTCTTAATCCTTGAACTGCATTTTGAATGGCAGTATCATAATCGCCAGATGTTAAAGATTGTCTGGTTTGTTTTACTCCACAAGAAGAAATGAAAATAAAAGCGATTATTAGTAAAGTAATTTTCTTCATAATATTTAGTTTTAGGCTTACTATTTGAATAAACAAATAGCAAGCCAAAAATTATTTAAGCCTTATTTTCTTACAAAAGGAGGTAATAATTTGCTAGAAACTTCGCCAAAACCAATACGCATAGAACTATTTTGACAATGACCTTTTATGATAACCGTATCATTATCATTGATGAATTTACGTTCGGAACCATCCTTCAAGGTAATAGGATTTTTCCCTCCCCAAGTTAATTCCAACATCGATCCAAAACTATCTTCTGTAGGTCCTGAAATAGTTCCTGAGCCCATCATGTCTCCCGAATTTACTCGGCATCCGTTAGAAGTATGGTGCGTTAATTGTTGCGACATCGACCAATACATATATTTGAAATTCGATTTAGAAACCAACGAAGGTTCTACATTTTCTGGTTGTATAAAAACTTCCAAATTGATATCGAAGGCATGTTTTCCTTTTTGTTGCAAATAGGGTAGTGGTGTAGGCTCTTGTTTAGGCCCTTTGGTTTTGAAAGGTTCCAAAGCATCCATAGTTACAATCCATGGTGAGATGGACGATGCAAAGTTTTTGGCTAAAAAAGGCCCTAGAGGCACATACTCCCATTTTTGGATATCTCTAGCGCTCCAATCGTTTAATAAAACCATTCCGAAAATATAATCTTCGGCCTCACTTATTAAAATATTTTCGCCCATAACATTTACATCGGTAGTAATAAAAGCAGTTTCTAATTCGAAATCTACTAATCTTGAAGGACCAAAAACAGGAGAAGTTTCGCCATTAGGCAAGGTTTGCCCCATTGGTCTGTGTACTGGAATTCCAGATGGAACTATAGTTGAACTTCTTCCATGGTATCCAACCGGAATGTGAAGCCAATTGGGTAATAAAGCATTTTCGGGATCCCGAAACATTTTTCCAACATTAGTTGCGTGTTCTTTACTAGAGTAAAAATCGGTATAATCTCCTATTAAAACTGGAAGTTGCATTTCAATATCCTCCATTTTGAAGATAATAATTTCTCTGTGTTCCGCATTATCTCGCAACAATGGGTTTTCACTATCAAAAATATCTCCCAAACGGCTTCGGACTTGTCGCCAGGTTTTTTTACCATCCGATATAAAATCGTTCAGCGTGTCTTGCATGAACATATCATCGGTAAGTTCAATGCCTTCAAAGTAGCCTAACTGTTGTAAAGCCCCCATATCAATAGCGCAGTCGCCAATTCGAGTTCCAATGGTAATGACATCTTCTTTGGTTAAAAATACGCCATAAGGAATATTTTGTATAGGAAAATCACTATTTTCTGGAACATTAATCCAGGATTTACGATTGGGGTCGTTAGCTAAATTTGGCATAATATTATGTTGATTTGTTGTTGAAAAAATTGCAATCAAATATATCATTTAGAATTTATTTGACAAACATATTTCGTAATTTTGACGAAGTTTTTAACTAAAATCTAAATAAATGCAACGCGACGAACAAATCTTTGACTTAATTCTTGACGAACAAGACAGACAAATACATGGAATAGAGCTAATTGCCTCAGAAAATTTTGTTAGCGACCAGGTAATGGAAGCTGCAGGTTCTTGTTTAACTAATAAATATGCCGAAGGATATCCTGGAAAAAGATATTATGGTGGCTGTGAAGTAGTAGACATTGTGGAGCAAATTGCTATAGATAGAGCTAAAGCTTTATTTGGTGCTGCTTACGCAAATGTACAACCGCACTCTGGATCACAAGCCAATACTGCTGTTTTTGCTGCATGTTTGCAACCAGGAGACAAAATTTTAGGTTTCGATTTATCCCATGGAGGACATTTAACTCATGGTTCTCCAGTAAATTTTTCTGGAAGATTATATACTCCGAGTTTTTATGGTGTAGAACCTGAAACTGGACAATTTGATTACGATAAAATTCAAGCAATTGCTACTAAAGAACAACCTAAATTAATCATTGCAGGAGCGTCCGCTTATTGTAGAGATATGGATTTTAAACGTTTTAGAGAAATTGCAGATAGCGTTGGCGCATTATTATTGGCCGATATATCACATCCAGCAGGATTAATCGCTAAAGGATTGATGAACGACCCAATTCCGCATTGTCATATAGTTACTACAACTACGCATAAAACTTTGCGTGGACCTAGAGGTGGGATGATTTTAATGGGTAAAGATTTTGAAAACCCATGGGGATTAACCACTCCAAAAGGAGAAATCCGAATGATGTCAGCATTATTGGATTTAGCAGTTTTTCCAGGAAACCAAGGTGGACCATTAATGCACATTATTGCTGCTAAGGCAATCGCTTTTGGAGAATGCCTTACGGATGAGTTTTTTAGATATGCTATGCAGGTGCAAAAAAATGCTAAAGCAATGGCAGAAGCATTTAACAAAAGAGGTTACCATTTAATTTCTGGTGGTACCGATAACCACATGATGTTAATTGATTTAAGAAATAAAAATATTACTGGTAAAGAAGCAGAAAACGCTTTGGTTAAAGCAGAAATAACAGTAAATAAAAACATGGTCCCTTTTGACGATAAATCACCATTTGTAACTTCCGGAATTCGTGTTGGAACTCCAGCAATTACTACTCGTGGATTAGTTGAAGAAGATATGGAAACTATTGTAGAATTAATTGACAGAGTGTTAATGAATCCTACAGATGAAGAGGTTATTGCACAAGTGGCTGAAGAAGTTAATGAAATGATGGGAGAAAGAGCAATGTTTGTTTTTTAGAACTTACTTCAAGTATAAAAAAAACCTTCGAATTATTATTATTCGAAGGTTTTTTGTTTTTAAAAAGGTTAGTATAAACTTTTAAATTTTGTTGGATTGGCTTCACTCATTATAGCATATACTTTTTCAAAAATATCTTCCACAGAAGGTTTTGAAAAATAATCACCATCGGTACCATAAGCAGGTCGATGGGCTTTAGAAGCTAATGTTTGTGGAGCACTGTCTAAATAGTTATAACCATTTTGAGTTTCAATAATTTCTTGTAATATATAAGCGCTTGCTCCACCTGGAAGGTCTTCGTCAATAACTAAAAGGCGGTTGGTTTTAGCAATACTTTTCACGATATCGTGATTTATATCAAAAGGTAGTAACGATTGGATGTCAATAATTTCGGCACTTATCCCTATATTTTCCAATTCTTTAGCGGCTTGCTCAACTAATCTTAAAGTAGAACCATAAGAAACTAGCGTAATATCGGTACCTTCTTTAATCGTTTCTACGACTCCAATTGCGGTTTTAAATTCTCCTAAATTGGTTGGCATTTTTTCTTTTAATCGGTATCCATTCAAACACTCAATTACTAGAGCAGGCTCGTCTTTTTCTAATAAGGTATTATAAAATCCAGCTGCTTTGGTCATGTTTCTTGGTACTAAAACATGAATTCCACGAATGGCATTAATGATCATTCCCATTGGCGAACCCGAATGCCAAACACCTTCTAAACGGTGACCACGAGTTCTTATAATTAATGGTGCTTTTTGTCTACCTGCAGTTCTATATTGAAGTGTAGCCAAATCGTCACTCATGATTTGAATGGCATACAGTAAATAATCTAAATATTGAATTTCGGCAATAGGGCGCAAACCACGCATTGCCATACCTATTCCTTGTCCTAAAATAGTTGCTTCGCGAATACCAACATCGGCAACTCGAAGTTCTCCGTATTTTTCTTGCATTCCTTCCAAGCCTTGGTTTACATCGCCAATATTTCCGGAGTCTTCACCAAAAATTAAAGATTCAGGATATTTGGTAAAAATGGCATCAAAGTTATCTCTTAAAACCAATCGAGCATCCACTTCTTCAGCCGAAGCATCGTAAGTTGGCGCAACATCAGTAGAAGTTAAAACATTTTTATCCGATTGCGAAAATAAATGCGAACTAAACTTTGGTTGAATTTTACCAGTATAATTAGTTATCCAAGTTGCTAATGGCGTTTTTATAGCGGTTTCATTCATTACCATTCGCAATACTTTACGAGCAGTTGTTAAAATTTCTTTGCGAATTGGTTCTTTTATAGCTGATAAATCGGAAATTATTTTTTCAATAAAAATTTTATTTTCACTTGAATTAGCAACGCTTTTTAGTACTTCTAAAAGTTCGTTTTGTTCCTCTTTCATAGGAGTTACAAATGCTTTCCAAGCCACTTTTTTTCCATCTAAAACATCTTTTTTGGCTTGCTCATCCATTGCTTCCAATTCTTCGATGGTAGCCAAATTATTTTCTATAAGCCAAGCACGCATTTGAACTAAACAATCAAACTCCGCTTCCCATGCCAATCGTTCGGCATTTTTATATCGTTCATGACTACCAGAAGTAGAGTGCCCTTGTGGTTGGGTTAATTCTTTTACGTGAATAAGTACTGGTACGTGTTCTTCGCGCGCAATTGCGGCTGCTTTTTCATAAGTAGCAACTAGGTTAGGATAATCCCAACCTTTTACGGATAGAATTTCATAGCCTTTAGAATTAGTATCCCGTTGGAAACCTTTTAGAATTTCGGAAATATTTTCTTTAGTAGTTTGGTGTCTTGCATGAACAGAAATTCCGTATTCATCATCCCAAACACTCATAACCATAGGTACTTGAAGTACTCCAGCTGCATTAATGGTTTCAAAGAATAATCCTTCGGAAGTAGAGGCATTTCCTATAGTTCCCCAAGCAATTTCGTTTCCGTTTTCCGAAAAATTAGTTTGGTTAATTCCAGAAACGTTTCGGTATATTTTAGATGCTTGCGCTAGTCCTAATAAACGTGGCATTTGCCCTGCAGTAGGAGAAATATCGGCACTTGAATTTTTTTGAGTTGTTAAATTATTCCAATTTCCATTTTCGTCAAGCGAATGGGTTGCAAAATGCCCTCCCATTTGACGGCCTGCACTCATTGGGTCAAAATTAATATCGGTATGGCCATACAATCCAGCAAAAAATTGCTCGATTGTCATAGCACCAATTGCCATCATAAAGGTTTGATCTCGGTAATATCCAGAGCGGAAATCCCCATTTTTAAATGCTTTGGCTAAAGCCAATTGTGGGACTTCTTTTCCGTCTCCAAAAATCCCGAATTTAGCCTTACCAGTAAGTACTTCACGTCTTCCTAGTAAACTGCATTCCCTGCTGATAGTGGCAATTTTATAATCGTTTAAAACTTCTGCTTTAAAATCATCAAAAGTAATTTCGATTTTGGTTTGTGTTTCGGTCATAATTGAAATGGGATTTCTTAATCAAACAAAAATAATGAAAAAGAAGTAATAATAATAATTCTTTGAAAAAAAATAATTTAATTATTGCTAATTATTTAGTTTTAAAAGGTGTTAAAAATGTATTATATATTAAAAATAGATTAATATACTGCAGTATTATTAATTATTATAGGGGTATTATTAATTAAACCTAAAAAAGAATTAAAGAATATTGAATTATATTTTGTAAATAAATTGCAAGAGAGTTGCAATCAAAAATAAAAATAAAAAGTTATAATTCTAAATCAAACATTCGTTTTAATTCCTCTAAATTAGGATTAATTTCATTTAATCTATTGAATTTATCATGTGCTGTGAAGGCCACTTTGCTTTTTACATTTTCATTTACAATTACTTCTATGCTAATTTCATGGTTGTGTAAATGTCCTCTTAAATAGCCCAATAATTCATTTTTTTCTTTTTCAAAATCAATCTTTGAGCCTTCATTTGGTAATTCGTAGACAATGTTAAATCCATCTAATTTAGGGTCGCTAATTCGCAATAGCGATGCCATGATCATCAAGCCTTTATCGTTAAGTCGTTGTGCATATTTAAACCAAAAATCAAGCATTTCAGTTTCAGTAAAAGCTTCAGTAGGAAAATGAGCTACTTCTTTTACAACACCTTTTTGTGCTTCCATCATTTCCTTTTTAGCACGAATGCTCGACATGGATAACGCGGAAACTGTAGGTTGGGTTGTTGTAGGTTGTAGGTTTTGAGTTGTAGGTTGTAGGTTTTCAGTTTTTTCTATTTCGGATGTTGTTACAATTGTTTCAACCACTACCTCAGATTGTACTTCTTCTATCTTCCGACTTCCATCTTCTAACTTCTGACTTCCATCTTCCAACTTCTGACTTCCAACTTCCAACTTCTGACTTCTGGCTTCTGCAATAGAATAATCTTGCTTTCTAAAATAAGTGGGTGGAATTATAAAGTCAACTTTTTTTTTTCTCCATCAAAGTTGATAGAGCAAAGTTGCATAAGTGCTAGTTCCACTAACAATCGTTGGTTTTGGGAAACCTTAAATTTCAAATCGCAATCATTAGCTATTTCAATTCCTTTTAAAAGAAAATCCGAATGGCATTTAAGTGCTTGCTCTCCGTATAGTTTTTGTGCTTGTTCTCCGGCTTCCAACAAAGTTAAAGTTGTTGGGTTTTTGCAAACCATTAAATCTCTAAAATGAGATGCCAATCCAGCTATAAAATGATGACCATCGAATCCTTTAGCCAAAATGTCATTGTAGGAAATCAATATTTGTGGAATATTATTATCTACTATTAAATCGGTTACAGTAATATAAGTTTCGTAATCTAAAACGTTTAAGTTTTCGGTTACTGCTTGTCTGGTTAAGTTATTCCCACAGTATGAAACTACTCTGTCAAAAATAGACAATGCATCTCGCATAGCACCATCGGCTTTTTGTGCAATAATATGTAATGCATCATCTTCACAAATAACTCCTTGGCTTGCAGCTACTTCTGCTAAATGTTCTTTAGCATCTTTAACTGTAATTCTTTTAAAATCAAATATCTGACAACGCGATAATATAGTTGGGATTATTTTATGTTTTTCAGTCGTAGCTAAGATGAAAATGGCATGTTTTGGTGGTTCTTCTAATGTTTTCAAAAAAGCATTAAAAGCTGCAGAAGACAACATGTGCACCTCATCTATAATATAAACTTTGTATTGTCCGGTTTGTGGTGGTATTCTAACTTGGTCAATTAAATTACGAATATCATCAACAGAGTTATTAGAAGCAGCATCCAATTCAAAAACATTAAATGCAAAATCTTCGTTGGGATCGTCATAACCAGGTTGGTTAATTTTTCGAGCTAAAATTCGAGCACAAGTTGTTTTTCCAACGCCTCTAGGTCCTGTAAATAGTAGGGCAGAAGCAAGGTGATTGGTTTCAATGGCATTCAATAATGTATTGGTAATAGCTTGTTGTCCTACAACATCTTTAAATGTTTGCGGACGGTATTTACGAGCAGATACTACAAATTGTTCCATAGAATTTTATTGGATTACAAATATAGGTTTCAAATATCAAATATCAAATAGTATAGAGAAGAAACTTGTTTATTCTATTTTAATGAGAAAACACAAAGAACAGGAATGATTTAATTGCAATCCCATTGAAAATTAGCTAACTTTTCCTTAGTGCTTTCTGATAAGTTGTAATGCCACCATTCGGAATCAAAAGATTTAAAATTATTCTGCAGCATTACTTCTTTTAGGTAAATCCTATTTTTAGAGATTTTATTAGAAAAACCTTGGTATTTATGACTGGCTTCTGGACCAAAAAAATCAAAAGGCGTTCCCATGTCTAGTTCTTTTCCTTTTGCATCTACAAGAGTAATATCTACAGCTCCACCTCTGTTGTGCACGGAGCCTTTTTTAGGGTCAGCAACATAATCAGCATTAGGAACTAGTTCCCACATTTTTTTCTGAACATCTAAAGGTCTATAGCAATCTAATAATTTTATTCTATATCCTTTTTTTTGAAATTCAGTATTTGCAGTTATTAAATACTTAATCGTTTTTAGCCGTAAATAACATTCCCCACAGGCATAAACTTTTTGCTTTAAAAAATTATCTTCAGTTGCGTATTTCATATCAACAACAAAATTGTTGCTAAAGTTTTTAAGTTTTACAAAAGTAGTATCGCTAATTCCATCATAAATGGCAATAGAATTTCCATTTAAGTAATTATTCTTTAAAGCTTGTTTGCTTTTATAGGCAGCGGATTCGGAAGTTTTACATCCAATACATAAAAGAATACTAATTAAGAAAAGGTACTTATTGAAAGAAATCATATTTAGGAATTATTAAATAGTTATAGCAATTAGTTTTTGATAAATTTTAAAAATTCTGTTTTATCATTGGAAAATATTGTAATAAAATATATTCCGTTTATCAATTCTTCCACATTTATAATGGCATTATTGCCTCTTTTTTCATATACAATTTTCCCTAAAACATCGGATATTGAAATTTTTTCAATTATTAAATTTTTCACATTCACTATATTTAATATACTTTTAACTGGATTTGAAGCAAGCGAAAAATCATTTTGTGTGTCAAAATTATTATTGTTCAATAATATATCGCCTATTCTTGCTATAGCAAAACCTTTGTTTGGAGCTGTTGTTTGGGTACCATTTTGGGTATAACCTGCCATCATTATTTTTCCATCTGTATGTTTAATTAATACAGTAGCTCTGTCGATAGAGCTTGTAGCATTATTAAAATTAAAATTGTAAAGTCCTGTTTGATTAAAACTTAAGTCCAAAGTGCCGTCAAGGTTTCGCTTCGCTAAGTTAAAATCAAAAGGGCAATCGGATGTTGCATTTGGATAATTGTTACAACCAATTATATAAATTTTATCATTATCAACCAAATAATTACCGTTTCCTGAATAATCGGCAGATGCAATATTTGTAGTTTCAAGGGTTTCAATATTTACTTTTTGAACTTTACTCCATCCAAATGGAGAGGCTTCAGAATGCGTAGTTAGCATATAAAGATAGATTCCATTAATAGTTATTTTGTTTATCCTTTCTGCACTACCCCCGCATCCACTACATATATTTATTTTTTTGATACCATTAACGCCAAAGCTGGTTACGTAATTTCCATTTTCATCAATTTTCATTAATACTTTTGAGGTTTGGTAGGAAGGTACCCCATAATAGTAATTCTTTCCATCGGCCACTAAAAGTAAATCATTTTCATAGGAGAAAATAGCTTTTCCCATACCATCCTGTGAATATGGGTAGGTTTTGTAGCCATTGGTATCAAATGTCGTGTCTATAGTACCATTCAAAGTAAGTTTTGACACAAACATTCTTTCCCATTCGGTAGTAGTTGAAAAATAAGTTGTGCCAACTACAAAAATAGCACCATCTTTTAAAACTAAATCGTAAACACCACTTTTTTCATTTGTAGTACTTCCTGTATTGATAGTAGTTCCTATTGAAAAAACGGAAATTCCATTACTGCCAAATGAACCATCTAGTATGCCGTCAACACTCATTTTAGCAACAAATCCTAATCGAATATCATATCCATTTGTTTTTACACCCATTAAATAGATATAATTATCTATGAGTTTAGAGGAGAGGATGTTGTATGATAAAGATGGGTCTGCTAATCTGGAATATCCTAATGTGCCAAAATTGAAGTTAATACTTCCATCATAGTTAAAGGCACTCAATTGTGTTTTTTGGGTAAATATATATTTGTTATTTACATAAAAACAATTAGATGGTGCTTGGTCATTATCATAATACATATTATAATTTGTAACAATTGCCCCATTAGTTCCAAATGCTGGATCTGGAATGTAATTTTGAGAAAACCCAAAAGTGGTAATAGAAAATAATATCAAAATTAAATTATTTTTCATGACTGTTTTATTGTTATCATTTTAATTACTAATCCTCACAAATATATAATATATTTGCTTTTTATCGTTATTGAATAAACAAATATGAAAGTAATTGCTGTAATTCCTGCCCGTTATGCTTCCACTCGTTTTCCCGCTAAATTGATGCAAGATTTAGGTGGCAAAACGGTTATTCTTAGAACGTATGAGGCTGCAATAGAAACTCATTTATTTGATGATGTGTTTGTTGTCACCGACTCTGATTTGATTTATTCCGAAATTGTTTCACATGGTGGAAAAGCCATAATGTCTGTAAAAGAACACGAATCGGGAAGTGATAGAATTGCGGAAGCCGTTGCCAATCTTGATGTAGATATTGTGGTTAACGTGCAAGGCGATGAACCTTTTATTGATAAAGAACCCTTAGAAAAAGTAATTGAAGTCTTTAAATACGATGTAGAAAACAAAGTAGACTTGGCCTCCTTAATGCGAGAAATTACAAACGAAGAAGATATCCAAAATCCTAATAATGTAAAGGTGGTGGTTGATCAAAATAACTTTGCATTGTATTTTTCCCGTTCGGTGATTCCGTATGCTAGAGAAAAAAATGTAGGCGTTCGTTATTTTCAACACATCGGAATTTATGCCTTTCGCAAACAAGCACTTTTAGATTTTTATTCTTTACCAATGAAATCCTTAGAAGCCTCTGAAAAATTGGAGCAACTCCGTTATTTAGAATTTGGGAAACGCATAAAAATGGTGGAAACTACCCATGTTGGAATTGGAATTGACACTATCGAAGATTTGGAAAAGGCTCGATTATTATTAAAATAGTTTTTTAAGCCACTTCATCATTGTCAAAATACCCTTTGCTTTTTACTTTTGTAGAAAAGAAATTCAAAAATAATACCACAAAAGACAAGAAGAACATTGCTTGTAAACTTACCAAAATTTTACCATAAGTAGTAACAGGATAGTAATCGCCAAAACCAATAGAGTTGGAACTAACGATGCTAAAATAAACGGAGTCAAACCAATGGTGGAAAGGTTTATTCATATTATCTCCAATGGTATATAAAACTCCAAACGCAATCACAATTTCTAAATAATTCAAAAACAATAATAACATGGAACGTTTGTAAGAACGAGGTCTCGTAAATAAATCGGAAGCAAAGATTAAGGTTGGTATGTATAAAACGGTTTCCAATAAAAAGTAGGTCATAATCCATACCAACACGGTATAGTGTTGCCAATGGTTTTTTAAAATCAATATTGGGAATATAAATTTAGATAAGATATAGAAGTCCATCGCTAAATCTTGGTATTCGTGACCTTTCTTATTGGCTAGATATTTAATATAAATTCCAGGAAATAGTAGTTGCGATATGGAAAGTATCAAACGAACAATTTTTTCAATACCATTGTCGTCTTGGTGGTCATTGTCCCAAATTGCTTTAATATTCCAAATTCTTTTTTCTAACGGATTGTATTTTGAATTAGAAATTTCGGAGACTTTACCTAATAATAATTTTTTAAAAAATCCTTTATGTTTCATCATGCCAGTTTTTTAATAGTAAATAATTCGTTGTGAACTTCTACTTTAGGATACATCCGTAAAGAATAATTCCCATCAAATTTCTTTTTATAATTTACATTCCTGATTCTGTTTTCTTCGTTAATCACCATAGTATTGAATAAAATAAACCCGTTTACCTTTAATAAATAGTTGATTCGTTGAATAAAATAGTCTTCAAATAAAAAATTAGGCATCGTGGTATCTTGAAAAATATCGATAATAATTAAATCGTAATGGTGTTTGGTTTTTAATACAAATTCAAAAGCATCTTGAACAACGAGATCTAAATTCTTAATTTCGTTTAACTTAAAATAAGTATTTGCTATTTCTACTATTTCGGGATCTAGTTCTACTCCGATAATTTTTCCTTTAAATTTAACTTCATCTACTAATGTTTTAATCACACTTCCACCAGCAACCCCAAGTACTAAAACGTTTTCAAACTTCCGGATGCGTTCGTAGCCAATATATTTCAATCCTTTTTTTAATATGCGTTGCAAACTTCCGTAAGAATAATTGGTGTTCTTAGAATCTAAAACTAATTCGCCATTATTCCAAGTAACTTCTAGCGAGTTACTTATAGTAGATTTTCGCTTAATTACGTTTATAGGAAGGAAGTAACTAAAGAATTTAGCAATCATATTTATATTTTTCTCAAAAATTACAGAATAATGTTAAATTTACACAAAATATTTCAAATGAAGAAGCAACTGTATTCTTTTATTTTTTTTAAAATTTTAGGATGGAAATTAACCGGAAACATTGAGCCCACTTTAAAAAAATGTGTAGTTATTGTAATCCCGCATACGAGTAATTTAGACTTCTTCATTGCTCTATTAGTGAGAGGGATAATGCAGGTAGAAATTAATTTTGTAGGTAAAAAAGAACTCTTTATTTTTCCTTTTGGTTATTATTTTAGAGCCGTTGGTGGTGCACCATTAGACCGCACTGGTGGTAAAAATAATGTAGATGCCTCTGCTGAAGTTTTTTCAAAACATGATACTTTTCGCTTAGCGTTATCTCCAGAAGGCACTCGAAAAAAAGTAACCGAATTGCGTACTGGTTTTTACTATATTGCCCTTAAAGCCAATGTGCCTATAGTTCCGGTGGCTTTTGATTTTGGTAAAAAAGAAGTTAAAGTTGGAGCACCTTTTACTCCTTTAGGTAATTATGAAGAAGACATGAAATTACTCCTTCCTTTTTATGAAGGAGTGATAGGTAAAATTCCTGAACGTAGTTATAAAGTTTAAATTAAAAGCATGGATTACATAGATTTACACCACCAATTTAAAGAAAATTCCCTTTTTGGGAGGTACATCACTTTAAAGGATATTGAACCTTTACTTGCCAAGTATCCTGTAGAAATTATAGGAAAGTCGGTTTTAGGAAAACCCATTTATAAATATATAATAGGTACGGGATCTACTAAGGTTTTCATGTGGTCGCAAATGCACGGTAACGAAAGCACTACCACCAAAGCGGTATTTGATTTTTTTAATCTTATTCATTCTTCCAACGAACTAGGGCGAAGGTTGCTTAAAGAGTTTACATTTTGTTTTCTTCCGATGGTAAATCCAGATGGAGCCGAATTATTTACCCGTGAAAATGCGAATAAAGTCGATTTAAATCGAGATTCTATTGATTTATCGCAACCAGAAAGCCAATTATTAAGACAAACGTTTAACGAATTTCAACCCGATTATTGCTTTAATCTTCACGATCAACGGACCATTTTTGGAGCAGGAACGATGGGTAATGTTGCAACAGTTTCTTTTTTGGCGCCTTCGTTTAACGAAAATCGCGATATTAATGAAGTACGTTCTAAAGCAATGGAAATCATCGTTTCAATGAATGAGGAGTTGCAAAAACACATTCCAGACCAAGTTGGGCGTTTTGATGATGGATTTAATGCAAATTGTATAGGTGATCAATTTACATTACTTGGAGTGCCAACAATTTTGTTTGAGGCAGGGCATTATCCTAATGATTATTATAGAGAATACACTCGGAAAATGATTTTCATCGCATTAATTTCTGGATTGCAACATATTTACGAAATCGATATAGTTGGTGATAAAAATGCAAATTATTTTGAAATTACTAAAAATAATATATCATTTTATGATTTTCTTTATAAAAATGTTAAAATAAATTATGATAATAAAGAAATAATCACGAATTTTGCTGCACAATACAAGGAAGAGCTTGTTGATGGAAAAATCCAATTTAATGCCTATGTGGCGGAAATAGGGGATTTGAAAGGTAAATTCGGTCATTATCAGTACAATGCGCATAAAATGACTTATGCAGATTCTCTTGAAAATATTCCGAAAATCAATCAAAAAGCAAACTTTTCATTAGGAAAAGGGATTAAATTTGTAAATGGCGTTAAGATTTAACTAAATTTATCTTTTTTATTTAAGTAAAATTACCTAACTTGTGTTATAAATGTTATAAACAATAATATAAATTTATAGTTATGAGTAAGTTTCGATTAGATGAAGTAGATCATCAAATTCTTGATATGTTAATTGATAACACAAGAATACCATTTACAGATATCGCAAAAAAATTGTTAATCTCGGCAGGAACCGTTCACGTGAGAGTTAAGAAAATGGAAGATGCTGGTATAATCATGGGTTCTTCTTTAACTCTAGATTATGAAAAATTAGGATATTCTTTCATTGCTTATGTAGGTGTTTTCTTAAATAATACCTCACAAACTAAATTCGTTTTAGAAAGAGTTAGTGAAATTCCTTTTGTAACAGTTGCTCATGTAACTACAGGTAAATTTAATATTTTCTGTAAAATTCGTGCCAAGGATACTAAACATGCTAAAGACGTAATCTTTATGATTGACGATATTGAAGGTGTTTACCGAACTGAAACTATGATATCACTTGAGGAAAGTATCAACGATAAAAAACGATTGATGCACACTATTTTTAAAGATATTTAATTTTTCTAAATTTCTTAGAAAAATCTTTTAATAGAAAACCTCAAGTATTTTGCTTGAGGTTTTTTTTTGTTTTAATTCTGTGAAATAAAAAATAATTTATTGACATGTATACTCTTCCTAAAATTGAACGATTTAACCAAAATGTATTGTCTAAATACCACATTTACAACAGTGTATTTATAACCTTGCCTTTTGACGCTATTGATAATACGGGTGTGTTATTACCCTTGTTTAGTGAAGTTTGTTCTATTGGATTCAAAAATAATCTAACCCCAATAGAAATTGTAAATTCTTTTTCAAACAAATATTTAGATTCGGTTACCGAAGAAGAAAAAATAAGTTTGCTCTTTCGGTTTATCCAATATGTAGAACGCCAAATAGTGCTTTTTGATGCTATAGAAGATGCTGCATTTCCAGTAGTGAATAATATGGAAGGGAAGGCCTCGCTTAGAGATATTAAAGAGCGCGCCGATACTAAAGAACTGCAAGAAGAATTAGTTTCTTTTTTGGGAAACTTTAATATCCGTACTGTTTTAACTGCCCATCCAACACAGTTTTATCCTGGTTCCGTTTTGGGAATTATTACTGATTTAACCGATGCTGTTCGGGATAATGATTTAACAAAAATAAAGGAATTACTGGCGCAATTAGGTAAAACTCCTTTTATTAAAAAAGATAAACCAACTCCGTTTGACGAGGCTATTAGTTTGATTTGGTATCTTGAGAATGTGTTTTATCAAACCTCTGGTGAAATGTTGCAATACATTCAGAAGAATATTTTTAAAGATAAACCTATAACGAATTCAATTATCAATCTTGGTTTTTGGCCTGGTGGCGATAGAGATGGCAACCCATTTGTTACTACAGAAATTACTTTAAAAGTTGCCGATAGATTGCGAACTGCAATTTTAAAATCTTATTATTCCGATATTAGAAAACTAAAACGAAAACTTACTTTTTCGGGAATAGATGCTATAATTGCCGAATTAGAAAATAAATTATATCGTTCTGTATTTTATTCAAATGGAACTATTTATATTACTTTATCGGAATTAAAAGATAAACTAAATTTAGTAAAATCTATTTGTATAGAAAAACACCAATCTTTGTATTTAGATGAAATAAATGAACTTGTAAATAAGGTTACCGTTTTTGGATTTCATTTTGCATCCTTAGATATTCGACAAAATAGTAAGATACACAATAAGGTCATTCAAACTATTTTTCAATATTTAGAAAAGCAGAATTCGGAATTTGCTGGCTATTTAAATTTATCGGAAGTGGATAGGATGGAGGTTATTTCGAAATTATCAGGAACTATTTCTTCTGATTTATTTGAAGATGAAATCACCAAACAAACAATAGATTCTATATTGGCAATTAAAAAAATTCAAGAGAATAATGGCGAATTAGGTGCTAACCGATACATCATTTCCAATAATGAAAGTGCTCTAAATGTTTTGGAAACTTTTGCATTATTTAGTTTGTGTAATTGGAAAAATCCAACTGTAGATATTGTACCGTTGTTTGAATCTATTGATGATTTACATCACGCCGATGCTATAATGGAACAATTGTACACCAACGTACAGTATGCAGAACATTTGAAAAACAGAGGCAATAAACAAACGATTATGCTTGGTTTTTCTGATGGAACCAAAGATGGCGGGTATTTAATGGCCAACTGGGGAATTTATAAAGCCAAACAAACTATTACGGCAGTTTCTAGAAAATACGGTATAAAAGTTATTTTCTTTGATGGGCGTGGAGGTCCACCAGCACGTGGAGGTGGAAAAACCCATAAGTTTTATGCTTCTTTAGGCTCTACTATTGAAAATAATGAAATTCAATTAACAGTTCAAGGGCAAACGATAAGTTCTAATTTTGGAACTTTAGATTCGTGTCGATATAATTTAGAAAACTTATTGAGTGCTGGAGTTTCTAATGAAATTTTCAATAAACAAGACAATGATTTATCCGATTCGGATATTTCTATTATTGATGAATTATCCGATATTGGATATCAAAAATATTTGAGTTTTAAAAACCATCCTAAATTTATTCCCTATTTGGAACAGATGAGTACTTTAAATTATTACTCCAAAACCAATATAGGAAGCCGACCATCTAAAAGAAACACTACAGATACTCTTGATTTTGGGGATTTGCGTGCCATTCCATTTGTGGGTTCTTGGAGTCAAATGAAACAAAATGTTCCTGGATTTTTTGGAGTTGGTTCGGCATTAAAATATTTTGAAGACAACCAACAATGGGATAAAGTGCAAACGCTTTTTGATTCGTCTTTATTCTTCAGAACTTTACTTGAAAATAGTATGATGTCGTTGGCAAAATCATTTTTTCCATTAACCCAGTACATGAAACAGGATAAAGAATTTGGTGCATTTTGGCAAATTATTTTTGATGAGTTTCAAGAAACTAAACGACTTTTATTAAAAATTGCCGGGCATAAAGAATTGATGGAAAATTACCCTGATGGGAAGGCTTCTGTTAAAATGCGAGAAGATATTGTATTGCCATTATTGGTAATTCAGCAATATGCCTTAATGAAAATCAACGAAATTAAAAAGGGAAGTGGTTCGGGCGAATTGTTTGCGGTTTATGAAAAATTAGTTACCCGTTCCTTATTTGGAAATACTAATGCCAGTAGAAATTCGGCTTAAAATAAAATTATTTAGAAAAAATTATATGAAAGTTTCCCAATTACAACCTACAGAATACGCAACCTATTATGGGACCTATATTTATCAAGTTTCTGACGAATATAGTTTAGTAGAAGAATTAGAAATTTCGTTGCACCGATTTATAAAATTTGTGCAAGATATTCCAATGGATAAATTTGATTTCCGCTATGCCGAGAGCAAATGGACCATTAAAGATATTATCCAACACATTATAGATGCCGAAAGAGTTTTTGCTTATCGTGCTTTACGGTTTGCAAGAAATGACTCTACTGAATTACCTGGATTTGAAGAAAATAGTTATGTTGATGCAGCCAATGGGAATAAGCGAAGCATCATGGAATTATTAACCGAATTGTCTGCAGTACGTCATGCCAATTTGTATTTATTCAAATCATTTAAGGAAGAACAACTTTTAAGAATTGGAATTGCATCAAACAATCAAATGTCGGTTAGAGCATTAGGGTTTGTAATTATAGGGCATCAAAATCACCACCAAAAAGTTTTTGAAGAACGATATTTGTAACTAGTTGAAAGAAAATAAAGCTAAAAAAATCCCAAATTTAGAAATTCCTAAATTTGGGATTTTATGTATAAATATGTTTTTATTATTGAAATTCGTTTATTGAATAATAACTTTCTTAGTTGCTGTTTTTCCTTCGGAAGTAACATTTAATAAATAGATTCCTTTTTCCAATTGACCAAGATTAACTTCTTGATTGAAAACGGTATTAGAATTTTGATAATTATTGGTAAAACATTTTCTACCTCTTATATCAAATAAATCAACTTTTACTTCTTCCGAAGTTGTTAGCTTGATGATTACGTTTCCATTACTTGGGTTAGGAGAGACTGTAAAAGTTTCAAATGTACTTAGTGTATTAGCCAAAACTGGGGTTCCTGTTATTACAAAATTATCTATTATCACTCCTTCATTAGTAACTCCAGGATCAGAAACAAAATTGAATCTAAATAGGATATTCGATTGTGGTGTTGCTCCTCCATATCCAAAATCAGGCATAATCCAGCTATAATTTGTTTTATCTGAATTTATTCCGCCAACTAAATTAGTATCTCCGCCTGTTCCTGTCCACTGTGCTCCAACGCAATTTTCGCAATTAGTAGGATTTGGAATATTTGAGCTATTGTACCAAGTTGTTCCGGTAGTTGCATCCCCTAATATTGCCCATGAAGTTCCACCATCAGTGGAGTATTCTACATTTAGATAATCATAATCAGGCTCAAAATCAAATGCCATATCAAATTTTAATGTTGGATTTTGATATTGTGTAAGATCATAACATTGAGAAACTAAATAAGAAGTCATGCTGTTTGGGTACAATCCAGAAAGGTTAGTTCCATATACATTGGAACCTCCTGCAACTGAACTAGTAAGTATACTTCCGGCCGCTTGACCTCTTTGCCATAAAGTATTTGTGTAGCCTTTATCAAAAGTAATAAGGCTGTCCGAAGTAGTTTCGAAGGTATTGATGGCATTTATAACTCCAGCATCATTAACTAAAATCAAAGCTGTTTTAGTATTGTTAGCACTATTTCCATCACTATTAGTTGTCGTTGTAAAAGCTATATAATGAGTTCCTCTAGTTAAACTTCCAATAGTAATTGGAAAATCAATACTTTGACATGAAGAAAGCGACCCAGACCAGTTTAAATTAGTTGAGCTTCCACCATCTATTGTGTAAGAAATCGCTACGGAAGAAATAGTATTTGTTCCAGCATTTTCAAATGTTATGATAGAATTGTGTGATGCGCCACAAGCAACTGAAGTTGATTGTACAATTTTTTTAAGTGAAATATCTGTTGGGTATGCTGTATATTGAGGCCCTACATTAACGGCATACCAAGCATTGGTTACAGCAACTACTTCGGGACTAGATCCACAATATAAGTTATTAGCAACTTGCAGTGTTGCATTTCTCATATCTAAATAAGTAGCATTAGATGTTAAAAAATCTCTCTCGGCATAATAGGTTATTTGGGATGATTTTGCCATCCCAATCCCTGTTACAGCATAAGTATGTGGTGTTGGATTAGTATATGTTGCCGATTTTCCTACAGTAACAATATAAAACCAATGGTTCATTACACCGCTATTGGTATGAACTCCACATTGATCATTAGTACCTGAGGGGGTACAAGTTCCTTCATCTCCAGTAGCAATCCAATTGCTTCCAAGATAGGTGTCTGGATCTCCAAGTGTTGTAGGGTTACTCATACTTCTAAAAGGTGTTGTTGATAAATCTTCTGCAACTTTCCAAACTCCTGTTGCAAAAGGACTTGCTAAAGCACCCGTTCTTCCGTAATGCTCAATACAAGCTCCCCAAATATCGGATAAGCCTTCATTAATTGCACCCGATTGGTTTTGGTACGCTAAGTTTGCTGTTGAGGAACAAATTCCATGACCTATTTCGTGACCACATACATCAATTGAAGTAAGAATAGAAACAGAATTACTACCATCGCCATAAGACATTACAGCCCCATTCCAAAATGCATTTACTAAGTTAGTTTGATAATGCACGTAACTTTTTAGCATAGTTCCTTGATCATCAAAACTACTTCTGTTGAAAATATTTTTCCAAAAATCATAAGTCATTTCCGCACCCCAATGTGCATCCAAAGCTCCAATGTCTTTATTAGCATTATTGAATTCGGCTGTAGTCCAATTATTATCGGTGTCTGAAAAATTAGTATTTGGATAATTAGAAGTTTTACCGCTGTTGAAGGTCTGTATACCACCACCACGTGTATCGTCTTTTAAAACATATTTGTTAGATGCTATGTCTAACGTAGTTTTAATAGATCGGCTACCACTATATTTAGTATTGTTAGCAGTTCCTGTTACAGAAGAAGTAACTTGTGTCGCTTCTTTTGAAGCAGTTACTTTATTAACTATATCATGAGCATGTTTGATAATGGGGTTGCTATATAAAATTGTACCATTTTGGGCATCTACATAAATCTCATCTCTAGCCAAAGGTTGCGTCGCATAAACATCAAATTTGTATGCTAAATTTACAGATCCAGTTTTAATGTTAGGAAGAATTACTAATTCACCTGTTGGTTTTTTATAATTCATTGCCAAAGCATCTTCTGGAGAATCCCAAAGATATTGGGTATTGGATTTAGAATTTAAAATTACATTAAATGCTTGTTCGGCACTTAAAGTTGTAGTAGTATTTAGAGTAGATGCATTGTAAACCTCACCATTAATTAAATAAACTTCGTTATTTATACTGTGGGTAATTATTACTCCAAATTCAACTTTTAATCCTTTGTAATATTGTTGAAAATGTTCGTGTTTACGACCCGTTTCATCCGTATTGGAATAAGTTGGAACATAACTATTAGATTTATCTAATTTGTTTTTTACTTTAAATTTTGCCAATGCATCTGCTTTTGGAAGCGGATTTTCAAATCGAACCATAGTTTGAATTGGCTCGTTATCCTTCAATATTTTATTGGTTTGCCCAAAGTTAATTTGTGAAATAAACAAAGAAAAAATTAAGGAAAGTATAGTTTTTTTCATAAAAATAGAAATTTAATGCTTCAAATATAATACTAAATTATACAAAAGCCATCATTAGATTTCTACTCTTACGATAATTTAAGAATTAATTAATAGTTGTTCTATTGATTCAAAAACTGTTTAAGTTCATTGTAACTATTAATTTTTACTCGAATTTTTTCTTTGCCTAATACACTCTCAATTTGTTTCGGAATTTCTAATGTAATATTTAAAACAGGCTCTACAACATCCAAAAACTTTATTGGATGTGCTGTTTCAAGAAATACTCCAATACTATTAGGATGCTTTTTTAGTTCTTTTTTTAAACCTAAATAGCCAACCGCCCCGTGGGGTTCGGCAATATATCCAGTATTAGAAAATATGTCTCTCATTGCAGATTTTGTTTCCTCATCCGTAAACGAATAAGAAGAAAAGTCTTTGCTAAATTCTTTTAAATCATTAGAATACATTTCTTGAATACGAATAAAATTACTCGGATTACCAACGTCCATAGCATTTGAAATGGTTGCTATAGAAGGTTTTGCATCGTAAATCCCGTTTTCTAAAAACTTCGGAACCGTATCATTTGCATTGGTTGCTGCTACAAAATGGGAGAGGGGTAAACCTAGTTTTTTTGCTAAGATACCAGCACAAATATTCCCGAAATTTCCACTCGGACAAGAAACAATTAATGGTTTATTGTGTTTTTTTAATGCTTTATAAGCAAAGAAAAAGTAAAACATTTGAGGCAACCAACGGGCAATATTAATAGAATTGGCAGAAGTAAGGTTTTTATATTTTAAATCCGAATCTAAAAATGCTTGTTTGACCATGTCTTGACAGTCGTCAAAAACGCCGTCAACTTCCAAAGCCGTTATGTTTTGTCCTAAAGTGGTTAATTGTCTTTCTTGAATGTCACTTACTTTTCCGGATGGGTAAAGAATTACAACTTCTACACCTTTTACACCAAGAAACCCACTTGCAACAGCACCTCCAGTATCGCCAGAAGTAGCAACAAGAACGGTATTTTTTAAGTCTTTCCCTTTATTAAAATAGGCTAAACACCGTGACATGAATCGAGCACCAACGTCTTTGAATGCCATGGTTGGTCCGTGGTACAATTCCAAAGAATAAACATTATCTTCCACAGATACACATGGAAAATCAAAGCAAAGTGTTTCGGTAACAATTTGTTTTAGTTCTAATTCGGGAATTTCATTTCCTACAAATTGCTTTATGACTTCAAATGCTATTTCTTCATTAGATAAATTCTCGATGGTATCAAAAAAGGATTGGGATAAAGGCGCAATTTTTTCCGGAAAATACAACCCTCTATCTGACGCAAGCCCTTGTATAACTGCTTCTTGAAAGGAAACCTCTGTGTTTTTGTTATTTAAACTGTAGTAGTTCATGAAAAGTACGATTTACGAAGTTCAAAGTACGAAAGGGTAAGTGTTTTACTTCGCATTTCGTACCTTGTACTTTTAATTTATTATTGAAACTCCGATTGGATTAATTTTTGAAATATGAATATCTGCTGGAATTCCCGTGTTTAGATATTCTTCGCTCATGGCGTATGCGACTTTTTCGGCTATAGCCAAACCTTTGCATAAAGCAAAAATAGACGGTCCTGCTCCCGAAATTCCTGCTCCCAAAGCGCCATGATGCATTGCGGTGAATTTTACTTGATCAAAATTAGGAATTAAATGTTTTCGCAAAGGTTCCACAATTACATCTTGTAAGGACCTTCCTATTAATTCGTAATCTTTAGTGTATAAACCTGCAATTAACCCGCCCACATTTCCCCAATGGGTGATTGCCGATTTTAAGGAAATCATAGGTTGTAAAACGGCTCTTGCATCAGCTGTTTTTACTTCTATTTGTGGATGTAAAACCAAAGCGAATAACTCTTCAGGACTTTCAATTCGAATTACATCTAGAGGTTCGTAGCCTCTAACTAAAGTGAAGCCGCCGAGTAGGCAAGGGGCAACGTTATCTGCATGTTCGCAACCGCTTGCAACTGCTTCTCCCTTCATAGCAAATTCTACTAATTCATTTCTGGAATACGGATTTCCAAGTAATGCATTGATTCCGAAAACGGCTCCTGCAGCACTAGCAGAAGAACTGCCAATGCCACTTCCGGCTTTAATTTTCTTATGAATTTCAATTTCAAAACCATGCTCCAAAGAGACGCGATGAATTGCGTCTTTACAAATTGCTAATGCAGCAACGCCTGCCACATTTTTTTCGGTTTCCAAAGGTAAATTGGCACCAGTTATTTTGGTGATGCGAATCCCTTTTTCGTTTACTTTTCGGATAATCATTTCATCACCAATAGTTTCTAGGCATAAACCTAAAACGTCAAATCCACAAGATAGATTGGCGATGGTTGCGGGACAGAATATTTTTATTTCGTTCATTTAACTTGTTGTTTATTGTTTATGGTTAATTTTTATGGTTTCTTTAAAATGAACTATAAACAATTAACAATAAACTATTAACATTTTATACATTCCCAATTCGAATTACATCGGCAAAAATACCCGATGCCGTAACCGCAGCACCAGCACCAGCACCTTTTATTAATAGGGGTTGATCTACGTATCTATCGGTATAAAACTGAACGATATTGTCTTTCCCTTCCAAATTATAAAACGGACTATCGCTAGGAATAAATTGCAAACCAACACTTGCTTTGCCGTTTTCGAAAGAAGCCACAAATTTTAATCGGGATTCTTTCGATTTGGCTTCTGCCAAAAGGTTCTCAAAATGACCAGAATGTTGTGTTAACGATTTAAAGAAATCTTCGTTAGTAGTGGTTTCCATACATTCTATCGGAAGGAACGAATTGTTAGTAATATCTTCCATTTCCATTGGATATCCGCTTTCGCGAATCAAAATTAGAATCTTTCTAGCAACATCCACGCCACTTAAATCTATTTTTGGATCAGGCTCAGTAAATCCTTGCACACCAGCCTCTTTTACTACATCATGAAAGTTGTAAGTTTCGCTAAAATTATTGAAAATAAAGTTCAAACTACCCGATAAAACTGCGTTGATTCGATTTACTTTATCTCCAGATGCAATTAAATGTTTTAAGGTATCAATGATTGGTAAACCTGCACCAACATTGGTTTCAAATAAGAAAGGTGCGTTGTACTTTCGAGATAATGATTTTAGATATTTATAATTGTCGTATTGCGACGAACAGGCAATTTTGTTGCACGTTACTACTGCTATATTTTGTTTTAAAAATTGGTCGTAAATAGAGGCAATGTCGCCATTTGCAGTGATATCCACAAAAATACTATTGCGCAAATTGAGTTCTTTTGCTTTAGCAATAAATTGATTTACATTGGCAGTTTCGCCCTTTTCTAATAACGATTTCCAATCTTTAAGTTGTATTCCTTCTTCATCAAAAAACATTTTTCTAGAATTGGAAATGGCAACCACGCGAAGGTTTATTTTTAAATTTTCCTTTAAGAATTTCTTTTGTTGGTGTATCTGATCGATGAATTTTTCACCCACATTTCCAACTCCCATAACAAATAAATTTAACTGTTTGGTGTTGTCTTCAAAGAAGCGTTCGTGTAAAGTATTCAAGGCTTTTTTCACGTCTTTTTCGTTGATCACCACCGAAATATTTCGTTCGGAAGCACCTTGCGCAATGGCGCGAATATTGACATTGTTTTTCCCTAAAGTACTGAACATTTTACCGCTCAATCCTTGGTGGTTCTTCATGCTTTCGCCAACCAAAGCCACAATGCACAAGTCTTTTTCAACGATACAAGGATCAATTTTATTTTGCGCAATTTCTAGTTCAAAGGTGGAATCAATTGCTGTTTTGGCTTTTTGTGCCTCTTGATTTTGAATTCCAATACAAATAGAATGTTCCGAAGAGGCTTGAGTGATGAAAATCACATTGATGTTTTCTCTAGAAAGTACTTCAAATAATCGTTTGGAAGAACCAGCAACACCAATCATTCCGGAGCCTTCCAAGGTTAATAATGCAATGTTATCAATATGTGAAATTCCTTTTATTGGATTGGCATTGGCATCGGGAGTATTGGAAATTAAAGTCCCGTAAGCATCTGGTTCAAAAGTGTTTTTGATCCAAATAGGTATAGCAGCATTCAAAACTGGTTGAATGGTTGGCGGATATAAAACTTTGGCACCAAAATGCGACAATTCCATTGCTTCTTGATAGGAAATTGATTCAATTGGCTGTGCTTGTTTAACAATTTTTGGATTGGCAGTAAACATACCGTTTACATCGGTCCAAATTTCTAAAGATTGTGCTTTTATTCCGTTTGCAAGAATGGCTGCGGAATAATCGGATCCGCCACGACCTAATGTGGTGGTGTTTCCATCTTCGGATGAAGCAATAAATCCAGGTAAAACAACCACTTGAGAAGTATTGGAATTGAAATAATCGGCAATTAATGTATTAGAAACTGTAAAGTCAACTACGGCTTTCCCAAAATTAGAATTGGTTTTAATTAACTCCCGACTGTCTTTAAAAGCACTGTTTGGAAGGCTTTGTTGTAATGCGGTTGCAATGATTTGAGAAGATAATAACTCTCCAAAACCAGCAATGGCATCAGCAGTTCTTGGCGACAATTCCCCTAAAAGGAAACAACCATCTAAAAGCGTTTGCAATTGGTTAATTTGACTATTAATTTTTATCAAAAGGGTATTCTGATGCGCCGTTTCTACTAAATCGGTAATGGCAACAAAGTGTTTTTGCTTGATTTCTTCTAGTGTATTTTTGTAGGTTTCGTCCTTTGATGCTGCTTTTTGAGAGGCATTAAGAAGCATGTCAGTAACGCCACTCAAGGCAGAAACGACTACGGCAAGTTTATTGTCTTTTGCTTTTTGGTTAACGATTTGGATAACCTTTTGGATGTTTTTTGCATTGGCTACTGATGTTCCGCCAAATTTTAATACTATCATGATTTTTGTTATATGTTGTAAGTTATGAGTTGTAAGTTATTAGTTTATAGATAAGAAGTTTCAATCTCATTTGAAAGCCAATAAAGTGGATTATATGTGAAAATTATACCCCAAATGGGGTTGTAGTTGTTGTAGAGGTAGTGCCAACAAAAGTTGCAACCATAGAATTGGCTGTTACTAAAGAGTTATAGATGCTTTTGTTGCTTCTCATAATTCAAAATTACAATTATTTACCAAGATAAAAAGAAGTTCCTAAATTTTTATGAATATCCCAAAATAGGAAGTTTATTTACTTGGATTTTTTTATTTGAATAGAAATAAAAGCCAATTAATAGGATATTAGCAATAAATAGAATAGAAAATAGTTGTTTTTTAGTATTTGTTTACGGAATTTTGAGCCTTAATTTTCATAAAAATGGATAACATACATTATATAAGTACTGAAACTCTTAGCTTAGAAACCTTACAAGAAATTATTTCGCAGCATAAATCCTTGGCTTTGTCTGATGAAGCAAAGATTAATATTCAAAAATGCAGAGAATATTTGGATGCCAAAATGGAATCGCATGAAGCACCTATCTATGGAATTAACACGGGATTTGGTTCGTTATGTAATGTCATAATTTCTAATGAAAATTTATCGCAGCTTCAAGAAAACCTTGTAAAATCGCATGCTTGCGGTACGGGAGAGGAAGTTCCTCATGAGATTGTTAAGATTATGTTGTTACTTAAAATCCAATCCTTAAGCTATGGCCATTCGGGTGTACAATTGGTGACGGTTGAACGTTTAGTTGATTTTTATAATAAGGACATTTTACCCGTAATATATAATCAAGGTTCACTTGGTGCTAGTGGCGATTTGTCTCCTTTAGCGCATCTGTCTTTGCCTTTATTAGGAGAAGGGGAAGTATATTTTGAAGGAAAAAAAGTGCATTCTTCCATAGTATTAAACAAATTTAATTGGCAGCCTATTGTCTTACAATCTAAAGAAGGATTAGCATTATTGAACGGGACTCAATTTATGAGTGCTTACGGAAGTTATATTTTGCTTAAAGCGATGAAATATTCCTATTTGGCTGATGTAATTTCGGCAATTTCTTTAGAAGGATTTGATGGAAGAATAGAACCTTTTAATGAATTGATTCATTACATTCGACCTCATAAAGGGCAAATTGTAACAGCAAAACGAATGACCGATTTGCTTGAAGATAGTGAGATTATTACTCAAGAAAAATTGCACGTTCAAGATCCCTATTCGTTTCGATGTATTCCGCAAGTGCATGGCGCTTCAAAAGATACCATCGATTATGTAAAGAAAGTTTTCAAAACCGAAATCAATTCGGTTACCGATAATCCAAATATATTTGTTGGCGAAGATGTAATCATTTCTGGAGGGAATTTCCACGGGCAACCGTTGGCAATGGCTTTAGATTTTCTTGCAATTGCCTTATCGGAATTGGGAAGCATATCCGAAAGAAGAACCTACCAATTGATTTCTGGATTAAGAGGTTTGCCTGCATTTTTAGTGAGTAATGCCGGATTGAATTCGGGATTTATGATTCCGCAATATACTGCCGCTAGTATTGCAAGTCAGAACAAACAACTAGCAACTCCAGCTAGTGTAGATAGCATTGTTTCCAGCAATGGTCAAGAAGATCACGTTTCTATGGGTGCCAATGCCGCAACCAAATGTTTGCGTGTGATGGAAAATCTAGAACGCATTTTAGCCATCGAATTGATGAATGCATCGCAAGCCATTGAATTTAGAAGACCTTTACAATCCAGTGATTTTATTGAAATGTTTTTGAAATCCTATAGAGAAGATGTGCCATTTGTAAAAGAAGATCGTATTTTACATTATGACATTATAAAATCTGTAGAATTCTTGAATAGTTTTTTGATTGATGAAGATGTAAATTGATTTCATCATTTTCTAATAAAGTAATTTATACAGTTACCTTAATAAGGAGAAATGCGATTTATAGGTTTGTAAATTATTGGATATATCATAATATTCTACAGTAAACCAATAATCCGTTGCAGGTAAAGAATCGCCATTTAATGTTCCATCCCAACCATAATTTGAGGAAGAAATTTGATGTATAAATTTTCCATATCTATCATATATTAATAGCTTTGATTTTGAAAAATTTGGTAACGCTATGATATTCCAAAAATCATTGATACCATCTCCATTTGGAGTGAAAAATTTAGGATACCCAGAAGCAAATACCGGCAAAATAGATTCTCCACAAAAATATTTATCTTTAACAGTAATTATATAAATTCCCGGATTAGAAACGGAAAATGTATTACTATCTTGAAAATTTACTCCATCAATAGAATATTCATAATTTCCTATCCCATTTACAATTGTAACTACAATATTTTGAACGTCGTCAAAAGGATTTGTTATTGAGACAGTCGCTTGTGGAGCAGAAGAAACACTTACCGAAGCTGAATCTGTTGCTTGGCAACCTGTAATACTATTAGTAACTGTAACCGAATAAACGCCAATTTGAGTTATATTTATTGAAGAGGTTGTGTTTGGTAGCGTTATTCCATCTCTTTGCCAGACAAAGCTATAAGTACTAGCAGAAAGTCCAGTATTAAGATTACCTACAGTTATCCAATTTCCGGTTATTGGATTGGTGCAAATAATTAAATCGTTTAAATTAACAATTGGTAATGGCTTAATAATTACTTGTAAATTTTGAATACTAGAACAACCATTGCTGTTCGTCTCTTTTACAGAAACGGTATACGTTCCCGGAGGTGATTGACCCCAATCAATAGTTGCAGCATTTGTTGAACCTACAACTGTTTGCGTGATAGTTCCTGAAAAGAATCCGCCAATTATGGTCCAATTATAGGTAGAACCTGTAGTACCCAAACCCCCATTTTCAGCAGTATCTACTGCGTAATGTTTAAGACTACCAATACAAATTGTTTGTTGGCTCCGTGCTACATTAGAAGCACCTATTAATATAAATAATATAAAACAAGATACCAGCCTTGAAAATTTCAAGGCTGATAAACCAGTTCTATTTATTATATTATTGTGCATTTAAATGACAAAAATTAATCGTGGAAAATTGCTGATGTAGTTGGTGCAGGAGTCACAGTTACTGTTTCACCTGGAGAAGTTGCTGAACAAGTACTTGCATTTGTAACTATTACAGTATAAACACCCGATGTTGTTGCTGTAATTGATGAAGTAGTTGCTCCAGTACCTGTATAATTTGCTCCATCTAATTGCCATTGGTAAGTTAAACCAGTTCCTGTATTAGCATCCAATACAACGCTTCCTCCGGTACAGAATGTAGTTGCAGTTACTGGAGTTATTGTTGCAGTAGGTAATGCGTTAACTGTAACTGTCGTACCTGAAGAAGTTGCTGAACAAGTACTTGCATTTGTAACTATTACAGTATAAACGCCCGATGTTGTTGCTGTAATAGATGAAGTAGTTGCTCCGGTACCAGTATAATTTACTCCATCTAATTGCCATTGGTAAGTTAAACCAGTTCCTGTATTTGCATTTAATACAACACTTCCTCCTACACAGAATGAAGTTGTTGTTGCCGCTGTTATTGTTGCAGTAGGTGCTGGAGTCACAGTTACTGTTTCACCTGAAGAAGTTGCTGAACAAGTACTTGCATTTGTAACTATTACAGTATAAACACCTGATGTTGTTGCTGTAATTGATGAAGTAATTGCGCCAGTACCAGTATAATTTACTCCATCTAATTGCCATTGGTAAGTTAAACCAGTTCCTGTATTTGCATTTAATACAACGCTTCCTCCCGAACAGAATGTAGTTGTAGTTACTGGAGTTATTGTTGCTGTCGGTAATGCGTTAACTGTAACTGTTGTACCTGAAGAAGTTGCTGAACAAGTACTTGCATTTGTAACTATTACAGTATAAACACCTGATGTTGTTGCTGTAATTGATGAAGTAATTGCGCCAGCACCTGTATAATTTACTCCATTTAATTGCCATTGGTAAGATAAACCAGTTCCTGTATTAGCATTCAATACAACGCTTCCTCCCGAACAGAATGTAGTTGCAGTTACTGGAGTTATTGTTGCTGTCGGTAATGCGTTAACTGTAACTGTTGTGCCTGAAGAAGTTGCTGAACAAGTACTTGCATTTGTAACTATTACAGTATAAACACCCGATGTTGTTGCTGTAATTGATGAAGTAGTTGCTCCAGCACCAGTATAATTTGCTCCATCTAATTGCCATTGGTAAGATAAACCAGTTCCTGTATTTGCATTTAATACAACACTTCCTCCGGTACAGAATGTAGTTGCAGTTACTGGAGTTATTGTTGCAGTAGGTAAAGGATTAATTGTAACATTTAATGTAACTTCATTTGCAATACAACCTGTTGCAGTTGTGGTTTCAACAACATGAACAACATAACTTCCTGCAGGTGTAGCGGACCAATTTATAGAAATTGGATTCCCAATTGCTGCAGATAATACAGCAGTTGAGCTATTTGTACCTGTTATCGACCAAGAATAAGAGGAACCAGGAGTTCCATTTGTACCTTCAGCAGTATCTACTGCATAAGGTCTTATTCCAGTTCCTTGACAAAAGGTCTCCGTAAGTGTTTGACTTGTTTGGGAGTTCATACTCATTATTGATCCGAATACTAAGATCAGTAGGAATAAGCTTTTTTTAATAATTGTTTTCATTGTTTTCATTGTTTTCATTTTAATTAGTAATTTATTTATTGGTGATATATTAGGGTTGTCGATGGGTTTGGATTTACTATTACATTTATTGATGCGTTATTTGTACAATTATATGAATTGGTTCCAGTTACTGTATATTGGGTATTGCTAGAAGGAGTAACATTAATAGAGGAATTTGCCCCTAAACTATTGGACCACAAATAACTATTTGCTCCAGTTGCTGATAAAGTTGTTGAAGCACCTGCGCAAATTGTTGCATTTCCTGATATAGTAATATTTGGAACCGGATTAACCACAACATTAGTAGTTGCAGTTGAATTGCATCCATTCGAATCAACAACATTCAGGGAGTAATTTCCAGACATTTGTGTTGTTGCATTGATTATTGAAGGGCTTGAATTTCCAGCACTTAACACAATTGAAACATCATCAATAGCAACCGCTGCATCTAAACCTGGATCATTTAGGTCTGTCCATCTTACCCAAATATTTGAACCATTTGGAATACTTAATCCAGTTATTGTTGAAGTAATGCCAACAACTCTATTTGAAGTAGCATTACCATCTAACACACCGGGTGTAATAGTATATGTTGGGGTACTAAATGTTAAAGCAGGAACAGGGGTCCATGCGCCAGAAGCAGTAGTTAAATTTGTTGCATTAGTAGAATAATCAAACGTTAAACTTTGAGCAACTGGAGGATTGTTTCCAGCATCTCTATATTGCTCACCTGTATATGTTATAGATAAAGTGGTTACTGTAAACCCAGTAGTATTAGTTATGTTAACTCCATAATTTATACTTCCCGTTGTATTAGAACCGAGACTCCCTAATGCTCTATCAGTACTATTTGTACTATTACTAAAATTATAAATTGCACCTGTATTATTACTTCCTGTTCCTGAACTTATTGGGTTAACTGTACCTATGTTTCTTAACAAATACCAACCCGAAAGTGTTGAGTTGTCTATCCATGAAGTTCCTGTTCCTAAACTATCAAAGTTTTGAGTAACTAATTGATTTGATGAACTATAATTATTGGGTCCATTCCAAGAATAATAATTCAAGCCCGTACTTCCAATTAACTGAATAGTGGATCCTGAGCAATAAGGTCCATTATTAGAAGCATTTGAAACTGGTAAAGGATTGACCATAATTGTTCCTATTGCATTTACATTTCCGCAGCCTCCTGTTAATGGGATACTATAGTTAAACGTTCCAGATACGGTTGGTGTACCGCTAATAGTTATTGTATTTGATGACCAAGTAGCACTTACGCCTGAAGGCAAACCGTTTGCACCAAAAACTCCCGAATTTGAAATTCCTGAAGCCCCAGTTGTAGTATGAGTACTATTTGTTAAAGCCGAATTTACACAAAGTGATGGAGAACTTGATGCTGCTGAGACTGTATTTGTAGATACAGTAACTGTTAATTGTTTTATTGAACTCGTCCCACAATTATTACTTGCAGTTACAGTAATAGTACCATTTTGAGAAGTATTTCCAGACGTAACTGTAATTGCTGTTGTCCCCTGACCACTTGTTATTGTCCAACCAGTTGGCACTGCCCAAGAATAACTTGTTGCACCAGTTACAGCAGTAATACTATATATTAAAGAAGGAGTATTTGAGCATGGGGCAGAATTTCCGGTTATTGTGCCTGGTGTACTAGGTGTTCTATTTACAAATATTTTACCTGTAGAAGTTGTTGATCCGCAACCTCCTGTCAAAGTAATTGTATAATTATAAGGAGAACTAACTGATGATGTTGGTGCTCCGCTAATTATTACATTAGGTGCTACCCATGATGCTGTAACACCAGCTGGTAAACCTGTTACAGTTGCACCTGTAGCTCCTGTAGTAGTATAAGTTATATTAGTAATACCTGAGCTTAAACAAACTGTTTGTAAATTAGTTCCTACTGCAGAAGTTAGTGTTATGGAGTTAACTGGGTTAACTGTTACATTAATATTTGTACTATTATCACAACCATTAATCGTAGATGTTGCTGTGTATGTTTGAGTTGTTGTTGGAGAAGCTATAACAGTAGTTCCAGAAGTGGTACTAAGATTAACATTGGGAGACCAAGTAAAATTAGCTGATTTATTACCTGTAATTGTCACATTATCAATTGCCCAATAAAAATCCCATGTTGCACTATAGTTAAATCTAATATAAACAGTAGGTTGATTCAAATAAGTTGCTGGAAGATTAATGTTGGCAGCAACAAAGTTGTTATTTGAACCTTGATCGGAACTGTATGTTGTTAGTGTATTCCATATTGAATTATCAATTGACACCTCCACTTTAGCATATTCTGGATTACTAAAAAAATTATAAAAATGAAAGAAATTTATGCTAACGGAATTAAACCCAAGAGTGCTAAAAGAGGGTGAAACTAAAGTTGTGTTGGTTATACTGTTCCATCCTTGTGCATCACTATTGGATAAATAAAATTGGGAATTGTCATTACTATTAAAAGTTATATTATAATTAGTATAATTGTAATTATTTGGTTGTAAACTCCAAGAAGCATTATTTGGCGTGCCTCCTGTAGAAGTATTTGTATTTGTCCAACCAATAGCAGCCCCATTAAAATTTTCACTTAAAATAGAAGCCCCTGTTATATCTCCTCCACTAGCAGTTAATGTTTTTGAACTGCCACTACAAATTGTAGCAGAAGGAGGAGAAATAGTGATAGGAGATGGTATTGCATTTACATTAATACTCATTGTTGCTGTATTAATACAACCCACAGTTGTTGGAGTGAAGGTATAAGTAGTTGTTGCAGTATTGTTTATTGCCGGCGACCAAGTTCCCGTTATACTATTATTAGATGTTGTAGGTAGTGCTGCTATTGTTGCTCCCGAACAAACAGGAGGTCTTTGTGTAAATGTAGGAATTGTTTTAGGTGTTATTGAAATAGTCATTGTAGTTGTTGCGCATTGCACTACATTTGGTGTAAAAGTATAAGTAGTTGTAGCGATGTTATTTATTGCAGGTGACCAAGTACCAGTAATTCCATTAGTAGAAGTTGTTGGTAATGCAGCTATAGATGTTCCTGAACAAACTGCTGCAACCTGTGTAAATGTAGGAGTAATTGAACTTCCCGAAATATAGCTTATTTCTATATCATCTACTCGGGCTGCTGGTTGATAATTTAAAGAATTATCATTTCTCCAATTAAGCGATATTGTAACATTATTATTACCAGCAAAAGCTGATAAATCAATAGAGTTTTGTTGCCAAAGTATAATTTCTGTCATTGGCCCTTGCACAACATTAGAATTAACGCTAACTGTCAAATCGTCGAATCCGTTGGGCTCTCCATTGCATAATACCCAGTATTTAAATGTAATTGAACTTCCGCAAGGAATAGTAGAAAAGTTAAATGTTTTGGATGCTGTTCTATCGTATTGATTTGTAGGAATAGTTCCAGAATAATTATCGTTCCAAACATTATTGTTATATTTCCAAATTTGTAATGATTTTGTTCCCGAATGAGTTGCGCTACCAGATAAATTTAATGCAGTTCCGGTTTCCCATATCCAATAATTTCCATAATTATTAACTACTGGTAATAATGTCCAATCATTTGCAGTTTCAAAACCTTGACTATAAAAAACTGTCTGCCCCTTAATTTCTTGACAACCCAACAATACAACCCAAAACATAAGTATACGAAAAAACGCTTTCTCCATAGAAAGTTTTCTAGTATAGTGCTGTAGGTTAAAAAAAGTGCCCAAAAACAAGTCTTAAAGTGGGTTAAGTTATTTTTTTAAATATGTAAACAGATAGTAAACAAGTAATTGTTTGCAAAATTTAACATTTTCCAAATTTAAAAAAATAATTCATGCAATTAACAAAGAATTAAGAAATAAAATGTTTTAGTAACATAGAAATTGTATTGCTAGTTATTTTATTTAAATATTAGTTTAATTTATCTGACCTTTTTTATTTTTAAAAACTCAAATCTAATAATTTTTTTTAGTTAATAGTAAATAAAAAATCCGCTTTGCTTTCACAAAACGGATTTTTTAGTTAATAGTAAATAAAAAATCCGCTTTGCTTTCACAAAACGGATTTCAATTTATTTAGAACCTAATTATTTCTTTTAAGGGTCTAATTTTTCATTATTGGTATCTATCATTTCTATGAGTTTCATTCCAAGTAATACCTAATCCAATTGTGTTCTTTAGTTACTAGATGCTCTGCGATGTTGTCACGACCTCTTAGCAAAAATATAAATTCCTTTTAATAGTCATTATATCTAGCAAAATTATTCCAATTTAATACATCAACAACTGGGAGCAATGCCGAAATACCCATAGCAGCCCAACCCACACAATTGGAATTATTTTAAATTGAAAATAGGCACTAACACCAGCACAACGTTCGGACAGGTCGCGACCTGTCCCTACACCATACAAACATAAAACAATTAATATCTATTTATAATAATCTTATTGTTATTACCATAGTTTCTTGCAATACACAAAAAAACACAACTTTTTTGTAGTTTGTTTTATTTGCTTTGTGGGTACGAGATTAGCAGTAGTTGTTTTATTTAATAAGACTAATTTTTTATGAATTTACTTTTATAAATTCCTTTGTCAGTTTGAATAACTATAAAATAATTTCCAGTCTTTAAATTTGTTACATCAATTGATGAAATATTTTCTGCTTTAGTAATATTGATTAACAATTGTCCAGTAATGTTATAAACTTTAATAGATTCTTTTTCGATAGATTCTTTTGTCTCAATATTAAGAATAGTTGTAGTTGGATTTGGATATAATATAAAATAGGTATCAATTGAATTACTTGGTGTACTTAATAATATTATGTTACTAGCAGTTTGATTTAAAGTAAAAGTGTTATCATTTGGAGTATCATCAACTGATGTTGTATTTATTGCAGTTGTAAAAGTAATTAAATCACCTTCATTTACTGATGGTAAATCCGTATTGGAATTAAAGTGTAAAGTAACTAGTATCTCTCTTGATTCAAATGGTTTTAGATTACTGAAATTCCATAGTAACGTATTAAGTGCTTGACTAAAAATGTTTGGATTTGCATAACTATAATCTAAAAGGGCATCATTAAAATTAAAACTTATTGTGCCAGATTGCGTATTAGTTCCTTTATTTTTATAAATAATTTTATAGGTATTATTAGATCCTGGTAAAGCAGTATAATCGTAATCTATTTGTGATATACTAATATTTAAATCCGGGTGTAATCCATTTGGAGTAATACAGAAATTTTGTAGGAATGGACTAGATTGTGTTGGAAAATTTATAGTTACAGAACTAGGAAAAACATTAAAATAAGTCGGATTATTTAAAACAGGCTGTATTGTATGTATTCCATCTTGTACGGTATAATTATAGTATCCAGTAGTATTTCCAAATACATTTCCAGTACTTGTTCCGTTTGATAAAGATAATTCTAAATTTGGATATGCAATATCTAATGCATCACAGCCATCATTAGCTTCATCATACTTGATTGAACCATTAATAGTATAGAAACTTCCACCTGAAACAAAAGAACAATATGAATTTGTAAAACAATTGCTGTAGCCATATTGAGTAATCTTATCTTGAACTTGTGTTATTTGAAAATCATCTGCACAAACATACTGAAGATTTGGATTATTTGAAAAATCTAAATATTGAGAGATTTCATTTGAATTGTTTTTAATGTATAATGTATTTAAGTTGTTAGAAGCAGAATTCAACTCTGTTAGATGAATCAAATTATTAGTATCTAAAGTAGATAATAAATTATTATTGCAATATAAGTAATTTAAATTAGTTAAATTATTTACTTCTAATGTAGTTAATAGATTATTATTACATCTAATTACTAACAGATTAGGTAAGTTTGATACTACTAAAGATGTAATTTGGTTGTTATTACAAGAAAAGTTGGTTAGTTGAGATAAATTTGAAATAGTTAAACTTGTTAAACTATTATTGTATGCATCAAACCCAATCAAATTCGTAAATGGCATTAAATCTAAAGTTGAAATTGTATTATTTGCACAATTCAAATGTGTTAGATTTATAAAATATTCCAATCCAGATAAATTGGAGATTCCACAATTGTATAAAACTAAATGATTTACTAACAAAGCTTCGCTTACTTGAATTTCATTATCATTATTTGAATCAATTTTAAAAGAATTTCCATTATGGTAAGCAATTCCAATTCCATTAGCCGATAGAAGTAATCTTGCTTTAAGATTTGCATCTGGAAAATTAATTATTTGAGCACTTAAGTTTGATATAAAACAAACTGTTAGAATTAGGTAAAGTATTTTTTTCATTTGTTTTCTAATCGATTAAGTTTTTTGTTACTGTGTTTTTTCCAATAGTACTGCCAACTTTCCAACGCTTGTAGCAGACCCGATAGCGCAGATTTGCAATCCGTGCCCGCAATCAAAATCCGTGCCTTTATCATTATAAACAAATTTAATAAAAAAACTACAACTTTTTATCGTTGTAGTTTGTGTTTCTTTTATTCTCTTTGTGGGCACGGATTGCAAATCATAAGTGTTCGAAACCTTATTCAGAGTTTAAAATTTCATTTACTTTATTGGGATTCCCTCCACATTTTTCGACTATATCTTTGATAATTAAAACTTCTAATTCTTGCGCAAACTTCAATTTGGG
>CANFHX010000017.1 GCA_947446865.1 Flavobacteriaceae bacterium | reverse complement strand
TTGTCTGTTTTAGTTTCTTTGTACTCTAATTCAAATTCATGTAAAGCAAACTCTTCCCCAATAGTAAATTGAGTTAAAATAATATTTTCCATTGTTTAAAATGATTAGTTTGATACCTAAACAAGATTTGTCAGGCAAAAATAGAATTGAAAGAGATTAGATAAGTAGTGTTGCAAATTTGCAAGTGCAAATTAATTACAACTCATAGTCTTCTATTGGGTCATAAACATACCAATCAATACCATTCGTGTTAAATAAAACTTTTCTGTTTTCCTCACCATTACCTGAAATAATATAGTGATTGGCATGAGAAGCATCCATTATTTTATAGAATGCAGATTTAATTCTTGATAAGTGTGCGTAAATGGCTTTTGTTTCCAAATTAACTACATCTTCAACACTCTTAATCATTTTATCATGATCTAATTGGTTTGAAACCGAAATGTAAATAGTAAGAAGTTCTTTTTTAAAGTTTTCAAGTTCTTTCAGATTAATACCTTCTGGGTGTTTCAAAAATAGAAAGTATACAGATTTGGTTAAATGGCTTAATTCTACTTCTTTTTTGAAGTAAGGAAGCAATATCTTATTTTGCTTATCAATTTTGATTTTGCTTATACTTTTAAAATCAATTTTTTCAGTTTGTTTATCAAGTAAATCTTTTAAAATTGGCACAATAAATAACAACTGTCCTGAATCAGTTAAAGCAGCTAATTTTTCTTTTAAATCATTAACAATTTGGACTGCTTCTTCATCTAGCTTTTCTGTTAAATCTACTACAGGGGGTGCGTTAGCTATCATTGCATCACCCTCTTCATTACTTATTTCTGCAAGGTAATCTTCAAATTCTTTAAAAAATGAACTAAAATCACCTTTACTATTTTTTTCATAAAAGGCATCAGAAACCCCAATAACATTATTAAAAAGTGTAAAGCCTGAATTGAAATTGCCGTTGTATCCTATTAATTTAAGAATATCACTGTAATTATAAGATGAAGGTATAAACTCCTCTTCTGGAAATACAGCAACAAAGTCATCTATGCCTTTATTAAGTCCTTCAACAAACATTAACATTGCATAATCACTTTTTACTTTTTTATGAATTTCATAATAAGTTAATTGCGGTAAAAAGTATTCTACAACTTTATCTATATCATTTATTGTGTTTGTTAATAAAGGAGCAAAAAGTAGATTAAAATCAAGCTTAGAAAATTTATTTTTAAGCTCTTCGTAATTATTTCTTATGTAAGTATTTAAAGCAATATTTTCCTTTTTTTCAAAGTATACAATATAATCACTTGGCATGCTAAATTTATTGCCAAATCTATATTCTATATTAAGAACACTTTTTTCTATAACTATGTTACTCTGATTTTGCATTTAAGATTATCATTTAAAACGACGAATATAAAAAAAAGCTATTTAAAGGAGGTCATATAGTTTGTTTAATTTTGGTATTAATAAGCCTTATTAACAGTAAATCAAAAATCCAATTAGTTTAGGCATTTAAGTTTGCTAAAAAACTGGATTTAAGACATAAATTTAGAAAGGTAAATTAAAATATGGCTATTTAACTATATGATGGTTTATAGTTGAAATCCATTTTTACCTGTTTTTGAGGGGTAAATAGACTGCCTTACATCTTCAACTTAACTTTCCTTCATTGGAAAAACTATAAAAACCATTCTTTGTAATAATTAAATGGTCTATTAAAGTAATGTCTAAAAAATCCGCACATTTTTTGATACTCCTAGTCAAAGTAATATCATTATCACTAGGCTTTAGATTACCACTAGGATGATTGTGGCACAATATTATTCCAGTTGCATTACATTTTAAAGCAACTGCAAAGATTAATCTAGAATCTACAACAGTTCCTGTAATGCCTCCTTTGGATAATGGATAAATACCAAGTACTTCATTAGCTCTATTGAGAAGTAATATTTTAAACTCTTCTTGCAATTCAATTGTATCTAAATCCCATGAATTTAATAACACCTCAAATGCTTTGTTTACACTAGTAATTTTTATTTTAGAAGTACTGGTAGTACTATACGATATTTTAATTTCGGCTACTTCATTCATTGATAAAAAAATTAAAGTTAATGTTTAATAAAAAAAAGACAATCCTAGCTGATTTTTTACTTTAGGAGTAATAGTCAACGAAGGATGTCTTTTTAGGTGTTAATGGACTAACTCGCCATTTGATGAGAAGGCGTTTTTCACATTCGCATTGCTCATGAAATCTTCAATTGTAGATTTACTTTTCTCTACTTTCGAAGTAGCAGCGTTTTCTTCTAAATACTCAAATCTGTGGTTTAAGGTGATTACCTCTCCAGTATCTTTGATTGTGTATTCATAAGCATCACACTCTACTTTCTTAACAGATCCTGGCAGTTCTGTTCCAATTAATGAGATGCATGATGCTTCATCAAATGTGCAAGACATTGATGCTTTTCTTGCAGTCATATAATTCTTTCCCGTTTCTTGGGATTTCACTATTTCAACCCCACCTTGTAATTCTAGAGTAAAGAATTCTTTTCCTTGCTCTGTTGTTCTTTTAATGTAATTTGAAATTCTTACCATTTTTTTTACTTGTTTTTGAGTTAAACATTTTAGTAACAAACAACATTTTCTCTGGAGCAACACTTAGCTTTCACCTTAAGTAATTATTTCCAGCCAGAATTTATTGTTTAACACAACACCGGAGGGGGTGTTGTAATCACTCAGCATTAGTGGGGGTTTTGAGACAGGGTAGGTTACGCTTGATTTTTTTTGTAAAAATTTTGAATAACTCTACAAAAATATTTATTAGGATGTTTGATTATTTTTTTTATCTTCGTAAAGAATTTGAAACATTCTACAAAATAGTATAGATGCAGGAACAGTTAAAGGATATTGCAAATATAAAGTTTGGACTTTATGTAAAACCACTTGAAAAGGGTTTTGCTAAGTACCTACAAGCTAAAAACTTTGATGATTTTGGTAATCTTCAAAGTGATATAGATGCATTCGTAAATTTGGACAATAAAAAAGAGAATCATCTTTTAGAAGATGGCGATGTGCTTTTTGTAGGTAAAGGATTTAGAACCTTTGCTTGGACTTACAATAAATCTATGGGGCCAGCAATTGCTTCTTCTATATTCTATGTGATTAGAACAAACAAGGAAAAAGTAAATCCTGATTATATTACAACGTTGTTTAACTCTCAAAAATACCAAAGTCAGTTTCAAAGCATAGGTGCTGGTAGTTCTATTCCATCTATTAGAAAGGGTGAATTAGAAAGTATAATAATTGACATACCAAAATTAGAAATACAAAATAATATTGCAACAATTAGTGCCTTACATTCAGAGGAAATAAAATTATCAAATCAAATTATAGAACATAAAAAAGCCTTGTTTCAAGGTATAATTAATAAAATCGTAAAATAGATTACTATGGAAAATAAAATCACACAAAAAGAAATTAATCAAATCGTTTGGAAAGCTTGTGATACTTTTAGAGGTGTGCTTAACAGTAATCAATACAAAGATTATGTATTAACTATGTTGTTTGTAAAGTATGTATCTGATGTATGGAAAGACAAAAAGAATTTCTATGCCACAAAATACAACGGTGATACAGCTCGTATTGAAAGAGCTTTAGCAAATGAGCGTTTCAAACTTCCAGAGAACGCAACCTTTGAATTTCTTTTTGAAAACAGAAATGAACCTAATTTAGGTGAGCTAATCAACACTTCATTAGAACGTATTGAAGATGCTAACAGAAGCAAATTAGATAGAGTGTTCAGAAGTATTGATTTTAATTCCGAAAATAATCTAGGGCAAACTAAAGACAGAAACAGAAGATTAAAAAACTTGTTGGTTGATTTCTCTGCGATGGATTTACAGCCTTCACACTTGGAAGGAAATGACATTATAGGTGATGCTTATGAATATCTAATTTCGATGTTTGCCGGTGAAGAAGGTAAGAAATCAGGCGAGTTCTACACACCTAGTGAAGTATCAACACTATTAGCAAAATTATTAAACCCACAACCTGGAGACCGTATATGTGATCCAGCGTGTGGAAGTGCATCGCTATTAATAAAAATGGCAAAAGAAGTAGGAAGTAACAACTTTGCTTTATACGGACAAGAAGTAAACGGAAGCACTTGGGCATTAGCTCGTATGAATATGTTTTTGCACGAGATAGACGATGCTACTATTGAATGGGGAGATACTTTAAATAATCCTCGTTTATTAGAAGGAGATAATTTAATGAAGTTCAACATCGTTACGGCGAATCCTCCATTTTCGCTTGACAAATGGGGAGCTGAAACCGCTATTGCCGATACTCACAATCGCTATCACAGGGGAGTTCCACCCAAAAGTAAAGGCGATTATGCTTTTATCAGCCATATGATAGAAACTACTTATGAAGATACAGGACGTGTAGGAGTTATTATGCCTCACGGTGTATTGTTTCGTGGGAGTAGCGAAGGGAAAATACGCCAACAATTAATAGAAGAAAATCTTTTAGAAGCAGTGATTGGTTTACCTGCTAACTTGTTTTTTGGCACTGGTATTCCAGCTTCAATATTAATGTTTAACAAAGCAAAAGGAAATAATACCGATGTATTATTTATAGATGGTAGTAAAGGATATGAAGCAGGTAAAAATCAAAACAGATTACGTGATAATGAAAACATAAGCGATATAAAAAAAATCGTTGATACCTATGTTAACTTCAAAAATACTACTCCATTAAAAACGGAAAATGGCATTGTTGTAGAAGACAAATACGCTTTTAGAGCAACAATCAAAGATTTAAAAGACAATGATTACAACCTCAACATACCACGCTATGTAGATACTTTTGAGGAAGAAGCAGCTATTGACGTAAAACAAACTCAAGAAACAATTGTATCGCTGAAAAGTGAACTTATTGCAGTTGAAGAAAAAATGAACAAGTATTTAGTAGAGTTAGGATTTTAATATGAACAACACCGATACAACACCGACAATAAGTCATAATAATACGCAAACTCCTAACGGTTACAAAAAAACCGCTTTTGGTGTTATTCCAATTGATTGGAATGCAAAAAAATTAGGGGATTTAGGAGAAATCATTAATGGTCTAACCTACAGCCCAAATGACATTCATAAAGAAGGTATTTTAGTTTTACGTTCTTCCAACATAAAAGACAGGCAACTTGTATATACTGATAATGTATTTGTAAAAGCAGATAAATTTAATCCTGTAAAGAAAGGAGATATTTTAATTTGTGTTAGAAATGGAAGTAAATCGTTAATTGGTAAAAATGCACTAATAACTGAAGATGCAGAAGGTTATGCTTTTGGTGCTTTTATGGCTGTTTTTAGAAGTGATTATAATAATTATCTATATCAGATATTTGGAACAGATTTATTTCAGAAAGAAATTCATAAAAATTTAGGTGCAACGATAAACTCAATAAACGGCAGTGATTTGAAATTATTCAAACTCCCAATCCCACCATTGCCCGAACAACAAAAAATAGCCGAAATACTATCTACTTGGGACGAAGCAATTACCAATTGCAAAACAACAATAAATACACTCAAAGCAAGAAACAAAGGACTTGCTCAACAACTTCTAACAGGAAAAAAAAGATTGGGTGGGTTTAGTGAAAAATGGAGTAATACGCATTTGGGTAAAATAGCAATTAGAGTTACAGCAAAAAATGAAGAATTAAATGATACTGTCGTTACGATTTCTGCTCAAAGAGGCTTTGTTCTTCAAGAAGATTTTTTTAACAAAAGAGTTGCTAGTGATACATTATCAGGATATTATTTATTAAAAAAAGGACAATTTGCTTATAACAAAAGTTATTCAAACGGCTATCCAATGGGAGCATTTAAGAGATTAAATGATTTTGAAAAAGCAGTTGTAACCACACTTTACATATGCTTTGAATTAAAAGAAAATGTTTGTCCAGATTATATGGTGTACTTTTTTGAAAATGGTTTAATGACAAACAATTTAATGAAAGTAGCCAAAGAAGGCGGAAGAGCACACGGTTTATTAAACATTGGTTTAGATGATTTTTTAAATTTAGAATTAACAATACCATCATTTGAGGAGCAAAAAGCTATTTCACAAGTTTTAGAAACTGCCAATCAAGAGCTGAAAAGTTATGAAACCAAATTTGAAGCATTGCAGTTGCAAAAGAAAGGTTTAATGCAACAATTGCTAACAGGAAAAATAAGAGTGAATGTAAATTAAAATAAGGATAAAGTAATGAGTAAAACATATAATTTTTATTGCGATGAAAGCACCCACATAGAAAATGATGGGCAACCGTTTATGATACTGTCATATATAAGCACACCTTATCATTTACTTAAAATGCACAATCAAAACATTAGAGAAATGAAACTCAAGCATTTCTACAGAGGAGAAATGAAATGGAGTTCAATCTCAAAATCGCAATATCCTTTTTACAATGAAATGATTGACTATTTTTTTAATAGTGATTTAAACTTTAGAGCAATTGTAATAGATAAGTCGCAGTTAGACCATAAAACGCATAATCAAAGCCATAATGATTTTTACGACAAAATGTATTATCAATTACTCAACAAAAAAATTAATCCTGAATTTAATTATAATATTTATATTGACATAAAAGATACACATTCATATCTAAAAGCAAGAAATCTCAAAACATACCTTGAAAGAGATTATAATAACATTAGAAATCTTCAAGTAATTAGGTCGTATGAAAGTGAACTAATGCAACTTACAGATGTATTGATGGGCGCTATCAATTACAAATTAAGAGGCATGAATAAAGTAACCGCAAAAAATAACATCATTGAGAAAATAGAAAGATACTGCGGTAAACCACTTACTCAAAAAACAGATAAAGCAGAAAATAAGTTCAACCTCTTTTTTATAGACTTGAAAAATGGCAATTAATCAAATCAAAAGATACAATGAGCTGTTAGAGATTTTGCACTTTACACAAGGACAAAGAACAGCTTCCTTAAGAGCCATCTTCGACAGAGACATTGCAGATAATCCACTTTTTCTATTTAGAACAAAACTAATTCGTCCAATAAAAAAAGAAGGTGTTGAAGAAGTAGAGAGTTTATTTTCTCACTTAACGCATATGACGGAGGAAGAAAAGGACAAAAGAGGTAAAGTAATAAAAACACGTTCTTTATTTGATTATGACAGATCCAAAAGATTGCATTGGATTTGGTATCATGTTAGAGAGATAAAGAAAACTGATATTGATATTTTTAGTTATGTAGATAGAGTAAGAGGAAAAAGTGTAATTAGAACATATATCTATGATATTGCAGAACAATACATTGTAATTCTAGAACCACACAGAACACAATTAGATTACTATTTAATATCTGCTTACTACTTAACAGAGAAACTTGGTGGGCCAAAACAGATAGAGAATAAAAGAAGTAAAAAGTTACCTGTAGTGTATTAAAACGCAAAATCCGGTACACTTCTGGGCGTATCGGACTTCGAAATTCAATTCTCTCTATTATGGTAGAATGAACACTGCAAATGTAATAATTAAATCTAATAAAACAATAGTTACACAAAAAAAAGCTATTTATAAAGATAAAACAATAGATATGAGTACTCCATCTTTTATAGAAGACCACATAGCACAACTACCTGCATTAAAACTTTTAATGAATATAGGTTGGCAATATCTTACCCCTGATGAAGCTCTAGAAGCTAGAGGAAATAGGACTTCTAATGTATTATTAGAAGATATTCTAAAAGAACAATTGCGTAAAATAAACAAGATTGAATATAAGCAAAAAGAGTTTGAATTTACAGATACAAATATAAGTAATGGTTTACTTGCATTAAGAGATTTACCCGTTCAAGATGGATATATTGCTGCTAATAAAGCTTATTATGAACTAATAACATTAGGAAAAAGTTTAGAACAAACAGTTTTAGGTGATAAAAAAAGTTTTTCTTTTCAATATATTGATTGGAAAAACCTTGAAAATAACACCTATCATGTTACCGAAGAATTTAGTGTATTACGTTCAGAAAGAAACGACCATTATCGTCCAGATATAGTTTTGTTTATTAATGGTATTCCTATGGTAGTTATTGAATGTAAAAGTCCAATAATAAAAGAACCGATTGATAAAGGAATAGAACAACACTTACGCAATCAACAAGATGATGGCATACGTCCATTATATCTATATAGTAATATAGTAATGTCTATTGCTGTAAACGATGCAAAGTTTGCAACAACTGCAACACCTAAAGAGTTTTGGAGTTTTTGGAAAGAATTATTTAAAACCAAACAAGAACAAACACTTTGGGAAGATACTATTTCAGAAATCAAAAAAAAATCAGTTAACAAAGATGATTGGAACAAATTAATTGATTGGCACGAAAAGAGAAATGAATTTATCGCAAATGTGGTCGATAATTCAGAAACCGTTACTGAGCAAGATAAATTAATCTTCAGTTTTTGCCAACCAAAACGAATATTAGATTTAATGTTCAATTATATAGTATATGATGATGGGGTTAAAAAAATAAGTAGGTATCAACAATACTTTGGTATTAAAAACACATTAGCACGTTTAAATACCAAAATAAATAACAAATACCTAGGTGGTGTAATTTGGCATACACAAGGAAGCGGAAAATCATTAACAATGGTTATGTTAGCGCAATTGATTGCAGCACATCCTTGCATTAAAAACCCTAAAATAATATTAGTTACTGACCGTATAGACTTAGATAGCCAAATAACGGAAACATTTCAAAAATGTCAATTTCCAGTAGAGAATGCAGAAGTTGGAGCATCAAAAGAAATCATCAAAAAATTAAAAGGCGAAAAACTATCTGATAGAGAATTTGAAAAACTTAAAAAAGACAAAAGTTTATTAAACCTTATTGCCGAACCCGGTGATGCTGTAATCACTACTTTAATACACAAATTCAAAGCAGCTGTAGATGCTTCAGTAACACCTTTCTTATCTTCTGAAATTTTTGTTTTAGTTGATGAAGGACATCGTAGTCAATATGGTTCTTTCAATGTAAGAATGCAACAAGTATTCCCAAATGCTTGTTTTTTAGCATTCACAGGAACTCCATTAATGAAAAAGGAAAAAAGCACAGCCAATAAATTTGGTGGCTTAATTGATGTTTATTCTATAAATGACGCGGTTGCTGATGGTGCTGTTGTTCCTTTGCTTTATGAGGGAAGACACAATTTAATTGAAGTAAATGACAATCCAATTGACAATTATTTTAATAAAATCTCTGAACCATTGACACCTTACGGTAAAGCAGCTTTAAAAAGAAAGTACAGCAGTAAGAACATGTTGAATAAGGCTGACCAAATCATATATGCAAGAGCTTGGGATATTGTTGAACATTTTGTAGACAATTGGCAAGGAACTGTATTTAAAGGTCAATTAGTAGCACCAAACAAAGCAACGGCAATTAAGTACAAAGAGTATTTTGATGAAATAGGGAAAGTAACTTCCGAAGTTATTATTTCAGCACCAGATACTCGTGAGGGTGAAGAAGATGCTTTCGACAAAGCAGACGATAAAGTAAAAGCATTTTGGAAAGCAAAAATGGATAAATATGGCACTACTGAAAAGTATGAGAAGTCTATAATTAGTGCATTTAAAAAACAAGATACTCCAGAGATTATTATTGTTGTTGATAAATTATTAACAGGTTTTGATGCGCCTAGAAATATTGTTTTGTATATAACAAGGGCATTAAGAGAGCATACATTATTACAAGCAATTGCAAGGGTAAACAGATTACATCCCGGAAAGGATTACGGATATATCATTGATTATTATGGTAATCTTGAAAATCTAGACAAAGCATTAGAAACCTATTCAGGTGATAATGCTTATGATGAAGAAGATTTGGCTGGTACGTTTACTAATATCAACGATGAAATTAAGAAGCTTCCACAAGCGCATTCAGAAGTTTGGGATGTTTTCAAAACCATATCTAATAAGTATGACGAACCGGCTTATGAAGTATTATTAGCAGATGAAGAAATCAGACATAACTTTTATGAAAAGGTATCAATATTTGCAAGGTTATTAAAATTAGCATTATCGAGTTATGAGTTTGAAACTAAAACGCCTGATAAGGTAATAGCCAAATACAAAAAGGATTTAAAATTCTTTTTAGAATTAAGAATTTCAGTTAAAAGAAGATATTCTGACGAAGCAGATTATGCATCTTACGAACCACAAATACAAAAGTTAATAGACAAGCATATTACAACCGAAGGTGATATGTTGAAGATAACTGATTTAGTAAACATATTTGATAAAGAACAAAGAGAAGCAGAAGTTGAAAAACTAACAGGTAAAGCAGCAAAAGCAGACCATATAGCAAGTAGAACAATTAGAGCAATTAATGTAAAAGTTAATGAAGACCCAATTTATTATAAAAAGTTATCGGCTTTAATTCGTGAGACAATTGAAACGTATCGTTTAGAACGCATTACCGAAGCTGAATATTTAAGAAAGGTTAAAGAACTTGAAGCTGAATTTTTAAGTGGTAAAAGAAACAATGTCCCACAAGAATTAAATGGAAATGATACCGGTATTGCTATATATAATTTAGTCAAAGAAATACTGACAACCGAATTAGTTTCGAAACCTGAAATAGCTACAGAAATCGCAGTCGAAATAGATGTAATCATTCGTTCAATAGTATTTGAAGATGAAATTTTAATTATTGATTGGCAAAACAAAACTGATATTGAAGGTAAAATTAAAATTGCTATTGATGATTACATTTTTGATTTAAAAGCAAAGTATGATTTAGATATTTCATTCAAACAAATAGATGATTTAGTAGAACAAGGATTAAATATTGCCAAAATCAAATTTGTATAATGATAGTTAAAACCAATAATATTAAATACGGCAAAAAGGAAATAAGCTATGAACTAATTTTTCAAGATAGAAAAACATTAGGCATAAAAGTATTTCCAGAAGGCTTAGTAAAAGTATATGCTCCATCAGATACAAGTAATGATAAAATACAAGAAAAAGTTAAGGAAAAAGCACGATGGATATTAAAGCAACAAAATGAATTTTTATCCTATCATCCTTTAACACCAGCTAGAAAGTATATTAATGGAGAAACACATTTGTATCTTGGAAGACAATATATTTTACAATCAGAAATAAATCAAGTTAATCAAGTAAAAGCATATAGAGGTAAATTAGTTGTACATCACAAATCAAAAACTAAGGTAGAAACAGTTATAAAAAATTGGTATAGAGAAAAAGCAATTGAACATTTCAATTCAGTTCTAGAAGAAAAAATAAATCTCTTTACTAAATATGATATTGAAAGACCTTTAGTAGAAATACGCTCAATGAGTAAACGTTGGGGAAGTTGCACAGTAAAAGGAAAAGTAATCCTAAATCCTGAACTAATCAAAGCACCAAAAGGAAGTATTGAATATGTAATGATACACGAACTATGTCATTTAGTGCATCACAACCATACCAAAGCATTCTATGAATTACAAGAAAAAATAATGCCTGATTGGAAAAAGTGGAAAATAAGACTTGAACACTGTTTGTGCTAATAAATCTAAAACCGTAAAAAATAAATTAACTTGCAATCAATGAAACAATTCAAAGCAGGGTATATAGTAGATGTAATCAGTAATTTAATTACCGATAATTTCAAGTCATTGAATTATTTCAATGAAAAAGAAAACGAAAGCATCAACAAAATAAAAGGATTACTTCAAAACTTGAGTGCATTTGATGTGCAATTTCCATATACTCATACTATTGATTATAATAATATATCTCCAGTTTTAGCAACAATTAATAATATCATTACAAGAGGATTACCAACTAAAGCTCCACTAATAATTGAAGAAGTTTTTACAGAAATTGGATTAACGATAAAGAATGACAATGAATTTATATTAGATTACTCAAATTCAGTTAAAGAGTTAAGTTTTGAAACGGTTTTTGAATTACTACACATCATTGAACCTAAATTAATGTTTGATGATGAAAACTATATTGGTGAATTAGGAAGTCAGTTAGAAAGAAAGTTTTTAGGCAACCATCAGTTTATCAAACAACTTTTCCAAGCTCAAAGAGACTTTGCTACAATAAACCCTGAGATGATTGGCGGGAAGTCAGTTGATTTTAGTTTTACATCACCGTATTTGTATTGGAATAACGAAAAAAATAGAACTGAATATAAGACACGAATATTTGAAATAGATGGACCACATCATTTATTAGAAGAATATGTTTACTATGATACTAATAGAGATCTAGCTGCAAGTGAAGTAAATGCAGAAACATTTCGTTTCACTCAAAATGAGATTAATGCAAATGCGATTCCTTACGACAGATTATTTTCTGAGGACTTATATAAAATTTTTGAAAAAAACTTTACTAGAAATATTTCTGAGTATTTAGAAGAATATAGCTTACTTTTTATACCATTCGCAGTAGCTAGAATTCAAAAAACAATTATAGACCATTTTATTGCTAATAAAGATTTACTAAAAAAAGAAACCCTACAAATAGCAATCATTGAAAGAGATCTGCCTTGTGGTGCTTTAGCTGTCAAAAGTTTAGAAGAAATAATTTCAAATTTAAATGCTTTATTGGAAGATCAAGACAAACTCCAAATACCAAAAATTGAACTAAGCATTTTTGAAAATGAAAAATGGGTGATAAATCAAAAAATACATTGTGGCTATGAGCCAAAAAATGAAAACTATTTCGGGGCAAATGATTTTGATGTTATAATTGACCATTCCATTTTAAGACGTTCTCAAGTTTTTAAAGAAAAAGAGTATTCTATTCGTGAAGCAATAGTAATTAGTTCATCACACTACTACGATAACAGCATTGAAAATAGCAAAAAGATTTATTGTGCCAATTTGCTTCATTTCAAAGAATTGGTGGATAAGAAAAATGACGGCTCATATGTTTCATATGAAAAATACGAAAAAAACATCAACTTTTTTATTCAAAATATTTTTAGAAAATCTAGTTTTAGACCAGGACAATTACCAATAATTTCTAGAGCATTACAACAAAAACCAGTTATTGGTTTACTACCTACTGGTGGTGGTAAATCATTAACCTATCAGTTACCAGTTTTTTTACAGCCTGGCTTATGTTTAGTGGTCGATCCCATTAAATCATTAATGGAAGACCAAGTAAGAGTTTTAAATAATAATTGGATTGACTGTTGTGACTATATCAATTCCAATTTAAAAAGAGAGGAAAAACAAAGTAAACTAATAGATTTTAAGTTTGGACAAACACAATTTCTCTTTGTTTCTCCTGAAAGATTTGTAATGGAGGATTTTAGAAAAATCATAAATAATATTGACAATACCACATACAAGTTAGCATTCTCTTTTTGTATAATAGATGAAGTACATTGTTTATCGGAATGGGGACACGATTTCCGTTCTACCTACCTGATGCTAGGTAAAAATGCTCAAAAATTTGTTAAAACAAAAAACGGCAAAGTCACTTTAGTTGGACTTACAGCAACAGCTTCTTATGATGTTTTAGCAGATATTGAAAGAGAACTTGATATAAAACATGATGATGCTGCAAATGCAGTAATTTCAATTGATAATACTATACGAAAAGAATTGTTCTTTGATTTTATCGAATGTAATGCAAAAATAGATAGTCACAGTATTTCTGATAGAGAGATTAAAAACAAAATCGGTACTGTCAAAAGAGATAAACTAAATGATTATGTCAAAAACAGTATATATAAATTAAAAACATTAGATAATTGGGTTATTTCGAATTCACTTCAACAGCATTATGACGAATTTGAAATGGATGCAATTGATAATAATGCATTAGATAAAATAATTAGTAGAGAATCGGTATCAATAAATGATATCCCAAATAGTTTAACTTTTGACACTACAACTTCAATAATATTTTGTCCACACACTCAAGGAATATTAGGCGTAACAGGTAGAGTTAATAATAGTGAAAATCCGAAAGAAGTATTTGAAAATTTAGCAATAAATGATACTAAAAAATCATATTTTATCGGGAACGATGAGGCAGGGAGATTAAGTGAAGAAATTCACGAACATTTTATAAACTTTTTAAGCGGAAAAATAAGTTATATGGTTTGTACTAAAGCTTTTGGAATGGGAATCGACAAGGAAGACGTCAGAGCAGTTTATCATATCAACTATTCTTCTTCACCCGAAAGTTACATCCAAGAAGCTGGAAGAGCTGGAAGAGACAAGAAAAAGTCTTTATGCGTGAACTTGATTAATACAGAAGAATTTTATTTTTTAAATCCAAGATATATAAAACAATTTACAAAAGAAGCTAGAGTTAAATTAAGACATCTTATTGAAGCTTTTGATGGTGAAAATTTCACATTAATTAGAAATTCAAATAAAGAAACATTAAAAAATGATATTAAATTAATTGTAGCTAATTTTTCTGACACATTCAAAATAGTTATTAATAAAAAAGAAGTAGAATTTAAAACTATTTCGACCTACAATTTAGATGAAAGTATCCACGATTTTTTTCATAAGAACAGTTTCAAAGGTATCGAAACAGAGTTATATCAATTAGAGCGTTTTTTTACTAGAAAAGAAAAAATTAACAAAACGGTTTTTAAACAAATTACAGATATTTATAACCTCGATAATGACAAGGATATAAAATTTTACTTAACACCCGACGGCGGTTTCCAAGGTAATATTTGGCTAAGAAATGAGAATAATGTCGTTTTTGGTAAAATAATAAATACTAGAGGTTTAGGTAAATTAACAGTCGATTTTAATTTTGGTGCTGGCGGTGGTAACTTGGACGTTGCATTAACAAATCATATATATGAATTTATCACAGCTAATTGGAAAAGAAATAGTCCAAGTTCAACGCTTAATGATTATTTAAGTCAGCCTGTTCAAAATATTATTAATAATGGGTTATCATTGAAAGATTTCTTCGAATTAGGGAGTGAAAAGTTAAATTTTATTGTGCCATTAGATTTGACAAAAGATAGTCTGTCAGAAATTATTATGGCAGATTTTAGTTTAATTCCAACCCCCCATATTCATAATGTTATAATCTATTTGGAGGCATTACAAAAGCAATCATCAGATTTTATTGATTACATTCAAAGAATTGAAGAGTCATGGGATATTGAAATTTTAGGATCTGAAATTTATTTTGCCAACAAGAAACAATACAAAGAATTTTATTATTCTAATATTAATCGACAGGATGTATTGAGAATAATTTATCGTTTATATAGCATTGAATTTATTTCAGATTACACCATTGAATATAATAAAGGATTAGTTTCAATCAGTATAAATAAAACTGATAAAAACTTCTACATTGATGCTACGCAAAATCATTTATTAAAGTATTTATCCAAAGAAAAAACACAATTGAAAATTGAGAAATTGAAAATTATTTGCCATGATTTAGATGTGTTTCATACAATTAAAGAGTCGGTAAAAGTAATATTAGATTTCACGTATTCCGATATAGTTGGAAAAAGAAGAAAAGCAATTGAAGACATAAAAGAATTTATAACAGAAAGTATTAAACAAAATACGAAAACGGAGTTTAAGTTTGAAAATGCAAATTATAATGTTCATTTCAAGCAGCTAATGTATTATTACTTTAATGCAAAATATGCAAAAAGCGGATATGTTGAAGCAGGTAATGACTGTTCTTTAATTGATGATTTTAAAAACAACTATTTAGATGATTGGAAAGTTTTTGAAAAATACACTAAACTATTAAATGATAAAGCATCATTTATTAATGAATGCAAAATGATGCGTGGTTCTTGTAAAAGAATTTGGCGTTCATTAGCTATTGAAGATACTAAAGAGGAGTATGTGTTAAATCTACTTTACGCCTATGCAAGCTTCGGTTTAAATAATACATATTATTTTGAAGAAGCAGAAAAATATTTTATGACAGGTTTTGAAAATCTATATGACAAGTGCGATAATTACAAAGATTTTGAAAACAAATTGAATCAATTTGAGGAAATTTTATCAAAGGAAGTTAAGTATTATAATTCGAAAGAATTTATTAAAAGAGCGAAACACAGATTAATGTTAAGAATTAATACCAAATTTGTAGAAAAAATAAATAATAGTTTAAAAGATTTATAGGATGAATAATATTGACCAAATTTTATCTGATAATTACGAGCAATTAGATAAATTAAAATTAGAGTTAAAACAAATTGAAACTTTAAAAGAAAGAATTCAAGAGTTAAAGGAGAGCAATGAAAAAATACCCGAAGAGTTTAAAAAAAGATTTCAATTAATAATTGAGCATGCAACGGAGTATAATAATAACTTGGGAAATTCAGTGAAGCTATTTGTTGAAGGTAATAATGAACTATTGGTTAAGAACATTAATCAAATAGAAAAAAATATTATTCAATTCCAAAAAATTAATGATGGTTTTAAAAATGAAATCGCTCGTTTATCAAAAATAGATTTAGAAGAACATTTCAATAAGCATCAAAATAAATTATCGGAAGTTTTTATTTCAGTTAATGGAATAAATGGGATACTAACAACGATTTTACAAAACATCAATAAGATAATTCAAAATTTTGGAGATATTGAACAAACAATTTCTAAAAACCAAAAAGAAATAAATCAAGGGTTTGATATAGTTAAAGAAAATCAAGAAAAAACAACAAACGATTTATTAAATAAATTAAAGGAAACTGACACCAAATTAAATGAAATAATTTCTCAAAATAAAATATTAAAAAAAGAGATGGATTTCAATAAGAAAATTAATTTCTTAATATTATTATTGATAGTGATTTCTACGATTATAATAAAATGGTGATAGAGAACTTAAACTAATTCAACAACTTGAAGTAATGGGTGAAGTAGTCTTTGTAAAAAGATTCGAAGACCCAAGAAATGCTTTTGCTTGCTATTTTTCAAATTTTGACATTGAATGCATTGATGGTTTGCTAAGTGTTTAAAATTATTATGATGGGGTTACTAAATTGGGTTATTTAAATTTTAATTAAAGAACGGATTACAATCAAGCCTTTCAAATTAGATAGTAAAAGTTATGATGTCCCATTTTAATAAAATTAATACCTTAGTATAGTAAACAAAAAAAATAATCCCCAACTCCTAATTAAAGAAATTGGGGGATTATCAGCTCAAAAACCAAGCATAGTTGGTAGAACTACCACTTAGTGCATTTGAGACGCCTTTACTAAAATCAAAGGCATTCACTCCTCTTTCAAGGAAAGTGTCAATATAACTGGTTTTATTAGAGCCAGTCAATAAGTTGTAAAACTCCCACATACTAATATCTCCATTAGCATTTCTACAGAAGCTTTCATCTTGGTAATAATCTTTTGCCACAGTGTTAATGTGACCATCATTTAGAAGCAATTCAGGAATTAAAGATTTTTCTTTTTTAGGCAAGTAATTATAAAGCCTACTCTTGCCAATAATTTGAGCAAAATCTCTTTCTGAAAGAGAATTGTTGAGTAGGTTTTTCATTGAATTCAAATGCTCTTGTGCTTTATATTCTGCTAATGTTTGTAACATTTTAGCTTCAAGGTCAAGATGACTCATAGCCCTAATTTCATTTTGATATCCATCTGTAGAAATACACAGGTTGCAACAAACCATATTTTGGAATCCAATGAAGAATTTAAACTTCTCATAGGTTTTCTTGTTGTACAGATTTTCCAAATTATAGCTTCTCACTCCTCCAATTGTAAGAGCTAGCTTATTTCCGTTAATAGTTTCTGTAATTCCAGGAACTCTTATTATAAAAGCCATTCTCTCAAAATAAGAGGTCCTCTGATGCTCTTCCAAGTCTTTGGCAGCAATATGTAAAGCATCAGGAGTTCTGCCCTTAATTTGGTGGCTAACTCTTATTTCAGGAGTATCTATTGGCTCATTTGGAAAGATAGTTGCTATGGCACTTATTGCAGTTTCTATAAACTCTTGATGGGATAAGGTTATTTCATTATCCTTGGTAAAAACAGGAATTACATTTTTAGACTTTAAATGAGAAAGGCTAACACTTTCCGTATTAGCCTCAATAAAGGGTGATTTTACAATAATTTCAGCCAAACTCCTAGAGGTAATAACCTCATTTTCTATTGGCAGGAGTATCTCTGCATTGTGGGTGATATTAACTGGCTTTAGGGTAAGTACTGCTGTGTCCATTTGATGAAATTTTATTTGTTAATTCAAGTAGTAAATTTTTCTTGGTAATAAATTCTTGATCTAAAGTTTTTGACAATTCAGTATTACTATGGTACAGTTCTCCCAATTCTTTAATATTATTAACTTCGGAAATCTTCTGTTTCATTTCATTTTTGCCCATTGCATCTGTTGAATTTGCAAATTCAATCAATTTCTTACCTGTAGAGCTATTAATCACAAATTCTGGTCGATTCATAAATAAATTCAATCGGTCTTTTGTCGCTTTAGCTAAGTGGTTTTCGTTAATTAGTTCAAAATTGACATCCATTTCGTATTCAAACCCTTCTTGAGTAACTTCTTTTGTACCAAGTTTATATACTTTTGTTCTACCATTAGAGTCTTTGTCCAAGCTGTATTCTACTTTTCTTCTAACAGTAGTAATGATGTGGCAACTTGACTGAAGAATAGCATCAATAAACGCTTGGTGTCTTTTTTTGACTGGTCCCCAATCTTGAAATCTGCCGCCAAGCTGTTCGTGAATATCTAAACAGCCTCCCGAACCATTCCATTCCATTGATATTGAGTCGATTATAATCACATCCATTTTTGAATCTTCAGCAAGTTTAATCGCTTGGCAAAATTTTTCAGGGTTAAAAGGAGCATTAATATCAATAGTGTTAAATGAACCAAGATTACTGTAAAGACTCGATGAGGAACATTCTGAATCTATAACACATATTTTTTTCCAATCATTTGTCATTCCAGAAGCCATTTTTAGGGCAGAAAAACTCTTGCCGAATCCAGATGCTCCTGATAGTCCAATTCTTAATTTTTTTGCTTTTTGTGAAGCTTTTTTAATTTCCATATTTATAAAATTTAAGGTTAATGTTTAATTATTAAAAGGTTGAAATGAAAAAGCGACTATCACAGTGACAAAGTGACAATCGCTTTTGAAAAGTTATTTTGAAGGATAAAAAGACTAAAGAAAGAACTTAAAAAATGATGTTATTTACAAGTTTGAAAATAACTTTTTATATACTGAAGTCACTTTGTCACTTTTTAAGTTCCTTTTTAACTTTTATTAAGAGGCTTGTTTAATGATTTTCTCGATATTCAGTTCTACATAATTATTACCATTGCTCTTGTAATGATTGTGTTGTATTTGATAATAATCACAATACTTATCTATTCCCTTTTTAAAGATAATAGGACTAATCCGTTCCCCATTATTTGGTTTTGTTTTTAAGAATTCATCAAATAATTTGTTTTTATCTATTACAAGAATATCAGGTAAAGATGGTTTTTGATACAGTTCAGGTTTACTAATTAAGCTATCCATAAAATCAATAAAATCGACACCAATTTCTATTTTTAACCTGTTAAAGTCAATATTTATAGGTTGGGGTTCTAATAGTCCATTTTTAAGATAAAACTGTAAGGCTTTAATCATAAAATTGTCAAATTTAATCCACTCTTCTTTATCCCAATCATCAAACAAACGATGTTCAAATTGCTCTAATGGAGTTTGGATATTTTTGAAATAAGTAGACACTTCATATTCAACTTTTCTGCGTTTTTCCGCATTTCCTCCACCACCTTTGACTACATAATTTGAAGTGATTAGGAGTTTTGGAGTTTCTGTGCCTGGAATTACTACAGCATTTTTATACTTTTTTTCGATATAAAGGTCACCCGTGATGAGAGGATATAGACTTTCGAAATCGAAATCCTTCTTCACATCATCAAAGAAAATTATTCTATGGTGACCGTTTAATCCTGAAAGTCTAAACTTATCCTGACTTTTTATGGTTTTGCCATCGATGAATAATATTGGTACAATTTGGCTTACAGCTTTCCCAATTAAAGATTTTCCAGTTCCGCCATTTGCTTCATCAAATTCAACGTCGATTTCCGAATCCATTAAAATGATTGCTTTCGAAAAAGTTGGATCTTTGAAAGAATGAATAAGGTATCCAATAATGGATATAATGCTCTTTAAACGTTTTGGTTCATTATTGGCAATTATCCAGACAAACTCTCCAAAAACACACTCAGCATCTTCTGAAACAATAAAATTTCTTTTAATAATTTCTTTCTCCCAAACATATCCTTCAAAATTATCATACTCAACAATTTCAATTTTTTCTAATGTAACTTTTAAAATTGCGTTTTTGAAGTATAAGTATCCCGTTTTTTCATTCCCTGTGTTTCTGGTCATGTCAATAGTATGAAATGATTCATAATGTTTCTTGGCAACATTCTCGGACCTAAGAAAAAGTTCCCATACATCAGCTCGATTTATATGCTTAGTGTATTCTCTAATTTCAAATCTCAACAAATGTTCTTTTACTTCTTTCACTATAGAATTTCTCTGAATATTTACTAAGATATAACTCCCTGTTTCATCAATTACTTTCCGATAGCCTAACGCTTCCCAAAATAGAATGAGCTTTTGATTACTAATTATAATTTCCATTTCACCTTTTTTGTTAAGGCATTCATCAAAAAAAGGTAATACAAGATGGAAACGGTCTATTAAATTATTTACGTCGTTATGCTGCATATTTTCTTCCATGATTTAAATTATAAATTGATATTGGTTCCATTAATAGCTTTTCATTTGCATCGTCAATCACATCATTTTCAAAATCTTTTAGGTATGCTGAAGTGATTGATATATTTTGGTGCCCCATCGACTGACTTATAATGTCCGTTGATACTCCTAATTGCTTTAAATTAGTTGCGAAGCTGTGCCTTGCCACATAACTTGTGAGTGGCTTGTCAATTCCGACTATTTCAGCAATCTTTTTTAAGTCACTATTGAATCTTTTTAGTTTTTTTGCTTTCCTATTTTCAATTTGAATTGGTGTCATACCTTCATTTAGTAAAATGGGAAAAACAAAATTTGTATCCGTATTAAGATCCTTATAGTAATTAAGAATATCTTGAATAGGCTGTAGTATTTTAACAGTAAATCTACCCTTGGTTTTAGAGCGTGTGTAAATGATTTTATCATTCTCAACTCTGTCCCATGTTAACTTCATGATGTCATAGAAGTTCATACCGCGGGTGTAATAAGAAAACACAAATAACTGTTTTGCTTCCCGTAGTTGTGGATATTTAGCTTCGTCAAGATTTTCAATCAATCTAACTTCATCTCTGGACAATGCTTTTTTGAATCCTTTACCCTTAAGTTTTGAAACTTTATAAGTTTTAAAAGGATAGTATTTTTCTTCTACAATACCTTTTTTAATAGCATCGTTATAAACAGCTCTCAATTCTCTCATTCTTACTCCAATTCCGCCATCATTACTGCCAGTAGACCTCATATGAGTTTCATATTTATCCAGCATCTCAACGGTTATTTCTTTGAAGAGTATTTTTTGATTTTTACAAAACCTGAAAAATGAATTTTTAGTGTCTTTATGCGCTCTTGCGTTTCCTGTTCGTCCGCCAAGATTTAAATCAATAATTTTATCTTCCCAAAATTCTAATACTGTAATCTTACTTTGCGCTTTTCCTCTAAATTTTTGATCAAATTGATCAAGAGTAAAATCAATTTCATCAATATTGAATTGGTCAATAATCATCCAAGCTTTCTGTTTCAATTTTGACAAAAGAAGATTCTTTTGGATATGGTTAGGCATACTCTTTTGGAATTGGGATGATTTCTCATCCCAATTAGATTTCTGACAATCCATTCCCAAAGTAATAATCTTAACTTTTCTGTTTTTAATGATTCTCAAAACGATAGGATATTGTCCATTTTTGTTTTGAGCATCTCTGAGTAATATGTTAATTTTTGCCATAGTGTTAAAGTTTTATAGTAAGTCTAAAACGATTAAATTTTACTTCATCAGTTGTTAAGTTCGAATTGTCTGTTTCAACAAAATTTGAAACTGCATAAATCTTATCCTTTGCTAAATAACATGATTTAAGCAGAATTAAATCTTTACTTAATAAATAATTATAATTAAAGTCGAATTGAACTTCATTAATTTTTGCTTGCAGTTTATCATCAAGATTGTTCAATATGCAAATAACAGCATCTATAAAACAATCATGATTAAATCGAAATTTGATACTGTCATTTATCATTTCATCTTTGTCCTCCGAATAATAATCATCAAGAAAAGCGGATAGGTAATAATATGCATTAACTATTTTTTCATTTGATTCTTTATTGTTACAAAATATTTTTTTGGGAGTCAAATTAATTGATTTAACATAGGAACTAAAGATAATTTTCTTGTCTTTAATTTTTAAATTAACACATGTATTTTTTCCTTTTAATGAAATACTTTTTAGCATGATTTTTGATTTTTAGGGGTTAGTAAATAACATTCAGTGTTGGCTTCAAATTCAGAACTAGGTGGTATTCTGTTTTTGAGAAGCCAATTTTCCAAATCGGACTTTTTGAAATAAATCCTTTTCCCTCCCGGGATGTAATGGGGAATGAGTTTTTGACTAGTCATTTTATATACGAATGACTTGGAGGCACAAAGGAACTTTGCTGCCTCGTTTAGAGATAAGATCTCTTCACTTTTTTTACTTTGCTCATCTTTAAATAAGCTTTTTTCTTTTAACATAATAATAAATTTGCGGATGTTTTATCCAATTAATTGCCAAATTTATTTCAATAAAAAACCCTTCTCTTTAATGTGTAAGAAGGGTGTAAGATGGAATGTAAGGTGATATGTAAATTGTGTTTTGTTGTTATTTCAAGGCCCTTAAATATTTGCTAAAGTGTAGTTGATATTCAGTAGTATTTTTACTTCTACTGTGATGAGTGTTTAAAGCTCCTTGTGTAATTTTTTTGTGTTTATTATTTTTACTTATATAGTAAAATACATTTGATAATTCTAATTTTGAAAAAGTGAAATCTTTATAAATCAAATTTAAAGCATACATAAATGCTGTTACTAAAGTTCGGTTGGGTAAAAATAAAATTTGTTTGGTTTTTTGATTTTGATTTATGGAAAAGAATACTTCATAAAAAATATCTAAATCAGTTCTTTCAATATCTATCAAATAATCTGATTCTGCAATCATAAAAATTTTTTCAATATCATTTTTAGTAACATCTCCAAGTAAATAAGAATTCTGGGGGGTGTAATCAATAATTTCTTGGTTTATAGGTGTTTGGACAGAATATGATAATGAATTATAAACTAATCTTCTGAATTTCTTAAGTGTTTCAATCATTATTCCTTTTGCTGATTCATCTCTAATAAATTCGAATGTATTTAAAAAAAAGTCAATATTGTTAATAAGGTGTTCGGAATATTTATCATCAATTCTTTTTGATTCGTAAAGATGTTTCATTTTTCTGGTTTCTAAAAGCATATCTATCTCTAGGTAATAGAAATTTAAAACTTCCACTAGATTATTATATATAGAACCTTCATATAATTCAGTACTATCTATTAAATCCATGTGCTCATTATAAAAACCTGTATGAGCATAAAATGAATATTTACCATTATCTAGTTTTGTAAAGCCAAGTCCGTTAGTGTGGTAAAGATTATTTAAAAATTTATTGAATTCTTCTTCAGTTGAAATATTGTTGAAAAACAAAAGTGGGTTTTTTGGATCAATAGGTTTTTTAAAATCACTCAAATAATATTTCATAATTTTTAATTTGTTTTACAAATGTATGACATGTAAAAACAAAAAAGCCTTTACATTTCTGTAAAGGCTTTCTCTTACTTGCTCCCTCTCTTGGGCTCGAACCAAGGACCCTCTGATTAACAGTCAGATGCTCTAACCAACTGAGCTAAGAAGGAAACTGTATATTGTAACTTTATTTAAAGAACTTTTTTGGGGCTTTTGCTCTTTCAACAATGTTGTCGTTAACTGGCTAAGCGGTTGCAAATATAAAGCGATTTTTATTTTTTGCAAACAAAAATCGATAAAATTTTTATTTTTTTTATTTCCCTACAATTGCTTTGTAAATATCGTTTCCGTTTGCAAATAAAAGCAACGTGATAAGTAATACAAAACCAACCATTTGAGCTCTTTCTAAAAACTTGTCAGTAGGTTTTTTGCCAGATATCATTTCGTATAATAAAAAGATTACATGACCTCCATCTAAGGCAGGAATTGGCAAAAGGTTCATTACACCAAGCATAATAGATAGTAAAGCGGTAATGTTCCAAAACACAAACCAACTCCATGTAGATGGGAAAATATTAAAGATAGCTCCAAATCCGCCCACACCTTTATAGGCACCTGTGCTAGGTGAAAATATTGCTTTTAATTGTTTTCCGTAGCTAGCAAGCTCGTTAATCCCTCTTGTAATTCCAACAGGAATCGATTGGAAAAAACCATATTCTTGTTTGTTGATTTTATATAAGCCTAATTTTTCCAAATTATCATAAGGCAACATAGCTTGTTGAACCACAACTTTAGCACTATCGTTAATTATTAAATTTATGGCAACATCTTTATCGTCTCTTCTAATAACTGCAGGAACGGTTTTTCCTTTTAAACCTTGAAACAATACAATCAGTTGATCTGCATAGGTAACTTTTTGCCCGTTGCAACTCGTTATAATATCTTTTGCTTTTAATACATTTTTGTTTGGCGATTCTTTTGGAACGGCACCAATTACAAACGGCATACGAAGATTGATTAGTGTTCCTCTTTGCGATTTCATTAATTGATCAATAAAATTAACTGGTAATTTTATTTTGATTTCTTTCCCGTCACGATTAAGGTCTACTTCTTTAGCAAGAAATAACTCTTTGTTGATTTCGTCAAATTTTTGCACTTTAATGCCATCAATCGAAACAATTTTATCTCCTGTTTTAAATCCTAATTTTTCTACCGTAGGATTATTTACCCAAATACCATCTTTTACATTTTCATTAGCAATATATTGCTCGCCATAGTAAAAGGTCATTCCAATATAGATAATGAAAGCTAAGAGGAAATTTACCATAACTCCACCCAACATAATTATTAAACGTTGCCAAGTAGGTTTAGAACGAAATTCCCATGGTTGCGCAGGCAATGCCATTTGTTCTTTGTCCATACTTTCGTCTATCATTCCCGATATTTTCACATAACCACCAAGAGGTAACCATCCAATACCATATTCGGTTTCACCAATTTTCTTTTTGAATAAAGAATATTTTAAGTCAAAGAAAAGATAAAATTTTTCTACTCTAGTTTTAAATAATTTGGCTGGTATGAAGTGGCCTAATTCGTGAAGAACAATAAGTATTGATAAGCTCAATAAGAACTGAGAAAGTTTAATTGCAAATTCCATTTTTGTGATTCAGTATTGTTATAAAAAAGCAAAAGTAAGGTTTTCGCCTTACTTTTTACTAATAATATTGCTTCGTGCTAATTTTTTATAATTTTTTTATGAAAAACCCCTTCCGAAGTTTGTAGTTGCACCTCATAAACCCCTGAAGAAATAGAGGATAACGAGAAATCAACCGCATTGTTTTCTAAAACTACTTGCCCTAAATTGTTGTAAATTGTTACTTTTTCAAGAGTTAATGTAGTAGGTAGTTGAATGTGTACCAAATCATTTGCTGGGTTTGGATAGAGGCAAATCGCTTTTTCTAAATCAAAATCTTCGTTACCTAATAAGATGTTATTATTTTTAGAAATCAAATGTTTGTCAGGATCAAATTCCACACTTGTTATTGGAAAATTAATAGGTTTAATGATTACTTCTCCGTTAACGGTATTATTCAATACAATATCTTGTTGTTGCCCGCCACTTCCATGAATTCTTACAGGAACAGGCATTTCAAAATAGCTCACCGAAGCATCGGACTGCGTCTGATTAATCGTAAAACGACCTTGGCCAGAACCCCAATTTTGAGCAGTTATCGTATAACTCGGATAGCCTTGGTTGTAAATCCAATCGTTAAAAAATTCGGTTAAACTACTGCCATAAACCGCTTCTAAATGTGATTTTAAGTTAGTGGTAACGGCATAACCATAGGCCAAAGAAGGATCGGCAAGATAATTTTTAATAGCCTGGAAAAAGGCAGTATCTCCCATCTTAAAACGAAGCATTTCCAAAACCATTGCTCCTTTATTATAGGTCAATCTGCTATCAAAAATTCTATTTACGTCGGTAGCTTCAGCATCGGTAAGAAATACAGCCCCTCCTGTTCCGGAAGTAATAAAATTTACCATGCTCGTTTTATCATTAACAAAAGCAGCTGATCCATCAAAATTCTCATATACCAACGAAGCAACATAAGTAGCAAAACTTTCGTTGAGCCAAATGTCTTTCCAGGTGCCACAAGTAATTTTATCACCAAACCATTGGTGTGCCATTTCATGAGCAATTAATTGTCGGTCAAATCCTACCATGAAAGAAACGGTAGTGTGTTCCATTCCGCCACCCCATCCAAATTGAGCATGGCCATATTTTTCGTTATGGAAAGGATACAATTCAAATAAATTACTAAATAAATTTAATAACAAAGGAGTTTGTGCTAATTGGGTTTGCAATCCGGCATTAAAACTTTCTGGATAGATGTAATTTATTATTGGATATAGATTAGGAGCAGCCCCTGCGGTTTGATTGTAAATCGTATAATTGGTAACTGCCATGCAAATTAGGTAAGCTGGTATGGCATAGCCGTGATGAAAATGGGTAGTTTTACTAGTGCCATTAACTATTGGCGCTTCGGGTTCTACGCCGTTAGAAACTGCAACATATTGCGATGGAGCGGTGATATACACATCAATAGAATTTACTTTATCATTCAAATCTTGTTTACATGGCCACCAATCTCTAGCGCCAAAAGGTTCGGATAAAGTATATAACGTATTGCTTCCAGTACCTCTAACTTCGGTAGTAAAAGCTCGAAAACCATTTACAGGAGGCGCTCCAGAGTAGGTGATCTTCACGGTTGCTGAAGTTCCGATAACTTGTATGGCTGGTAAAGTAATTACCAATTCATTATTTCCGTTTTGTAAAAAAGATAAATTTTGACTATTACTCACTACAGAAGAAACCGTTAATTGATTTGCTAAATCAAATACAATAGTATTCATATTTGCCAAAGCGGTATAGGTAGTGGTAATTTTTCCAGAAATTAAATAAACTGCTGGATCTACGTTAAACTCTAATTTATGGTAGGTAATATCATAATTTTGGGTATCCGGATTCGATACAAACGCCATTAAATTACTAGCTGATTTCATTTCGGCAGCAGTAATTGTAGTTAAATTGTCTTGTTGTTGGGCAAAAGAAATCGAAATCGAAAACAGTAATAATGCTAAGTAAGTTTTTTTCATAATTAGTATACAATTTTTGCTAATGTACAAATAAATATTTTTTGTTACTACGCCGTTTTTGTTAAAATTTATTCAAATAATTGTATTTTAATAAGTTACGAACGATTAGAATCTTTTTTATATTATTCTTTAAATAGAAAGCAATTTCTTAAATTTGCATTCTCATAAAAAATCAAGTCATGTTACAAATAGCTGTTATTAGGGAAAATCAAGAGAAAGTGATTGCTGCTTTAGCCAAAAAAAATATGGATGCTAAAGCCATTGTGGAAGAGATTGTGCAACTCGATGAAAATCGTAGAACTGCCCAAGTAGAACTTGACACTACTTTATCCGAATCCAACAAGCTGTCCAAAGATATTGGGGAAATGATGAAGAATGGAGAAAAAGCAAAAGCGGAAATTTTAAAACAAAAAACCCTTCTTTTGAGAGAGCAAGGAAAAGCTATTTCTGAGAAAATAGAAATTCTTGCTGCGGATTTATTACAAAAAATGTATTTGCTTCCTAATTTACCAGCAGATATTGTTCCTGTAGGAAAAACCCCGGAAGAAAACTTAAATGTTTTTGAAGAAGGAGATGTTCCAAAATTACACGAAGGCGCTTTACCGCATTGGGAATTAGTAAAAAAATACGACATTATAGATTTTGAATTAGGGGTTAAAATCACAGGTGCAGGATTTCCGGTTTATAAAGGGAAAGGTGCCAAATTACAACGTGCTTTAATCACTTATTTTTTAGATAAAAATACCGATGCTGGATACCTAGAATATCAAGTTCCTCATTTGGTAAACGAGGCTTCGGCTTATGGAACAGGGCAATTGCCAGATAAAGAAGGGCAGATGTACCATGATGCTACAGATGATTTATATTTAATTCCGACAGCAGAAGTTCCAGTAACTAATATTTTTCGCGATGTAATTTTTACTGAAAATGATTTGCCAGTAAAGTGCACCGGATACACACCATGCTTCCGAAGAGAGGCTGGTTCTTATGGTGCTCACGTTCGTGGATTGAATCGTTTACACCAATTTGATAAAGTAGAAATTGTACGCGTGGAGCATCCAGACAAGTCGTATGAAGCATTAGATGAAATGGTAGAACATGTAAAAAACATTCTAAGAGAATTGCAATTGCCTTATAGAGTATTGCGTCTTTGTGGAGGCGATATGGGTTTTGCTTCGGCTCTAACTTATGATTTTGAGGTGTTTTCTACTGCACAAGATCGTTGGTTGGAAATCTCATCCGTTTCTAATTTTGAAACCTACCAAGCCAATCGTTTAAAATTGCGCTATAAAGATAAAGACGGAAAAAACCAATTGGCTCATACCCTTAACGGAAGTTCTCTAGCATTGCCAAGGGTTCTTGCCGGAATTTTAGAAAATTACCAAACTCCAGAAGGAATCGTTATTCCAGAGGTGTTACGCAAGTATACCGGATTTGATATTATTAACTAAAAGTTAATCTTACAAACAATGTACTAAACGAGCATAAAATGGCTTACTTTAGTACATTGCTTTTTAAAACCTACTAGATGAAAAAAACGCTTCTCTTATTATTCTCTCTAGCATTTACGCTTTTTGTATCGGCGCAATCCGAACAATTGGCGCAAAATTATATGGATAGAGGGGAGTTTGAAAAAGCGCAAATTGCTTATGAAGAATTGTTGAAATCCCAACCCAATAATTTCAATTATTTCGAACAAATAGTGATTTGTTACCAGCAATTACAACAATTTGAAAAGGCCAATAAAGCTTTAGAAGACCGTTTGGATAAATTCAAACAAGGTAATTTGTTAGTAGACTTAGGTTATAATTTTCAGTTGCAAAAAAACAGCGATAAGGCCAAAAAATACTACGATCAAGCTCTGAATAGAATTCGAAAAAACCCTAATGAGGTTTATACTATTGCAAATACTTTTGAAAAAAAAGCAATAGTAGATTATGCGCTTCAAGCCTATCAAATTGCAGTTTCTTTAGAACCAAAATTCAATTTTAATTTTCAAATGGCGCTGCTCTACGGCCAAAAAGGTGATACCGATAACATGATTGAAATGTTCTTGACGGAATCGTATAAAACGCCTCAAAATTTAATACCCATTCAAAACCAATTTACCCGTTTTCTTACCGAAGACAGTAAAGAAAACTTTAATGAGATTTTGAAAAAAGCAATCTTAATTCGCATCCAAAAAACACAAGATTTATTTTGGAATGAGTATTTAAGTTGGTTTTATGTGCAAATGAAAGAATACGGAAAAGCCTTTATCCAACAAAAAGCAATTTACAAACGCAACCCCGAATCGTTTGCTAATATTGTAAACCTTGGGCAATTGGCAATTGAAGAAAATGACGATGAATCTGCTAAAGAAATATTGGGGTTTGTATTAGAAAACACCCAAGATTTAGATTTAAAGATTCAATCGAATGCTTATTTGATGGAAATGAAAATCAAAAAAGCAACTCCGCAAGACTATCCTGCAATCCGTCAAGAATTGGATGCCTTGCTGAAACAATTTGGCGAAAGTCCTTTTACGTTGTCCTTATTAAAATTGAAAGCCCATTTTGTGACTTTTAATTTAAAAGATGCCGAAGCCGGAAAATCCATTTTAAAAAATGTTTTGGAAATGCCCATCAACCGAGAGCAAATTGCAGAAATCAAAATGGAATTGGCCGACATTTTATTATTTGAAGAAAAATTTAACCAGGCTTTAATTTATTATTCTCAAATTGAATCCGACGGAAATAATAGTCCAGTTGGACAAGAAGCCAATTTAAAAATTGCCAAAACGAGTTATTACAAAGGCGATTTTAAATGGGCAAACCACCAGTTAGAAGTTCTAAAATCGGCATCAACCCAATTAATTGCTAATGATGCTTTGGATTTGTTTTTGCTTATTTCCGATAACACCGTAGAAGATTCTACCCAAGTGGCATTAAAGAAATTTTCGCATGCCGATTTTTTATTATTTCAAGATAAAAAGCAAGATGCTTTGGCTGCCTTTCAAGCAATTTTAAAAGAAAATAAAGGCGATGCTATAGAACCAGTAACTCTTTTAAGAATTGGAAAAATTTACGAAAGTATAGGGGATACTGCTTCGGCATTAGCCAATTACAAACAAATTCTAGATAATTTCAAAGAGTGCATTTACATAGATGAAGCCTTATTTTATTCGGCAGAAATTTATAGCAAAAATAACGAAATAGAAAAAGCCCAACCGCTGTACGAAGAACTCATAACCAAGCATGAGGACAGTATTTACTACGTTACTGCACAGAAAAAGTACAGGAAGTTACGTGGCGATAAAGAAATTTAGTAGTTAGATTTCTATTCAATAAAGCACCACCGAAGTGCTACAATTAATATTTCAAATCCCAAATTATGATTTTATATAACGTTACCAGCAATATAGATCCAAGTATCCAAAACCAATGGTTGCAATGGATACAAGAAAAACACATTCCAGAAATTTTGGCAACAGGAAAATTCACTTCTGCTAGATTGGTTCGAGTTTTGGTGGAAGAAGAAATGGGTGGAATGACCTATGCGGTGCAATATACCACCGATAGCAAAGAAACCCTGCAGCGTTATTATGACGAAGATGCACCCAAGTTTAGAGCCGAAGGATTGTCTCTTTTTGGAGATAAAGCATTAGCATTTAGAACCGAATTGGAATTTGTTTCGGAGTTTTTTCAATCGAATTAAAAACACCTATGGAAGTACGATTTCAAACCAAAGAAGAAAGCAATAAGCAGCAACAGGAGGACTTTTAAAATTGTCTAAAGTGGAGCGTGTTTATAGTTTTTGGCGATTGATGGAACGAATGAGTCATTTTCCCGTAAAAAATAAAGTAGAAAAAAACAAAGATAATTTCTGTATAGTTATTAAAGCAAATCGCCCAAAAGACTTACTAGATATTCAACAGCTTCAAGAAATTAAAAATAAATGATTTTCCTTTTGCGCCTCTGCGCCTTCGCGAGAATAAATAAAAACTTTGTGACTTAGCGCCCTCGCGGCAAAAAATATGGAAAAAGTAAAAGCCAAAAAACACCTCGGACAACATTTCTTAAAAGACGAATCTATCGCTAAAGCAATTGCCGACACCTTAAATCTTGAGGGGTACGACACTGTTTTAGAAATCGGACCAGGAATGGGCGTATTAACCAAATACCTTCTGGAAAAACCAGTTACGACGTATGCTATTGAAATCGATACCGAATCGGTAACGTATTTGAACGAAAATTATCCTCAATTACAAGACAAGATAATATCTAAAGATTTCTTGCGATTCAATATCAACGAAGTTTTTGAAGGAAAACAATTTGCCATAATAGGTAACTTTCCGTATAATATTTCAACACAAATTGTTTTTAGAGCATTAGAATTTCGGTCGCAAATCCCCGAATTTTCAGGTATGTTCCAAAAAGAAGTTGCCGAACGAATTTGCTCCAAAAAAGGAAGCAAAGTCTACGGAATACTTTCGGTTTTAGCACAAGCATTTTACGATGTTGAATATTTATTCACGGTAGATGAAACAGTTTTTATTCCACCACCTAGAGTAAAATCGGGTGTGATGCGAATGCGAAGAAAAGAAAATTACACTTTGCCTTGCAATGAAAAAATGCTTTACACGGTTGTGAAAATGGCTTTTCAACAACGCAGAAAAACCATGCGAAATAGTTTAAAATCCTTAAATTTGTCCGATAATTTAAGAGAAGATAGTATCTTTGACCTCCGACCAGAACAATTATCGGTAGAACAATTTATAGAACTCACCCTAAAAATAGAGGCCAATGCAGTTTAAAATCAGCAAAGAACTTTTAGTTCAAATAGAGCAACTCATTCATCAAAAAAACGACAAGGAATTGGAAGTTTTATTGAATGACCTCCACCATGCTGATATTGCCGAGATTTTTGACGAGTTGGAAATTGAAGAAGCAATTTATATTTTCAAAATTTTAGATAGCGAAATCACTGCCGAAATTCTAACCGAATTAGAAGATGATGTTCGAGAAAAAATCCTTCAAGGTCTTTCTGCAAAAGAAATTGCCGAAGAGCTTGACGAATTAGATACCGATGACGCTGCCGATATTATTTCGGAACTTTCTCAAAGTAAAAAAGAGGAAGTAATATCGGAATTAGAAGACCTTGAACATGCCAAAGACATTGTAGAATTATTACGCTACGATGAGGATGAAGCAGGTGGATTAATGGGGAAAGAGTTAGTGAAAGTAAATGAAAACTGGAACGTTCTTACTTGCGTTAAAGAAATGCGTCACCAAGCGGAACACGTTACTAGAGTACATTCTATTTATGTGGTAGACGATGAGAATCGATTGAAAGGAAGATTGTCCTTGAAAGATTTGCTAACTACTTCTACTAAAACCATGATTAGTGATGTTTACATCAAAAAAGTAGATTCTGTAAAAGTAAATACCCCAAATGTAGAAGTAGCCCGAATCATGCAAAAATACGACCTAGAAGCAATTCCGGTTGTAGATGAAATGGGACGTTTGGTTGGTCGTGTAACCATTGATGATATCGTTGACGTAATAAAAGAAGAAGCCGATAAAGATTACCAGATGGCTGCGGGTATTACCCAAGATGTAGAGGCTGGTGATAGTGTTTCAGAGATGATTAAAGGACGTTTGCCATGGCTATTAATTGGAATGGTAATCGAAATTATTGCTTCTTTTGTTCTCAAAGGAAATCAAGCTGCATTCACTAAATACTCTACACTTATTATTTTTGTACCACTATTATCTGCAACTGCAGGAAATATTGGTGTTCAAGCCTCCGCAATTGTGGTACAAGGTTTAGCAAATGGTTCTTTAATAGAATTTAGCAAAAATTATTTCAAAAAAGAACTATTAGTCGCCATGATTTCTGGATCTATAATATCGTTGTTTTTATTAATTTTTCACTCCATAATGTACCAACAATACCAAGTTGGTATGGCTATTTCCATTTCTATGATTGTAGTGATTCTTTTTGCTGCAACATTGGGAACCTTGGTGCCTTTATTTTTGCATAAAAATAAAATTGACCCAGCAATTGCTACAGGACCATTTATTACTACCACTAATGACGTTTTTGGAATTATTCTTTATTTTGCAATTGCGAGATTGATATTAGGATTCTAATTAAAAAAACAAATCCTTTCACTAAAATAAAAAAATCCGTTAGTGTCTAAATTTAGATACCTACGGATTTTTTAGTTGTTGATTATTCGTTTAAAACGAAGTATTCAAAGATAAAGACAACCCAGAACTTTCAGGAACGTATCTACATACGCCACCTACGCATACTAAACCACCTCTTTGTCTACCATAGTTTAATGCTATTCTAGTAGCTTTCCATCTATAAGAACCTCCTGCACTATAATAGTGATTGCGCAAATAATCTACGTCATTACCATAGTTATACATATCGGACAGGTAAAAGGACAATTTAGAATTTAAATTCAATTCAGTAGTTGCGCTAGCCCAATTTTTCTTGTCATGGTCTGCCCATAAATGCTCTCCAACTACACGAATGGATCGTGATGCCGTAAATTTATAAGTTGCTTCTGCAGCCAAAATATTAGTGTTAACCTCTCCAGAAGTTTCTTGAATCATTTTCTTATTATAATATTGGTTGACATAACTAAAGATAGATTGCCATTTGGAATTCCATTTTTTAGTTACTTCAAAATTATAATCGGTAAAATATCTTTTTCCAAAACCTAGAAAATCGGTTTTATAATCTTGTGGATTGTATATGTAAAAAGTACCACCCAAGGCATTCCAATTAGAAAAATTAAATGCCAATTTCATTCCGTTTTTACCTCCAAGAGACGATCCCTTTTTTACATCATAAAAAACGTCAAATTGTCCGCCAATTTCTCCTGCTTTGACCAAGTCTTTATCGGCAAGAATTACATTCGGTTGTGCTTGATACACATAAATATTAGCTAAGTTGTAGTGATTTTGTTTGGTCAAACTAGGAATAAAATTCATAATTCGGTCGTTATAGGAATTCCCTTTTGCACCTCGTTCTGAAAAGAAACTCATGTTTTCTAATCGTCTAAAAGTTCCATCCATACCGAATCCTTTTTTAGAATATCCAAGGTTAAGCAATACGGCACTTCCGGGTTTAATTAAGTTGTTGTCAATTTGATCGGTAACTTGAACCACAGCATCTTTCGATTTGTAATCGTATTCGGTAGAAAGATAAAAAGAATTGTGTGAAAGACTCAATCTTCCTGCAAATCCATTGGTTAAATTATTGAATTTTGGGTTTACAATATCCGTTTTTTCATCTCTGCCTACATAAGTAAAACCGAGAGAAACATTGGTGGTTTTGTATTTTAGTAAATCCGAAAGCGTTACTTCGGCATCCAATCCATAAATCTTGCTATTTGCAACATCAAAACCAGTTCGTTGTTGGCCATAAATAGATTTGAAAGTAAGGTAGTTAGTTGGTTTGAAAATTACCCTTCCACCACGCAAAGCATTGTTGATGCCTAGAGCTCTGTCTTCCCAACTGCGGTAAAGTAAGCCACTGCCAAATTGTTCGTAGAAATACCCTGCGGTAAGATCAATTTTTCCAGTTTTATATTGTACAAAATAAGTAGCAACATTTCTTCCTACATATTTTGGATTCATATTCAATAAAGCATTTTTTTCATAAGCCTCACCTTGAATTCCCGCAGTCCAATTTTTGTATTTATAATTTAAAAAAAGATAATTGGTAGAGCGAATAGGATCTTGAGGATGTGCTGTTGGGTTGTTGAATTCGTCTCTCAAACCGGTATCGTTAAGGTACCATTGTGAATTGGATTCAAATCCTCCAAAAACATTCGCTTTTTCTTTTTCCTGAGATAAAACAGTAAAGGGAACTAGTAGTATAAGTAATTGATATAATTTCATAATTTATAAAGTCTTCAATTTTTCGTATAAATCTACTTCATTACCAGGGACATAACCATTTTGAATATGTACAATCTTGTTGTTTTTCACCACAATAGTGTAGGGAATATTTACAATAGAAAGCGCTCTTTTAAAATCTTGATTGGTATCTAATAATATGGTGTAATCCCATTCTTTCCCATTAACTAATGGTTTTACTCTTTTTTGGGTTCTAGAATCATCCGTCGCCACAGCAATAACTTCAAAGTTTATTGTTTTTTTCCATTCTGCTTGTACTTCGTTCATTTCGTCCAATTCATTAATGCAAGGTCCACACCAACTAGCCCAAAAGGAAAACACATATAATTTATCTTTTTCAGCAAAATCATTTTTTAAAGAAACTTTCTTACCATCTAAGGTTGAAAGGTTTAAATCGGGTAAATTCTTTTGAGAAAAGGAATGCAATCCTACAAAAAGCAATAAAAGGAGAAATTTTTTCATGAAATTTAATTTGTTATACAAATAAATGAATAAAAAGCATAAGATTAAAATATATTTAGTTTAATTTGTATTAGGTTAGAATATTATATTTACTTATTATGAAGAAAGTTTATTTACTGGGTTTTTTGTTTGGATCTTTTTTGTTCTCCTCTTGTGCAGACACTGTTGTTGTTGAAAACAAGCCTGATGAAAGCGTTAATGCTCCTGCTATTTCTGGATACTTTAAAAAAAGGGTACTGATTGAAGATTACACGGGTACTTGGTGTGGTAATTGTGCTAGAGTTGCTTATGCCGTTGATCAAGTAAAGTTACAAACGGATAAAGCAGTAACGGTTGCAATACATAATGGTAATGATCCTTATAATTTTGATGGGATTGCCCCTTTAAAAGACCTTATTTTACCTAATAGTGCCCTTTCACTACCAATATCTAGATTGAACCGAATTACTGTTTGGACCTTTCCAGAGCCAACCAATGTACAACAAGCCTTAGATTTAACAGGCAATAATACCTTTTTAGGGTTGGCATTGAATTCAACAGTAGCAAATGCCACTATTAATTTAGATGTAAAAATGAAATTCGTTCAGGATTATTCCAATTTGAAATTAGTAGTATATTTATTAGAAGATAAATTAATTTACGACCAACGTAATTACACTAATTATTTTAATGGAGAAAACCCAATATTAAATTTTGAACATAACCACGTGTTGCGAACTTCTATAACTAATATATTAGGAGATGCAGTTTCTGGAACTACCAACGGAAGTACCGTTACTAAAAGTTTTTCGTTTCCAATACCTGCCAATATTTCTAATACGGCTAACATAAGTTTTGCTGCATTTTTGGTAGGAACTGACAATGCTGTAATTAATGCAAGAGCCTCTATTGCCAATGAAAATCAAGCATTTGAGCAAAATCCATAAAATAGAATTATATTAAAACTAAAAGGTCGCTCTTAAGAGTGACCTTATTTTTTTGTAAATTTGTAAGGACTATTCTTTGTAATAGTTTAATTTAAAATTGAATACCATGACTATTTTCACACTAATTCAACAAGTTAATATTACTGATAAAGTAAAGCATGCGCCAGATGCATCCTACCAAATAGGAATTGTAATTGGAACCTTCTTGCCTTTCGTGATTTTAGTTGGAATTGCCTATTGGATGTATTATCGTGCTAAAAACAGAAACGATAACGAGTAAATTTCACTAAATTTGCAATCAAATAATTTCTCCATGAGTAAAATCAGAATTACCAAGCAATTTTCTTTTGAAACCGGTCATGCTCTTTATGGCTATGATGGAAAATGCAAAAATGTTCACGGGCATAGTTATAAACTTTCGGTGACCGTTATTGGTACACCAATTTTAGACCGATCGAATGTGAAGTTTGGAATGGTAATAGATTTTTCCGATTTGAAGAAAATCGTGCGAGAAGAAATTGTTGATCTGTTTGATCATGCAACTGTTTTTAACAAAAATACCCCTCACGTAGAATTGGCCGAAGAATTAAAAAAACGTGGCCATCATGTTATTTTAGTAGATTACCAACCTACAAGTGAAAACATGGTTATTGATTTTGCTAAGAAAATTAGCGATAGATTGCCAAAAGAGATTCTTTTACATTCTTTAAAATTACAAGAAACCGAAAGCTCTTTTGCCGAATGGTATGCTTCCGATAATTTGTAATTTAGTACTTTTACCCAATGTCAAACAAAAAAATCTACTTCGCCTCCGACCAACATTTTGGTGCTCCTACACCAGAAGCAAGTTTCCCTCGCGAACAAAAGTTTGTAGCTTGGCTGGATGAGGTTAAAAAAGATGCCGAAGCCATATTTTTGTTAGGCGATTTATTCGATTTTTGGTTTGAATATAAAACCGTAGTTCCTAAAGGATTTGTAAGGGTTTTAGGAAAATTAGCAGAAATTAGAGATAGCGGCATACCAATTTATTTCTTCGTTGGCAACCACGATTTGTGGATGAACGACTATTTCCAAAAAGAATTAAATATCCCAGTATACCACGACAATAAAGAATTTACGTTCAACGACAAAACCTTTTTAATAGGGCATGGCGATGGCAAAGGCCCTGGCGATAAAGGTTACAAGCGAATGAAAAAAGTCTTTGTACACCCTTTTTCTAAATGGCTATACCGATGGTTGCATCCCGATATTGGCATGAAATTGGCCCAACACCTTTCGGTGAAAAACAAATTAATTTCAGGTGCCGAAGACGTCGTTTTTTTAGGAGAAGACAACGAATGGTTGATTCAATACACCAAACGAAAATTAGAAACCAAACACTACAATTACTTTGTCTTTGGTCACCGTCACCTTCCCATGATAGTCAAAGTTGGCGACAACTCCGAGTACGTCAATCTAGGCGACTGGATAGGCTATTTCACCTATGGCGTTTTTGATGGTGAAAAATTTGAAATCAAAACTTTTTCTTAAGATTAAGAAATTCTATTTTTTAATAGTGAAAGGCTTCGGCATTTCAGCAAACACCTTTCCCTCTTTTCGTGGCAATCTGTCATCATTTGGAACGAATCTATTCAACACACTTATTGGATATTGCAATGCTAATATTTTCTTTTAAATCAAGGGTTCTCTCTTCGCAATGGTATAAAATATAAAATGCAATTTTTTGTATACAACAAAAAACGATGATTCTTTAGACCAATTAATTGGATACTATAAATAGTTTAAAAAAGAAATGCCTCCAAAAGTTAGAAACTATTTGGAGGCATAACTAATTAATACGATTAGTTGTTATTCAATAACTATTCTTTTTACAATTTTTTTATCCCCGTCTTTTACGGTTACTAAATAAACACCTGATTCAACATTTTCTAACTGAAGGTTTTGAGAAAACATTCCAGTATTAGAAAATTGTTTGTCAAAAATATTTCTTCCTCTTATATCGTGTACCATAATACTAATATCATTGCTAGAAGAAGAATCAAACTTCACATTGAAATTTCCTTTATTAGGATTTGGATAAATACTGAAATTAGTAAATCCAAATTCTTCATTTGCTAATGATGGTGTAATAGTGAAATTTTTAGAATTTACTGCTAAAAACACATTTCCTACGGCTTTAACCATAAATCTACAAGCTGTTTTTGTTGTTAGGACATCTGGCAAAGTAACTAAATAAGAGCCATTATTAGGCACGCCTGAAGCAATAGTAGTCCATGTTGTACTATTTGGCAAAGTTGGTGTTGTAGCATTAAAAGTCTCCAATGTTGTTGAAACATTTGTAGATAATAATATATCAACTGTAGGGGAATTAAACGGAGCTACATCTGTACTTCCTTTAACCCAAGTAACAGTTTGATTAGATAAACCTGCATACGAAATTAATGTAGTGTTTTGTGAAGAAACTGAGAAAGCTCCTCCTGTTGTATTAACAGTAACAATAGAAGCATCTGTTGCTGTTTGACCTGATCCAGCATGGTTATCTCGAGCTGTAAATGTGAAATTTAATGTTCTTGCAACTGAAGAAACGGATTCCCAGTTACTTATCCCAGCAGCTGTTACAGCAAGTGTACCTGCCAATATTTTACCCATTTGAGGAAAATATCTAAATTTATTTGCGCTTGGTTTAAAAGTTCTAAAATTTGGTCCAGCAGTTTTAGTTTGAATTACTTCACTACTAGCATTGGCAGCAGTTCCAACATCATTTTGCTCCCATAAGTAGGTTAATACATCTCCTGAATCTGCGTCTGCAGCAGTACCACTCAACATAAAAGCAGTTCCTACTGGGATTGTATAATCTGAACCTGCATTAACAGTAGGTGTTGCGTTAGTTCCTGTTAATGAAGTAGAAACAGGGCAAGTTTTTGTGTTTAAATTGGTTTGTATTTGGTAAATTCCTTTATAAGAAAAAATAGGATCTGAATGCGCTTGAACATCATAACTTGTGATCCCAGCATACCCCATAATTGTAGATCCACTTCCTGGCTCCGTTTGAGCGATCGTACCTTCACTACTGAAAGTAAAAGAGTGATTGCCACCTAACTGATGACCCATTTCGTGAGCTACATAATCAATATCAAAACTATCTCCTTGTGGCAAACCAGAACCTGGAGATGTAATACCACTTCCTTTAGTCGTACTTGTACATACACATCCAATACATCCTGCATTACCTCCACCTCCAGTAGCGCCAAATAAATGTCCAATATCATAATTAGCAGCAGTAATTACTGATGTTAAATTAACTTGCAATTCTGCATTCCAATTAGACATACTTGCTGCATCCGAATAGGGATCTGTAGTTGCATCATAATAGATAATGCTTGTATTATTAATCATGTTTAAATGTAAAGACAAATCTTTTTCATAAACACCATTTACTCTAGTCATAGTAGCATTCATCGCCGCAATAACAGGAGTTGGGTCTGGATTAGCAGTAGTTGCTCCAAAAGCATTAGAATATTCTGCAGTACAGGATAATGCTAAACGCATTGTTTTATAACTAGCCGCACTTGATTTTGAAAAAATAGTAGCAGTTTGCATTAAATCTGCTTCTAATTTTTCATTAGGAGTTGTACAATTAAACGCTTTTTTAGTTCTGTTTTTAGAATTATAAACTACATAAATTGTAGCTTGTTTATCATAAGCTTCAATAAATTCAGATTCGCCGTCTGGTCTAAAAAGTATAGTTTGAAGTCCTTGAGGAGAAACACTGAAATTAATTGTAGCTCCAGGATTAGATATTCCTTTTCCTACATAAGCTCTAATTTGCGGAAACAAAGCTTGAAAATCTGGTGTCATATTGGAGTTTTCCCAAACTTGAAATTTTTCAACATCTCCATTTGTATTAGGAAACTCGACAAGAACACCTGGTGAAGATGAGAATTTCTCTTGAGCATGTGCTAAATTTTGTTTAAAAACATCTAGGTTTAAAGAAAAATACTCTTCTCCTTCGGTAATAGTATTCTGTTGAATTCTGGCAATTCTAGAAGTGTTAGCTGTAGAAGCTTTATGCCAAACAGAATTTTTTTGTGCAATTATTTGGCCAAATGACAATAATATTGCTAATAATAGTAGTAGTTTTTTCATTATAATAATAGTTTATTTAAGATTTCAAATATAATACTATAATTTTAATGTTGAATAATTTTAACTAAATTAATTAAATATTAATTTTTGCTAAATCAATAAGCTTTTATAATTACAAATTTAAATTTAACTATTTTGGTTGCACCTAAATTAGTTTTTGTAACTCTATTTGGATTAGATTTGCATTCAAAATTTTATTAAATTGAATACATATCATTCTATTTCTGCTTATCCTAAAAAAAAATCAGTAGTCACTATCGGAACTTTTGACGGGCTTCATGTTGGGCATAAAAAAATTTTAGAGAGAATTATTTATAGTGCTCGAGAGATTCATTGCGAAAGTGTAGTGCTAACTTTTTTTCCACATCCGCGAATGGTTTTACAAGAAAACTCTTCCTTGAAGCTGCTTAATAGTATAGAAGAAAAAATATCCCTTCTACAAAAAATTGGCATAGATAATCTAATTATTCATCCCTTCGACAAAGAATTTTCTAATCTTACATCTGAAGAGTTTGTAAAAAAAATTCTAGTAGATCAACTTCAGATTCAGAAAATCATTATCGGTTATGATCATCGTTTTGGAAAAAATAGAGCTGCCAATATTCATGATTTAATACATTTTGGAGAAAAATATAATTTTGAAGTAGAACAAATTTCGGCTCAAGAAATTGATCAAATTGCAGTAAGCTCAACTAAAATAAGGACTGCGTTAGAAAACGGAACTGTTACTATAGCAAATGAGTATCTGGGGTATAATTATTATTTTTCCGGCATAGTAGTTAAAGGAAATCAACTTGGCAGAACGATAGGCTTTCCAACTGCAAATATCCAGATAAAAGAGGATTATAAATTAATCCCGAAGAAAGGAGTCTACTTAGTTAAGAGCATTCTAAAAGGGGATCTTGTTTACGGCATAATGAATATTGGCACTCGACCTACTCTTAATGGTACAAACCAAACCATTGAAGTACATTATTTAGACTTTAACGAAGACCTATACGAACAACAATTAACTGTAGAAGTTCTAGAATTTATTAGAGCAGAGCAAAAATTTGATTCTTTAGAAATCCTAAAAAATCAAATACAAAAAGACAAAGAAAAATCTCTTACTTTTATTTTAAAGGAAGGTAAATGATAGATTTTTGTTTGAAAAACAAAACGAAATTTTAGAAGATCTGAATCTTATTTTTAACTCTACAACCAAATAATCTACAAAAGTATCTAGTTTATATTTTTGTCAAATAGAATACTGAATAATCCTATTTATAAAAATACTGAAAACAAGAAACTACCTTCTTTTAATTTGTATTATCAACAAGAAAACTAATTTTCAGATCTTCAATAATCATTGGAAAAGGGTTCTACTTATTTATTAAAGTAGAACCCTTTGTTTTTGAAAGAACAAATTTTTAGAATCGCACAGAAATCAATTATTAACGAGAATAACAAAATCGATTAAATCTAATTATCTTTTTTATCCCCTTGGTTTGTTAATTTTATTTATCCTTTTGAATAATAAAAAAGCGTAAGCAATTCCTATAATAATAAAAATCCAAAGTCTAACATTAATTGGCGCTGCCGGAGGGTCGCCTCCTTCTAAGCCAGTACTTCCATTATCATCGTCGTCCCCAGGACCACCTCCTATTTGAGCAAATAATATAAAATCTGTAAATAGAAAATATATTAATATTGCAATTTTAAATAACTTTTTCATATTTTAATTTATAACTTTTTTAGTAACTGTCTCTCCGTCTTGAGAGGTAATTTGGAATAACAGCATTTGACTTTCAAAACCTAGTTTTAAACTAGTTTTAGTATCATTTATTCCCGATTTACTATACAATAATCTACCTTGAACATCAAATATTTTTAGCGAATTCATTATTATGTGTCCGGAATTAATATGTGTAATGTTATCTTGATTGTAAATCGCAACTTGATTAGAATTAAATTCCGAATGGTTAACTCCCAAAGTGTTTTGATAAATAATATCAAATCTATCGCTAAAAGTGCCTATTGCTGATGTAAAACTATAATCACCTTGAGATAAATTTTGTACAGAATTAGTATAATGATCTCTCAATAAAACATCTTGGGTTCCGTTAAAAATTCCTTCTTTTTGGTTTAATGAAAAGGTATAAGTGTCGGAAACATTAGTTTTAAATATCAACGGAAGCACATCACTAACTACAAAACTAGGTCTCGCATTAATAACCACATCTTGTGTGCCAGCTTTTGAATAAAATGCTACAGAAGAATCATTAGAATACAATCCATCTAATCCGCTATCGTAATCATTCGTTGCATTAGGTACATATGCAATTAAATTTTGACCTGCAGTTATATTAGTAGAATTTGTCATTTTCAACCAATAACGGTCGATTTGTGTAGTTGAAGTTTTAAAAAATTGATTAACATTTTCGCTGGATCGCATAGAGTTAGTGAAATTTAAATTAGTCTGCCCTGCTTTAGCTTTTACCATAAATCCTTGGCCAATTGAAATAAGACTACTATCCGTATAAGTGGCATTATTATTCAAAGTACAACCTATGGTTGAACATGTCGAATAAGAAACTAAATTATCATTGTCGTTATATTTTCTCCAAAACCATAATGTCCCTTCAATATTACTAGTGTTTCCATTAATGAAATTATTCATTAATAAAGATGAAGGATATGGATTTCCAGTAGCATTTATTGCTGTATTAGTTCCCGTATTTATCATAGTAAAAGCTACATCCCCATTTCTCGGAACACCAGTAAATGACCCTGTCCATTTTTGTGGAGCAGGAGATAAACTAGAATTATAAGAAAGCCAATTATTTGGACTTCGTATCAAGTATCCTTTTGCCGTATCAAATGTTGTAGTTACAGGATTAACAGAATTATATTGATTTGTTACTGTATTATATATGTAAAAACGAATATTTGTTGGCGCAATATTAGAAGTTAGTGGGGAAAAATTAAATAAGGTTTGTACCCCAGAAACAGGAGAAGACCATAAAGTATAATCTAAACGATATACAGGAGAAGACATTCGTTTTACCGTAATATCCCCAGTGTTACTTACATTAGTTTGTTGTATTAAATTAGAATTGTTATTTAATGTAAAACTACTTCCAGTATTAACAGTCAATTTACCATATAAAGTAACATCGTAACCTGAAGGAATAGATACGACTGCATTATTAGACACTGTTAATGTACAGGCAAATATATCGGTTGAAAGTGAATAGTTTCCTGTCATATATGCCGTTGTTGTAATAGTTGGTTCACCATTACTCCAAGAAGTACCATTCCAAGTTGTTGATGGAACTGTAATAGTCACAACGTTTGAATATTCGATTGTTGAAGTACCATTTTGAACAACTGCTCTAAAATAAGTTGTAGCTGATAAACTTCCAATTGTAGATCCAGATAAAGTTATTGATGTACTAGGGATATCTATTGGTGAAGTAAATGCAAAATCGGTAGATTTTTGCCATTTTACCACACTTCCCGTGTTTCCTGTAAGTGATAAATCAGCTGGTGTTGAATCTTTACATATATTTTGATCTGCTGTTATTGTTCCTGCAACAGTTTGCAAATCGCTAATTGTTATGTCTCTTGTAGCAATAGCATTAGAACAACCTCCTGTTCCTGTTAAAGTATAGGTTATAGTTACAGTTCCAGCTGCTAGACCAGTTATAAGTCCTGTAGAACTATTAACTGTTGCAATTGCAGTATTTGAGGAAGTAAAAATACCCCCTGTATTGCCATTACTATTAAAAGTTGTTGTATTACCAACATATATGGCTTGTGTGCCACTTAATGTGCCCGCATTAGGAGCAGCGGTAACTGTTACATCTCTTGTAGCAGTTGCATTGGAGCAACCTCCTGTTCCTGTTATTGTATAAGTAATAGTTGCAGTTCCAGCAGCAACTGGTGTAATAACTCCAGTAGAACTACTAACTGTAGCAACAGCTGTATTAGAAGAGGTAAATGCGCCTCCGGTATTTCCAGAAGAAATAAAAGTTGTAGTTCCAGTAGAACATATTGCTTGTATACCACTTAATGTTCCTGCATTAGGAGCTGACGTTACAGTCACATCTCTTGTAGCAGTTGCATTAGAGCAACCTCCTGTTCCTGTTACCGTATAAGTAATGGTTGCGGTTCCTGCAGCAACAACAGTAACAACTCCTGTGGAACTGTTTACTGTAGCAACAGCTGTATTAGAAGAGGTAAATGTGCCACCAATATCACCAGAGGAAATAAATGTTGTTGTACCAGTAGAACAAATTGCTTGTGTGCCACTTAATGTTCCTGCATTAGGAGCTGCGGTAACTACAACAGCAGAAGTTATTGTAGTGGCACTACCACAAGAATTAGTTACAGTACAATAGTAATAAATTGTTCCTGTTGCAGTTGTAATTGGTGTAAAAGTAGCAGTTTGAGCTCCATTTGTAGTTCCTAAACTAGTTCCTCCAGTAGTAGAGTTGCTAGTATTAGAATACCATTGGTAAATTAATGTTGCACTACCACCAGCAACGACTGAAAGATTAGCTGGAGTTCCATTTTGACAAACAGACTGTGTAGTTGCAGGATTAGTTGTAATACTAGCTGCAGTACAAGACGCTAAAGTAAAAGTAGCGGTATAATTGCTACATGAATTATTTAAATATTGAGTTGTTCCACATCCGCCACCAGTATCTGAACCAGTATAAGCATAATAAGCTTCTATAGTGTAGCTTCCTGCTGCATAAGCAGTCAAGTCGATAGATTGTAAACTAGTGCTCCATTTTTGGTCGTTACCACTACAAGGCCCAAAACCATCTGTAAAGACAGAGCCTCCACAACCAACTTTGAATGGAATAGCAAAACTTTGGAATACTGGAACTGCAGGTCTAGAACCAGTTGTATATACAACATAAAATAAAGTTCCACCACATACATTTCCCGTACCTGATTTAAAAGTTTTTATCTCAGCTCCTGTTAATTTTAATGTTCCTGAGCTAGGAATAAAAGATCCTAAATTGGTGGATGTAAAAGTAGAAGAGCCAATTAAATTAGCAGCAGTACCCGTAGTATTATAAAAAGAAGTAGAAGTTCCGCTATTAGTTGAAATCCCCACAGCAGAAGCAAAATCTCCAAAGTTGGTTGCAGTAGTTCCGCTAGAAACGGTTACTGTAAAAGTACAAGTACTAATATTACCATGTGTATCGGTAACCGTCATAGTTACTGTAGTAGCACCAGCCGACAGGGTAGTTCCCGCTATTGGTGACTGTGTTACTGTAAAAGAACAGTCATCATAAGCATTTACCTCTGCGGTATAATCTGGCAAGGTTGCAGGACAAGTTAATGTTTTATTTGCCACACAACTAATAATTACTGGAGCTATAGTTTCAGTAGTACAATTTATTACTGCTGTAGAACCGCAACTTATCAAAGAAGCAGTATTTGCACAAACCGTAGCTATTGTAGCCGAAGGTGTGTTTGTATTAGTAATGGTTGGTGCTACTCCTGTAACCTCTGGTTTTGTTAATGTAACACCTGCTCCATTTGCCGATGGTGTTCCAGAATCGGCAAAAGTTAAAGTTCCAGCTGTATTTACCACATTTACATTAGTTGTTGCATCTATAGAAATGAATTTTACTTGACTCAAAGTCATTATACCTGAATCTTTTTGAATGTCATTAGCAGATGCAGCATTAGCAGAGGAGTTTGTTGTAAACGAAACTCTTGTAAGATTCATTGTACCACCTGCTTGTCTTATAGCTCCTCCTTTAGGCGAGTTCCCTGCGCCTAAACAAGTCACTACTGTTCCTGTTAAATTATTTGTGCCACCTCCTGTACAATTCGATGTAAAGGAACAATCCGTAATTGTTACTGTTCCTGACGTATTGCTATATATTGCTCCTCCACCATCGGTAACGGCTGGAGAAGAACCTTCGGTTTTATTATTCAAAAAACAAGAACCTGTAATAGAAGCAATAGAAGTTCCTCCAATTGCTATCGCACCTCCATCTTTAGAGGTATTGGTATCGAAAGTGCAGTTGGTTACTGTTAAATTAGATGCTCCTGCTAGTCCAATAGCTCCTCCCACACCTGTAGCATTGTCGTTATTAAAAAATATAGTATTTGTAACGGTTAAAGTGGATGCATTAACAGAAATGCCTCCCCCTACACTTCCATTAAATCCCGAACATTTAAACAATGAATTTTTTACTGTAACATTTGCGCCGCCTGTAATATTTAAATTAGCTGCTGTTGAATTACCACCTAAACTTTTATTTAATAAAACATTATCAAAAACAATACCTGTAAAAGCACCACTAATATTAATAACTTGACCCGATCCCGAAGTATCATACATATATTGTAATATATCCATATTTTTTATAGTTACATTACTTGAAGTTATATTAGCAAAAAGTGAAGCAGCATTATTAGCATTGAAAAATGTTAATGCAGTACCAGCGCCAATTATTGTAAGTGCTTTAGATATAGTTAAAGATTTGTCTCCAAATGATCCAGAATCTACATATATTATATCACCAGTAGCAGCAGCAGTTATAGCAGCTGCCAAAGTTAATAATGGTGAAGATTTAGATAAACCTGTATTTAACGCATTACCAACAGCAGTTGTATATACATCACCTGTAGTAGAAGAATCATTTACATACCAAGTATTAGAGGTGCTAGAAGTTGTTACTGTTTTAGATAATGCGTTGGTAACATTATAGGTTGGTGTTGCGCCACCGCAATTTAAATAATAAGCATACACAAAATAGGAATAAGCAGTATTTGCAGTTAAACCTGAATCTGTAAAACTAGTACTTGTAGTAGAGGCAACAATAGTACCTCCTAAAGCACTTGTTCCTGCGGTATAAGTAGTGCCATTTACAGGGTTTGTAGGTGTTGCTCCCGTGGTTCTAACTATTAAATAGTTAGCAGCAGGAGAAATTCCTGTAAAAGAAGCATCAATAACAGTTTTATTTACCGTATTAAATGTTAATGAAGCAGGTTGTGATGTAGGTGCAGAACTACTACAAACTACATTTGGAACCAGTTCCCCAGTAGATAATAATTTTGTACTATAACTTACACCTCCAATTGAAAATGAAATTTGTGCTAATTGTGCTGCCGTTAAAGTTCCCGTAGCAGCACCAAAGAATATTTTCCCAGCTGTACCTGTAACACCAGCTGTACCTGTCCAACCTGTAATGGTTAATGTTTTAGCAGCGGTCCAAGCAACTGCATTACTAGCAGCAAAAGTAAGGGTATGCACTCCTGTTCCTAAAGCAATGGTAGAATTATCGGTTAATGCTAATGTACCTATGGTTTCAGAGAAACCAGTTGTAGCACCTGTGCTGAATGTACCACCGTTTAAAGTTATTGCATCGGTATTAAGAATTCTTTCTGCAGCAGATATTTGTAGAATTCCTCCTGTAATTGTAGTTGCGCCACTGTATGTATTTACTCCAGATAAAGTTAAAGTTCCTGTACCTGTTTTAGTTAAAGCTCCTGTACTAGAAATAATCCCTGATAAAGTAATAGGGTTATTTATATTAACTATTGCAGCAGTGGTTAATGTTGCTAAACCAGAGTTAGTAGCTGCGGTAGCACTTGTATTGGTAAGGGTACCACTAAGCACTAATGCATTGGTAGTTGTAGTTCCATTTAAATCTAATGTTGCACCAGTACTAACTGTAGCGGTACCTGTTCCTAAACCGGTATTAGAACCTAATTTAACAGTTCCAGCGGAAATTGTTGTTCCCAATGTATAGGTGTTTGCGCCATTTAAGTTAAGATTACCTGCTCCTACTTTTGTGAGAGCAAAGGAGCCACTAACGACCCCATTAAGAGTTATATCGCCTGTTGTACCAATAGATGCAGCAGCACCCATAGTTACCGAACCCGTAACTACTGCAGCAGTAGCTGAGGAATTAAAAATAGCTCCACCAGATGAGAAACCAGTTGCAAACACAAATAGTCCACCCCCAAAGGTCACTGTTTGTCCATTAAGGTCTATTGCTCCATTAGAGTTTGCATAAACAATACCTGTACAACTAACTAAGGAACCATTACCTATTTTTAATATTGCCCCAGAACCTGATTTAAATATTGCAGGACTTGTAACTGTTAAGCCATTAGCAATGGTAATAATACTCCCTGCAGTTGTAGGAGTAAATGTTAAAATTCCTGCAGCACTAGTTGCCGTAACTGTAATACTATTAAATGAAATAGTAGGCATTGCAGTTATTGGGAGAGCAGTAGTTCCTAAATTAAAAACTAAGTCATCACCAGCAACAGGAGTCCCAGCTGGACTCCAAACAATAGATCCCCAAGCCGTTCCAGATACATAGGTTTTAGTAGCCGCTTTTCCTTCTAAACCTAAAAGGATTAAAAACATTAAAAAAACATTAAAACAATGTTTTTTAGATAGTAAAATTAATTTCATATGTAATAATTATTAGATTTTCTAAAAAATATTTTACTAAAGCATCTAAATGCAATAGTAATTGTTTAAATAAATGGTTTCTATGGGGAATTAAAACTTCATTTATATAAAAAAATCAAGTAAATAATTATTAAATAAAAAGAACATTTTTTGTCTTTTTATTTAATAATTAAATTCTTGATTAGTAGGTGGGGATATATTTAAATAATAATATACAAAAATAAAATTATAGTTTAATAAAAAAACTTAAAAAAATTATTATTATATGGTGTCAGATTTAAAAATACTTAAACATTAAATCATAGATAGTTGGCAATTGAGTAAATTTATAATTAAAATATAAAATAGGTCAGATTAAAAAATAACGTACTATGACCTTACGCCTTTGATAATATTTTTAATATTTTGGCATTATTCTTCTTGATTTAACTTAGATGTGAGGATTTCTAAAAATAGAATTTACTAATTTCAGTTGGATTATATAGTATTTAGCGCTTACTATTATTAGTCTTAGTAATTAAGTATTTAATATAATTGTTCTTTAATAAATCAACATCGTCTTGTGAAAACTTCTTTTTAATGCTATCATATAAATTTTGAAATTCTGTTTTCTCCTTAATTATATGAGGGTTTTCGGAAATTTTATATATTATTTCTAATATTTTTATTTCGAAATAATTAAATTCATATTTAGCTTTGTATTTCAGTTTAACGTTCCCAATTGCCCTAAGAACTAAATCGTAATTTTTTAATTCATAATGAATTATAATATTTAGGAATTCAGCCCTTACAAACACATTGGGCCTGTCGGAAAATTTAAATACATTAATAACTTTATTAATATATTTTAACCCATTTGAGAAATTTCCAAAAACACAATTTATAGAAGCAATTAAGTAGTAAATTTTAATGAAATAATAGGGTTCAATATTATATTTGGATGTTTTTATTGCTTGTAGAATGTTTTCTAGCACAATGGCCGCATCGTCAAATTGATTTACATAGAGTAAATGTTCTAACTCAGCTTGATTAGTAAATAAAAAAATTCTTTCCTGTATAACCTCTTTTTGAAGATCCAAAATATTGTCAAAATCTCTAAGCTTTTTCAGTTCGGAATAGAACTCATCGCTAGACCCTGTTTTTTTTATATCAATAACTCTAATAGAAATGGAAATATAATCTAATGGATTTTCAAATTTATAATCTTCATTGAAATCAAAAAAGGATAAAGCCTTATAGAGGTAATTTAATTCACTTAAATAATCTTTTTTAACATGGTAATAATTAGAATAAATAAGTTGGCAATAAACATTCAACCTAACTGAATTAAAAAGATTATTTTTTAGTAGTACATTGTTTTTTAGTAAGTTTTCAAATTCAAAAATTATTTTTTCTTTGTTTGTTTTACCCAAATTATTTTTGAGTAAATAACTATTATAATAAATATCTGTAATTTCTTTTTCGATTTTTATTTGATTAAAACAGCTTTCAATACTACTATTAACTTCTATTGCCTTTATTAATCCTAATGAATATCCAGTACATTTTTTCTCCCAGTTTAACAATTCAAGCATAAGATAATTGCTTTCATTAAACAATTTTATTTTTTTTGCTTTATTTATTAATTCTAAGCATTCTTGATACAAGCCTTTATAAAAAAGAATTTCAATGGATATTAATTGTTGTTTAATTTTTATGTCGAAGGTTTTTTCAGAATGAAATTCATTTAAAGATTTTAAAAGCATCTTTTTTAAATAATTCATGTCGGATGAGATAAACTTTAAAGAATAATTATGTTCCTTAAGGCTTTCAATAATCGATTTGTCATCAAATGATTTGATTTTTTGAAATATGTTAAATAACAAGACGTATTTATTCTGACCTCCTATAATATGTCTATTACAAAAGACTTTAAAATACCTCTTCTCATTCATAGTCATTGAATTAATGACTTCAAATAGTAGTTTGTCGTTTTTCACTTTTTAGTTCTGATTAATCAAAATTACAATTTTTTATATAAAAAAACAAAGGTTTTAAAATTTACTTTTGGAAATCAATACAGAAATAGTTTAAATGATTTTGAGGTTAAAATTACCATTTTATTCTTTTAAGTAGCTATTATGTATGGGGAAAAGGGCTTGTGTCTTAGGAATTTATTTTCTAATCCTTCTCCAACAAACGGTAAAAATCGTAATATAATTTTGATTGTTTGATATAAACGATTTCATTAAAATTATAAGAGTTGCTTTACCAAATTTACGCGTCTCAAGGCTGCGTAACGTTCTTGGGATTGGAGAAGTGAAACTGAAATCGAAATTCATACTAAAACAAGATATTTAGAATTGCTGGATCTGGAGAAAAAAGATGTGTATTCTTAAACAATTTATTAATTTTTAATAAATATTGATTCCGTTTCTACATTTGATTTTTTAATAAGTCTTGCTTAAAAAGTAGGGATACAAAATATTAGTCAATAATTAATTTAGTTTAAATTTAATGCCTTTTTTTATTTTGTCAAAGTGGCTTTAATAATGCCATGCGGAACATTATTACTTATTGAATTTGAAAAGAAGGCGCCTAAAATAGGGTGGAAATATTTAACTAGAGAATACAAAAAAATAAATTTAAAATGAAAGCAAAATCTCAATATTTAAAGTTTACACTATTCGTAATGCTTTACTTTACTACAACTATTTCATTTAGCCAAATATTAATTAGTCAAGGAGGAACAGTAAATGTTACAGGTGGTGAAATCTTTTATGATGCAGGAGGAGCAGCGGGAAATGATGGAAATACGAGTTATACCATAACATTAATGCCAGCAAATTCTGGCAAAGCAGTTTGCGTTGATTTCACTTCGTTTAGCTCCTATGAGTCTTTAGAAATTTTTGATGGAACTTCTGTTTCTGCAACAAATATTGGAACTCTTAAAGGAAATTACGGAACAGCTTATAATGCAGCTGGAGCTCCTTATAATACAGGACAACCAGCTTTAGGAGGTGTAGTGCAAGCAGAATTAAAGCCTGGTATTTTTTGTGCAAACAATGCCACAGGAGCTTTGACTTTCAGATTTACAAATTCTGGCGCTTCACAATCTACAGGATGGGTAGGTACTGTTTCTACTTTTGCAAAAACAACTTCTGGATGTACTGTTGATTTGATTTCAGATAAAACTTCTATATGTCCAAATCAAATTGTAAATCTTTCTGCCGTTGGAACAATTGGATCTAGTGCCTTAAGCAACGATTTTAACACAGGCGTAATTGGCACAGGTTGGAATTCTACTCCTGGCGGCGTTGCTTTTTTTAGTGTTCTTTCCTGTGAGCCTAATGGATTGTATACTACTATAAAACCAGACAATACTATTTTTGCATGGATGCAAAATGTAGCAGCACCTCGTGTTTTGGAATCTAATAATTTTGATGTCAGCAATGGTGGTGTTTTAAGTTTTGATTTTAGAGAAGCCTCTGATGATAATGGAGGAAATGGCTGTGAAGCTTTAGATGATAAAGAAGGTATATACATTCAATATTCTACTAACAATGGTGCAAGTTGGACTAATATGAAACTAATGTTTCCAAGTTTGGAAAGTAATTTCAATGCTTCCGCAAATATAGGCGCTGGAACTTATGTTTATAATTGGAACAAAACAACATTGCCGATACCATTAGCAGCTCAAACAACTAGCACAAAATTTAGATGGTACCAACACCAATGTACAACAGGAAGTCAAGATAGTTGGGGTATAGATGAAGTTAAAATAATTAAAAACAACCCTGTTACTTTTACAATTACAAATTTAACTACTAACAGTATAATTGCTACTTCTAATACAACTACGGTTGCAACATCGGTAAATCCATCAACCACAACCTCTTACAGAGCAACTATTACAGATGGCACAACCACTTGTAGTGATGATGTCACTATCAATGTAATTGGCGGAACTCCTGCCACAATAGCATATATAGGAAGCCCATTTTTAAATACTATTACCACTCCACAAGCCGTAACAGTAACTAATGGTCCTGTTATGGGAATTTATACTGCATCACCCGCAGGATTAACTATTGATACATCTACTGGAGCCATCACACCAAGCACAAGTACGCCAGGAACTTACACTATTTCTGTGCCTGCAACTTGTGGAAATGCCACTGCATCAGTTACCATTTCGAATTCAACTTGTGCAACTTGTGCAACAGCAACTTGTCCTGCAGTTTCTATTACTGCTGCAACAGCTGCTTTAGGACAAACGAATATTACAACTGCTATTAATGCTGCTGGAGATATGTTAGGTCTTACTCCTTTAATTCCGGGACAATCTGTAACTGTCTGCGTTCCAGTTATTGTAGTAGCTGGATCAACAATGCTTGGATTTAAACAAAATTTCCTTGCAACTACAGGATGTGGAGATCCAACAGAACAAATAATAACGTATCAATTGAGACCTGCAAGTAACTGCTTGTCAACTCCTATTATTCCTAACCGGACAAATGCATCAGGGGTAGGAAGTGGATTTAATCCGGAGTGGGATAATTTACCTGCTGGAAATTATGTATTATGTTTTACAATAAACGTTACTATTTCTTCTGTTTGTAATCCTGTCGATTTAAAGGCTTTAGGTTATTACAATATTATTCCATTAGTAACTTGTCAGGATTATCAAATACAAATGTTTAATAATGATGGATTAAGTTCTGTTCATAATTCAACCTCTTTTTTATGCACAGATTCTAAAGTTTATCTAGGTCCTGTAAACAGTCCTACAATTTTTGATGGTGGCTTACCTTATCCAGCTTTAAGTATTACAATTACAGCAATAACAGGAAATACAACAAATTTAATTATTAATAGATATGATCCAGTAACAGGACTGGCAGAAGTATTAACTTTTTCAACTCCAATTAATAATTATTTTATAAATTCTACTCCTGGAGAATACTATACTATAGATAAAACCGATTTAACTTCCGGAACTTATTCTTATGTAATTAAAGATGTGATAACAGGGGCTATTTTAACATCTGGAACTTGGACAATAATAGCTGGTGCTGAATCTAATCCGTCTGCAACAATTATTCCTACAGGAAATTCTAATTATAGTGGTCCAGGCGTTGTTAATGGTTTTGATCCTGCAGGAGTAGATAATTACACTAACAATCGTGGAATTGGAATATTTGATCCTTGTGTAGCTGGAGTTGGAACACATACCATCACTTACACTTGGGACAATGGTTTAACGGGAACTAATCATTGTACCTTGACTAGAACTAAAAATATAACTGTTACAGGCTCTACAAGTGCACCAACAGCAAGTGGCGTTTCAATTTGTTCTGGAACTTCAGCTACGATTACAGCAACTGCAACTACAGGAAATATTGTAAAATGGTATGATGCAGCAAGTGGTGGTGTATTATTATTTACAGGAAATCCCTATACTACTCCAATATTAACTACAACGACAAGTTATTGGGTAACGCAAACTTCTCAATGTTGTGGAGAAAGTGCAAGAACTAAAGTTATAGTAACGGTTAATGCTATGCCTTTAGCTCCAACGGTGGTAACTCCAGTTACTTATTGTCAAAATGCTACGGCATCGCCCTTGACTGCTTCTGGTTCAGGTTTGCTTTGGTATACTGTTGCGACGGGAGGTATTGGTTCTGCTACTGCTCCAACTCCGAGTACTGCTTCTGCTGGCTCAATAAATTATTATGTGTCTCAAACAATTTTAGGATGTGAAAGCCCTAGAGCTTCTATAACAGTAACGGTTAATGCTACGCCTTTAGCTCCAACGGTGGTAACTCCCGTTACTTATTGTCAAAATGCTACAGCATCGCCCTTGACTGCTACTGGTTCTGGTCTGCTTTGGTATACTGTTGCTACTGGAGGTATTGGTTCTGCTATAGCTCCAACTCCAAGTACAATTGCCGCTGGTAATACAACTTATTATGTATCTCAAACCGTTTTAGGATGTGAAGGCCCTAGAGCTTCTATAATAATAACAGTTAATGCTATGCCTTTAGCTCCAACAGTGGTAACTCCGGTTACTTATTGTCAAAATGCTACGGCATCGGCTTTGACAGCTACTGGATCTAATTTACTTTGGTATTCTACTGCTACAGGAGGTATAGGTTCTGCTACGGCACCAACACCTAGCACGACTACTGCTGGAAGTACAAATAATTATGTTTCTCAAACAATTTTAGGATGTGAAAGCCCTAGAGCTTCTATAACAGTAACGGTTAATGCTACGCCTTTAACTCCAACGGTGGTAACTCCAGTTACTTATTGTCATAATGCTATAGCATCGCCCTTGACTGCTACTGGTTCTGGTCTGCTTTGGTATACTGTTGCTACTGGAGGTATTGGTTCTGCTATAGCTCCGACTCCGAGTACTGCTGCTGCTGGCTCAATAAATTATTATGTTTCTCAAACAATTTTAGGATGTGAAGGTCCTAGAGCTTCTATAACAGTAACTGTTAATGCTACGCCTTTAGCTCCCTCCGTTACAACTCCAGTTACTTATTGTCAAAATGCTATAGCATCGCCCTTGACTGCTACTGGTCCTGGTCTGCTTTGGTATACTGTTGCTACTGGAGGTATTGGTTCTGCTACAGCTCCGACTCCGAGTACTGCTGCTGCTGGCTCAATAAATTATTATGTTTCGCAAACAATTTTAGGATGTGAAGGTCCTAGAGCTTCTATAACAGTAACGGTTAATGCTATGCCTTTAGCTCCAACGGTGGTAACTCCAGTTACTTATTGTCAAAATGCTACAGCATCGCCCTTGACTGCTACTGGTTCAGGTTTGCTTTGGTACACTGTTGCTACGGGAGGTATTGGTTCTGCTATAGCTCCAACCCCAAGTACAATTGCCGCTGGTAATACAACTTATTATGTGTCTCAAACCGTTTTAGGATGTGAAGGCCCTAGAGCTTCTATAACTGTAACGGTTAATGCTACGCCTTTAGCTCCATCCGTTACAACTCCAGTTACTTATTGTCAAAATGCTATAGCATCGCCCTTGACTGCTACTGGTTCTAGTTTACTTTGGTATACTGTTGCGACTGGCGGTATTGGTTCTGCTACAGCTCCAACTCCGAGTACAATTGCCGCTGGTAATACAACTTATTATGTGTCGCAAACCATTTTAGGATGTGAAGGTCCTAGAGCTTCTATAACAGTAACGGTTAATGCTACGCCTTTAGCTGCATCCGTTACAACTCCAGTTACTTATTGTCAAAATGCTACGGCATCGCCCTTGACAGCTACTGGTTCAGGTTTGCTTTGGTATACTGTTGCGACGGGAGGTATTGGTTCTGCTACTGCTCCAACTCCGAGTACAATTGCCGCTGGATCAATAAATTATTATGTTTCGCAAACCGTTTTAGGATGTGAAGGTCCTAGAGCTTCTATAACAGTAACGGTTAATGCTACGCCTTTAGCTCCATCCGTTACAACTCCAGTTACTTATTGTCAAAATGCTATAGCATC
>CANFHX010000016.1 GCA_947446865.1 Flavobacteriaceae bacterium | reverse complement strand
TCAAAAACTAACCATCGTCTGAAGGCTTTTTCATAACTAAAATTCTCGTCAGTTCTTTCAAAATAATCTGAAACTCGATACTCCTTTTTTACTGTTTCCATTTCTGTTTTGGGTTTAGAAATGTGTCAAGTTTTTTTAGGAGATGACAGTATATTACTATTTAGTTTCGGTGTGTCAAGATGAAGTTTCGGTGGAGTAGGAGATTGGGTAGAATTTTGTGTAAACTCTAAAAATGCTTTAGGGAGTAGTCATTGGATTGTGTAAGCACAATTTAGTGTTACTGTTTAATTAGATCCTGGAAAGGCTTTGCTTTGGATGGAAAGGCTTTGCTTTGGATGGAAAGGCTTCGCTTTGGATGGAACGCGGATTAAACGGATGCTTTCGCAACGCGGATTGGGGCGGATTTTTTAAACACAAAAGGCACAAAAGATTTTAGATACTGGATACTATACGCTTTGCTTTGGATGGAACGCGGATTAAACGGATGCTTTGCAACGCGGATTGGGGCGGATTTTTTTACCACAAAAGGCACAAAAGATTTTAGATACTGGATACTATACGCTTTGCTTTGGATGGAACGCGGATTGGGGCGGATTTTTTTACCACAAAAGGCACAAAAGATTTTAGATACTGGATACTATACGCTTCGCTTTGGATGGAACGCGGATTAAACGGATGCTTTCGCAACGCGGATTGGGGGGGATTTTTTACCACAAAAGGCACAAAAGATTTTAGATACTGGATACTATGTCTCGTCCTAAAATAAGTTTATACTAAAAAACCGTTTCAATTGGATTGAAACGGTTTTAGTTTTTTGACTTGGACATGATTTAGGGTTTTAGATTTGAGGTCTTGGGTTTTGGGTTCTGGGTTTAGGTTTTTGGGTTTAGGTTTGTGGGTTTGGGGTTGGGGTTGTTTTGGTTTTTCTAGTCTTGTTTAGTGCGTTAGAAATTTTGTTGAAACTGAATTGGTCTTTTAGCGCTGGGTTGTCTTTGTAAAACTTGGTGGAGATTTTGGCAACACTTATTACTTTGTTGTAGATTCTGATGAATTCTGTTACTGCTTCGGCTGTGATTACTTTTCGAGTTCCTTTGTTTCCTTCTTGGGAGATATCGGCATCTTTTAATTGGTCGGCATGGGTACAAATGGTATCTAAAGTTGCATCGGGGGTTCCTTTAGCGACTATTTCGGCTCTTACCGAATTGATGTTAGTTTTGAATTGGTATAGCAGATTGATTAATGCTTCTTGATCTCCGTTTTGGGCTTTTTTGTGGTAGGTTGTAAAACCAAGTTGGTTTAGCAGTTCCGATTGGCGTGCAGGAGTATCTTTGAAATCTTCTACTAATTGGATTTTAACTTCGGCTAAGTCTTTTATTGCTTTGTCTTGAATGCTATAGACTACTTGAGATGCTTCCCGAAGGGCTTTGGCACTGTCGATTCCTAAATGGGTTTGGATGGCTTTGTCGATTTCAATTTGTAAATTTTCGAAAAAGGGGTCTGCCCATGTGGTACGTTTGGAAATTAAAAAATCTTTGTTAGCAATTGCTGCTTGGGTGATGGTTGCTGCTGTAATAAGCATGTCTACATCTTTGGCTTTGTAAGGACGAAGCATTGTTGTCATAAAATAAAAATTTAATTGTTAATAGGAGCAAAAACGGGATTTTATTTGAGATATTCTATTTGTTAAGAAAGTTTAACACTCATTTATAGTAAATTAAGAGTTTTTTTGTGGGAAAAGTTTTGGTTTTGGAAATTGGACTTTATGGGATTATGTACTAGGTTAATCGTTATGCTATAAATAAATTGCATCTACTTGTACGGATTTTTTAACTATATTTTTAACACTTTTGTAATTAAAATACTACATTTGTTTGTTATTTTTAACATAATTATGCCCCTATACTAATCACTTTAACCTAAAATAGATGAAAAAACCTATTCTAACCCTCCTTTTCTTTCTTGTTCTTTTTTCCTGCCATGCCCAAAGAGAGCTTTACAGCATTGAATGTATTAGTGTTGAAAATGAAGGATTCGTGAAATTAAAATTATTGAATTATGTTAAGCCAACTAAATTCAAAATAGCAGATGCCAGTAAAGATGCTATTAAAGCTTTATTATATTCTGGCTATTCCTCAACCAATTGCCCTACTCAAAAACCACTTTTAAAAGAAAGTGCCGATATTGATAATTTCAAAAAGATTGAAAGTGATTTTTTTTTAAAAAATGGAAAATGGAAAACATTTGTAAGAAACTCATTAGATGTTGACAATATTAAAACGGAGAAAATAACTATCAAAGAGTTTGAAATAATGGTGAATAAAGATCTGTTACGAAAATATCTTGAGGAACAAAAAATTATAAAATCACTAAATACAGGATTCTAATCATGAAAAAATGCACGACATTATTAATGATAATTGGCTTTTGGGTCATTTCATTCACCACCTATTCACAGGCAAAAAAACCTACCTTAATGATTTTGCCAAGTGATAACTGGTGTGAACAAAGGTATTTTATGACCGATTTTGATAATCAAGGCACCAAACAAAAAGTACCCAATTACAAACAAGCTTTTCAAGAAGATACTGAAATTGGACAAGTGATTAGTAAAATTGGTTCGATGATGATTGATAGAGGTTTTCCTCTTAAGGATGCTGAACAAGAACTAAAAGCAATTGAACAAAGAGCCGCAGAAGACAACATGACAGCTAGTACTGCTTCTGGAGCCAGCTTGTCTGAAAGCCCTTTGGATAAATTAAAAAACAGAGCCAAAGCCGATATTGTTATTCAGATATGGTGGAAAGTTTCTAAAACGGAACAAGGAAAAGTGATTTCTTTTGTGTTAGAAGCTTTTGATGCTTATACTAGTAAAAGAATAGCTGCTTCTACAGGGAATGGCACACCAAATAATACCGACATTGTTCCTGTATTATTACAAAATGCTATTCTAGCTAACATAGATACTTTTGCAGCCCAATTGCAGGCTCATTTTGACGATATGTTTGCCAATGGTAGAGAAGTTCGTTTAACCATAAAAAAATGGAACAGTTGGGATAAAGATTTAGAAACCGAAATTGATGGAGAAGAAATTACAGACCATATTACAAAATGGATGGATGAAAACACGGTAAAAGGACGCTTTAATAAAACCGATGCTTCAGAAAGTGTAATTCGTTTTGAGCAAGTTCGTATCCCTTTATTTGATGATAAAAACAAAGCACTAGATGCAAGGGATTTTGGAAAAAAACTACAAAAATTTCTAAAAGCAGCACCTTATAATTTTGAAGTAAAACTAATGACTCGTGGACTTGGAGAAGCAATTCTGGTCTTGGGAGAAAAATAATATATTATGAAAAAACTTATTCTACTAATTCTTATTGCATTTCAATTTAATGGAACTGCTCAAGTAAAATTAGACGACTTTGGTCGCATTATTATAAACACCTATTTGCCTGATAACAATTCTATTCCGGCAGAAGCTAAAAAAGCTTTGGAAACAAAGTTGAGTCAAATTACAACCAATAATGGAATGGGTGGTAGCACCGCCAACCCTAGATTTATTATTACTGCTGTATTGAATGTGACTACTAAAGATATTGTTCCAGGACCACCACAAATGATTGCCCAGAACATTGAAGTAACCTTGTTTGTAGGTGATGCTATTACCAATACAGCTTTTTCGAACACAATTATAAGTATAAAAGGAGTTGGAGCCAATGAAAACAAGGCGTTGATTGATGCTATCAAGAACATTAACCCAAAAAATAAAGACATCACCGCCTTTTTAGAAGAAGGAAAAAACAAAATTATTTCTTATTACTCTACCCAATGTGACTTTATTATTAAAGATGCTGAAACATTAGCCAAGCAAGAAAAATACGATGAAGCTATTTATAAATTGGCTCTTGTTCCTGAAGTATGTAAGGACTGTTATTTTAAAACTTCAGAATTAATTGGCAACTTATTTCAACAAAAGATAGATACTGATTGTAAAGCCAAATTATCGAAAGCTAAAATGTTATGGAATGGACAACAAAATATAAAACAAGCCGAAGAAGTAATTGCAGTAATAAGTGACATTAATCCTAATGCTGCTTGTTATACTGCTGCTGCAAATTTTACCAATGAAATTAATGCTAAAATAAAAGCAGATGAAAAAGCAAGATTGGAATTAGCATTAAAAAAATACAATGATAAAATGGAACTAGAAAAACAACAAATCGATGCTTACAAAGAAATTGCTGTTGAATATGCTAAAAACCAGCCAAAAACAGTTACTTACAATAATATAATTTGGAGGTAATAATGTCAAAATTTAAAAGAAAAAATGGTTCAGAAATAAGTCCTTGTATTTTATCACAAATAAAATTTGCTTTAGGACTAAAGGCAAAAAAACCTTTAAATAATAAAAAATGTTCAAATGAATATTGGAATGAAATTCTAATTCTTGTTGCTGAAAAGAATTTTATTTCATCTGATAAATATAAATCAATATTAAAAAAATAATGTCGCAATGAAAAAAACAGTATCTATTATTTTAATTTTTTTATCTACATTTTGTTATGGTCAAAATGATGCCGTTAAGGAAAAAATAAAAGATTTAAATGACTTATATGGGAGGCGTAAATTTCAGAAGGTTGAAATTTTATCTAAGGAAATTTTAAACAATCAGTATGGTACTCCTTCCAATGAAGATAAATGTAATGTTTTATCTCTGTACACATCATTATTAATTTGGGACGATTATGAAAATAAGAATTATAAGTTAGGTTACGATTATATTTTAGATTTATTAGATTTATGGAAAAATGGGATGAAAGATTTTCCACTAAAAGATTCAAATGTTGTTAAAATAAATGATTTAATTAAAGATTTAGAAAACAAGCATCCTGAATTAAAAGCGAGTATTAAGGAAAATGAAAACAATGCAGTTACAGAGATTAAAACGGAAACTGTAAATAAAACTACTGAAACCACTACCACCCCAAAAAGCACTTCAGATGACAAAACCGTAACACTTACTGTTTCAGGAACAGGTAAAACTCTTGAAGAAGCTAAACTAAATGCATTACGCTCTGCAATTGAGCAAGCATTTGGGGCTTTTATTTCCTCAAAAACAGAAATATTGAATGACAACCTTATAAAAGATGAAATTGTTTCTGTTACCAATGGTAATATTCAGAAATATGATGTTGTGACTGAAGTTACTTTGCCAAAAGGTAGTTTTGCTATTACCCTAAATGCTACTGTATCTATTGGTAAGCTGACAACGTTTGCTGAGAGTAAAGGGGTTGTAATTGAATTTAAGGGCGGTATGTTTGGAGCAAATATTAAACTTCAAAAATTAAATGAAAAAAATGAACTTGAAGCATGTATTAATTTGTTTGGTATAATGCATGAAACATTACAAACTAGTTATGATTATTCTGTTATTACTGAAGACCCTGTTCTTTATAAAGATGACGTTTATAAAGTAAGATTTAGGGTTGACGCAGTTCCTAATCAAACATATAAATCAATTTATGATTATTATGAAAAAAGTTTAGAAAGTTTAAAAATGACAACTGAAGAAATTGACGCATACAAAAAAATAAATAAAGAAATTTTTGAAATAAAAACACCAACTTCTGTATATTATTTAAGAAATGAATTGTCTAAACAAACTTTAGATAATTTAAATCAACTTATTTATTATTATTCTGGAAATTTTAAAATTTTAATAAATAACGATGAAATTAATGTAATCAACGGACCTGATTTGGGGTTTATTGAACAGTGGAATGGTGACCACGCAAGGGAATTTTGGAATACTGAAATAACTAAATGTTCTTATTTCATGGGTGACATCTATGATTTATCTTTTGACCAAAACACAAATTCTAATTCATATGTAAAAAATAACAATGGTAAAATTACATATTTATGGGGCCAATTTTATCCATTAAAAGAATTAGAAAATATTTCAAAAATCACAATACAAGGAAAAGGCTTAAAAAGTAATTTTAAATATGGCGGTTTTGTTGTTTATAATCATGATAATAAATTAATTATTGTTGCACCATATACATTGAAACCCAAAAATGAAAAAGAAGATAAGAATGGAGAGCATTACTTTAATATTAATGACTTATATTGGAAGCCTGAAAAAACTAGCGAAACAATTTTTTCGGGAAAAGCTAATACTGAATTATTTAAAGATGAAACACAAACAAATACATTATATTCGATATTAAATAATTTTAATGTAAAAAACAATACAAATTGGTTTATTCCGTCAAAGGAGGAGCTAATTATTGCAATGAAAGAGCTTTATAAATTTTCGTACAATCAACATATTTCTTATATTTCTAGCACCATATCGCCAAGCAGATATGTTAGTAATAATTATGATTTTAAACAATTATTTATTTATGATGATTTTAAAATAAATAGTAATAGCTTCTCAAACGATAAATTGAAAAAATATATAAATGGAAATCCATTTAATATCTCGGATTTTTTAGAGAATTCAAACAAATCAGATATAGGTTATCAAATGGGAATTAAGGAATATTTATTAGTAAAAAAATTAATGTTGATTAAATATATTGAATTAAATAAATAAATATGCCAAATAGAAAATTTTATATCGAATATACGGCAAGCAACCTAATAATAAGAAAAACTGTTAGGAATTGGGCAAATGAAAACAGAACATTTTTTCCTGACTACACTTTTGAAGATAGAAAATCTCATTTTCCAATTACTCATGTAATATCTAAATTACTTCAAACCACATTTGGATTTCAAGAAATTGAAGAAAATGGAGAAGTTATTTTGAGGAATCCAAATATAAATTTTAGATTTTAAAATGGCTACAATACATCCTTGGCTTGACAAACATCCTATTAATCAAGATTCCAAATATTTAATTATAGGAACACATCCTCCAATGCCATATTGTGGAAAGTTAGAATACTTCTATGGAAATATGAGTGAATTTTGGAGGTTTTTACAACAAGTCTATACAAATGAAAAAATATATAATAATGGATGTCCTAACAAAATAGACATTATTAGTTTTTTTAATAAATATTCAATTTCTATTACTGATATAGTTGAAGAAACTGATGGAAAGCCTTTTAGTGTTGATTCTGATATGGTTATTACAAAATTAAATACTAAATTAAAAGAATGGCTTAGTAAAAGTCAAGTAAATACTATTTATTTAACTAGTGCTGGTGGTTCAAAAAGTGCTTTATCTCTTTTTAAAAAGTGGTTAAAAACAAATTATAAAGGAACTAAAACAATTCCAAACCATAAAAAATGGATTGAAGATGGGCTTAAAATTAAAATTGAAGAAAGAGAATATTTGATAGAAATTCTTTACTCCCCATCTCCTCTAGCTAGATTGGGAATTCAAGGGGCTGAACCTTTTAAAAATTGGAGTAAAGAAAATAATAACAAATCAACGGATGATTTCAGAATATATTGGTACAAAAAGAAATTACCAAAATCTAAATAACATGAGAAAACTTTTTTTATTAATAGCCATAGCATCAACAATAAATGCAAACTCACAGTCTTTAAATGATGACAAAGCAACGGTAACTAACTTTATAAAAAGGATGTATAATTCAGCACCTTTTGAGGGTGTTAAGGTTATTGATGATTATGACCACCAATACTTTATTTCGGTTTTATCCTTAGAAAAAGGCAAATATCCAAATGAAGCGATGATGAATAGAGTGGCACAGGTTAAAGGACAATCACAGGCTAATATTTTCTTTAATGGTTCAACTATTTCATCGGATTTAGTTATTAAAACCACAGAGAATAAATCAATAGACAAGCCAAGTACAGCAGTTGAAACTATAGAATCTATTAAGGAGAACGCGATGGGATTTGTAAAAAGCATGGAGCTTCTAACCAACTTTGATAACCCCGATGGTAAACGAATGGTGTTTATATTTTATAAGGAAATGACGAAATAATAAATGTCAAATATATTTATGTTATAAACAAGTTAAGCTGTAATAAATAACACAACAAATCCCAAAATAAAATTAACTAAAACTATGTTCCAATGAAATCTAGACAGATTCTTACTTTGACTATTGCCTTTTTAACTACAACTTTTTTATTTGGACAGAACCCAAATGACAAAGCACTGTTAAAGAAAAAACATCTTAAATATATAACACCACGACTTGATGGTCGAAAAGCAAAAATGACCGTGCTTTTTGGCGACTTAAATGGTGATGGCATTAAAGATGCTTTTATTGACTACTGCATTGAAGCAACAGACAAGGACAGGGACACAGGCGGAGGTAATGCAATGATGTTTCTTGAATGTATGGAATCTGGGTTTGCAGTTTATATTAAAACTGGAAATGATTATGTTCTCCAAGCGGATAAGGGAAAGGATTCTTTTACAGACGATGGATTTGACTATAATGCGGAAAAAATTGAAAACGGAAAAATTATTTGTTCCAATATATCTTTTGCAGATGATGATCCTCGTTGTTGTCCATCACTTAAAAGGAAAATTTATTTAGTGTTTCAGAAAAATAAGATAGTAAAGCCAAACCAGAAAGCAAAAGTTACTAAACAGCAAAATTAACGGTACTTAACAACTAGGGTTTGATTAGTGTGCAAATTCAACAATGCCACCAATCTAGCGTATTTGCTTCTGATAAAATGCATTTCTCTTTGGATGGAACGCTGATTATACGGATGCTTTTGCAACGCGGATTAGGGCGGATTTTTTACCACAAAAGGCACAAAAGTTTTTGAGGTTTTACTTATTAAAAAATAGAACACAACAAAAGTGATTTTGGTGGTTTTTTTATGGTTGGGTTGGGATTCTTCCTGCGTCAGAATGACAACTTGGTGGGGATTAAATGGAACGCGGATTAAACGGATGCTTTCGCAACGCGGATTGGGGCGGATTTTTTACCACAAAAGGCACAAAAGATTTTAGATACTGGATACTATACGCTTCGCTTTGGATGGAACGCGGATTAAACGGATGCTTTGCAACGCGAATTGGGTCGGATTTTTTACCACAAAAGGCACAAAAGATTTTAGATACTGGATACTATACGCTTCGTTTTGGATGGAACGCGGATTAAACGGATGCGTTGCAACGCGGATTGGGGCGGATTTTTTAAACACAAAAGGCACAAAAGTTTTTGAGGTTTTACTTATTGAAATACTAGATACCATCAAAAGATATTTTGGTGGTTTTTTATTGTGGTTTGTTTGGGATTAGTTTATGCCTCGTAAAGACAATTTTGTGCGGAAGTTATTAGGAATTTTATATCTATTCAATACCATTACTTCCTAGCCCCGAGTGAAGTGGAAATCCTGGCATTGCGATGAATGAATAGTGTTATGAGATTGCTTCGTGCCTCGCAATGACAGATTGGAACGGAAAGCGGGAACGACGTTTACTGAAATGCGCAAGCCGTTCGCTCCTGAAAAAACTATATTTTTTTCCGCATTCGAGCTACGGGAATATCCAGTTGTTCTCTATATTTTGCAATGGTTCTGCGGGCTATTGGGTAGCCTTTTTCTTTTAAAATATCTGCTAGTTGATCGTCGGGAAGTGGTTTGTGCTTGTCTTCGGCTTCGATTACGTTTTGCAGAATTTTTTTGATTTCTAAGGTAGAAACATCTTCGCCTTGGTCGTTTTTCATGGCTTCGGAGAAGAATTCTTTGATGAGTTTGGTGCCATAAGGCGTATCGACATATTTGCTGTTGGCAACGCGAGAAACGGTGGAAATATCTAACCCTACCATATCGGCAATGTCTTTAAGAATCATGGGTTTTAGGCTGGTTTCTTCGCCATCTAAAAAGTACTCTTGTTGAAAGTGCATGATGGCGTTCATGGTCACGTAAAGCGTTTCTTGACGTTGTTTTATAGCATCGATAAACCATTTGGCAGAGTCTAATTTTTGCTTGATGAACTGCACCGCATCTTTTTGAGAATTGGATTTATCCCGAGAATCTTTATAGGTTTGCATCATTTCTTGGTAGTCTTTGGAGACGTGCAAGGATGGAGCATTTCGGCCGTTAAGGGTTAGTTCTAGTTCGCCATCGTTGATGCGAATGGCAAAATCGGGAACGATATTTTCGGTAACTTTATTGTTTCCGGTGAAGGAACCTCCTGGCTTTGGATTCAGTTTTTCTATTTCGTGGACGGTCTTTTTTAATTGATCCTGCGAAATGGCATATTTTTGAAGTAACTTGTCGTAATGCTTTTTGGTAAAGGCTTCAAATTGGTTTTCAATGATATCCATTGCCAAAGCAATGTCTTGGGTTGGAGTTTTGTGTTTGAGTTGCAACAACAAACATTCTTGCAGGTCCCGTGCGCCAACGCCCGAAGGTTCTAGTTCGTGAATAACGTGTAGCATGCGTTCTACATTTTTCTCGTCGGTATAGATTCCTTGGGTGAACGCCATATCGTCTACAATATCTTGCACGGTTCTGCGAATGTAGCCCATATCGTCTATGCTACCCACCAGAAATTCGGCAATTTCACGGTCGGTTTCGTTTAGTATAAAGGTATTTAACTGGTTGATTAAATCTTGGTGAAAACTTACAGGCGATGCGAATGGATTTTCTCTTTCTTCCTCGTCGCTGTAATTATTGATTTGTAATTTATAATCGGGTGTTTCGTCGTTGCTTAAATATTCGTCAATGTTGATGTCGTCGGCTTCAATATTGTCGCTGCCTTCATAATCATCATAATCATCATTGTTGTCGAATTCGTCTTTTTCGTAAACTTCTTCTTCGTCTTTTCCGGTTTCTAAAGCCGGATTTTCATTTATTTCTTCCAACAAACGTTGCTCAAATGCCAATGTAGGCAACTGAATTAACTTCATCAACTGGATTTGTTGTGGAGATAATTTTTGAGAGAGTTTAAATTGTAAGTTTTGTTTAAGCATGATAAGGCACTAATTTTTTTTGTTTTTGCCACGAAGACGCCAAGGCACAAAGTTTATTTTTTATTTTTTTCTTGTATTAATATATCTTTTAATTCCGTTTTTAATTAGCGGAACATTAAAGTTAATTAAGAATCCTAATTCATTATTAGTTAATTTTAAATGGCTAATTATTTGTGCTTGCCAAACTGGATTAACAATATCAACTGCTTTAGTTTCTACTATAACTAGATTTTCTACAATCAAATCTAATCTTAAATTTTCATTTAATGTAATTCCGTCGTAAATTATAGGAATATTAACTTGTCTCTTTACAATTAATCCTGCTTTTTCTATTTCATAAGCAAGACAGGCTTCGTATACTTTTTCTAACAATCCTGGTCCAAGTTCTTTATGAACAATAAATGCAGAATTTACAATTATTTTGGCTATTTCTTCTATTCTTTCGGATGCCATATATTTTGTATTTAAGTCACTAATTTTTTGCCACGAAGACACTAAGGCGCAAAGTTTTTTCTTTTTATAATTTTTTGCCACAAAGACGCTAAGGCGCAAAGTTTTTTCTTTTTATAATTTTTTTGCCACAAAGACGCTAAGGCACAAAGTTTTTTCTTTTTATAATTTTTTTACCACAAAGACGCTAAGGCGCCAAGTTTTTTCTTTTTATAATTTTTTGCCACAAAGACGCTAAGGCGCAAAGGTTAGGTTTTTTAATTATATTTTTTTGTCACAAAGACGCCAAGGTTATATATTTCTAATTACATTTTTTGTTGTAAAGACAGAAAGACAAAAGTTTATAATTAATAAAACTTTTTTTTAATTAGTTACTTACAATTTAAATCCTTCGTGACTTAGTGTCTTTGTGGCAAAACCGCGCCTTAAAACTCTGCGTTCATCGGTGTTCTTGGAAAAGGAATTACGTCTCTAATATTGGTCATTCCGGTAACGAATAATACTAATCTTTCAAATCCTAATCCGAAACCAGAGTGAACCGCCGAACCAAATCTTCTTGTGTCTAAATACCACCAAAGTTCTTCTTCGTCAATTCCGAGTGCTTTCATTTTTTCAACCAAAACATCCAATCGCTCTTCTCTTTGTGATCCACCAACGATTTCACCAATTCCTGGAAAAAGGATATCCATGGCACGAACGGTTTTCCCGTCTTCGTTTAATCGCATGTAAAACGCTTTGATATTAGCAGGATAATCAAATAAAATTACCGGACATTTAAAGTGTTTTTCAACTAAATAACGTTCGTGTTCGCTTTGTAAATCAGCGCCCCATTCGTTAATGATATAATTGAATTTTTTCTTTTTATTTGGAGTACAATCTCTTAAAATATCGATGGCTTCGGTATACGAAACGCGTTTGAAATTGTTTTCTAAAACAAAATTTAATTTTTCAAGCAATGCCATTTCGCTTCGTTCGGCTTGTGGTTTTGCTTTTTCTTCGTCTAATAAACGACCTTCTAAAAATTTCAAATCGTCTTGGCATTTATCCATTGTGTATTTAATCACATTTTGAATAAAATCTTCTGCCAAATCCATATTGTCGTTCAAATCATTGAAAGCAACTTCGGGTTCTATCATCCAAAATTCTGCCAAATGGCGCGAAGTATTGGAGTTTTCTGCACGAAAAGTTGGTCCGAAAGTATATACTTGGCCAAGAGCCATAGCATAGGTTTCGGCTTCCAATTGTCCGGAAACGGTTAAGTTGGTTTCTTTTCCGAAGAAATCTTCTTTATAATTTATTTTTCCTTCTTCGGTTCTTGGAGTCCCTTCAAATGGCAAAGCGGTAACTTTAAACATTTCACCAGCACCCTCAGCATCCGAACCAGTAATGATTGGCGTATTTACATATACAAATCCTTTTTCTTGGAAGTAGTTGTGCACAGCAAAAGACAGTACCGAACGCACTCTCATTATCGCTCCGAACATATTAGTTCGTGCACGTAAATGTGCGTTTTCACGAAGAAAATCTAAACTTGGTTTGTTTTTTGGTTGTATTGGAAATTTCTCCGCATCACAATCTCCTAGAATTTCTAATTTAGAAACTTGAATTTCGTATTTCTGTCCAGCACCTTTGCTTTCTACTAACTCTCCAGTAACGGAAACTGCAGCACCAGTAGTGATTCTTTTTAAAGTTTCTTCGGCAGTGTTTTCAAAGTCCACTACACATTGAATATTATGAATGGTAGAACCATCGTTCAATGCAATAAATTGGTTGTTTCTAAAAGTTCTAACCCAACCTTTTGCATTTACTTCGTGTAGCGTTTTAGTGCTATTTAATAAGTCTTTAACTTTAGTATGTTTCATTATATAGATTTTTGGATAATTCGATTTTAGATTGTTTAAAATAACAAGTTAAATCGCTTTACAAATATAAATTATTTTTCTTGGTTTTCTTCTCCTTCTTCCTCGTCATCCACATGAGAGCGAAGAATGTTTATAGCAGGTTTTTCACTAGCATCTCTTTTGCCACCCCATTTAGCAGTTGTTAATACTAAAGCAGGTAGCACTAATAAATTAGCAAACATTGCAAAAGTAAGCGTTACCGAAATCAAACCACCAAGGGCAATGGTTCCGCTAAAACTAGAAAGAGTAAATATGGCAAATCCGAAGATTAAAACCATAGAAGTATAAAAGGTGCTAACGCCAGTTTCGTGCAAAGCACTTACTACCGATTTTTTTATTTTACCATTATTATGCAATAAATCATGGCGGTATTTGGCCATAAATTGGATGGCATTGTCTACCGAAATTCCGAAGGCAATACTAAATACTAAAATAGTAGAAGGTTTTAATGGAATTCCGAAATATCCCATCAATCCGGAAGTGATACACAACGGCAATATATTGGTTACTACCGATGCAAAAATCATCTTCCACGAACGGAACATATAAGTCATCAATCCAGCAATAAGTAGTATGGCAAAAATTAAAGATTCAATTAAGTTGTTTACTAAATAAGTTGTTCCTTTTTGGAATACTAAGGCTTTTCCCGTAAGGGTAACTTTATATTTTGGACTTGGAAAAATTTGATTAATTCTAGTGTTCAATCGCTTTTCTACTTTAGCCATTTCTTCGGTACCAATGTCTTTCATGAAAGTTGTGATTCTGGCATATTGCCCAGTAGAATCTACATAACTTTTCATCAAATTTTCTTTGGAATTCTTAGTAGCATTTTTGGCATAACTCAAAATAAACGCTTGCTCTTGGGAAGTTGGCAATTCATAATATTCTGGATTTCCGTTATAGTAGGCTTGTTTGGAATATTTCACCAAGTTTACAATAGAAACTGGTTTGGATAATTCGGGAATACTATCAATCGTTTTTTGCAATTCGTCCATTTTTCGGATGGTAGACGATTTCATAACCCCTTTCTTATGTCCGGTGTTAATCATAATCTCCAAGGGTTGCACTCCGTTGAATTCTTTTTCAAAAAATAGAATGTCTTTAAAGAAAGAGGCGCCTTTGGGCATTTCGCCAATTAAACTTCCGGAAACTTTCATTTGAGAAACGCCAATCAAACTGAAAACCATCAGTAATCCGTAAATTATATAAATCGTTTTTCTTTTATGGCGCACAATACTTTCCACCCAATTTAATATGGAGGAAAGGTAAGTTTTAGTCAAATGGTGTAAATGCTTTTCTTTTGGAATAGACATAAAACTATACACAATAGGCACTACCACTAAAGTGAGTAGATAAACTGTGATAACATTTATAGAAGTCACTAATCCAAATTCATAAAGCAAATCGTTTCCTGTAATCATGAAAGTTGCAAAACCAATTGCAGTAGTCATGTTGGTCATCAACGTAGAAACACCAATCTTAGAAATTACACGTTGTAGGGCTTTCGCTTGATTTCCGTGAATTTTTACTTCTTGTTGGTATTTATTAATCAGAAAAATACAATTGGTTATTCCGATTACAATAATCAACGGAGGAATAATAGCCGTTAAAATGGTAATTTTATAGTGGAATAATCCTAAGGTCCCGAAAGACCACATTACCCCAAAAATAAGAATACAGATGGATATAAAAGTCGCACGAAATGAACGGAAAAACAAGAAAAATATTAGCGAAGTAATGAATAATGCGGCTCCAATAAAAAGTCCGATTTCGCCTTTCATGTTCTCAGTATTGATGGTTCGGATGTAAGGCATACCCGAAACTTTCAAATCAATTTTGGTTTCTTTTTCAAATTTATCTACCGCAGGAACCAATACTTTTAGGATGAATTCTTTCCGGATAGGAGAATTCACCACCTTTTTATTCATATACAAAGCCGCACGAATACTTCCCGATTTTTTGTTAAAAAGGAGACCTTCGTAAAAAGGCAAATCGTTAAATAATTGTTTTTTTATACCTGCTAAATAGTTGGAATCATTAACGTGTGCGGAATTAATAAGCGGAACTAATTGAAATTTTTCGTTGATGGTGTCTTTCTGTAATTTCTTCAAATTACTAACAGAAACTACCAATTCAATTTCTTTGTGCGATTTCAGGGAAACCATCATTTTATTCCAGGCTGCAAAGGCTTTCGGAGTAAAAAAAGCATCGTCTTTAATCCCGATAACAATAAGATTTCCTTCTTCTCCAAAGGTGTTTAGGAACTGCGTATAATCTTTATTGGCAGGATGGTTCTTTGGCAAAAGGTTTGCCTCATTGTAGGTCATTCCTACATTTTTCCATTGAAAGGCAAGAAAAACGGTAAGTAAAAAAACTACTACTAAAATTGTTACACGCTTACGGAGCACAATACCAGCAATATATTCCCAAAAACCTGCTTTTATTTTCTTTTTCATTAGTAAATTTAAACGGAAGCAAAGGTAATTAAATCGCATTAATTGCAAAGGGCTAAAAGCAAAACTTTTCCCAAATTTTATTCTGTAATTTTCCTATTATTTTTAAGTTAAATTATAGAAAAATTCTTAATTATATTGTTTTGTTTTTCTCATATTTGTAGAATCCAAAAGGATTGAATATTTGCCGATGAAAAATATTAAAAATGCTTTGTTTTATATAGGGGTAACAGGAGGGTTTACTGCACTAATGTTCTGGATAGTTTCTAAAGGAAAATCTTTAGAAATTGGCAGAAGTGTGGTTGCAAAATCGTCAAATGATTCCTTATTTGGTCAGTTTTTGACTTCCTTAATTCATAATTTAAAGCATCCTTTGGCAATATTATTATTGCAAATAATCACCATTATAATTGTTGCCCGTTTTTTTGGATGGATCTTTCGAAAAATTGGACAGCCGTCGGTTATTGGTGAAATTATTGCTGGTATTTTTCTTGGCCCGTCTATGGTTGGGATGTATTTTCCAGAATATTCTGCCATGCTTTTTCCAGTAGATTCACTCGGTAATCTACAGTTTTTAAGTCAAATAGGTTTAATACTTTTCATGTTTGTAGTCGGAATGGAACTCGATTTGAAAGTTCTAAAAAACAGAGCCAATGAGGCTATTGTTATAAGTCATGCAAGTATTGTAATTCCGTTTACGTTAGGTATAGGTTTAGCCTATTTTGTATACTATCGTTTTGCTCCCGTGGGCGTTCCTTTCCTATCGTTTGCTTTGTTTATGGGAATTGCAATGAGTATCACGGCCTTTCCTGTTTTGGCTAGAATTGTGCAAGAACGAGGAATTCATAAAACCAAATTAGGTGCCATTGTTATTACTTGTGCTGCCGCCGATGATATTACTGCATGGTGTATTCTTGCTGCAGTTATTGCCATTGTAAAGGCAGGAAGTTTTGCAAGTTCTATGTATATTATATCCATGGCATTACTTTATGTTTTGCTTATGTTATTTGTAGTAAAACCATTTCTAAAGAAAATTGGAGACTTATTTGCAACTCGAGAAAACCTGAGTAAACCTGTAGTGGCTATCTTCTTAGTAACATTAATAATATCCTCTTACATTACCGAAATAATAGGAATTCACGCTTTGTTTGGTGCTTTTATGACTGGCGCAATTATGCCAGACATCACTAAAATCAGAAAGATTATTATTGAAAAAGTAGAAGACGTTGCTTTAATATTATTACTACCGTTGTTCTTTGTTTTCACAGGATTAAGAACCGAAATAGGATTGATTAACGACCTCTATTTATGGCAAATTACCGGATTAATTATTCTAGTAGCAGTTGTTGGAAAGTTTTTCGGAAGTGCCTTAGCAGCCAAATTTGTAGGACAAAATTGGAGGGATAGTTTAACCATTGGTGCCTTGATGAATACGCGAGGATTGATGGAATTAATTGTATTAAATATTGGTTTAGATTTAAAAGTACTAACGCCAGAAGTGTTTACCATGATGGTAATTATGGCATTAGTTACTACTTTTATGACGGGTCCTGCAATAGATCTTATTGATTTTATTTTTAACAGAAAGGCAGATTTCCTTTCAAAAGCGACAATAGACAACAGTAAATTTAAGATATTAATATCCTTCGGAACTAACGAAAAAGGGAAGTCCCTACTTCGATTGGCTAATAGTTTTGTAAGAAAGCAAAAAGAAAATTCCAATGTTACTGTACTGCATTTATCTTTAAGTGACGAAGTCCATTCTTATAATTTGAAAGATTATGAAAAAGAAACTTTTGATCCTATTTTATTGGAAGCAACGAATTTAAATCAAGAAGTAACACCCATTTTTAAATCGACTATAGATATAGAAAGTGATATTGCCGATATTGCTACTCGTGGCGAATTTGATTTGGTTTTAGTAGGATTAGGAAAATCTATTTTTGAAGGTTCTCTTTTAGGAAAAGTGCTTGGTTTTACTACTAGAATCATAAATCCAGAAAGGCTTTTAGATAAATTTACTGGTAAAGAAGGTCTTTTTGAAAATTCTCCTTTTGATGATAAAACTCGTTTGCTAATTTCTAAAAGCAAAATGCCAATTGGAATATTAGTAGATAAAGAACTAACCGAAATTAATGAAGTATTAGTGCCAATATTCGGAATAGAGGATGCTTTTTTAATTGATTATGCTCAAAAACTAATCTACAACAACGAATCGAAAGTTACTGTTTTGGAAATTAACGATCAGGTAAAAAATAATTTTATCATTGAAAATGCTATTTCTAGCCTAGAGAAAACCTATCCAAATTCAATATCTATTACCTCTGAAGGAGAAATGAAAGCAGGCTTTTTGGCCAAGCAAGATTTGATGCTAATTTCGTTAGAAAGTTGGAAAAAATTGGTTGATGCCCAAAGCATTTGGTTGAGTACGGTTCCTTCGGTGTTGATTATTAAGCCGTAATAAGATTATCCTCTTTTAAAAATATCCCTAAACTGGTATAAAAATCGTTCTATTAACCTCAAGTCTTGGGTTACAATATCTGCAGTGCCTGACATTTCTTGTTGAAAAATAATTTGTTTTTTATAGGAAGTTTTCAATCCATTGGGCAACGAAACATCCATAAGTAAATTACCATCTTTATCGGGCGTTAATGAAATTGCTTTTATGGTTCCGTTGATAATTCCAAATTCTCTATCGGGATAATTTGCCAATCGAATATTTACTTTTTGTCCTATTTTAATTTTACCAGAATTTTGGGCTGGAGCTTTTATTTTGCCAATATAATTACTCTCACTTGATGGAATCACAGCAAATACATTATCTCCAGCATTTACTGTTTGGTTTTCTGCCCAAAGTTGTAAATAAGAAACTTTACCATTAATAGAAGACCGCAAAACATAATTCAACTCCCAATCTTTAAGTGCTTTTTTTAGTTGGTAAAATGCCTGTATAACATTCCGTTCTAAATTTACATTTTCTTTATTTTCATTAATTTGGGTGGTCTTACTATTCTTGTTTAAGTCATTCAAGGAGGATTTTAATTGCGATATAGAACTCAATAAACTTTGGTAACTTCGTTCCGTTTGCAAATAAGTTAATCTATGTTTCTCGATTTCTTGGGAAGCTATTATTCCTTTCTTGAACAAGGTTTCATAACGATCTAAATCCAATTTTTGCAGTTCAATTTCATTTTGATTAATACTTTTTTGCGATTCTAATATACCCAATCGGTCTCTTAATTGAATTGCTTCCTGACTTTGAGCAGTCCCTTCTACTTTATACGGTTGCAATTTAGAATTAAGTTCTTCGGCACTATATTCTTTTTGAAAAACAGCATAAGAACTTTCTATTTCACCAAGTTGCGCATTAGCAAATTTCTCAAAAGGAAAATCCTTCAAAAATTTCCCTCCTTTGGAGGGGTGCCTGAAAGGCGGGGTGGTTTCCATTTCATTAATAGTTTGTAAAAGCCTTAAAACATCCTTATAGTTTGCCGCATTTTCAATTACCGCCAATGGTTCATTTTCAGAAACTATTGCTCTATCTTTTACAAGAATTATTTCAATTTTACCGGACGTTTTAGCAATTAATTTTTGGGGGGGAATAGCAGTTGTAATCACAATTTGAGTAGAAACGATATCGGGGTATTTCACTAACCAAGAAACATAAAAAAGCAAAACTAAAATCAGTAATACCACCACAGACCCCCAACGGATTAACCAATGTGGAACCCGAGTAAGTATTTCTTGTACTTCTTCGCTTCTTAATTCAAAAGAGGTGTTTTTGTCTTCCATAATTTCTAACTTCCCAACTGTAATTGATTCTTAACTAAATTAAAATAACTCCCTTTTAAAGTTACTAATTCTTGATGATTACCTATTTCTACAATCTTTCCTTTTTCTAAAACTACAATTTGGTCGGCATTCATAACTGTACTTAAACGATGTGCAATAACAACAACCGTTTTATTTTTAAAGAAAATATCTAGTTTTTCCATAATTTCTTTTTCATTATTCGCATCAAGGGCAGAAGTTGCCTCGTCAAATAATAGCATTTCAGGATTTTTATATACAGCACGTGCAATTAATAATCGTTGTTTTTGTCCAGTACTCATTCCAACACCTTCCATTCCGATTTTGGTGTTGTAACCCAAAGGATACCCCTGAATAAATTCTTTTATATTAGCCACATCACTAGCATAAACCAACCGTTCTTTATTAATCACATCTACACCAATAGCAATGTTGTTGGCAATAGTATCGCTAAAAATATACCCTTCTTGCATTACCGCTCCCACATGATTACGCCAGGTTTTTTGGGCTGTCCTTGCGAGTGGTAACGAAGCAATCCCATCCGAGCCTTTCAAAATAATCTCCCCTTTATTAGGTTCATAGAACTTCAACAACAATTTCATTAAGGTCGTTTTACCACTTCCGCTAGTTCCTACTATTGCAGTAATCTTATTGGCAGGGATAGTTAAATTTAGATTCTTTAACACATTCACACCCGAACCAATATATCTAAAAGATAAATTCTTAATTACAATAGAACAATTCTCTGGTATATCGTGCGTTTGAGTTGCTTCTTGCTGTGTTTCGTCTTCTTTCTCGTGAATTTCAGATAATCGTGCTAAGGATATTTTAGCATCTTGAGCCTCTCTAATAAAATTGATGAGTTGCACTACAGGGCCGTTTAAACTTCCTACAATACTACTAATTGCCATCATCATTCCTAATGTGATTTGACCATCAATTACAAGTTTAGCCGACAAGAAAATAATAATAATATTCTTTAATTCATTGATAAAGTTAGAACCAATATTTTGAGTTTGTTCCAAGACCAATCCTTTCATAGAAACTTTAAACAATCGTGCCTGAATGTACTCCCAACCCCAACGCTTTTGTTTTTCGGCATTATGCAATTTTATTTCTTGCATGCCGTTAATTAATTCAATCACTTTGCTTTGCTCTTGGCTTACTTCAGCAAAACGTTTGTAATCTAATTTTTCTCTTCGTTTTAAAAATAACGTAATCCATAAAAAATAAAAGAAACTACCAATAAAAAAAACTGCAAATATTTTCAAATTATAATAGGCTAAAATGCTACCCATGATAAACATATTTATTACAGAAAATAAGACATCTAATGAAGAAGTAGTAAGAATACGCTCAATGCGATGGTGGTCATTAATACGTTGCATAATATCTCCAGTCATTCGAACATCAAAAAATGAAATTGGTAAATTCATTAATTTGATAAAGAAATCAGAAATCAAAGAAATATTTATTCGAGTAGAAAGATGCAACAATATCCAACTTCTAATAATCTCTAATGCCGTTTTACCAAAGAACAAACACAATTGCGCAAATAAAATCAAATAGATAAATTGAATATTTTGATTTTGAATACCAACATCCACAATACTTTGCGTAAGAAACGGAAATATAAGTTGCAATAAACTACCAGCTAATAACCCAATGATTAACTGTATTACAAAGGATTTATAGGGGAAAATATATTTGAATAAAAGACCAAACCCAAAGGTTTTAGCACCCTCATCATCAATTCCCCCTTCGGGGGTTAGAGGGCTTGTAAATTTTGGTGTTGGCTCTAGCAATAAAGCAATGCCCTCTTCTGTAGTTTCATCCGCATTATTACCTATCCAAAACTTTAAAAATTCTTCTTGGGTATATTCTATTAATCCTATTGCAGGGTCGGATACTTTATAAACTTCTCTTTTTCTTCCTACTCCCAACTTCCTACTCCCAACTTCATAAAGAACCACATAATGATTTTTATTCCAATGCAAGACACAAGGTAATGGAGCTTCTTGTAATTTTTCTAAACTTAATTTTACCCCAAGCGAACGAAAACCAATACTTTCAGCAGCTTCAGATAATGTTAATAAATTACTTCCTTCTCTGGTAGTTTCCGATAACGTTCGTAATGTTTGAATATTTAAAACCTTACCATAATACTTGGCAATGATTTTTAAACAAGTTGGACCGCAGTCCTTACTTTCGGTTTGTTTATAATTAGGAAATGTCTTCAATTGTAAATAGCAATAATTCTCAAGATAAGATAATTTCTTAATCTTTGATTTACAAGAAATAAAAACTCATTCAATGTATCTTTTTCTTCTTCATCTATATACTCTTTAATTCTTCTTATAAATGTATTATAATCAACAGATTTATTTAATTCAAATAATATTATTTCATCAATCTCATCTAAATCATATTTTCTATTCACATGATTTTGCTCTTGTATTTCAATATATTTAATCTCAAAATCAGCTATAGTTTCAGTCTTGAAGTTAAAGCAATTTAATTTAACAATTATAAAATTAATATTCGATTGCAAAAGTTCATCTAGTTTCAAAGGCAAATCTTGACCAAATAAATCTCTTTTAAGAAGAAAATTATCAACTTTCACAATATCATTTTTTAATTCAGCTTCAAATCCTTTAATGAGTTTGTCAACTTCATTTTTATTTAAAAAAGTTATTTCAGTAGTATTTTTTCGGTCTTCATTAATTATTTTCATAAGTACAGAATAACTTTCAGGATAATACTTCATTATATAAACTTCCATAGCTTTACATACAGAAGAATCTCTTTTGTAAACTCCCAATAAATGTAAATATTTTTTTTGTGGGACTTTATCAAATTCACCAAATCCTTGATAATTATTGTCTAGTGATATTTCATCAATTAAAAAATCTATTTTCTCATTTGAAACTTTTGCCATTTCATAAAAAAGAACTTGCTCAAAAAAAACATTAAAATTCAAAGCGTTTGTATCTTTAAAATTGAATTTGTTTTTACTCACAAATTCAATACTTTTTTCAGTGAATAAATTAAAAAACTCAATATTATTTCCGCCTATTATTCCCATATTACAAGCTAAATTGCTGTTTTCATTATGATAATCTTCCATTTCATTCGGCAAGAATGAAAGCTGCGGATAAATAATGTCCCAATTATCCCTGTAATATTTGGTTGTAATTTCAAGATTTTGGGTAACTAAATTTGACTTTTTAAACTTTTCAGTTAATGATTCCCAAACAAACACATCTCCATCTACGTGTAAAAAGGCTTCGTTTTGTAATTGGAATGTCCTTACTTTTGCTATTGCCCATAAATTTTTATCATAATCATTTAATTCATCTAATATTACATGAACTTTTGAATAGGGTAATTTTAATCTTTTTATCAATATTTCGTAACCAAAATTATCAGTATATAATTCTACTTCTTTATGATATTTAACTAATTGATTACAACTTAATATCCAACTCAACCAGTTATGTTTACTAGAATACCAGCCATAAAAATTATTTAACTCGGTTTGATTACCAGACCAAAAACTTTGAATTATTTTCATTTTTATAAATGGACTTAATTATTTTAGTACTTAAAGACATAAGTTGATTTTAAGTTGTTAATACCCTATATCAATCAATATTAGTTTTAATTTGTATCGCTGGTTTTCTTGCATATATGCTATTTGCTTTCACATTTTTTAAATTAAATAATTTTGCAATTCGTACTATTTCATTTTCATTTTTCATAAATCCATTTCTAATTAAAAATTATCTTCAATTAGTTCATTTATAAAGTACTCAAGATTATCTCTATCATAGATTTTAGGGTATTTATACCCGTTAATAAAAATTAAAGGAGTTGTATGAAAATTATTGCTTTTACACCACTGATTTTGCTTAAAATAAATTTCATCAATTTTCATAACATTATTAATAGTTCCATACTTCTTTAACCATATATTAATGTCCTTTTGTTCAAACCATTCCGTTAATGCTTTATTAAACTCTAAAACTCCAGATTCAAGATATATGGCTAAAAGGCTTCTAAATAGTTTACTTTTTTTCTCATCTTCATTTTCTAAGTCTACATTCATAATAATCTTAATTTTAAGATTATTATTAGCTTTCAATATTTTATTTAATAACCCATCTGCATCTTTACAATATCCACAAAAGGGGTTTGTTATTATTGCTATTTCTGTTTGACTATCCTTATTTCCTAAAATTGCAGAATAGTATGGAAATTCAAATTTTTCAGACTTGATTAAGTTTTGTTTAAAAATTGTATAATTACGAATAAACCTATTCCCTTTTAATTGAAACTCTTTCAAATCCTTTAAATCTAAAAGAACTTTTTTTAATCGTACCCATATAGTATATATACTAAAAAAAATAAAAAAGCACAATAGAATAGTCCATTTAGATAAAGTATTTTCGTTTTCAAAAACTATCAAATATCCTATTTCAAGAAATATTAAAGTTATAATCACTAGACATATTGGACACCATTTATTTTCAATATATTTTTGAAAATAAATTGATAAAATTATAACTGGAATTGATGTAATCGACAATATTTTCTGAATAAAAAGAAAGCTACCCGCTTGACCTAAAAGAACGAATAAAAATAATCCTATAATCTGAAAAGCAAAAAAAACAATGCTTAAATCACTAAAATTCAAATATTTAAATATTTTCCATTTGTCTGATCCAATAATAGTAGAACAACTTGTTGTAGTTGAAATATTACAAAAATCATTTAATAGTTCACTTTTTGTGCCAAATAAATCTTTTAATGCTGCTACAGAAAAAACAATTCCAAAAACTGGAAAAATAAAAAATAAGTTTGATTGATAACTATTCTGGAAAATAATTAATAAAATTATTGAAAAGGAAAACCATAAAATGGAAAAAATAAATGAGTAATTATTTCTTATGTTTTTTTTATCTTTTTCTGTTTTTTCTACCAATAAAACAACGTCATTCCATTGTTGTTCCAATTCAGTTTTCGTTAGAATAGTTTTGTTACCATCCTTATATTGAACAAAACAATCTCTTTTCTTTTCAAGAAAATACAATAAAGGTACTTGATGTTTCTCATTTAATAAAGCAATAAATCTATTAGGCAATAAATCTATTTCAGACATTATAATTTTTAAAGCGCCGTTTTCAATATTTAAAAAGTTTAATGTATCAGCCACCGACAATAATGATGGATAATCTGGATGTGACTGTATTTGGAATAAAAATTCTGACTTATCAATAGATATTTCTTCTTTTTCCAAATATTGGAAAAAGTGGTTAAATTCATTACTCATATATTTATTGGATTTAAAAAATTATTATTTTTCAAAGATTTTTATAAACATTTTTTCAATTTCTTCTTTATTTTCATCTCCTCCACCTCTCCATCTGCCAATAATAACTCCCTCTTTATCGATTAAAATTTTGACAGGAATTGCATTGACAAAATATTTTTTTTCAATATCACTATTGTTTTCTTTAATTGATATATGAGTCCAAAATTCTATATTATCTTTAACTATAGCATTTTTCCAAGAGTCAATTTTTTCATCACGTGATATACTAATAATATTGAGTCCTTTATCTTTATATTTGGAATACATTTCCTTTAGAAAAGGGAAATCTTGTCTACAAGGAGCACACCAACTTGCCCAAAAATCAATAAGAACATATCCCTTATTTTCAAATTGACCTAAAGAAATTATTTTTTTATTAATATCTTTTAAAAAAAAAGGAGGTGCATTACTACCAATTCTACTATTTGCAAATTCAATTAATGCCTGATTTAGTTCAATTCCTTTTTCAGATTTTTTAACTTCAATAGCTAAATTTTTATATAAAGTATTAATTTCATCATATAGTTTTATTCCTTCTCGTCTTTTAATTCTAAATAAAAGTAGTTTTGGAGCCTCGGAATAAGATGGATTCTTTCTAATATATTCAAACTCATTTTGAATATCTTTTAAAATTGTTTCGTCAATTTGAGTTTGTAGTAATACTATTGTTTTTTCTATGATTATTCTTTTTTCATCAAGAGCTGTTTTAAGTATCTCATCTTTTAGTAATGTAAGAACCTTAAATACAGAGTCTCGAACAAATTCATTTTTGAATTGATTTTTTTGATATTTATCATAGTCAATCTTCTCATTATTAATTTGAGCTGATAAATTAAAGCTGATAAAAAATGAAATTAATATTTTATTAAGCATAAGTACTAATTATAATAAAAACCGTAAGCATATTATATATATACTTACGGTTAATTAAGGTTTTCTGAATTTAACAATCACATTTACCACTATGGCAATGCGAGCATGAAGAATTCCCTGAACAAAAAGAATCTGATGAGCATTCTTCGCCACATTCTGGTGTACTACTTCTACCACAACCACCAGAAATAGCTCTCATTTCATCTCTTTTAAGACTGTTTTTCACGTCTTTTAAATTGATTTTTTTCATAATTTCTAAAATTTTAATTAATAAAGTTTTCTAAAATCATCCTATATCATTTTTTTATTCCCTCGTTCACTAGAATTTATCAAAACGAATATATGAATAATTTTGTTTTACAAATTTTAACTATTTTTTTCAGTAGTACTAATCCAATAAGTTCTAAATAATACCTATTTCGTATAAAGTTGTTTTAAAAATAGTTGGTTATTTAAAAAAATAGTTATATTATTACAATCCACAAACCTACTTAATATAGTAATCCATAAGTTAAATGAAATTTTACTTATAAAAACTTATATAATATGAAAGAGTTGGTTTTAAAAACGTTGCGTTCTATGCGAATTGAGAAAAACTATACCCAAGAATACATCTCTATAGAACTCAATATATCACAAAGTTATTACGGGAGAATTGAAAATGGCAAAGCGGATCTTAATATAAGTAACCTTTATAAAATATTAATGATATTAGATACAGATTATATTGATTTCTTCTTACAAGTAAAAGCTAAAGAAGAAAAATGATTCAATTTTCAAGAATACTGATTCATAATTTTTAACGATAAATTCTCTTAATTATGAGATTATTCACTTGGTAGTATTTATTTTGCAGTAAATGATAGTGAAATTAACCTAAAGAGTTTAAAACCCTAAATCCAATACATACGAAATTTTTAAAGCCAAGTTGTCTTCCAATTTAGGCAATCCATAAGGCCCGTATCTAAAGAAAAAAGTAAGACCAAAACCTTTATAAATGGAGTTGGCTTCAACACCACTTTCAAAAAAACCTTTTTCCAACGTTTTGTATTCCAATCCAACATGTTGTTGTGGTTTGTCCATAGTTCCAATTGCCATTCTAGTAACCACCGAAATTAAAGGCTTAATTTTATAAGCTAATTTCACTTTATTGAAAGTGTGTTTGGCTTGAAAAGTAATGTATTTACTAGAGAAAAACTCATTAAAATACATCGTTTCAAAACTGTTTTTACCTGCAAAAGTGATTCTTTTTAGCATGGAATCTTTATTCAAATTATTCGGAGCAATACTATAAAGATGCGTTAACGGAACGTCGCCCAACGCCAACCCTCCCTGTAAAGTAAAGGAAGTGGTTTGTCCAGATAAAAACGGAATTTCATGTACAATTCGCAAATCTATTTTAGTAAAATCAAAATCACTACCCATAATATTGGCGAAAGATTTTGTAAACTGAAACGAAATTTTAGGATATTTTTTATAAATTTCTAATCTTCCTGTGGAGGTTTGCATATATTCGCTAAACGGATTCCATTGAATGGCAAATTGCAAGGTAGTAGTATTGAAATTGGTATATTCATGATCTTTCGCAAGAAATTTATAATCAAATAGCGGATTGATTTCTGTTTTTGCAACAGCAAAATAAGTATCTGTTTTTGCAAAATATTTACTTTCTACAAAGGCAGAAAACGTTTTATAATTATAAAATGTAGAAATATTTATAGGCCGTGGATCGTATATTTTGAAACGTTTGCTTTCGGTTGCAAATTCAATTTGTCCAATTTCCTTGAGATCATTAGTGTAAGAGGCACTTACCCAGGCATTAGTTTCTTTATTAAGCAAATAGGAAGGCGTGATGTTATATTTTAGTTTGTCGTCTTTAAAAGCGTATGCTACATAACCACTAATCTTATATTTTTCGGATAGTTTAGTATTGGTTACACCACCAATTCCCAATCGGAAGCCTTCAAAATTATTATATTTTATTATCGATTTTAAATCAACATCTATAATATTTACTGGATAATATCCGTTAAAAATTTTACGTCCAAGAAATAATTTATGTTCAATTTTCACGGATTCGGATAAACTATCCAAACTTACATAAGTTGGAATTTTTCTAATATCTAAAGAATCCTTTTGAAAATTTACCCAATAGGAATCTGGTTTTGACATACTAGTTTCTGGAACCGAAATCTTTATAGCAGGATTTTTAAAAAGCACTTCGCGGTTTATTTTAATATCAAAAGGAGTAGATTCTAATTTTAAATAACATTGATCGGAAGCATTTTTACTAATTCCATCCAATCCAGAATTGAATTTAATAGTATTTCCAAGGATGTTTAAATCTTCGGCATTGTTTCCCTTTACCACCATAATTTTCCTTTTTTCGGGAAACCATAGTCCATTTTCTTTCAAATAATTAAAGGTATACAGCGCATTGATATTGGCTATTCCGTAAATTCTAAAAAAGGCTTTACACAAAGCATTACTTTCGGCATCGATATAAAGTAAGCCTCGTAATCTGTTAGAATTTAATTTTTTGGGTTGAAAGTAAATTCGATAAGCCGTTCGTCCTTGAATGGTAACAGTGTCAATAATTTTAAAAACATATAATTTCCTTCCGTAGTTAGATATAGGATTGTGCATAGAAACACCAAGTATGTCTAGTTTATTTTCGTAAAGCGAATAGGTAACCAGATTCAATCCTAAATACTCATATAAAGGTTTTTTGAAACCTGCCATTCTAGAGGCTAAAACGGTTTCTTTTGTACCATTGTGGTTGTACTGAATAAGATTTACTTTCTCAGTTTGGTAAATGTGTTGCTTCTCTGAAAATCGTTTAAATTTAAAATTGGTGGAATCTAATTTTATTGTTTTTCTTCCAAAAAAACTTTTCTTAATTACCGTATCAATTTTTGCGGAAATAGAATCGGGATTGGCAGAAACTAATAAATGTTCGTAATTTTTATATTCAAAAGTGGTGAGTGCTTTTTCTGGCTGATTTTTTGGCTTGCCTTCTATTACTTTTTTAATAATAGAATTCACTTGATTTTCCGAAAACACTTCTTTTTCTATCAAAGAATTGTTAGAAACCATTTTGATTAAAAGAAATTTCACACCAACGGTTTGGTAGTAACTTTTATCATAATATCCTTTGTAAGAAAACAATATTGGTTTGGAATTTTCTTGAATTTCGATACTGAATTTTCCTTCCCAATTGGAGTTAAAGGTTTTGTTATTGTAGTTAATATTTGCAAAAGCTATGGGTACGGTGGTATCGTAATCAATGATTTGACCTTGCATCGTTTTTTGAGAAAAAACTAAAGTACAACATAAAAAAGACAGTAAAATCCAAAAATTTTTCATTCAGAGGATTTGGTTTTGATATAAAAGATTATAATTCTGGTAAATGTAGTAATAAAAAAATCCGTGCCATAAAGGAACGGATTTTAATTTAGATTTAACGAAGTTAGACCTTCATGATTTCGGCTTCTTTATGAACCAAATGCTCTTCAATTTTTTTAATAAAAGCATCGGTTAGTTTTTGAATATCTTCTTCGGCTTTTTTACATAAATCTTCCGAAGTTCCGTCTTTTTCTAATTTTTTAATATCTGAATTAGCATCTTTTCGATGGTTTCTAATTCCGATTTTAGCATCTTCCGATTCTTGTTTGGCTTGTTTTACCAAGTCTTTACGACGCTCTTCGGTTAATGGTGGTACACTAATAATTACAATGTCCCCATTATTCATTGGGTTGAAACCAAGATTGGCAATCATAATTGCTTTTTCTATTGGGTGCAACATGCTTTTTTCATACGGCTGTATGGTAATAGTTCTAGCATCTGGCACGGTAACGTTAGCAATTTGAGAAAGAGGTGTTTGTGACCCATAATAATCAACAAAAACACTTCCTAACATTTGTGGCGATGCTTTTCCCGCACGAATGTTTAAAAAAGATTTTTCTAAGTGGTCTACAGAACCAGTCATAGCTTCTTTAGCGCCATCAATTATAAATTCAATTTCTTCCATTTTATTCTATGTTTGATATTAAGTTTAATGTTTGAGTAACAAACAATAAACCATTAACTAAATATTTACTACTGTCCCTACGTTTTCTCCTTCACAAATTTTTAAAAGATTTCCTTTTTTATTCATATCAAAAACTACGATAGGTAATTTATTTTCTTGGCTTAAGGTAAATGCGGTTGTATCCATAACATTCAATCCTTTTTTCAATACATCTTCAAACGAAATATAGTCGAATTTGGTAGCGCTTGCGTCTTTTTCAGGATCGGAAGTGTAAACTCCGTCTACTCTAGTTCCTTTTAAAATAACGTCAGCATGCACTTCTACACCACGTAAAACAGCTGCAGTATCCGTTGTGAAATAAGGATTACCCGTTCCAGCTCCAAAAATTACTACTCTTCCTTTTTCAAGATGGCGTACTGCTCTTCTTTTAATATAAGGTTCTGCAATGGCTTCAATTTTCAAGGCAGTTTGCAGTCTTGTTAGAATTCCTTTATCTTCAAGAGCGCCTTGCAAAGCCATTCCGTTAATCACGGTAGCTAACATTCCCATATAGTCGCCTTGCACTCTGTCCATTCCGTTGCTTGCTCCTGCTACACCTCTAAAAATATTTCCACCACCAATAACAATTGCAATTTCCACCCCTTTGTCGTGAATTTGCTTAATCTCATCTGCGTATTCAGATAAAATTTTAGGGTCAATTCCGTATTGTCTTTCGCCCATTAATGCTTCACCACTTAATTTCAGAAGAATTCTTTTGTATTTCATTGCAGTTTTTTGGTGTTTTAAAAAGTTTTATTTTACAAAATAAATCTCTTTTGGTGTTGTATTTATAAATTTATGATGCAAATATAAACATTTCCTTTTTTTATTTACAGGCAAAATAGTAAGTTATGTAACATTTCTTACAGTTATAATTTTATTGTAATTGTATATTTGCCTCAGAAACAAATAAAGCACCATGAATTCTATACTAAATACTAGCATCTTCAATAGCAAATCCTACCAAGAATACAGAACTTTTATTGCCAAATTAGCGCAAGACGGACAAACTTCTGGAGCTAATCTTTCCTTGGATTATGTGAATTATACCAAGCTAAACGAGTCGCGTATGCACCGTTTAGACAAAACCATGCAAGTAGTTGCAGATGTGAAATTGGTTTTAGAAAATTTATCTAAAGAGTCTATTTGGTTAGTTCTTTCCGAAAGTTGGTGTGGAGATGCTGCGCAAGTACTACCTGTTATAAATAAAATGGCTGAAGTATCGGATAAAATTGATTTACGAATTGCCCTTCGAGATGAAAATGAAGATTTGATGAATTTGTTTTTAACCGATGGCACCAAGTCCATTCCAAAATTAATTATTATAGATAAAGAATCAGGAACGGTTGTTGGTGATTTTGGCCCAAGACCAATTCCTGCAAAACAATTGATAGTAGATTATAAAGCAGCTCACGGAGTTGTGGATGAAGCTGCAAAAATTGAATTGCAAAAATGGTATTTAGCGGATAAAGGAGTTGCTATTCAGCAGGAAATTGTAGCGTTGTTAAAGTAATATTAAATTTTAACTTTCCTCACTAGCCTTATTATTCTTGGTGATCTGCTTCCGTGAAAAGCTCTTAGTACTTCTATTCTATTTGCACGAATTCTATAAATTATTAGATAGGAACCTAAGATGATATTTCTATATATCTTGGTTTTGGTTTCCAAATGTCGGCATTCAGGATGTAGAAGGTATTGGGTTTGAAGTTTTCCAATGTAAGAGTAAATTTCATCAATAAAATTAACTGCAAGTTTTTCTCCGAAAGTTGACTCCCCATATTCGTAAATGTCTAAAATGTCAATAGTGTCGAAAAATTTAGAAGTAACTACTTCTTTCTTTGCAATCTCCATTCTTTAAACCTTTTTTCAGATTCTTCTAAACTTAAGAATTCTCCAGCTTCCGCTTCTTTTATCAAAGAAACAAAGTCTTCTTGTAACATAGGTTTACCTGGGGTGGCAAGGTTTTTTGGTTTTTCTTTTGCAGTTTTCATTATTACTTAAATTTAAACGTATTGTAAAAGTAAGAAAAAAAAGAAATTAAAATATATCTGGAAGATTGTTTATTGCGAATTCTAATAAATAATTATTTCACAATTCCATTTTCAGGAATGGATTCTACTGCTTTTATAACCTTTCCTCCAGTTAACTTAGCATTTGCAGCAATAAGTCGGTCTTTTACTTCATCATACATCTTTTTATATTCTTTAATGTCCGACGCATAATATTGGGTGCTTTTAGCAAAAGTCAAACTATCAATTTTATATTTATTTTTAATAAATTCGGTTGGTTTTGGGTAATTCTGAACCGAAGCATTTTGAGTTCTTGCAGCTTCAAGAATAGCCAAATCATATATAATATTTACCATTTTATCTTTTTCAATAAGATTTTTTGGCTCGGGAATAATTTCTTCTTTGCAACTAGTGGCTCCAAAAAAAAGAACAGTAAAAAGTAAAATAAATTTTTTCATAGTATAAATTATCTATCAAAAAGCAATCTTTTAGCTGCTTTTAGCTCTTTAACCTTAGCGTTTTCATAAACTAATTGTCCGTTTACAAAAGTATGAGATATTCTGGATTTAAAATTAGTTCCTTCAAAAGGAGACCATCCACACTGGTACAAAATATTGGCTTTGTTAACGCTCCATGGTTTAGACGGATTTACAATTGCCAAATCGGCATAAAATCCTTCTTTGATAAAACCTCTTTTTTCAATCTTAAAAATAATCGCAGGATTATGACACATTTTTTCTACGATTTTTTCTACTGATATTTTACCTTGATGGTAGGCTTCAAATAGTGCTACAACAGCATGTTGCACTAATGGTCCGCCCGAAGGAGCACTGCTATATTGTTGAGATTTTTCTTCTAAAGTATGGGGCGCATGATCGGTTGCTATAACATCAATAGTGTCATTAAGCAATGCAATCCATAAAGCATCTCTATCAGCAGCAGTTTTTACAGCAGGATTCCATTTGATGAAATTCCCTTTAGTAGCATAATCATCATTGGTAAACCAAAGGTGGTGTATGCAAACTTCAGCGGTAATTTGTTTTTCGGCCAACGGAATTTTATTTGAAAAAAGCTCCATTTCTTTGGCAGTAGAAAGATGGAAAACATGCAATCTTGCACCTGTTTTTTTAGCAAGCGCAATAGCTTTGGAAGAAGATATATAACAAGCCTCTTCACTTCGAATTAAATGATGTACCGTAACTGGAATATCGTCTCCAAATTCAGCTTTATATTTTTCTAGATTCGCTTTTATTGTTCCTTCGTCTTCACAATGAACAGCTATTAGCATTTTAGTGCTAGAGAATATTTTTTCTAGTGCTTCTTCATTATCCATCAACATATTTCCAGTTGAAGAACCTAAAAATAATTTTATTCCTGCAACATTTCTCGGATTGGTTTTTAAAATTTCCTCCAAATTATCGTTCGTTCCACCCATCATAAAAGAATAATTGGCATACGAACTTTGGGAAGCTATTACGTATTTTTGTTCCAGTAATTCCTGAGTAATTGCATTCGGTACCGTATTTGGTTGTTCTATAAACGAGGTGATTCCGCCAGCAACGGCTGCTCTACTTTCAGAAGCAATAGTGCCTTTGTGGGTTAATCCTGGTTCGCGAAAATGCACTTGATCATCAATGGCACCTGGAATTAAAAAATTTCCTTCGGCATCAATAACTTTGCAATTAGAACTTTTATGGCTAATACTTTGAGCAATTTCTTTAATAAATTCGCCTTCAATTAATACATCACCTTCAAAAATTCGCCCTTCATTTACAATCTTCGCATTCTTTATTAAAATGGTATTCATGATTTATTTTTCTTCTTTCCAAGTCCATGTTATAGGAACTTACGAATTTTATTTATAGATTATTAAACATTTTTTTTATGCGTAAAGTCAAAACTCCAAATATGGCTTCCTTAATAATGGATCCACTCATTTTAGATTGTCCTTTGGTTCTATCGGTAAAAATAACAGGTACTTCTTGTATGTTGAAATGTTTAGAAAATGCTCTGTATTTCATTTCAATTTGAAAAGCATATCCAATAAACTTTATCTTATCTAAATTGATGCTTTCTAGAACTTTTCTGCTGTAGCAAATAAAGCCCGCTGTAGCATCCATAATTTTCATTCCTGTGATCATTCGTACATAAACCGAAGCAAAATAAGAAAGTAAAACCCTGCTCAAAGGCCAGTTTACTACGTTTACTCCTGTAACATATCGAGATCCAATTGCAAGATCGGCACCTCCAAAATGACAAGCATCGTACAACCGTTCCAAATCGATAGGGTTGTGCGAAAAATCGGCATCCATTTCAAAAACGAATTCATAATTTCGAGCCAGAGCCCATTTAAATCCGTGGACATAAGCAGTACCTAAACCCGCTTTTTTTTCACGTTGCTCTAAAAACAAATTAGCTGCAAATTCTTTTTGAAGTTCTTTTACCTTGTCTGCTGTTTTGTCTGGCGAATTATCATCCACAATAAGAACATGAAATGGTTTATTTAGAGAAAACACTGCTCGCACAATGCTTTCTATATTTTCAATTTCGTTATAGGTAGGGATGATTACAAGTCCACAATTCATATTTACAGTAAAAAAGTTCATGCAAAAATACTCATTTTATATTATCCTATCTCTTAATAAAATTATAATAGTATAGGAACAAATAAATTTAGTAATTTTGCTGCCAATGATAGCGCAACAATTACATCAAAGAGTTATAGAAAATAAAGACTGGGCAACACTTGTTTTCATGCTTTCATTGGCCTTAATTGCTATTGCTAAGGCAGCTTTTGAATCTCGTTTCAACGATTTCTTTAGGTTGATTGTTTCTGATAAATACACCAAAATTTATAGAGAAAGTTCTCATTTAATGAGTGGATTCAATTTGTTACTGTTCGTTGTTAATTTAATATCCCTATCCTTTTTTATACAATTAATATTTTTTCATTTAGGATTGGGAGCTAAAACAGATTGGGTGTTGTTCGTGCGAATATTCACTTTATTAACAGTTTTCATACTTTCAAAATTCTTATTTGAAAAAATAATTGCTACTATTTTTGGTATCGAAGAGATTATCGAACAGTTTAATTTACAAAAAGTTACGTTTAGAACCTATTTAGGACTATTATTACTCCCTGTTTCTATTATTCTTTTTTATACTAATTTTATTGCATATTCAGCAATACTTGTTATTATTGTTATTTTATTAACAATAAATTTACTTACTTATTTTATTTCTTTAAAAATTTATCAAAATATAATATTATCCAAGTTGTTTTATTTTATTTTGTATCTTTGCGCACTTGAAATAGCTCCTTATTATTTCATATATTATTTGATTACAAAAAACTAGAGCACAACATGTCAAACTTGAAAGTAAGAACGATTTTGGTTTCACAACCAGAGCCAAAAGTAGAGAATTCCCCTTATTTTGATTTACAACAAAAGCATAAGGTGAAAATAGATTTTCGCTCATTTATTCATGTAGAAGGTGTAAGCGCAAAAGATGTTAGAGCTCAGAAAATAGACCTTAATAATTTTACGGCTATTATTTTAACTAGTAAAAATGCAGTGGATCATTTCTTTAAAGTTGCTGAGGAAATGCGATATAAAGTTCCAGAAGACTTAAGATATTTTTGCCAATCGGAAGCAATTGCTTTTTATTTACAGAAATATGTAGTTTATAGAAAACGTAAGATTTACGTTGGACTAAAAGATTTTGCTGATATGGCACCTCTTTTTAAAAAATATAAAGACGAAAAGTTTTTATTACCAGCTTCCGACCAGTTGAATGCTGATGCACCAACCACCTTAAACAATTTGAAAATCGATTGGACTCCAGCTATTTTTTACAAAACGGTTATGAGTGATTTATCAGATTTGGCTAATGTTTATTATGATGTTTTAGCATTTTTTAGCCCTACTGGAATTAAATCGTTGTTTAAAAACTTCCCAGATTTTAAACAAAATGAAACTCGAATTGCAGTTTTTGGAAGCACTACTCAAAAAGAAGCTTTGGAACATGGATTACGAATTGATATTCTTGCTCCAACACCAGAAACACCATCGATGACTATGGCGTTAGAACGTTATATTGCTGATGCCAACAAAGGAAAATAAATAAAAAATTTCTAAATATTGAAATCCCAAATTCACTCCGAAGTATCGGAAAAATTTGGGATTTTTTGCTTATAAATTAATATTCATTGTGCAATTTCTCTATTCGTTTAATGCTTTATCGGAACGATAATTTCACAAAAGACAAAACCTATCTAGCCCCGATTGCAGTGGAAATCTTAATAAACCTGGAAGGTTGTTAAGATTGGAACGAAAAGCGGGAATTGCCTTTTCTAAAATGCGCAAGCCATTCGCTTCTAATAAAAAAAAGTTCGACATTACTGCCGAACTCTTTTCGTTTAGGTATAGTTTGTTTGTGTATTATAATTTAGGTCCAGCTTGAACAAGGTTTTCACCTTCAGTATTATGAGTATATTGAACGAAGTTTTTAATGAATCGCCCTGCTAAATCGGTTGCTTTGGTATTCCATTCCGCAACATCTGCATACGTATCTCTTGGGTCTAAAATTGCAGGATTTACATCATGCAAAGCAGTTGGAACCACAAAATTAAAAACTGGAATTGTTTTAGTTGCTGCTTTTTCAATAGAGCCATCTAATATAGCATCAATAATAGCACGAGTGTCTTTAATAGAAATACGCTTTCCGGTTCCGTTCCAGCCTGTGTTAACCATGTAGGCAGTAGCATGGTGCTCTTCCATTTTCTTAACTAATTCTTGCCCGTATTGTGTTGGGTGCAAAGAAAGGAATGCTTTGCCAAAACAAGCCGAAAAAGTTGGTTCTGGTTGGGTTACTCCTCTTTCGGTTCCTGCTAATTTAGCGGTAAATCCGGAAAGGAAATAATATTTAGTTTGCTCTGGAGTTAATTTAGAAACTGGAGGCATTACTCCAAAGGCATCTGCAGTTAAAAAGATAACTTTTGTAGCATGACCCGCTTTAGAAACTGGTTTTACAATATTGTGAATGTGGTTTATTGGATACGAAACTCTAGTGTTTTGTGTAACCGAACCGTCTTTGAAATCAATTTTCCCGTTGGCATCTACCGTAACGTTTTCTAATAAAGCGTCTTTAGTAATTGCGCCATAAATATCGGGTTCGTTTTCTTTACTTAAATCGATGGTTTTAGCATAACAGCCTCCTTCAAAATTAAATACGCCATCGTTATCCCATCCATGTTCGTCGTCTCCTATTAATTCCCGTTTTGGATCGGTAGACAAAGTGGTTTTTCCTGTTCCAGATAATCCGAAGAAAATAGCAACATCGCCATCAGCTCCTTTATTTGCCGAACAGTGCATAGAAGCCATACCTTTTAACGGCAAGTAATAATTCATCATAGAGAATAATCCCTTTTTCATCTCCCCACCATACCAAGTGCCACCAATTAATTGCATTTTTTCGATAAGATTAAAGGCAACATATACTTCCGAATTCAATCCGTGATCTTTATATTCTTTAAAACTAGTTTTAGAACCGTTCATTACAATAAAATCTGGTTCTCCAAAATTTTCTAATTCTTCATCGGATGGACGAATGAACATATTTTTTACAAAATGCGCTTGCCAAGCCACCTCCATAATAAAACGAACTTTTAGTCGGCTGTTTTCATTAGCACCACAAAAAGCATCTACCACAAATAATCGTTTTCCTGAAAGTTGTGCTGCAGTAGTTTCTTTTAAAGCATTCCAAGTAGTTTGTGAAATTGGCTTGTTATCGTTAACTGCTTTTTCAGAATTCCACCAAACCGTATTTTCGGTAATGCTGTCTTTAACAATATATTTATCTTTTGGAGAACGACCAGTAAACTCACCAGTCATAACATTCACAGCGCCAAGCTCTGTCAATTGACCTCTCTCATAGCCTTTTAAGTTTGGATTTAATTCTTCTTTATATAAAAATTCAAAAGAAGGGTTATAAATAATTTCTTTGGGGTCTTTGATTCCGTATTTTTCTAACGAAATCGATTTCGTAACTGGAGTGTAGTTGTCCATAGAATTGTATTGTATTGCAATTAGTAATTAGTCTGCAAAGGTAAAAAATTATTATTACAACGTTGTAGTTAATAAGTAAATTATATTTTTTTCTTTAAAAACTGCACCATCAAGATACTCCAAGCACTAATTAATAACAACCCTCCAATGGGAGTTACAAAACCTATTACCCTGAAATTGAAGGTGTTCAAACTATCGGTAGCCAATAAATAAATAGATCCTGAAAATAAAATGACACCTAAAATAGTTAAACCTAATATGATTTTCTTAACTTTAGTAGTCAAATGAGTGTCTAATCCTAAAAATAACAAAAACAAAGCGTGGTACATTTGGTATTTAACTCCGGTTTCAAAAGTTATTAATTGATCTGAAGTTAAAACTTGTTTCAAGGCATGTGCACCAAAAGCACCTAAAACTATAGAGGTCATTCCGAAAAAAGCAGCGGTAGAAATTATTTTGTTATTCATTTTAGGATAGGATATAATTTTTAACAAATTTATCAGTTATCTATCAATTGCGAAAGGACTTTTATGTTTTCTTTTAGATAAAACAATTTTAAACTTTTATATTTGCATTTAAATTTATTGATTATGAAAAAAGCGTTATTTTCACTAGCACTAATTTTGATTTTTTGTTCTTTTAAAACAGAAAATACTACTGGAATTCCTTCAGGAGAAAAATTAATATTTGTTGGCTCCTATAACATGAGCGGACTAATGACCCAATTAGCCCAAGTCACCCTTTCAACGGAAATGGTGAACACCTCCAAAAATTCGTATTTGCATCTCAACTGCGAATTAGCCACTTATGCAAAATGGGATAAGTTCTTTAAAATAAGAGATTCTTACGAATCGTATGTAGATCCAATAACATTGAAACCTAGCCTATACAAACGAAGCATCGACGAAGGTGGTTGGACTAAAAAAGAAAAATACACCTTTAAAGGTAATTCCGTAACGAGTACTTCTAAAAGAAAAAACAGTCCCGAAACCACCAAAACCTTTACCGTTGGAGGTTCCACACAAGACGTTGTTTCCTTAATGTATAAATTAAGAACAATGGATATTGACAAAATGAAAACAGGTCAATCGCAATCGTTTGTTGCAGTTTTTGACGAAAAACAAATTCCGGTATCGGTAAAATTATTAGGAACCGAAACCGTTTCTGCTGGAAATTTAGGTTCTAAAAATTGCTATAAACTTTCTATCGGAGCCAAAACCGATGTCCTAAAAGGGAAAGATAAAAACCTAATTTACTTAACTGCCGATGCTAAAAAAGTACCGGTTTTAATGAAATTTAGCATCCCTGTAGGCAATGGCCAATTAGCATTAACTTCAGCATCTGGAATATAATCATGAGAAAAACTTTATTAATTATTGCCATCGTTCTAACCGTAGTTAGTATTATTTTTTCGGTATTACCCTTAGATACTCTAGCTCTTGCGCCTATCGGATTGGCATTGCTTTTTATTTTCTTAACCTTTAAAAAATCCGATGTTGCACAACGAAAATTCACCAAGATACTTTTCATCGTTACCTATATCTGCGCATTAGTAGTGTTAGGAAAAACCTTTTTAATAAAAGACAAAGTTGCTGTAGATACCAAATTTGAACAGCAAAAAGTAGAATCTAAAAAAGAAGACATTAAAGATCTAGAAGGTTTAGAGTAATTCTACTCCCAACAAACACTAAAGCCCATTCTAATTTTGCGTGGGTTTTTTGTTTTTGTCAAAAAAGAGTGTCAAATCATTACAAATTCCTAAATTTGTAATCCATTTACAAACAAATTATGAGAAATATACTAATCATAGGTGCCGGACGTTCAGCATCCTCTCTTATACAATACCTTTTAAATAAATCAACACAAGAAAATCTGCACCTTACCATTGCCGATATTTCGTTAGAACTAGCGCAACGTAAAACCAATAACCATCCTAATGCTACTGCAATTGCTTTAGATATCACTAACGAATCGCAACGACATACCGAAATTGCCAAGGCCGACATTGTAATTTCGATGCTTCCGGCACATTTGCATATTGAAGTTGCCAAAGACTGCATTATTTATAAAAAACACATGGTTACCGCTTCTTATGTTTCGGACGCCATGCAAGAATTAGATGCTGCTGCCAAAGAAAACGGATTAATTTTCATGAACGAAATTGGTCTAGACCCTGGTATCGACCACATGAGCGCCATGAAAGTAATTGAAGAAATACGAGAAAAAGGCGGCAAAATAATACTGTTTGAATCTTTTTGTGGCGGACTAGTAGCACCTGAAAGCGACAACAATCTTTGGAACTACAAATTCACTTGGGCACCAAGAAACGTAGTCCTTGCAGGTCAAGGTGGCGCAGCCAAATTTATTCAAGAAGGAAAATATAAATACATCCCCTACACCAAATTATTTAGAAGAACCGAATTTTTAATGGTAGAAGGTTACGGAAAATTTGAAGGTTACGCCAACAGAGATTCCCTAAAATACCGCAGCGTTTATGGTCTAGACGATGCTCTTACACTCTATCGTGGCACCATCCGAAGAGTTGGTTTTTCTAAGGCTTGGAACATGTTCGTGCAACTCGGCATGACCGACGACACCTATACCATGGAAAACTCCGAAAACATGAGTTTTCGCGAATTTACCAATTCTTTTTTGCCCTACCACCCAACCGATTCGGTAGAAATAAAAACCCGTATGGCTCTAAATATCGAGCAAGACGACATCATGTGGGACAAACTTTTAGAACTCGATTTATTCAATTCCAATAAAATCGTTGGCCTAAAAAATGCAACTCCAGCACAAATTTTAGAGCGCATCCTCAACGACAGTTGGACTTTGCAACCAAAAGACAAAGACATGATTGTCATGTACCATAAATTTGGCTACGAAATACAAGGGCAACAATTCCAAATCGATTCTAAAATGGTGTGCATTGGCGACGACCAAACCTATACCGCCATGGCAAAAACCGTGGGCCTTCCCGTTGCAATCGCCACCCTACAAATCCTAAACGGAAACATTAAAACCCCAGGCGTACAACTGCCAATTCGCAAAGAAGTTTACGAGCCAATATTAAAAGAGTTGGAAGAATTTGGAGTTGTTTTCAACGAAACCGCAATGCCTTATATTGGCTACAATCCCGATAAATTAGTGACTTCTAATTAAGGTTCTAAGGAACTTAGATTCTAAGTTTTTTTAGGAGCGAAAGGATAGGCATTTTAATAAACGTCATTCCCGCTTTTCGTTGCAATCTGTCATTGCGAGGAACGAAGCAATCCAATACTGCTTATCGTTAACGCAATGCCAGGATTTCCACTTCAATCGGGGCTAGTTCGGTAATGTCTTTTATTAATATAATAGTAAAATTATAACACCATTAAATTACAACCCCGAATGTCGGAATTATCAAACCTTCCTAACACTTCGAAGGAATTATTAGGATATTTCTTACCTAAATCTTGCGTAGCAATAAAGGAACAAGAATTTATATTGGCTAAATCAATAACGTTTATTCCACCGGTTTTCCCGACAGGAACATAAGTTAAGGGGTCTTCGGTATCGCGAATTAAGATATTCATCCAGTTAGGGCATTCAAATATTCCGTTACCTAATGAGTAGGCTTGCGATAATAATTCAGTCATGCCATATTCCGAATGAATGCTTGAAACGCCAAAACCGTTACAAAGAAGTTCCTGTAATTCTTCTCGGATGATTTCTTTTCGTTTGCCTTTCATACCACCAGTTTCCATGATAATGGTATTTTTTAATTCAAATTTTCGTTTTTCAATTAAGTCTAATAAAGCATAGGTAACTCCAATTAAAAGAACATTTTGACCTAATGAATCCAATTCAATTAATTTTGAAATGAGCTCATCATAATTATTCAAATAAAAGCCGCTATTAGAGTTATTAGAAAGTTCAATCAAATCTTTAACCATATAGATTAAAGAGGAACCACTGCGTTCTAAATAGGAGGGGAGCAATGCTAAAACTACATAGTCTTCTATGTTTCCGTAAAATTCAGAAAAAGCATTTCGATAACTATCTTCGTATAGAGTTACATCGGTAATTAAATGTTTACTAGTAATCATTCCAGTTGTGCCACTACTAGTAAAAGTCTCTTGAATAGAATCGGAATTAGAAACTACTTCACGACTCTTGAAAAACTGGATTGGCAAAAATGGTATCTGTTGTAAACTTTTCACCCTACCTTTTTCTACCTTTAATAATTCACAAAATTCACGGTAAACGGAATTGTTTTCGTGTTGGTAACGAAATACTTTTAAAGCTATTTTTTCAAATTGCTTTGCATTGGAAATTGTGAAAATATCTTGTGAGGTAATCAAGGTAATAATTTTTACAAAAGTAATAAAAATAAAAAAGCTCCAACGTGAATTGGAGCTTTTGAAATATATATTAATTAATTATCTAATAACTAATTTTTTTGTTGCAGTTTTTCCTTCTTCTGTAATACGAACCATGTAAACACCAGTATTTAATTGGCTAACATTAATTGCATTAGTAGAAGTTGTAGTGTTTAAAACTTGTTTTCCTAATACGTCAAAAACAGTAACTGTTCTTTCTGCATTGGCATCCGATTCAATAAACATAGTTCCATTAGAAACCGGATTTGGATATACTTTTAATCCAGAAATAGCGCTAACTTGATTGGAAGTTAATAACCCTCCAATTGTAGTATCAATTCTTAGTTCGTCAAAAATAATAGTTGGAGTAGTGGTTGCTGTATCTTGTCTCAACATAAAGCCCCCTAAATCTGCTATCGGAGTAGTTAAAACTTGAAATAAAGTAGGCGTTGTAGTAGCAGGATTAAAAGTCGCTAAGTTTGGATTAATCCAAGTATTTAAAGTTAAACTAGTGAAATCATAACTCATTATTACCAAAACAACATCTCCAGCATTTCTTAGTATTGGGTCTAGATTTGTAGTAGTACTTGCAGCATCTAATCCAAATTGATATTGAGTTCCGTTCTTAGTGATGAATATACGCCCTTTGTAACTTTGTAATGAGTTGGTTAACCCAGCGAAATAAGTTGAAGGAACAGTAGCGGTCATTGTAGAAAGATCAGTCACATTTACTAAAAATGATGAATATATAGTTCCAGAAGTAGTATCTGTAAATGGAGTGAAACAATCAATACCAGCACCAGTAAAAGTCACAGAATTTCCACTAGAAGCATATCCAGGATAAGTTAAACTTCCTGTTGCAGATAAAATATCGTCACCAGTATTAACATTTGTCCATTTTTGAGAAGAACCTAAAGCACTTCCATTAGCATATGGGAAAGGTTCGCTGTAAGGTAAAGCATTTACGGGTTTACATACAGGTCCGGTTAATGTAGCAGAATAAGTACATACACCATTAACAATATTTACAGTAAGGTTAGTTCCTTCAGCAACTCCATTAATTAAGATGTTACCAGCAGCAACTGTATTAGGATTGTCTCCACCAACAGTTCCAGAAGAAGGAGTTATTACATATCCTGAAGTTCCACCACCTGTATAAGGTATGGTAGCTGTATAGGTATCTATTCCAAAAGTTACAGCATCGCAAACTCCAGTTGGAGTACCTAGAACTAGTGTGCAAGAAGGATTGTAGTTGAAGACTTTTATATCATCTAATCTAATTTGCCCAGCTACAGTTGGCTGCGTAAAACGTAAAGATAAAGTAGTAGAAGATGGAAGTACTCCTCCAGGAATAGCTACTAAAGTCCAAGCTGCAGTAGGATTATTTGTAAAAACAATAGGTGTCCATGTTGGAGTAGCTGCAGAAGCATTAGTGCTGTATTCAACAATTACCTGAACCGTTGCGAAAGTAGCAGTTAAATAACCAAAAGTCATTTGAATATTAGCAGAAGAATAGGCAGAAGTATTTATTCCATCTATTTGGAAGTATTTACCTGCTGTAGAAGTAAGGAAAACATTTCCTCCACCAGAAGCTCCGTTATAAGTAGAAGAAGCTCCAGTAACTCTAACGTCTCCTGTTCCAGTATAGACTATTGGAGCGCCATTTTGAAAAGTTGCCGGTGCAGTTCCCGTTGCATAAGCAGGGATTAGAGTAGTGGCAGAAGGTAGTCCCATGTTTTCTGAGTATATAGTCTGCCCAAAAGAAACAGACGCAACTGCTAACAATAATAAAATGTAAAGTTTTTTCATGATTTTTTTTAATATAAAATTATTTAACAAAGGTAATCACTATTTCTTTCAAATGGAAAAAATCCATGTAAAATAATAGTTAATGAATAGTTTTTAATTATCTGATAATTAATTTTCTAGTAGCACTAGACTCTCCCTCTTCGATTTTAATAAAATAAACACCCGGAGAAAGTGAAGCAACATTTAGTTCTTTGGAAGTCAAAAGCGTTTGAAGAACTTTTTTTCCTAAAACATCAAAAATGGTAATTTGCTTATCGTCATTAGATTTGGAGGATATATATATCTTGCCATTAGTAACAGGATTAGGGTAAAAGTTTAAGCCCTCAATTGTATTGTCCTGCACCTTTGGTTGCTGTTTTGTTTCTTGTGCTACAACACTAAATGTGCTTAAGCAAAAGAAAAATAATAAGGTATAAAAGTAAATTTTCTTCATTTGTTTCATTTCGTCCTAGCAAAGATATAATATTATTTCAAATAACATGCCAAATTACTTCTAATTTGTCATTATTTTTATGTTAAATTAAAAACTGGCAACAATAGTATTTAATAGGATTAATAAAGAATTGTTATTTTAATTCTTTGAATTTTTTATTTGGGATGCTTTTGTTTTTAAATCGTTACCTTAATGTTATCATATTGTTTTCTAGTTGATAAATTCTATACTTTTGTAGTATCTTTACAATCGCACCCCAAAACAACTTTCTACTTTTATGAAAAAAAAAGAAATTAAAATATTATTAGTTGATGATGAACAAGATATTCTTGAAATTGTTAGTTATAATTTAAAGCAAGAAGGATATATAATTGTCACTGCTTCTAATGGAAGAGAGGCTATTGCAGTTGCAAAAAAAGAACGACCACAACTGATCATTATGGACGTAATGATGCCTGAAATGGACGGCATGGAAGCTTGCGAAAATATTAGGAAAATCCCGGAATTAAGCAGCACTATTATTGCGTTCTTAACAGCGAGGAGTGAAGATTATTCACAAGTTGCAGGGTTTGATGCTGGAGCAGATGATTATATTGCAAAACCAATCAAGCCTAAACTGTTAGTTAGTAAAGTAAAAGCACTTTTAAGAAGGTTGAAAGAAGATTCTTTTTCAAGTGAAAATTTAAATGTTGGCGGAATCTTAATAAACCGCGAAGAATATAAAATAGTAATGGAAGGCCGCGAAATTGTACTTCCAAGAAAAGAATTTGAATTGTTTTATTTGCTTGCTTCTAAGCCTGGAAAAGTTTTTAAAAGAGAAGAAATTCTAGATAAAGTATGGGGTAATGATGTAATTGTTGGCGGACGAACAATTGATGTCCATATTAGAAAATTACGAGAAAAAATTGGAGATAATTTTTTTAAAACCATAAAAGGCGTTGGCTATAAATTTGAAGTTTAATATTTTACTTATTTTTACATTATATAAATCAGAATACACTATATAAATGTCGTTAAACTTTAAGAAGACTTATACTTTTGCTGTAATTTCTACCCTCTATATTACACTTTTTTCTACTGCTTTAGTTGTAGGATTATTGTTTTTATTTGCTACTTTTTCTTGGCAATTTGCTGTTGCTTTTGCATTCTCTATTGCTGTTTTTTCATTTTTCGTTTTGCAATACCGTGTGGAGCATTTTATTTATAGAAGGGTAAAAAAAATCTATGATGATGTATCTCTTTTAGATTCCTCTACACTAAGAACACAATCCATCACTACCGATATGGCAACGTTAACTAGAGAGGTTAAAAAATTTGCTACCGATAAAAAAATTGAAATTGAAAATCTAAAAGTGCGTGAAGAATACCGTAGGGAATTTATGGGCAACGTTTCCCACGAGCTAAAAACACCCTTGTTTACCGTTCAAGGCTATCTTTCTACTCTATTAGATGGTGCCATGAAAGACAAAGATCTTCGCAAAAAATATTTAGAAAGAGCCGAAAAAGGTGTGGAGAGACTTATATATATTGTTGAAGATTTAGACATGATTTCTAAATTAGAAATGGGTCAATTAAACTTAGAATATTCCGAATTTAATATAGTAGAACTAATTCAGAATGTATTTGATTTGTTAGAAATGAACGCAGATAAAAAGAACATTATTTTAATGTTTGACAGAAAATACAATAAAGCAATTAACGTTATTGCGGATCAAGAAAAAATACAACAGGCACTTACTAATTTGATAATAAATTCTATCAAATACGGAAAAGAAAATGGAACAACCGAAGTGACTATTGAAGATTTAGTAGACAACAAAATCATCGTTAGAATTAGAGATAATGGCGAAGGAATTGAACAACAATTTATACCTAGACTTTTTGAACGTTTCTTTAGAGTAGATAAAAGTGGAGCAAGAAGCGAAGGTGGGTCTGGACTTGGACTTTCAATTGTAAAACACATAATTGAAGGGCACAATGAAAAAATTTATGTAGAAAGCGAGTTTAGTAAAGGATCTGAATTTTCATTCACTTTGGAAAAGGTTGAATAATTCACTCCAATTGGTTTCTGATTTTATTTTTGGAAAACCTCTATATAAATTCATAGCACCTAAATGCTCAAATCTAAATTTATGTTGTCTAGAACTCGCAATCATTCCCGCAAATTTATATTTGCTTGCTAAATACTCTTGTTCAAATTGTCCTGGAGTTGGAATAAAATAAGCTTTCTTTTCTAATTTTGTCAAATCCATAATCGTTGTATAACCAGATCTTGAAAGCACCATTTCACTTTCGTTAAAAGTTTTTTCTAATTGTTCCGTTTGCATATAATTATAGTATGTAACGTTGCCAATTTGCTCTATTTTTTGCTCCGCCTCTACCTTTCCTTTAATAAAGACTACTCTATAGGTATAGTTTTGGAGTTTTTTTGTAAGCTTTTCTTCTAATAGGCCTCTTTGTGGCTCTGGCCCAGACAGAAGCACCATTAATTCGTATTTAATTGGAACAATAACTTTCTTCATCCGGCTTAAAATACCAATGTATTTAATAGTAAGATCTGTTTTTTTCAAATGACCCAATTCGCCAGATAAATTCGGAGTTCCCATAACATCAGGCACCCAGCATTCCTTAAATTTTTTAATAAAAAAGGCATGAATTTTACTCGTAATCCAAGTAGTATTTCCCGACATAACCTTTAATTGGTGCGTAATATAAACTGAAGGGACATTTTCATTATAAACTCCAAAGCGATTATCGGAAATAATTCCTTTAAGTGAATATTCTGTAGTCCATTTTTTTACCAATTTTTTTTCCGAAATAATTGCTTTGGCTATTAATGCACTATTTAGTACTATTTTCCATTTAAAAAGTTGAGGATTTTTAGGATATTTAATCCGATAGGAAGGTAATTCTAGTGCAGTTAAATGAGGAAATTCTTTTTTTAACAATAATAAGGAGTCTCCGTCGGATGCAATTATCGGATTAAAACCATTTTTTTCTAGCTCCTTAATAACAAGAATACATCGCGTTGCGTGGCCTAAGCCCCAGTTTAAGGGAGCTACCAGGATGTTAGTAGGTAAATTATTTGTTGTCATTGGGCGTACGACTTTATTAATTTTTGCAGTGCAATATATAAAAAAAAATATAAACTAATATTTTCTTATTTTTACCAAAATATTAATTTTAGCCGTGGGAAGTAAAAACAAGTTAAAAAGATTTAGGGAAAACGAAACATTCGATAATGTTTTTCAACCTACAAGAGAAGAAGTAGTTAGCAATAGTTTTCCACTTCTAGGAAAATGGAATAGTGATTTCTTTAAAAATGATAATCCAATAATCATAGAATTAGGATGTGGAAAAGGAGAATATTCCGTTGGTTTAGCTGCACTTTTTCCAGATAAAAATTTCGTTGGAATTGATATAAAAGGCGCTCGATTTTGGCGTGGTGCTAAAACTGCAGTGGACGAAGGGATGCACAATGTAGCATTTATCAGAACCCAAATTGAGTTAGTCAATCATATTTTTGCCGATGGCGAAGTCGATGAAATATGGATTACTTTTCCCGATCCACAAATAAAATACAAACGTACCAAGCACCGTATGACCAATTCGGAATTTTTGCAATTGTATAAAAAAATCTTGAAACCAGATGGTGTTGTGAATTTAAAAACCGATAGTGAATTCATGCACGGTTACACCTTAGGATTGTTGCATGGCGAAGGGCACGAAGTTTTGTATGCCAATCATAATGTATATAAAAATGAAGGTTCGCCTAGCGAAGTAACAGGTATTCAAACATTTTATGAAAAACAATATTTAGAAATTAATAAAGCAATTACGTATATTCGTTTTAAAATAAAATAAATGACGATAGTTCTTCCGTTTTTATTTGGGTATTTAGCAGCAGTTGTAGGGGTTATTCCACCAGGATTAATCAATATGACAGCAGCCAAGGTAAGCCTTGTTGACGGTAAAAAAAGAGCAATGGTCTTTGTTTTAGGTGCCTTATTGATTATATTTTTTCAAACATACATTTCGGTATTTTTTGCTCAATATATTAATCTGCATAATGAAGTGGTTATTTTACTTCGCGAGATAGGTCTTATAATTTTTATGGTATTAACCATATATTTTTTGAAATTTGCCAAAAAACCGAACATTAGTCCCGAAGAGCATGCTGTAGTTAAAAGTAAGCGAAACCGATTCTTTGTGGGTATGTTTGTTTCGGCAATTAATTTTTTTCCGATACCGTATTATGTACTTATTAGCATGACCATGGCATCTTATGGTGTGTTTGCTTTTGAAACTATGCCAGAATCTAGTTTTGTGTTGGGTGCAGTTTTAGGATCTAGTACTATCTTTTATTTGTATGTGGTCTTCTTTAATAAAATGAAATCCAAAACCGATTATTTTATCAATAATATGAATAAAATGATTGGAACTATTACCGGAATAGTTGCATTATTCACCTTATTTAATCTCTTGAAATACTACTTTTAATGGAAGAAAATTTCTTTGAAAGAGTGTACGCCATTGCCAAACAAATTCCCGAAGGCCGAGTAACTTCTTATGGTGCAATTGCTAAAGCGTTAGGTACGGAACGCTCTGCAAGAATGGTGGGTTGGGCAATGAATGCTTCCCATAATAGAGAAGATGTTCCCGCCCACAGAGTGGTGAACAGAAAAGGATTGCTTACCGGAAAAATACATTTTGATGGAACAAACCTAATGCAACAACTTCTAGAAAATGAAGGGATCCAAATTGTTGACAATCAAATTGTAGATTTTGAGAAGGTTTTTTGGGAACCTGAGATAGAAAAACAGTATATTTTATAAATTATTTTTTTTATATTTGTATTTAAATGAGTGTATTATGAAAACTACAACAAAAACAACTACAAAAAAAGCAGAAAAGGACCCCGCTAAAAAAATGTCTAAAACATGGCTTGCCGCATTGGCTAATAAAGGGACAGGAAAAATAATAGATATGAGAGCAGTTTTAAAGTAATTATGTCTCGCTATTTATTAGATACAAATATTTTGGTTTTTTTGCTTTTATCTGAATTAGACAATATTTCTAATGATATTAAGCAAATAGTAGACGATTACAATAATCAATTATATACAAGTTCCATTTCGGTTCTTGAATTGTTGCAATTGTATAGAATTAAAAAAATTCATTCCAAAAATTACAAAACCGCTACCGATTTATATACTTCTATTGAAAAAGACTTCAATATCAAAATTATTCCTTTTAACAAAGAGCACTCCAAAACACTATCCAAACTAAAAATCGCTTCTGCTCATAACGATCCTTTTGATCATGCCATTATCTCACAAGCCATAACCGAGAATCTCATTTTGGTTTCTTCCGATAAAAAATTCAAAGAATATACCTCACAACTTCTAAACTTTGTTTTTAATAAGAGATAATTTTTTACTGATGCAACAACTTCCAGAAAACGAAGGAATTCAAATTGTAGATAATCAAATTTTGGATTTTGAGAAGGTTTTTTGGGAACCTGAGATTAATCCATTACAGGCAAAGTAACATCTTGAATATACCAATAACCATATTCATGTTTGAACGTTATTTCTCCGTCGCCTGAATAGTATATTTTTGTTTCTGTTCCTTTTATTTTACCCCAAAAATCAATATTAAATGTAGCCTTTGCTTTATGTTCTTCAATTTTTATTGTTTCAAATTTGTAATACTTTATTTTAAATTTTTTAAACAAATTTCTGAAATTATTGAGTGCAACATGATTTAATGCGTCTTTAGAATGATACTCTAAATACATTTTATCCTTTGTGTTTAGAAACATTTCAATAAAATCAGTACAAGCAAATTCAATATCATATTCATCATTCGGATGAAACTCTTCATAAGTAAAATGAGTTACCATTCCAGGTAAATTTAAATCATCAATTTCATGTTTAAAAAGTTCTTCAGTGATAAATGTATAAATTAGACGCTCTTCATTTTCATAATCACAAATAACATCTAAAGTTAAATTATGATTATTCAAAAGGGTTTCCAAACGTTCTAATTCAATATTTAACTCTTCTTCATTTAATAATTCAGCAATTACAAATTCTGGTTTTCCAATTTTATCAAATACCGAAATTTGCTTTTCATTTTCATACATATTTTCAAAATTCATGATGTTATCTAAAAATTGACTTTCAATTTCTGGAGGTATGTTGGAATTCAAATTGTCAGGAAAAATGGCATCATGTTCCAATGATAGTTTCATTCTTTTGAACTCATTTTCTTGCTCAATACTTAATTTTGGCAACTCATTTTCTTTGTCTTTTTCCACTTTTATGTCATTGTTTTTAGTAGTAATTTCAGCCATTCTAATTAAATAATCTACTGTATTTTCTCCTTTTTTTTGTGGAATCATTTCTGTCGCACTAGCAAAATTATCTATAAGACTAGTGTATCTATTGAAATTTTCAATCAATACTTCTTCATCCCTAGTTTGCCAATATTCTCCTTCATCTATACACTCAAAATCAGTTAAATATTTTGCGCTTATGTGATCTAAAAGCAAAATCAATTTTTTATGGGTATCATATCCAGAATATTGTGTTTTTGTAGAGACCGCATAAATCAAATCTTCTTTGATATTTGGATCCATTTGCATTATTTTAAAATTTAAAACGCCACTCATTTTTCCATTAGATAAAAATGTAAAACAAAAAGGTTCGCAATTTTTAGGAGTTACTTTTATGCCAAATATCTTTTTGTTGTCAATGATTTTAGAAAACAAGTTATTTTCAAAGGTGTCTTCAAAAACCAAATAGTCCCAACGGTTGACTTTTGCGATATCTTTTACTTCCTCAATTAGTAATTTTAAATCGGTTGCTCTTTTTAAACTCCCATTATAATGAATAGTTAATCCCATAATTACATTTATTTGTTAATCAAATTTCGTAAATTTTAAAATTAAGTCTAATTTTTTTTAGTACTTTTTTCATATACCTTTAAAAAATTCTAAAAAACTCTTCTTCCCATCCTAAGAAAACTTTAAACTCCTAAACCCTTTTACTTTTAAACTTCTTACTATCTTTGCAATTCATATTCAGTTTAAATAAATTATGGTGTCTAAACCATAAACAACAAACGATAAACAAAAAAATGAAACTAGATAGAAAAGAAATCCTAAAAGCATTAGAAACCATTACTATTGCTGGCGAAGGAAAGAATATGGTAGAAAGTGGTGCGGTGAAAAATGTAATCACTTTTGGTGATGAGGTTGTGGTTGATTTAGTGCTTTCTACTCCGGCAATGCACATTAAAAAAAGGGCAGAAGACGATATTAAAAAATTAATTCACGAGAAATTTTCTGCCGATGCAGTGGTAAAAGTGAATATTAAAGTAGAAGCCAAAGAAAATCCAAACGAAATTAAAGGTAAATCTATTCCAGGAATTAGCAATGTTATTGCGGTTGCTTCTGGTAAAGGTGGTGTTGGAAAATCCACCATTACCGCCAATTTAGCCGTATCCTTGGCTAAAATGGGTTTCAAAGTTGGAGTTCTTGATGCTGATATTTACGGACCAAGCATGCCAATCATGTTTGATGTTGAAAACGAAAAACCAATTTCTATAGAAGTCGATGGCAAATCGAAAATGAAACCTATAGAAAGTTACGAAATAAAAATACTTTCAATAGGATTCTTCACTTCCCCAAGTCAAGCCGTAATTTGGAGAGGACCAATGGCCGCCAAAGCATTAAACCAAATGATTTTTGATGCCGATTGGGGAGACCTTGACTTTATGTTAATCGATTTACCTCCAGGAACTGGTGACATTCATTTATCTATCATGCAATCCATGCCAATTACGGGTGCTGTAATTGTGAGTACTCCACAGGCAGTAGCTTTGGCAGATGCTAGAAAAGGAATTTCCATGTTCATGTCAGAGAGTATTAACGTTCCTGTTTTAGGAATTATAGAAAACATGGCATACTTCACACCAGAAGAATTGCCAGAAAATAAATATTACATCTTCGGAAAAGAAGGTGCTAAAAATCTTGCAGAAGATTTACAAGTTCCATTCTTGGGTGAAGTTCCGTTAGTGCAAAGCATTCGCGAAGCAGGAGACTACGGTCGTCCAGCAGCATTGCAAACGGCTTCTCCATTAGAGAAAGTTTTTGAAGAAATTGCAAGAAATGTAGTACAAGAAACGGTAAACCGCAATGAAAATCTTGCGCCAACCGAAGCAATAAAAATAACCACAATGGCAGGATGTTCTGCAGTAAAAAAATAGACCACTTAGACTTCTAGAAGTCTAAAAATCTAAATAATCTAAATTATGACACACGAAGAGTTGACTTTAAATATCGAAAAAGCACTTGAGGAAATCCGACCTTTTTTGAATTCCGATGGTGGCGATATTAGTTTGATTTCGATAGAAGATGAAAAACACGTAAAAGTACGTTTGCAAGGTGCTTGTACCAGTTGTAGTGTGAACCAAATGTCTTTAAAAGCAGGGGTAGAAACTACAATTAAAAAATATGCACCACAAATAGAAACCGTTGAGAACATTGCTTAGTTAATAGGTATGATAAAAATCATATTAATAAACTATGCAACTTTGTTCCTTTGCGACTTTTAAACTTTGAAAAATGATTGAAACCGATATACTTATTATAGGGGCTGGTCCAACCGGACTTTTCGCTGTCTTTGAAGCAGGATTACTACAATTAAAATGCCATATTATTGATGCGCTTCCGCAACCAGGAGGGCAATTGTCCGAATTATATCCCAAAAAGCCAATCTTTGATATTCCGGGTTACCCCGAAGTATTAGCAGGGGATTTGGTAACCAATTTAATGGAACAAATCAAGCAATTTCAACCAGGTTTTACCCTAGCGGAAACTGCAGAAACTATTCACACTTTAGAAGATGGAACGTTCATCGTTACCACTAATAAAGGAACCAAGCACCATGCCAAAGCAATCGCTATTGCAGGAGGTTTAGGAACATTTGAACCTAGAAAACCACAATTAGAAAACATTTCTTTTTACGAAGAAAAAGGAGTGGAGTATTTTGTAAAAGACCCCGAATTGTTCCGCAATAAACGAGTAGTAATTGCTGGAGGCGGAGATTCTGCTTTAGATTGGAGTGTTTTTCTTTCCAATGTTGCTTCCGAAGTGACTTTGGTACACCGAAGAAATGAATTTCGTGGTGCTTTAGATTCAGTAGAGAAAGTACAAGAATTAAAAAAACTAGGAAAAATTAACTTGATTACTCCAGCAGAAGTGGTTGCAGTACAAGGAAACAACCATATTGAAAGTATCGTTTTAGAAAATGAAGGCGTACAACAAGTTTTAGAAACTGATTATTTCATTCCTCTTTTTGGGCTTACGCCAAAATTGGGAGCAATTGCCAATTGGGGACTAGAGATTGAAAAAAATGCGATCAAAGTTAATAATGCTTTAGACTACCAAACCAATATTCCTGGAATTTATGCTATTGGCGATGTCAATATTTATCCAGGTAAATTAAAACTTATTCTTTGTGGTTTTCACGAAGCAACTTTAATGTGTCAAAGTGTTTACCAAAGAATCAATCCAGGAAAAAGATACGTGCTTAAATACACCACCGTTTCCGGAGTGGATGGTTTTGATGGAACCCGAAAAGAAGCAGAAAAAGCAGTTGTAAAATCGATTGATTGATTTCGCTCTACCGAAATAAGTAAAGAATACTAAAATGGTTGACTATAAAGTCAGCCATTTTTATTTTTGTTAATAACTAAAATTGACAATTCGGTCCTTAAAATGTACTTTTGATAATTCTCAATATACAAATTTCAAATGCCAATTTTAAGTGGTAAAAATTGGAATTTTGCATTTTTCAATTTGGCAATTTATAAAGTATGTATTTAATATTCGACACCGAAACCACCGGACTTCCTAAAAAATGGGCAGCACCAATTTCCGACACCGACAACTGGCCGAGATGCGTCCAAATTGCATGGCAGTTGCACGACGAAATGGGAAACCTTCTGGAGCATCAAGATTATTTGATACAACCAGAAGGTTTTAATATTCCGTACGATGCCGAACGAATCCACGGAATTTCTACCGAATTGGCCCAACAACAAGGTGTTACGTTGAGAGAAATGTTGGATAAATTCAATACTGCTCTATCCAAAGCCAAGTTTATTGTAGGTCAAAATTTAGGTTTTGATGTCAATATTATGGGTTGCGAATTCTATCGAATGGGAATCCAATCGCCAATGTCTTCCATGCCAATTCTGGATACCTGTACCGAAGTTACCGCATCCTTATTAAAACTACCTGGAGGAAGAGGAGGAAAGTTCAAATTACCAACTCTTACCGAATTACACCAATACCTTTTTAGCCAACCATTTGCAGAAGCGCACAACGCCACTGCCGATGTGGAGGCAACCACCCGTTGCTTCTTAGAATTAATTCGAACCGAAGTTTTCACCAAAACCGAACTTGAAGTCGAACAAGAATTCTTCGAAGATTTTCAACTGAAAAACCCAAGGTCCATTCCGTTAATTGGTTTGCAACATAGCAATCTTAAAGAAGCTTCCGATAAAATTCGTCAGCAATTTGGAGATAAAGGAAATGTGCCTCTTTCCAAAGAAACCCTTTCCGAAAATAAGCAAATCCTAATCGATACCGATTTTGTTCATTTGCATAACCACACACAATTTTCTGTATTACAATCTACCGTTTCTGTTAAAGATTTAGTAGCCGCTGCGGTTCAAAATAAAATGCCAGCGGTGGCAATGACCGATATTGGAAATATGATGGGGGTCTTTCACTTTGTGCGAGATATATTATACCATAATAAGAATGCGGAAACCAAAAACAAAGCTGCCATTGAAGCTGGTGAAACTCCAACCGAAACCATCATCAAGCCTATTGTAGGCTGTGAGTTTTTTGTATGCGATAACCACAAAGATAAAACTAGAAAAGACAACGGCTACCAAATAGTTTTGTTAGCCAAAAATAAAAAAGGCTACCATAATCTAGCCAAAATGTCTTCCATTGCTTATACCGATGGTTTTTATTATGTGCCAAGAATTGACAGAGAAATCTTACAAAAATACAAAGAAGATATTATTGTCCTTTCGGGAAGTTTGTATGGTGAAGTGCCAAATAAAGTATTAAATCTTGGTGAAAATCAAGCCGAAGACGCTCTGCTTTGGTGGAAAGAACAATTTGGCTCCGATTTTTATATCGAGTTAACGCGCCACAATCAAGAAGATGAAAACCGAGTAAATTCTTCCTTAATAACATTAGCAAGAAAACATAATGTAAAAACAGTTGCGACAAACAATTCGTTTTACATCAATAAAAAAGATGCCAACGCACACGATATTTTGCTTTGCGTTCGCGATGGCGAAAAACAATCTACGCCTATAGGTCGTGGTCGTGGCTACCGTTTTGGATTGCCAAACCAAGAATATTATTTCAAGTCGAGTGAAGAGATGAAAAAACTTTTCTCTGATTTGCCCGAAGCCATTTCTAACATCACCGAAATTGTAGATAAAATCGAAATTTTCAATTTGGCACGAGAAGTTCTTTTACCAAAATTTGATATCCCCGAAGAATTCCTTGTTGCAGAAGATGTTGCCGATGCAGGAAAACGTGGAGAAAATAAATTCCTTCATTATTTAACTTTTGAAGGAGCCAAAAGAAGGTACAAAGAAATCACAACAGAAATCCAAGAGCGTATTGATTTCGAATTGTTAACGATTCAAAATTCGGGTTATCCAGGTTACTTTTTAATTGTACAAGATTTCATTGCGGAAGCTCGTAAAATGGATGTTTCTGTAGGACCAGGGCGGGGTTCTGCAGCAGGTTCAGTAGTAGCCTATTGCCTCGGTATCACCAACATTGACCCACTTTTATACAATTTGCTTTTTGAGAGATTCCTAAATCCAGACAGGGTTTCCCTTCCCGATATTGATATCGATTTTGATGACGAAGGAAGAAGTAAAGTCATGGATTATGTAATCCAAAAATACGGCTCCAAACAAGTAGCTCAAATTATCACTTACGGAACCATGGCAGCCAAATCTTCGGTTCGGGACACCGCTCGTGTATTGGATTTGCCATTATTTGAAGCCGATAAAATTGCCAAGTTAATTCCGTTGAATTTAAATTTGGCCAAGATATTTTCTATGGACGATGCGAGCCTTAAAAAAGCACTTCGCCCAGAAGATTTTGATAAAGTAAAAGAGTTAATTGCCCTTGGTAAGGCTTCCGATTTGGGAGGAGAAACCATCCAACAAGCTCAAATTCTAGAAGGAAATTTAAGAAATACGGGTATTCACGCTTGTGGGGTTATCATCACTCCAGACGATATTACCAATTTCGTTCCGGTGGCAACCGCCAAAGATTCTGATTTATATGTTACCCAATTTGATAACTCGGTAGTTGAAAGTGCCGGATTATTAAAGATGGACTTCTTGGGTTTGAAGACCCTAACTTTGATAAAAGACACCGTAAAATTAGTAAAATATAGAACCGGTAAAGACATCAATCCCGATGAGTTTCCTATTGATGATTTAAAAACCTACGAACTTTTCCAACGCGGAGAAACAGTAGGTATTTTCCAATACGAAAGTCCCGGAATGCAAAAATACATGAAGGAATTGAAGCCTACGGTCTTTCCAGATTTGATTGCCATGAATGCGCTTTATCGTCCAGGACCAATTGCCTATATCCCTAGTTTTATTAAACGAAAAAATGGCGAAGAAGAAATCGTTTACGATATCGACGCCTGTGAAGAATTACTTAAAGACACCTACGGAATTACCGTTTACCAAGAACAGGTGATGCTTTTGTCGCAAAAACTAGCCGATTTTTCTAAGGGAGATGCCGACGTTTTGCGTAAGGCAATGGGTAAAAAACAACGGGACGTTCTCGATAAAATGAAACCCAAATTTATTTCGCAAGCCGAAGCCAAAGGCCATGCTGCCGATAAATTAGAAAAAATCTGGAAAGACTGGGAAGCATTTGCAGAATACGCCTTTAATAAATCGCATTCCACATGCTACGCTTGGATTGCCTATCAAACCGCTTATCTAAAAGCCAACTATCCAGCCGAATATATGGCTGCGGTGTTGTCGAACAACATGAACGATATCAAGCAAGTTTCCTTCTTTATGGAAGAATGCAAACGCATGGGATTAACCGTTCTTGGGCCCGATGTAAACGAATCGTTTTATAAATTTACTGTAAATGATAACTATGCCGTTCGATTTGGAATCGGTGCTGTAAAAGGAGTTGGTGCCAATGCCGTAGATACCATTGTACAAAATAGAAAAGACGCTCCGTATAAATCTATTTTCGATTTGGCTAAAAAAATCGATTTGCGTGCAGCTAATAAAAAAGCCTTCGAGAGTCTTGCTTATGCTGGTGGTTTCGATTGTTTTGACAACACCCATCGTGCGCAATATTTTCATATTGAAGGTGAGGGAATTACCTTTTTAGAGAAAGCCATCCGCTATGGATCGAAATTTCAAGAAAACGAAAATTCTTCCCAAGTGAGTTTGTTTGGTGAAGCCAGTGAAGTGCAAATTGCCGAACCTATAGTGCCTCCTTGCGAAGATTGGAGTACCATGGAAAAATTAGCCAAAGAAAAAGAAGTAGTTGGAATATACATTTCGGGGCATCCGCTTGACGATTACCGACATGAAATGAAGTATTTCTGCAACGTTCGTTTGGCGCATCTAAAAAGTCTAGAAACATTGGTTGGCAAAACGCTTACCTTCGGAGGTATTGTAACCAACGTGCAATACCGCACCGGAAAAAACGGAAAAGACTGGGCAATGTTCACGCTAGAAGGATACGATGAAAGTCACGATTTCAGAATTTTCAATGAAGAGTATTTAAAATTTCGTCATTTCTTAGTGAACAACCAATTTATATATTTCAAAATTCATGTAAAAGACGGATGGGTAAATCGGGAAACCGGTAAAAAATCCGATCCTCAAATTAATTTTCAAGATGCAAAATTACTAGCCGATGTGTTGCCAACGTTTGCTAAAAAACTTTCCATTCAATTGAATATTCAAGATTTGCGTCCTAATTTAATTCAAAAATTAAACGAAGTTTTTAAAGCCAATGCTGGTGATAATCTGGTAAGTTTTGAAGTGATAGAAACCGAAATTATTGAAAAACCACAAGAAGTTATTAAACCAACGCAACCCGTTTTAATTATAAACAACGAAGAAGAAATTGACATTGAAAATCTCGATGTTAATGATACAATAGATGAAGAAGAATTAGTTGAAAATGAAGTAATAGCAGTCGATCAAGTTAGAAGAATAACCACTTTAGAAATGCCAAGTCGCAAGCTAAAAGTAAAAATAACCAAAGAACTATTAACCGAATTAGACCAAATCCAAGTTAACTTTAAACTCAATTAATCAATTAAATCAATTAAAAAATAGCTAAAAGTAATACAAGTTACATTTGGGTAACTAAATAATTATCTACATTTGCAATTGGAAACAAGTTAAACTTTAAACAAAAAAATATATGGCATTAGCAATAACAGATGCTACTTTTGACGAAGTAGTATTAAAATCAGACAAACCAGTAGTAGTAGATTTTTGGGCAGCTTGGTGCGGACCATGTAGAATGGTTGGACCAGTTATCGACGAAATTCATGGAGAATACGAAGGAAAAGCAGTTGTAGGAAAAGTGGACGTAGATGCAAACCAAGAATTTGCTGCAAAATATGGCGTTAGAAACATTCCTACCGTGTTGATTTTCCAAAACGGAGAAGTAGTTGGTCGTCAAGTGGGCGTTGCTCCCAAAAAGACCTACACCGATGCTATCGACGCATTATTGTAGTATTTTTCAAACAAATAAATCAAGTCTAGCAATCGCTGGACTTTTTTTATGCCTAATTTTTTTCAGGAGCGAAACATTTGGCATTTTCGGTAAACGTCATTCCTGCTTTCGCCTTTAGTCTCGTTCCGTTCCTCCACGAGAGCTACCGGCTCAATCAGGGCTATTATTCCAGCATGTGGTATGAAATTCATTTTTCAAAACAACCTTCATTATATATAGATCCTATCCTAACAGGTTTCCAAAACCTGTTAGGCATAAAAAAGTAGGTTCTACAATAATAGGAACCCTTTTAAATAACCCGTAAAAAGGAAACTTCATTTTCAAAACCATCTACATTATATATAGACTATTATTTATCCTAACAGGTTTCCAAAACCTGTTAGGTTTAAAAAGATCATCCATTATAATTAATTATACAATGTTTTAAAATAGGTGATTTCCTAAAACATCAATAAGCAACGAGTACAACTGTACTCTTCCATCAAGCGAAGCGCCTAAAAAACCTATGAAGTCTATGTGGTTTAAAAAAAAAGCACCCCATAGAGACCCACAATTCCCTTGATTACTTGACAAAAGAAAAAAAACTTTCTTCAACAACGTTCACAAAACCAGAGCATTAAAAAATACTTTTCAAAAAGGGAAAGAAAAGGCTTGTGAGAGTGAAAAAGAATGGTACTTTTGCACCCGCATTAAGGCAGACGTTCTTTGTTAACTGAGATTACAATACTAAAAAAAGCAAAAAAAGATTTGTGAGAAACAAATAAAGGTTTTACCTTTGCACTCCGCAAAACGATTGAGATTTTGATAGAATTGAGCGATAAAAAAGAAAAAGAATTTTTTTTTCGATTTACTTGCCAGTTAAGAAAAAAGATGTACTTTTGCACCCGCTAACCGAAAGAGAGGCGAAAAAAATAAGACACGTTCCTAGACATATTGAATTGACAGCCGTTCTGATGTAAATCAGAACAAATAAAAAAGAGAGTAAGCAAATCGAGAGATTTGAACAAGCTAGAGTATTATCGTACAATATTAAAATATACGATGAAGAGTTTGATCCTGGCTCAGGATGAACGCTAGCGGCAGGCTTAACACATGCAAGTCGAGGGGTATATGTCTTCGGATATAGAGACCGGCGCACGGGTGCGTAACGCGTATGCAATCTACCTTTTACAGGGGAATAGCCCAGAGAAATTTGGATTAATGCCCCATAGTATA
>CANFHX010000015.1 GCA_947446865.1 Flavobacteriaceae bacterium | reverse complement strand
TATTCAAGTTAAATAGCATTTAAAAAATGAGACACGGAAAAAAATTCAATCACTTAAGCAGACAGACAGGACATAGAAAATCTATGTTAGCTAATATGGCTTGTTCTCTTATTGAGCACAAACGTATTAATACAACTGTTGCAAAAGCAAAAGCACTTAAACAATTCGTTGAGCCGCTTATAACAAAATCAAAAGAAGATACTACACACAATCGTCGTATAGTTTTCGCTTACCTACGTAATAAATATGGTGTTACTGAACTTTTCAGAGAAGTAGCAGCTAAAGTAGGAGATCGTCCAGGTGGATACACACGTATCATCAAAGTTGGAAATCGTTTAGGTGATAATGCGGATATGGCAATGATCGAACTAGTAGATTTTAATGAAATTTACAACGGTGGTAAAAAAGAAGAGAAAAAAGCTAAAAGCCGTCGTGGTGGAAAAGCTAAAAAATCGGAAACTGAAACCGCTCCTGCAACTGAAACTTCAGCTCCTGAAGCTTCTGCAGAAGAAACTACCGAAACAGCAGAATAACAATGAATTCAATTTCATAAATATAAAGGATAAACTTTCGAGTTTATCCTTTTTTTTATTTTTAGAAGCGAAACACCAAGCTTTATCAGTAAGCATCGTTCCCGCTTTACGCAGTATCTTTATTGTTTTAAAGGAAAACAATAAAGGATACCTGCTTCAATCGGGGCTAGAAACAAAGACAGAGGAATATTTGTAAAGTTTCCATAAGAACCTTAGAAAATTAAATCGAAAATCCTAAATTTGCACCACAACAACTAACTACTACAATGAAATATACAACACGACCACAAGCCATACTTCTACTAGCAGACGGAACCATCTTTCACGGAAAATCCATAGGAATTTCAGGAACAACTTTTGGCGAAGTTTGTTTCAATACAGGTATGACCGGTTACCAAGAAATATTCACCGACCCTTCTTACTTTGGACAAATAATGGTTGCCACCAATCCACACATTGGAAATTACGGTGTAAATACCAACGAAGTAGAATCCGATGCAATTAAAATTTCTGGATTAGTTTGTAAAAATTTCAGTTTCAATCATTCCCGTCCCGATTCCGAAAGCAACCTGTACGATTATTTTGAAAAACAAAATTTAGTTTGTATTTCCGATGTCGATACTCGAGCATTAGTAAGTTACATTCGCGATAACGGAGCACAAAATGCAGTAATATCTACCGATGGAACTTCTGTCGAAGAATTAAAAAAACAACTAGCAAATGTTCCTAATATGAAAGGATTGGAACTTGCTTCCAAAGTTTCTACAACCGAACCTTACTTTTTTGGTGAAGAAACAGCAACCTACAAAATTGCAGCCTTAGATTTAGGCATTAAAAGAAACATATTGCGAAACTTAGCACAAAGAGACTGTTATATAAAAATATTCCCTTACAACGCTTCTTTTCAAGAATTACAATCATTTAACCCTAATGGTTACTTTCTTTCCAACGGTCCTGGTGATCCAGAACCTTTAACTGGAGTGCAAGCGGTTGCTAAAGAAATATTAAATTCCAACAAACCATTATTCGGAATATGCTTAGGGCACCAAATTATTGCTTTGGCTAATGGAATTTCTACCTATAAAATGTTTAATGGACACCGAGGAATTAACCATCCCGTAATGAATGTCCTTACCGGAAAAGGAGAAATCACATCCCAAAACCATGGTTTTGCAGTAAACAAAGAAGAACTTGAAAACCATCCCGATTTAGAAATAACGCATTACCATATCAATGATAATACAGTTGCAGGAATGAAAATGAAATCCAAAGATTGTTTCTCAGTGCAATACCATCCAGAAGCAAGTCCCGGGCCACACGATTCGTCCTATCTTTTTGATGCTTTTATCGATTTGTTGAAAAAGTAATTAATTAAGACACTTTGTTTTTAATCGGTATCCAAATCTCTTCTTCTGAGTTTGGATTGTTATTCTTGTATTTTTCTCCAAGGATTTCAAATTGCGGATGATTTCCTAATTCATATCCCGAAGAAGGCAGCCATTGGGTGTAAATAGCATTAAAAAATGCTGCCGCATTACTTTGATTTCCTTTGTAATTAAAAACAGCATACAGTCCTTGTTGAATTTCTAAGGTTTCCATACCTTCTGGAACCAAATCAAAATTTGAAACCGCAACCGCAGCCCATTTCACAAAAGGTGTATTGGGACTAAAATCGAAATTTTCTGGATTGATTTGAATATTGTATAAATCCGTACCAATAGAATTTAAAATCTCTTTTCTGCGAGGCATAAAACTGCTCCACAATTCAAAAGCACGATAATCGGCATAAGTAAACGAAAGATTTTTACCTATGAATTTAGTCGCTGGGAAAGTTTTTATTGTTGGGTTCATTGTAAATATAATAAACCTCAAAAATAATTAAATTTTTGAGGTTTGCTCGATTCTCTATTTTATAATCTCCAAGATCCCGATAAAAATCGGGATAAGCGATTCACACAAAATATTTTGCAACTATTTTGGTTCTCTGCTTACATATTACGTCTATATTGACCGCCAACTTCAAACAACGCATTGGTTATTTGTCCTAACGAACAAACTTTGGTGGCCTCCATTAATAATTCAAAAAGATTTTCATTTTTGATGGCTGCCGTTTGTAATAATTCTATTTGTTCGGCTACTTTCTCGGCACTTGTTTTTTGTAAATTGGTCAACATATCAATTTGATATTGTTTTTCCTCTTCCGTGGCACGAATCACTTCTGCCGGAATTACCGTTGGTGAACCTTTGGAACTCAAGAAGGTATTCACTCCAATAATTGGAAATTCACCCGTGTGTTTCAAGGTTTCGTAATACAAACTTTCTTCTTGAATTTTTGATCGTTGGTACATCGTTTCCATAGCACCAAGAACTCCGCCACGTTCTGTGATTCGGTCGAATTCTAGCAATACAGCATTCTCAACTAAATCGGTTAATTCTTCAATGATGAACGAACCTTGAATAGGATTTTCGTTTTTCGCTAAACCTAATTCTTTATTGATAATCAACTGAATTGCCATTGCTCTACGAACCGATTCTTCGGTTGGCGTAGTAATTGCTTCATCATAAGCATTGGTATGCAATGAATTACAATTATCGTAAATGGCATATAATGCTTGTAACGTGGTACGAATATCATTAAAATCAATTTCTTGTGCGTGTAAAGAACGACCAGAGGTTTGAATATGGTATTTCAACATTTGGGCTCTTTCGTTGGCTCCGTATTTATTTTTCATGGCTTTCGCCCAAATTTTACGAGCTACACGACCAATTACAGCATATTCTGGATCTACTCCATTGGAGAAGAAGAACGATAAATTAGGTCCGAAATCATTGATGTTCATTCCGCGACTTAAATAATATTCCACGTAAGTGAAACCATTAGAAAGTGTAAATGCCAATTGCGAAATAGGATTCGCACCTGCTTCGGCTATATGATATCCAGAAATTGAAACCGAATAAAAGTTACGCACATTTTCTTTAATGAAATATTCTTGTACGTCACCCATCAATCGCAAGGCAAATTCGGTAGAAAAAATACAAGTATTTTGCGCTTGATCTTCTTTCAAAATATCCGCTTGAACCGTACCACGAACTTGTGCTAAGGTTTTTATTTTGATGTCGTTATAGACTTCCAAAGGCAACACTAGATCTCCAGTAACTCCCAAAAGCATCAAACCTAAACCATTGTTTCCTTCGGGTAAATCGCCTTGGTATTTTGGTCTTGCAGTTCCTTTTTTCTTATAAATTTCGTTGATTTTTTCTTCTACTTCTACTTGAAGGCTATTTTCAACAATATATTTTTCACAATTTTGATCGATGGCAGCATTCATAAAAAATCCAAGCAACATTGGTGCCGGACCATTTATTGTCATCGAAACCGATGTCATTGGATGACTCAAATCGAAACCAGAATACAACTTTTTAGCATCATCCAAACAACAAATAGAAACTCCTGCATTACCTATTTTTCCATAAATATCAGGGCGAATGTGTGGGTCATTTCCGTAAAGAGTTACACTATCAAATGCCGTAGAAAGTCGTTTGGCAGGCAAACCAGCACTTACATAATGAAAACGTTTGTTGGTTCGTTCAGGGCCACCTTCACCAGCAAACATTCGGCTTGGATCTTCCCCTTCCCGCTTGAACGGATACAATCCAGAAGCAAAAGGAAATTCTCCAGGAACATTTTCTTGTAAATTCCATTTTAAAATATCGCCCCAAGCTTGGTATTTTGGTAAGGAAATTTTCGGAATTTGAGAATGCGATAAACTTTCGGTATGAGTAGCAATTTTAATTTCTTTATCCCGAACTTTAAAACTATAAAATGGGTTTTTGTATTTATTTACTTTTTCTTCCCAAGTTAAAATTACTTCCCAATTGTAAGGGTCAAGGTTCATTTTTACTCGGTCGAATTCGGCAACAAGCAAACTCATAAATTGTTGAGATTCCTGCGGAATGACAAGATTGTGGTCAATTCCTGCTTTCACAATAGAAACTTGTTTGTCAGCAACAGATTCTATCGTTTTAAAAATCCCGAATAATTTTTGAGCGACTTCCACTTGTGAAAGTGCTGTCTCGTCGTATTTTCTATTATTCTCTGCAATTTCAGATAAATAACGGGTTCTGTGTGGCGGAATTACGAAAATTTTCTCACTCATTTCACGAGTAATTTCAAACGTCGATTTCAAATCGGCTCTCGTTTTCTCTACAATTTTATCCATAATAGATTTGTAGAGCGTATTCATTCCAGGGTCATTGAATTGCGACGCGATAGTTCCAAAAATTGGCATGCTATCTACATTTTCATCCCATAGATTATGATTGCGTTGGTATTGTTTTTTAACATCCCGAATGGCATCTAAAGCACCTCGTTTGTCAAATTTATTTAAAGCTACTAAATCGGCAAAATCCAACATATCGATTTTTTCCAATTGGGTTGCCGCACCAAATTCGGGTGTCATTACGTATAACGAAACATCGGAATGGTCCATGATTTCGGTATCACTTTGACCAATTCCTGAAGTTTCTAGAATAATAATATCGTATTTTGCTGCTTTTAAAACTTCGATGGCTTCATTCACATATTTTGACAAAGCCAAATTGGATTGTCTTGTTGCCAAAGAACGCATATAAACTCGAGGATTATTGATGGCATTCATACGAATTCTATCGCCAAGCAAAGCACCACCAGTTTTTCTTTTGGATGGATCTACGGAAATCAATCCGATAGTTTTCTCTGGGAAATCAATTAAAAAACGTCGCACCAATTCGTCTACCAAAGAAGATTTACCAGCACCACCTGTTCCTGTAATTCCAAGAACTGGAGTTTTATTGGTTTCATTTTTCTTATGAATTTTATCAAATGCGGGTTTCGCTATTTCCGGAAAATTCTCTGCTGCAGAAATTAATCGTGCAATCGCAGTTGGATTTTTATCTTCAATGTGTGCCAATTCGTCTTTCAAAACATCCCCAATAGGGTAATCGGAACGTTGCACCAAATCGTTAATCATTCCTTGCAAACCCATAGCACGTCCATCGTCTGGCGAGTAAATTCGCTCGATTCCGTAGGCTTGAAGTTCTGCAATTTCTGTAGGAAGAATTACACCTCCACCACCACCAAATATCTTGATGTGTCCTGCTCCTTTTTCTTTAAGCAAATCGTACATGTATTTGAAATACTCATTATGCCCACCTTGATAGGAAGTCATTGCAATGGCATTTGCATCTTCTTGAATGGCAGTATTTACAACTTCTTCCACACTTCTATCGTGACCAAGATGTATGACTTCAACACCAGTAGACTGAATAATTCTACGCATGATGTTTATGGCAGCATCGTGACCGTCAAAAAGAGATGCAGCGGTAACAATTCTTACTTTATTTTTAGGAATATAGGGCGTTTGTGGTTCCATTGGTAATTTTTATTCGAATTTGAGAGCGCAATTTACGAATTTAATAATTTTATACCCTTTTAATTCTTCTAAATCTTTGCTTAGTAAAACTACATTTAGATTAATTTTAATACTATTTTAATATTGGGGCATTATATTTGCTTTAGCATTTAAAATAAAACCAAAAAAGATGAAAAAAATATTCTATTTACTACTGATAGTTCCAATGATTGGAATGGCGCAATTGAAAAGTATTCCAAAGAAAATTACTATTCCAAAACCTAAAATTACGTTACCCAAAGTTATCCCAACTACCTCTGGACTTACTAATCCTATTGATATTTCGGCTGGTCTGAAAGAAGCATTGAACAACGGAATTACCAAAGAAGTTTCTAAATTAACGGCTGTGGATGGTTTTTTGAAAAATGAAGCGGTCAAGATAATTATGCCTGCCGAATTGCAAAAAGTGGAAAGTACTTTACGAAAATTAGGTATGGGAAATTTGGCCGACCAAGGAATTACAGCCATGAATAGGGCTGCCGAAGATGCGGTTAAAGAAGCCACTCCTATTTTTGTTTCTGCAATAAAAAACATGAATATCACCGATGCTAAATCGATACTTCTTGGAAATGAAAATGCAGCAACAGTATATCTTCAGGGAACAACTAACAAAGATTTGTATGCTAAATTTAGTCCTGTAGTGCAACAGTCTATAGGGAAAGTTGGTGCTGATGTAATTTGGAGTACCCTAATTAGCAAATACAACAACATCCCATTTGTAACCAAAGTCAACCCAGATATTACAGACTATGTTACCAATAAATCTATGGAAGGGGTTTTCAAAATGATTGCTGTAGAAGAAAAAAATATTAGAACCGATTTAAAATCAAGAACTTCCCCTTTATTGCAAAGTGTATTTGGATTATTGGACAGAAAATAATTTGTAAAAAATTAAAAATCAATCACATAAGAATAACATTCTCTTAACATTGCTATCAGGAAAAGAACGGACATTTGCAGTGTTATAAATGAGGATTTATAATTTTGTTTGGTTTAGTTAAGTTAATAAAATTGCCAATGTTTGTTTAGCATTGGCAATTTTTGTCTCAAAAATTAATTTTGCTGAATAAAAGCAATAACTTCTTGGTTAAAAATAGTGGGTTGTTCTACATTAACCACATGACCACAGTTTTCTACTACAAATAATGTAGAGGATTTAAAATGTTTCTCTACGACTTTTCTAACGGAAGGTAAAAACATATAATCTTCTTGACCCATTACATAAAAGGTTGGGATGTTTAATTCCTGTTGGCGGAACCATTTTAGCACCGGATTGATTTCAGCAGTGAGTTTGAACCAACGAATAAACTCCTTTTGGTAGAGTTTTTTGGCTTCGTTTATGAATAATAATCGGGATTGTTTGTGGTTTTTATTGGGCATAATTACAAAAGCGAAAAACTTGTACAACACCAAATACGGCAATACATATTTAAAAATATTTCCTAACTTCATTAAGATTTGGGAACGGAAATTCATTTTTAAAATGGCACCACCCATAATCATGCTTTTTACTCTTTTGGGATGCACTTCTGCCAATTGACGAATAACGATAGTGCCTAAGGATATCCCTATAAAATGAGAGGTTTTTATTTTTAAATGATCTAAAACTTCCAAAACATCTTCGGCAATAGATTGGAAGGTATATTTTTGTTGGAATGCTTTTTTTATCAGTTCGTTGGAATTTCCGTGACCTCGTAAATCCAATAACAACACATTAAAATGCTTCTGAAACTCCCGTATTTGCTTGAACCATATAGACGAACTTCCTCCTGCGCCATGCACAAAAGTCACCCATTCCTTAGAGTTTTCGTTGTTGTATAGAGTGTAGGCTATCAAAGGGTATTCATAATTTCCTTCATTTCCAATTGCATTTTCAAGGCTTCTTCTCTTGCTTTTTCTGCAAAATCTTTTCCATTGGAAGCATAAATAATACCTCGAGAAGAATTGATTAACAAGCCTACATTCTTGCTCATTCCGTATTTACAAACTTCTTGCAGGCTTCCTCCTTGTGCTCCAACTCCGGGAACTAATAAGAAACTATCTGGAATTATTTTTCTGATTTCTGTAAAATATTCTGCTTTGGTGGCTCCTACTACATACATTAGATTTTTGGAGTTTTTCCAAGATTTAGATGTTTCAATTACTCCTTTATAGAGTTCTTTTCCGTCAACATTTTTGGTTTGAAAATCAAAAGCACCTTCGTTAGAAGTCAGTGCCAACATAATTGCATGTTTGTTTTCAAAAGCCAAAAAAGGTTCTACGGAATCTTTTCCCATATAAGGCGCAACAGTTATCGAATCAAAATTCAAATCCTCTAGAAATGCTTTGGCATACCTAGTAGATGTGTTTCCGATATCACCACGTTTAGCATCGGCAATAGTAAAGATTTCAGGATATTTTTCGTTAAGATAATTTATCGTTTTTTCAAGAGATTGCCAGCCTTTAATTCCATAGGCTTCATAAAAGGCCATGTTGGGTTTGTAGGAAACACATAAATCATGGGTGGCATCAATTAGGGCTTTATTGAATTCAAAAATTGGGTCTTCGAGTTCCAGTAAATGCTGGGGGATTTTTGTTAAATCAACATCCAACCCAATACATAGAAAGGATTTTTTGATTTGAATTTGTTCTATAAGTTGTGTAGTAGTCAAAATTGTTGGTAGTTTATTGTTTGTAGTTCGTTGTTGGGCAAAGTTAGTTTAAAGTTTGTTAACCACAAAAGACACTTAGAAATCTAATTTATTAAAGGTTGGATACGAATTTCACGAATTTACACAAATTATTATGTTTACTAAATTACAGGAATTTTATCTGAATATGTCTGATAAAAAGAGCATCTATTTTTTTGCCCGATGATTACGCAGATTTTTGCGGATTTTTTTTATAAAATTTCAAAAAAAATGCCAAACTAAAACTAGTATGGCATCTTTATTCTTTTATCTATATTCTATTATCTCTTTCTATAAAACTTCGCTTTCTTTCAATTTTTCCATGTTGTTTACCAACTGAAGTTCGTCTACAAACTTCTGGATTTTTCCATTCATAACACCGTCCATATCAAAAACGTCTAGTCCTACTCTATGGTCTGTAACGCGTCCTTGGGAATAATTGTAGGTTCTAATTTTTGCCGAACGGTCACCAGAACTTACTTGAGAAGTACGGGTAACGGCATCTTCTGCTTGTTTTTTGGCTAATTCTTGTTCGTATAAACGGGAACGCAAAACGGTAAACGCTTTATCTTTATTTTTATGTTGTGATTTTTGATCTTGGCATTGCGCTACTAATCCTGTTGGAATGTGGGTCAAACGCACTGCTGATTTGGTAGTATTTACCGATTGCCCACCAGGACCTGACGAACAGAAAAAATCCACACGAACATCGTTCATGTCAATTTGAACGTCAAACTCTTCTGCTTCTGGCAATACCATAACGGTTGCTGCCGAAGTATGCACACGTCCTTGTGTTTCGGTTTGGGGAACACGTTGCACTCGGTGTACACCTGCTTCAAATTTTAAAGTACCATAAACATCTTCACCAGACACCTCAAAGATTACCTCTTTAAATCCACCCGATGTTCCTTCATTCATATCAACTACAGAAGTTTTCCATCCTTTTGTTTCACAATATTTAGTGTACATTCTATATAAATCACCTGCAAATATGGAAGCCTCATCGCCACCGGTACCAGCACGAATTTCGACCATAACATTCTTAGCATCTTCAGGATCTTTCGGAATCAAAAGAAATTTTATCTCTTCTTCCAATTCTGGCAAACGTTCTTTGGCTTCTTCCAATTGCATTTTGGCCATTTCCACCATTTCGGCATCGCTACCATCGGCAAGAATTTCGTTGGCTTCTATAATATTTGCATCTAGAGTAACATATTCCTCACGTTTCTCCATAAGGTTTTTCATTCCCTTATATTCTTGATTCAGTTGAACATAACGTTTTTGATCGGAGATAACATCGGGTTGAATAATCAAATCCGAAATTTCGTCGAAACGTTGTTTTACATATTGAAGTCTATCTAACATTTTGTATTCTTTTATTGGAGTGCAAAAGTAATAAAAAAAGTGTTCAGTTAACAGTGTTCGGTTGGCAGATTTTTCATAGTATTGTAGTATTAAATTTCTTGACATGAAAAAAATCGCATTCTCTTTAGCAATAGTTGCCATATCCTTAGTAATATCTTGTAATAAATACGACGCAAAGGGCAAATTGATAAAAAAATACGACGAATTGCAAAAAGCCGCTTGGCTGCTTGGAGAATGGGAAAAGTCGGATAGTTTAGGAACCTTAAAAGAAATTTGGACTAGCAAAGACGATAGCACTTTTACTGGGCAATCGTATTATATTCAAAACGAAAAAGATACTGTTCATAACGAACAAATTGAATTGATGCAAGATGGCGAACATCTTATATATACCGCTACAATTAAAGGGGAGAACAACGACACTTCTATTCCGTTTCAAATGACTAATGACCAAGATAGTTTATTGGTTTTTGAAAATCCTAAGCAGGATTATCCTCAAAAAATTCAATACAAACTAATGAAAAATCATAATTTGGTTGCTATTATTTCTGGCAAAGTAAAGGGTAAAATTACTTCCGAGAGTTATCCAATGTCTAAGAAAAAATAAATTATTTTAGTTGACTATACAAAAGAATAACTTCAAAGTAAAATTTATTTGCAGTCTTCAAATGTGTATTTACAATACTAAGTCAATTTTTTTTTCATCCTACTTTAATTTTTATGGATAATTAATGCTCTAAAAGGCTAACATTTAAATCCATTACGGGTATTATTTTAAGAAAGCCTTAAATTAAAGAACAAACTGGTATTTATATTTAACGGAAAATAAAATCCTAAAACAATTCCAATTATCTAAAAACAAATCGATAAATTTGCCCCTTATTTCCAAAAATTTTGAAGAAAGAAATTGTAGTTATTATTGGCGGTCCCGGAACAGGAAAAACAACAATCATTGACGGCTTGCTAGCCAAAGGATATTGCTGCTATCCCGAGATTTCTCGAGAGGTAACTATGGAAGCCAAAAAACAAGGAATTGAACAATTGTTTCTGGAGAATCCGTTGCTTTTCAGTGAACTACTATTAGAAGGCAGAAAAAAACAATTCCACAATGCGGTTGCAGAACCACACAACATTGTCTTTCTAGACCGAGGAATTCCCGATGTTTTGGCCTATATGCACTACATTGGCGATAGTTATCCTGCATTTTTTGATCGTGCTTGCCGCGAACATACTTACACAAAGATATTCTTGCTTCCTCCTTGGGAAGAAATTTATATTAGCGACGACGAGCGTTACGAGAATTTTGAACAAGCCAAACTCATCTACAACCACCTTACCGAAACTTACGAAAAATACGACTACAACTTAATTGAAGTGCCTAAAGGAACCGTAGAAGAACGCATTCATTACATTGTAAATCAATTATAACATCATTTTCATTACTTTTACGACATCATTGCTTCGTAATTTTTAATTTGTAATTGAAAAAAATGTCCAATCCGTTAGTTATTCTACAACAATACTGGAAACACGATGCGTTTAGAACACCGCAAGAAGAAATCATTGCAGCCGTTCTAGCCGGAAAAGACACCTTTGGATTAATGCCCACTGGTGGTGGAAAATCGGTTTGTTTTCAAGTTCCTGCAATGCTAATGGAAGGAATTTGCCTCGTAATTTCGCCCTTGGTTGCCCTTATGAAAGACCAAGTGCAAAACCTACAAAGCAAAGGAATTAAAGCCATCGCACTTACTGGTGGCATTGCGTCCGACGAAATAATTGACCTTTTAGACAATTGCCAATACGGAAATTACAAATTTTTATATCTTTCTCCCGAACGACTGCAAAGCGACTGGGTTTTGGAACGCATCAAAAACCTACCTATAAATCTTATTACTATTGACGAAGCGCATTGTGTATCCCAATGGGGACATGACTTTAGACCTGCTTATTTAAAAATTGTAAAACTAAAAGAGTACTTTCCTAAAGTTCCGTTTTTGGCTTTAACAGCATCGGCAACCAAAAGAGTACAAGAAGATATTTTGGTGCAATTGCAAATGAATAATCCACAGATTTTTACCAAGTCTTTTGCAAGAGAAAATTTAGCCTATATGGTTTTTAATGTAGAAGATAAACTCCACTTGATGGAGCAAATTCTAAAGAAAAATCCGCAGCCTTCTATAATTTATGTAAATAACAGAAAAGCCTGTTCCGAAACTGCGAACCAATTGCAATCTCTCGGATATACTGCTACCTATTACCACGGAGGCCTTTCTTCCAAAGAAAAAGAAAAACAAATGCAACTTTGGATGGACGAAAAAGTGCAAATTATTGTTGCTACCAACGCCTTCGGAATGGGAATTGACAAAGCCAATGTGAAAACGGTAATCCATTTACACATTCCTCCAAATCTGGAAAACTACTACCAAGAAGCGGGTCGAGCAGGTAGAAATGGCGAAAAAGCATTCGCAGTTTTACTCACCAATCCTTCGGATGTGATACATGTAGAAGCACAATTTTTAAGCATCCTATCCGATAAGGCCTTTTTAAATTTGGTCTTTATCAAGCTTTGCAATTATTTTCAAATTGCATATGGCGAAGGAATGGATGAGAAATTCAGTTTTAACATCAACCATTTTTGTACTAAATATTCTTTCTCTGTTTTAAAAGTTTACAATGCGTTACAGTTTCTAGACCGACAAGGAATTCTTACCCTATCGCAAGAATTTTCAGAAAAAATTACGCTACAGTTTTGTATTCCTTCTAAAGAAGTAATGCGGTACATCAGTTTAAATCCGCAAGACGAAGAAGTAATTCTTACCATTTTGCGAACCAATCCCGGAGTTTACGAATCGCAATCGGTGTTAAACCTTTCTTTAATTGCTAAAAAATCCAATGCCGAAGAAAATCAAGTTTTAGCAATTCTTCACAAATTAAATGAAAAAGGAATTATTGAGTTGCACGCCAAGAACAATGATTCTTCCATTACTTTTAATGAGGTTCGAGAAGACGACAGAACTATAAACAGAGTTTCTAAATATCTAGAAGCACAAAACCAACTCAAAACTAGTCAATTAAAGTCGGTTCTACATTATATTAAGGAAGATACTAAATGTAAAAGCAAGTTGCTTTTGGAATATTTCGGAGAAGTGGTTACTGAAGATTGTGGTATTTGCTCCTACTGTATATCTAAAAACAAAAAGAAAACCGATTTTGTAGTCCTTGCCGAAAAAATTATCAGACTTCTAAAAATTCAGGAATTGAATTCTAGAGATATTCAAAAATTATCCAAATATCCAAAAGACGATGTTATCTTTGTGCTTCAAAATTTATTGGAAAACGATACCATTATCGTGCACGCCAATAATTTATATTCGATAAAAAAATAATATTATAATTGCTTTGCCGAGTGCCTTGCAATTCCTTACAACAACTATGGAAAAATTAAGAATCGTTTTTATGGGTACGCCCGAATTTGCCGTGGGTATTTTAGATTCCATTCTAAAAAACAATTACGAAGTGGTTGGAGTTATCACTGCTGCTGATAAACCAGCAGGTCGCGGACAAAAAATAAAATATTCGGCAGTAAAGGAATATGCTTTAGAACACCAATTGCATTTATTGCAGCCTACCAATTTAAAAGACGAACATTTTTTAGAAGAATTAAAAAGTTTAAATGCCAATTTACAAGTGGTTGTTGCTTTTAGAATGTTGCCCGAAGTAGTTTGGAAAATGCCTAAGTTGGGCACGTTCAATCTTCACGCTTCCCTCTTGCCGGATTATCGCGGAGCGGCCCCTATTAATTGGGCAATAATTAATGGCGAAACCAAAACTGGGGTTACTACTTTTTTTATAGATGATAAAATAGATACTGGCGCCATTATTCTAAGCAAAGAAACCCCTATTGCTTTTGCTGAAAATGCAGGAGCACTTCACGACAGATTAATGAATTTAGGATGTGAGGCCGTAACGGAAACTTTAGCAGTAATAGAAAAAGGAGAAGCGACCACCACTATACAAAATGATTCTAGTGAAGATAAAACAGCTTACAAACTAAATAAAGATAATTGTAAAATAGATTTTTCAAAATCTGGAATGGAGATCTACAACCTTATTAGAGGGCTTTCTCCTTATCCTAGTGCCTGGTGCACTATTAAAGACGGTGAAACAGAATGGAGCGTTAAGATTTATGATGCTAAATTACAATTAGAGACACATTCTGAAATAATTGGAAAAGTGCTAACCACCAAGAAAGAGTTACGAATTGCTGTCTTAGGAGGTTTTTTAGAAATAACAAGTTTGCAATTTCCAGGTAAAAAGAGAATGAATACAGCCGAATTATTAAACGGAATGACGTTTTCTAGCTATGCAAAAGCGTTGTAAAGCACGACAAACATTGAAAATTCAGACAAAAAAGCGATCAAAAAACAGCCTTTTATTAACAAAACACTAGAGTTATCAACAAAATTAGCTAAAATGGCATGAACAACTTGTGTACTCTGTATTTTCTACTAAATTTGTTTTGATTAACAACAATGTTTAACCAACAATTAATAACTATTATTATGAACAAATCAGAATTAATCGATGCTATTGCTGCAGATGCAGGAATTACAAAAGCTGCTGCTAAATTAGCTTTAGAGTCATTTTTAGGAAACGTAGGATCAACTTTGAAAAAAGGTGGAAGAGTTTCTTTAGTAGGTTTCGGATCTTGGTCAGTTTCTAACAGAGCTGCAAGAGATGGTAGAAACCCTCAAACTGGAAAAACTATTAAAATTGCTGCTAAAAATGTAGTGAAATTTAAAGCTGGAGCTGAATTAGAAGGTTCAGTAAACTAGTCAAGTTTCCAATTCAATATAAAATCACGCTATTAGCGTGATTTTTTTTTGAAATAAAACTAGATAATAGTGTTATTATTTGTACTTTTAAATAAAAATCTTCCATTATGATTTCAGAAAAACTTCAAAAAGGACAACTCCTTATTGCAGAACCTTCTATTTTAGGAGACGTTTCCTTTAACAGGTCCGTTATTTTGCTTGCTGAGCATAATGCAGAAGGCTCCGTCGGCTTCATTTTAAACAAACCATTAGATTATACCATTGGGGACTTACTGCCTGAAATTGAAGCTTCTTTCAAGATTTATATTGGTGGGCCAGTAGAACAAGACAATTTGTATTTTATTCATACTATTCCAAAACTAATTAATAATAGTATTGAAATTTCTAATGGCATTTATTGGGGAGGCGACTTTGAATTAACCAAAAGCTTAATAAATGAGGGTAAAATAAACAAAGAGGAAATTCGTTTTTTCTTAGGATATACTGGCTGGAGTGCTGCCCAACTTGAAACAGAAATTCAAGGTAATTCTTGGATTATTGCAAATAACACCCTTAAAAAAGATATATTAAGTAAGTCTTCTAAAAAATTCTGGAAAGAAAAAATAAACGAATTGGGGGGCGAATATATATTATGGTCTAATGCACCCGAAAATCCAAATTTAAATTAATTCATTTAATTTTTTTAGCAATTCATTAGTTAAACTAGTTGTGAATGTTTTTTTTCGGTATTGAGTAATAGGTTGAATTCCTATAATTACATTAGTAATAAATAGCTCATCCGCTTTTTGTAAATCGAAAGGTGAAATAGATTCTTCAACAACTTCCAATCCTTCTATTTTTTTTGCTAATGCAAGTACTTGTTTTCTAATTATGCCATTTAAACAACCATCTTCAATGGGCGGTGTAATGAGTTTACCTCCTAATAGCATGAATAAATTTCCGTTCAATGCTTCTACCACATTTTTTTCATTATTAAGCAATAAGCAGTTTTGCAAATCATTTTCTTGTGCAAAAATGCTTCCGGTAATATTTATGATTTTATTGGTGGTTTTTATAGTAGAGAGCAATTGTTTTGCGATAAAAAAATCTTTATATAAATCAACTTCATAATTTGCATCCGAAAAAACATACAATTTAGAGAGTAATGGCGCCACCTGAATGATATAAGAAATGGTTCTCGTTTCTGGCAAATAAAATCCACCATCATTTCTATATACCGTAAAACGAATTCTTGCCGAAGCAGCACAATTATTATTGGCAACCGTACTCAAAATTTGCTCTTCAATAAATTCTAAAGTAAAATTATTTGGGATTTGCATTCGAAGAATTCGCATAGAAGCCATTAATCTAAAATAATGCTCTTCAAGGAAAAGAATTTTATTATTTACAACTTTTAAAGTTTCAAAAACACCATCGCCATATAGGAATCCGCGATTAGAGGCCGATAGACAACCGTCTGAAGGAAGAAAAGAGCTATTACTATTAATCATAAGAAAATCCTGTTAAAAACAGGGCAAAGTTAGCTTTTAAAAAAGGATTTTTTAGACAGATCCTATAATATGTTTTAAATCGGAGACTTGATTTTCCCATAATTTAATAGATTCATCCATTTCGTCTTCTTCGGCAAAATCTACAATCATCAAAGATACGTCTTTAGTAATTTCGTCTTCTAGAATTCGAATTTCAAAATAATATTCGGTGTCGTTTTTATCCTCGTCAATCCACTTAAATTTAACTTTCTCACCTGCTTTCTTAGAAGATAATCGAGCATTTTCTTCAGAATTATCCCATTCGAAAGTAAAAAACTCTCCACGAGAATTAACTCGGTCTGCAAACCATTCTTGTAAACCAGAAGGCGATGAAATATATTGATACAGTAATTGTGGCGATGAATTAATTGGGAACTCAATCTCGTAACGAACTTTAGGCGTCATAGTATAAATTTTTATAAATATATAATTTTTATTTAAAAAACAGCCAAAGAAAAAAAATATTTTATTTTCTTTAGCTAATATTTGTATGCTGTAATATTAGTATTATATTTGCACCCGCGTTCAAAGGCGCACATTTCCTCATGGCGAGGTAGCTCAGTCGGTTAGAGCGCAGGATTCATAACCCTGAGGTCGAGAGTTCAAATCTCTCTCTCGCTACAAAAACAAACCCTTAATATTCAATATATTAAGGGTTTTTTTATGGATTTTAATCAAAAAAACAAGAACTCATTTTGTTTAAGTGAGGAATTCAAGTGAGGAAGAGTGATGAAAAAAGCTCAAAAAAATTAATAATTTGGAAGCAAAATAAGACCAAAATTAGAAAGTTGAATCGATTTAACTTATTCCAAAACTTTACTATATCGAGTTTCTAACAATTCTAAATAATTTGTTTTCATCTTTTCTGACAAAAATGATTTGCCAATCCAATTGATTGCTTGATGTTTGTTCTTTAAAAATCTTTTGAAAACACCTTTAATTTGCTTTTCATTTAATTCTAATCGAGTTCCAAATTTTACAAAATCTTCTAATTTTAGTTTGTTTTTTTTAGATTCAAGTGTTAATGCTAATTCTTCTTTATCTTCAGGATTTACAATTGCAACATTTAATAAGTCATAAGCTGGTGCCAATATCCAACCCGATGGTGTAGAAATCATCGAAAAGTTTTTTAGATGCATATCATTATTACCCGTCAAGTAACAGAATAAGGTTAATTCAAATAGAAACAATTTATCCAAAATCGGATTTTCGGAATAGCTTTGAAGTGCTTTCCCTACTTTTTCCATCGAACTTTTATACTTATCAAATGCTTCTGTAATTTGAAACATATCAATCATATGGATTTTAGTTCCATCAGCTGCTCTATCAATCCGCTTTGTGATATAGGAAAGTTCTCCTGATGCTAAACGAACTAAACTACTTGGCACTACTTTAATTCCAAAAGATTCTGCAATTCTCATTGTTAAATGTTCATTCTCTGGCATTTCAACAAAATCACTATTGGGTGGTTTAAAAATATAATTTCCCCCTAACGTTCCAACAATTGTTAATCTTCCCGCGTTTTTCTCCAATTTATCTTTTACAATAGACATAGATAGTTTTGGCTGAACACCGGGAACAGCAACACTTCTTTCCACAACATTTTTTGCCAAATCTGTCATTTGATTTAAAGCATAGGGAATTATTGGAGGATTTTTCGATCCAAAAAAATCAAGACTACATTTTTCATGAAAATCAGTCCCATTTTCAACTACTTCGTAACAGTATAAACACTTATTCATCACTTTCGTTTTTAATTGGAACAACACTCACAGCACCAATACAATTTTGACAACAAGATAATAGTAACCCCATTCTATCATTGGGATTAAGTTTCCAATTTTTCACTACTATATCCAACAACCAACCTTCGGGAATTAATCCATCAAAAAAAGAAAACAACCTTTTATCAATAAATTCTTTAGAAGTTACCGGCATTGTGAAAGTTATAAAATCCTTAGGATGATTTTTAATATAGGAATCCACATACTTAAAAAGATATTCCCCGTCATTAGTTTCTGTTAAAACTCCAGCCAAAATTGATTTATAAAAAATAGTTGCTTGCCTCATTTCGTTTTATCTAAAATTTTTACAGGCACTAATTCATGACCAAACATTTTTAAAACCATATTTACTTTATCAAGGTTCATGTTTGTTTTTCCTTGCTCTATCTTTCTAATCACAGTAAGAGCAACGCCTGTTCGCTCAGCAAACTCTTCCTGTGTAAGATTTACTTCTTTTCTTCGTTCTTTTACAAAATCAGATAATGTTTTCATTATATGTAATTAGATATAAATTTATGCAAATATACAAAATTATATGCAATTAGATATAATTTATTATTTTTATATTATTTTATATGCATTAACATATAATTTAAAAAAAATCATTCTATTGAGGAATTCAAGTTAGGAAGGTTATAAATAAATCTAAAAATCCCTAATAAATTAATTTTAGGGATTAATAAAAAAAAATCTATCCGAAGATACGAACTTCCAATACGGCCTTTTCAATTGTTGAGATTACTTTCGGATCTAAGTAATGCTCTTTTCAATCCTGAGGTCGAGAGTTCAAATCTCCCTATCGCTACTCTACAACCCCTTAATATTCAGTTATAAAGGGGTTTTTTTATTGAAAGTCAATCTTATTAGTGTTTTATGGAGTTAGGAAATGGAGTAAGGAATTTTTATGATTTGATTTCCTTTTTCAATAAAATATAGACAAAAAAATCCCCATTTAGGGGATTTATGTAATAAACTAAATTCTTTCATCATTAACATTTTACGTAATAAATTATAATAAATAGGGTTAGAAATTATAATTAACTACAAGTTTATCTAAGCTATTGATTGAAGATGTGAATTTGAATATTTTTATAATCTATTTTGTAATTCTTCTATTATTTTAGAATATTTTCGTAAAACTCTATCCCATTCTTTAAATTTTTCATCATCTTTAACACTTACACCTGGTTCTCCTTTTTCACTTAGAATTTTCACACTAAATTGTTCAGGACCAGCTGCTTTTCCGTTCACTGTAATTGATGCGTCCGAAGCGGAGCATGTTACTTTCATTTTAGCATCTCTAACTTTTTGTCCGTAGGCGAATGATGTTAGAATAAGTGTTAAATAAATAATTTTTTTCATTTTTTCATTTTTTTGTTTTTCCTACTTCTTTTTGTTATTGGTTTTTCGGATTATTCCCAATTTTAACTATTTTTTTATTTAAATTTTTATGAAATTTTTAAAATGTAGTTAATTAGATTAAAAATATATTAAATTTATTTAGAATTAGTATTAATTTATTTTTCGAATGTCAGAGGTTTATTATTAATAAATAATCTTAACATAAATACGTTACAAGATGAGGTTTTTATTTGAAGATCTTAAATACCATAAACCTAATTTTTTTCAAAAAACCCATTATTAAATTTTCATTTTTCATTTTATATTTTGATATACCCCTAAAATTTTAGGGGTAAGATTGTTAAAATAGTAAAAATTATAAAATATTTATATTATTTTTTGGGGGTAATAAATGAATATATACATTTATGCCAAATTTAAATCTAAAAACAATGAGAAAAATTATTTTAAGTGTGATTCTAATCACAATTTTGGTGTTATCCATTTTTTCAATTTATTTATTTCCTGAAAGCAAAATATTAGGCGCTCATATAGTGCCTCTTAAGTTAGATACGGGAGATACTGCCTGGATGCTTGTAGCTACAGGTCTTGTTTTATTAATGACTCCGGGATTAGGTTTCTTTTACGGAGGAATGGTAGGAAAAAAAAATGTGATTAGCACGGTGTTGCAAAGCTTTATGGCTATGGTTATAGTAACCGTACTGTGGGTAGTTGTTGGATTTGGATTGTGTTTTGGACCTTCGATTGGAGGTATTATTGGCAACCCAACTTCCAATTTATTTTTTAATGGGGTAAGTGCAAATACCGCATGGGAATTAGCGCCCACAATTCCTTTTTTACTTTTTGCTTTGTTTCAGGCAAAATTTGCAATTATTACACCTGCTTTAATAACAGGAGCTTTTGCAGAACGCGTTCGTTTTTGGGCTTATTTATTATTTATGGTGTTATTTATTGTTTTCGTATACGCACCATTATGCCACATGACTTGGCATCCAGATGGATTATTCTTCGGATGGGGTGTTTTGGATTTTGCTGGTGGAACTGTAGTTCACATGAGTGCAGGTTGGGCGGCATTAGCAGGAGCTATATTCTTAGGAAAAAGAAAAATTCAAAAAGCAAACCCTGCTAGAATTACGTATGTATTATTAGGAACCGGTTTATTATGGTTTGGATGGTTTGGTTTTAATGCTGGTTCTGCAGTTGGATCTAACGGATTAGCCGCACAAGCCTTAGGTACAACAACAGTTGCTGCTGCTGCTGCTGCAATGGGATGGGTATTTTTAGATAAAATCCTTGGTCATAAATTGTCTGCTATGGGAGCTTGTATTGGAGCCGTTGTTGGTCTAGTTGCAATCACTCCTGCTGCAGGTTTTGTAACCATTCCATCTGCTTTAGCAATCGGATTTATTGCGAGTTTCGTGAGTAATTTTGTTGTGAGTAAATTCCCTAAAGGTAAGGTTGATGATGCTTTAGACGTATTTGCTTGTCATGGTGTTGGAGGAATGGTTGGAATGTTATTAACCGGAGTTTTCGCATCAAAATCTGTAAATCCAATTGTTGGTGACAATCAAGGTTTGATATACGGAGATACTACATTGTTTTTAATTCAATTAAAAGCATTAGTGCTTGTCTCTGTTTTTGCTTTTATTGTTTCTTATGCCTTATTCTTCGTGGTAAATAAAATCACCCCTTTAAGAGTAAGTGAAGATAAAGAAGAACTTGGGTTAGATATTTCTCAACATGGAGAACAGCTTTAAAAGCTAGTTTATAACAAACAATATTTATTTTTTTATCAGTTTCCGCATTTGAAAAAATGACGGAGTAAATATCACTATTTTAATTTTTAAAAAATACAGCATTAATAATTACCCTCAAATCTATTTTTAATCCTTAATAATTTAATCATGAATAATTCAATAAATATAAAATCAATTTCACTAAGTATAACATTATTTTTTATAGCTCTTTTCAATAGTTTTAGTCAAGATGCTACTAAATCTTCAACTGTATTTTCAGGTTCTGCCGATATGTATTACAAATATGACTTTTCGAAATTCGATAACAGTAAAACGAGTTTTACAAAATCGCACGATTCTTTTGAGCTAGGAATGGCCTCTATTAAAGCGGCACATAAAACAGGAAAAGCATCTGTTTTAGTGGATTTAGGCTTTGGAAATAGAGCTGCAGAATTTACCTATAATGACACAACTGCAACATTTATGGTAAAACAATTATATGTCTCTTATGATTTTTCTCCAAGTTTTAAAGTTACTGCAGGTAGTTTTGCAACGCATCTTGGATATGAGTTAATTGATGCAATTGACAACAAAAACTACAGTATGTCTTATGCATTTACCAATGGACCTTTCTTTAACACTGGGGTGAAAGCACAATATACTGTTGGAAACTATAATTTTATGGCTGGGGTTACAAATCCAACAGATTTTAAATCTGCCTCAAAAGCAGGTTCTACTCAAAAAACGGTTATAGCCCAAATAGGTTACACCGGAAAAACCGGAAATGCCTATTTCAATTTTACTTCAGGAAGTAGTAACCCAATTTCAACAATTAACAAAACCCAATTTGACATTGTAGCATCTAAAAAGGTAGGTGAGAAACTTTCGCTAGGTTTCAATGGAACTTATGCAGTAACTTCCGATGACTTAATAAATGAAACAAAATCATGGTATTCCGTAATAGGATACGCCAATGTCACTTTAAAAAGTAACCTAAGCTTGGCTTATAGAGCAGAGTATTTTGATGATAAAGACAATATAGTAGGCTTGGCTGCAAATGTCTTTGCTAATACGCTTTCATTGAATTTTAAAGAAGGTAATTTAACTTTCATCCCAGAATTAAGAATTGAATCTGCATCGGATACTATTTTTACAGATGGAACACCAAAGAAATCTAGTGCATTTATTTTATTAGCAACAAGTTACTCTTTTTAATAAATTAACTGACTGGTCAAGTCAATGATAGTGAGAGTTATTAAATAGCTGCAAACTAAAAACTTACAAAAGGTTTTTAAAGAACGCATCTAATGAGAAATTTGAGTGAGCAAGAGTAATAAAGAAATAAAAATAAATCCCTAAAAATTAAATTTTAGGGATTTATTCAATTACAAACATTACTTCTAGGAAGGGTGCTTTTTGTAAAAGAAAGACTACTTTTGTAAAAGAAATTCACCTACTAAACGAATAAAATCAACCCCTCTTTAAAATGAAAAAGACCTTATTTATTACATTGTTATTTATAGTATTGTTCCCTTCAAAAATATTTGCTTGGGGCGAAAAAGGACATGAAATTGTAGCAGAAATTGCCTTCAAACAATTGGATAAAAAAACTAGAAATTTAATTTTGAATTATTTAGACGGAATGACTATTGAACAAGCCGCTACGTGGATGGATGATATAAAAAAAGACCATTCCTACGACAAACTTAAGCCGCTTCACTACGTCAATTTTGAAAGGGGAGAAGCCGTTAAAGATACTTGTTGCGACAATATTATTCATACTTTGAATTCTACTATAAAAGATTTAAAACATTACAAGGACTTTAGTAAAGAAGAAGTTAAAATAAAAATTTGCTATTTATTCCACTTAATAGGAGATTTGCACCAACCCTTGCATATTGGTTATGGGAGTGATAAAGGAGGAAATTCTTTTCAAGTAAATTATAATTCTAAAGGAACCAACTTACATGGACTATTAGATTACGGAATAATAGAAAATAAAAATATAACCTTAAATGATTGTTTGAAATATAATAAATATAACGAAGCCCAAATAGCAAACTTGTGTCATGGAAGTGTTATAGATTGGGCAAAAGAATCTAGAAGCTACTTAGAGGGAATTTATTCAACCAATAAACAAATTGATACTTCCTATGTTGAAACTAATTCTAGTTTAATTAAAAGTCAAATTCAAAAAGCAGGAATTAGATTAGGCGGAATATTGAAAGATGCTTTTCAACAAAAATAAACTAGTAAGATAAATAGAATTGAAATACTACAAATCAATTCTATTTATCTTTTTAAAGTAAAATGTCCTCGATGTACTCTGCCATCCTGACGAAATACTTCAAACCAGTAATCAGATGCTAGTTCTTGTTTGCCATTATAGGTTCCATCCCAACCCGGACTTGCAGAATCAAATGATGCCATTATTTTCCCATATCTATCAAAAACTACAACCTTTAATTCCGGTTCAAATTCGGAGTTTTCTATTCGCCAATACTCATTAAACCCATCGCCGTTTGGAGTAAAATATTTTTTATAATATAATAGAAAAACTTCTTTATAAATATATCCGCAACCAATTTTATCTCTAACATAAACGGTATAAATTCCGGGAGTTAAATTGCTAAAAACTGGGCTGTCTTGATAAACCGAATTATCTAAGGAGTATTCGAAATTGTTGTTATTTGAAGCAACTATTGTAATACTATTTTCATTAATGGTCCAATCTATTGTTTCAAAATGATCAATTTTGGGAGGTTCCGAAATGGTAACTTGAATGCTTTTAGTATTTACACAAGTCTGTGGTGGATTTCCAAAAGAATTTGTTGCAGTCACTGAAAGATTTGATACCCCTAGTTGGGAGATTTCAATTATTGGTGTTGTCGCACCTGTTGACCATAAGTAAGTTGTGGTTGGAAAATTATTGGGCGAGGCATTTAAGAAAATAGAACTTAAATCGCAATTAATATAATTAGGTTGTAAATTTAAGAATGGAGTTTGTCCTGCAATTAATTCAAAAGAGCGTGTTTCGTAACAGTTGGGTAAATCAGTTAAATTTAACCGCGCAAAAATTGTTTGAGGATTAGTGCTTGGATTAAAAACAGTAGGATTTAATATTGGATTCACATTCATTTGCGCATCACTTAGAGTCGTAAAATAGTTTAGAGAATAATTAGTTAATGATTGACCAACTCCTAAAATAACTGAATCTTGCTCCGTGATATCAAACGTTTCGTTACCAGTGATTAGTGATTTACATTGTACCATATTGCTGGGTTGTGTCATGTTTACTAAAGAAACTAAGTTAGTTACCTCAAAGACACGGTTGGATTGATTCCCGCATGTATCTTCAATAAGAAAAGTGTATACTCCTACAGGAAGGTTGTAAAAAATATTCGAATTTCCATTATTAATGAATGCACCCGTAGTACTTGTAACAGAGTAATTTAACGGTGGAGCTCCATTAGCCAAAACAATAACATCAGGAATTCCGCTTACAGTACAAGAAATTCTCGAAATAGATAATATTTCAAGTGCTTGAAAAAAAGACATCGTTGGAGATAATATTTCCAAACAATTTTTTTCTGGACCTGCTGCAGTACCATTATTTATACTAATACCATCATTATAAGAATTAAATGAACGAACAATTCTAAAAACGCCATTAACTGATAAATTATAATTAATGGCATTATTGATTAATGCTGTTGAATTGGAGGATGTTGGTGTAGTTCCCTCAACATAAAGTGTATTATTAAGTGGGTGTCCCCAAATATTCAACACAGGATCAATTAGCTTTTGAAGCCAATACGCTTCGTTTGAATTTCCGTTACTTACAAAATGTAAAGGAATATTAAAAGACCCACAATTAGGCTGTAATGAAAAAGTACTTGACGTTATTGTGTAATCTGGAATATTCATTGAAATGCTATTATTGAAATTACATTCATCAATTGCTTCAAAAGTATAATCTCCTCCTGGCAAATCATCCATATATAAAATACCATTGGCAATTATGTAATTAGAGACACTATAAGGAAGCGGATGAGGAAACCCTGCGGGAGCAACTGTAATGGAAACCGATACTAATTTTCCATTATTACTTTTTAGTTCCAAAGAGGTCTTGCCTAAATCACATCCAGGTCGTGAAACCAAAGAAAGTTTTAAATCTACATAAGCAGGAACATTACAATTTAAAGGAGAGAGTATACTGCCGCAATTATCAACAACAACAATTACATAATCACCTATTGGAACTGGATTTAAAGTTACAATTCCATTAATAATTGATGCGCTTGCATCATAGGGCAAAGGAAATGGAAATCCTGCAGGTGCAACCGTAATTATTGCGGAAACAATTTTAAAGGATGGAATTGAAACTACAATATTGCCATTGTTAAAGACACATCCATTGTTTGCGCCTATAGCAGCTGGAACTGAAGGATTAAAAAGGATAGAGAAATCTTTAGTAAAAGTTCTACCGCAACTATCCGTTATTGAAACACTATAGTCACCTATAGGAATAATGTTGGTATCGCTACCAAATACAATATGATTAGTATTAAAAGGACCTGGATAATCAACATTATAATTTATTGGATTGAAACCGGCAGGAAAAGCAGTGAAATTTAAAGTATAGGGTGCAGTTCCGTTGATTACATCGATATAAAAATAATTTTGATTACAATCTAATTTTACAATCGTAGGAGTAAAATTAATATTTTGAGTGACAATAAAATTATGGGTGTAAGTAGAATTACAAGCATCCACAATGGAAATGTCATAATTGTAAGTTTGATTGATATAATTAGGAAAAATTTCACTAATATCCTGACTGGTAGGATTTCCGGTTGACAAACTAGTATTGATGACTATTGGAGCTCCTCCTCCAGGAGGATGAATAGTGTAAGTAATAATTAAAGGGTATCCCAACACCGTACCAGGTGCTGCGGATAAAGTATTTGTTACTACTGAAAAATTGCAAGAAACAGGAGTGGTATCCGTTAATACTGGAGGTCCAATTGAAATGCCTGCTGTATTTTGAGTGACTGTAAAAGTTTTAACTACCCCAATTCCACAGGCGTTAAAAACTCTAATTTTATATACGCCTACAACCAATCCAGTAAAAGTATTGCTTGTTTGCAAAGGAAACAAAATTGGCCCTGAAAAAATCTCATAACTAATAGGTGTGCCTGTTATTGTAATAACAGAAATATTACTAGTATTGGAGCAAGCCTGATTTAAACTTAAAATCGAAAATTTTAATGGAACGATGTTCGAATGAACTATTACCTGCTTTTGTTGTTCTGTAATTGTATTACCTACAGTTTCCCTTGCGATAATCTTATAGGTACCTGCGGAAACATTGTTGATAATTGATCCAGAAACAGTTGCGTAAGGTGTGCTTACATTTGGAAGTTTATAAACAAAATAAATAATAGTACCATTTGGATTAGTATCATTACTAACAAAAGAAATTGAACCATTTCCAGCGCAAGTTTCAGCTGTTGGAATTGCATTAAAAGTAAACCCATAAGTTATACTACTATTAATTAATAGAATTATAAACATAGATATTAACTTCATTTTCATACAATAATGATTTTTAGAAAAAGAAAATTTATGAAATAAAAAACTAATTTGTTAATTATTGCACTAGAAAATTCTCCATAAAATTAATAATAATATTTTCAAATAACTAACAAAACCGACAAATTACATGGATTAATTTTTTTTATAAGTTTTTTCTTATTAAAAATAAAAAAAATAGCTCCAAAGTGGAGCTATTTAAATATAATCTAAAACTAATTTATTTAGAATTATAGGCTATCAAAGCAGCTTTAAGGATGTGAACCGAGCGTATTAAATCTTCTTTTTTCAACACGTAAGCAATTCTAACTTCATTTAAACCAACATTAGGTGTAGAATAAAATCCAGCTGCAGGAGCAACCATAACTGTTTCTCCATTTAAATTGTAGGATTCTAGCAACCATTTAGCAAAATCATCTGCACTAGCAACTGGCAGTTGCGCAATGCAGTAAAAAGCTCCCTTTGGAGTTCCAACTTTTACTCCTTCAATCTTTTGCAATTCCGAAATTAATACATCTCGTCGTTCTTTATATTCTTCAATTACTTCATCAAAATAACTTTGTGGTGTTTCTAAAGCGGCTTCGCTAGCTATTTGAGCAAAAGTTGGCGGACTTAATCTTGCTTGCGCAAATTTCATAGCCGTGGCCATAACTTCCTTGTTTTTTGAAACGATGCATCCTATTCTCGCACCACACATACTATACCTTTTAGAAACAGAATCAATCATGATAGCATTTTCTTCAATACCTGGAACATTCATAACAGAATAATGTTTATCATTTTCATCATAAATAAATTCACGGTAAACTTCATCAGCAATCAAAAACAAATCGTGTTTTTTAACCATGGCTGCCAACTGCAGAATTTCATTCTCTGAATATAAATATCCAGTTGGATTTCCAGGATTACAAATTAAGATGGCTTTAGTTCGAGGTGTAATTAATTTTTCAAAAGCTGCTATTGGAGGCAATGCAAAACCATCTTCAATTGTTGAAATAACAGGAACAACTTTTACGCCAGAAGCTATAGAAAATCCGTTATAATTAGCGTAAAATGGTTCTGGAATGATTATTTCATCTCCTTCATCCATGGTGCTTCCCAATGCAAAAAGTAATGCTTCAGAACCTCCTGTAGTGATAATGATATCCGCTACTTCAATTGGTAAACCATGGGTTTTGTAATAGTGCGATAATTTAGTTCTATAACTTTCAAAGCCTGCCGAATGGCTATATTCTAAAACAGTAATATCTGCATTTTTCACAGCATTTAAGGCTACCTCTGGAGTTTTAATATCGGGTTGTCCTATATTAAGGTGGTACACTTTATTTCCGTTTTTCTTAGCTATATCTGCATACGGCACCAATTTTCTAATTGGTGATTCTGGCATTTGTTTTCCTTTATTTGAAATCTTTGGCATAAGTATTTTTTTTGAATATGCAAATTTGCACAATTAAATTGAAAAAAATACTGAAAACGAAATTTTCAAGCAAATTTAACTTCAATTAAAAAAAATAATTATCCCAATTTATTGACACTTTTAAACAATTGTTAATTATTTATTAAAAAAAATACAACAACATGACATTTGTCACATTTAGTAAATTAAATATACATGAATTTTGTCCTAAGATTATTATTAACAAATATTAAATATTATGAAAACAAAAAGTTTTAACATTGTAATGATAGGTTTCATTGCATTTATGTTACAAAGTTGTACACATGACATCTATGTGGATCCACAAGCGGATACCAAAGCATCTTATGAAAATGCAGATGCTGTAAATGGCGCAAAATTATTTAATAATTTCGAACATGTAGACGCGGGATGGCCGGCAGATGCCTTAGGTTGGCCATTAGCTAGTGCAGCTGCAGATCCAACACTAACAATTGCGGATATAGCATCTCCACCAACTTCAACAATAGCTGGACAAAAGAACAGAAGTTTTTACACTTGTTCTGGATGTCACGCTTATGATGGTTTAGGCCGTACAGGTGGTTATGTGACAAAAACATTATACACTGCTTCTACTGGACTAGCTACAGCTGGTGTGCCAACTGTTGCAGCTTCCAACTTAGCTGGTTGTAAAAGCTGGGATGTTAAAGACATCTTTAATGCGATTAAAAATGTAGGAGGTAGAGGAATTGATCCTGCATTAACAGTTAATGGAGTTTCAACTCCAGCAGGTAATGCACATCCTGATTTTAGCCGAATATTAACGGATGATAAAATTTGGGATTTAGTTAAATGGCTTAAAGAAGGGGCTATTTATAATGAAAACAGTGATTTATACACTATGACTGTTACCGGTGCCTACAACACAACTTTAACACCTATGAGCCCACTGCCTTCTGTTACTTACTCTAATTGGGGAGGTACTGAAGGGGATGCTGTTGCCGGTGATGCTTTTTATGTAGCCAAATGTATGGTATGTCATGGAAATGGAGGTAGAGGTACTTCTTTAGCATCTGGTCCTTCAGGTTGGACAGTTAACAATACCAATAAAGTTCAAATTGGAGACTTTGTTAGAACTAGAACTCCAGAAGCAATTCATAAAATAATCTCTGGACAATTTGGATCTTCTCCATGGATGGCTGCAACTCCTATCACTAAAGATGAAATGAGAAACTTACTTAAAGCTTTAGGGAATACAACCAAATATCCATCTGGAGCAATTACCCCTTTCAAAAATTAACAAAAGTGTTTTTCAATTCGAATAAGAAAAATTAATTAAATACTTACAAAATGAAAAAAATAGTTCAACTCATGATGGTAGCTTCCTTAGGTTTATTTGCTACTTCTTGCTATAACGATGCGCTTCCAGAAGAACCAATTCCAGCAAATGTTTCTTATAAAACTAACGTTCAAAATATTTTTAATAAAAATTGTATTGGATGTCATAAAGGAGCAGTTAACACTAATCCTAATTTAACCGATGGTAATTCTTATCTTTCTTTAACTACCGCAAATGCTACAACTGGAGAAGTTTTTGTAACTCCAGGAGATGCGTCCGGAAGTATACTCTATCAAGCAATGACAGGAAAAGGAGCGCCACAAATGCCGCCAAACGGCGCTTTAAGCGCTTCTAAACTTGCTCTTGTAGAAAAATGGATTAACGACGGAGCAGCTAATAATTAACACTAAATAGTCATGAAAATAAATAAATCAATCCTTATAGCACTTTTCGTTTTACCAATTACGCTTTTAGCTCAGGTAAAAGACAGTACTGCAGTCTCTACTAAATCTACCAAATCAAAATTTGAAAGAGCTGCTTTTGAAAGTTCCGCATTATTTGAATCACAAACTAACGTGGTAAACGTAAAAGGAACTTTAGAAATGACCATTAACCACCGTTTTGGAATTGTAAATACAGGTCCTAACTCTAACGATGGTTTAGGAATTTGGGCTCCAGCTAATATTAGATTTGCATTAAATTATGCTATATCTAATAGAATTAATGTTGGATTTGGAACTACTAAAGATTCCAGACTTCAAGATTTAAGTTTAAAAGCTGCAATTTTAAGACAAACTAAAGACAATAAAGTACCTTTTAGTGTGACTTATTTTGGAACAATGGCTTATGATGCTCGAACTCCTGAAAACTTTGTTCATTCTACGGATAGATGGTCTTACTACAACCAATTAATTTTTGCAAGAAGAATTAATAGAAGTATTTCCTTACAAGTTTCTCCAAGTATTTCGCATATGAATTATGTAGAAAGTCCAATGCCTAGCAATGTATTTGCTACAGAAGTTGGTGCTCGTGTAAAAGTTACTCCAACCATGGCAGTGATTGCCGATTATAATTATTCTTTTGCTAAATATAGTACTAACGTGACTAAACCAGGTATGGGATTAGGAATGGAATATTCTACTGGATCTCATGCATTTCAATTGTTTATTACTAATTACAGATCCATTCTTCCGCAATACAATACTATGTTGAATCAAAATGATTTCTTCAATGGTAAATACGCAATCGGATTTAACATTACTCGATTATTCCACTAATTACTATGAACGAATCAACAAATAACAAAAAATCACTAAGTAGAAGAGGCTTCATGCCTCTTCTTGGTGGTGGTTTACTTTTTCCTTTTTTAGGATTAGGAAAAGGTACTTCCAAAATCACAGAAGACCAAGAAGAACATCAAATATTACTTCGCCCAGATGGGACTACTGTAAAGGTTAGAAAAAGTGTTATTGAAAATTCTAATGTGGTTGAAAAAAATATTTCTAATCAATCACTATTAAGTTGGTTGAAAACAAAAAAGTAAGATGAAAGAAGAGAATCCACAACAATCCAAAAGAAAATTCTTTGAATTAGGAATTAAATTTGGATTACTAGCTACCGCTGGTACCGTTATTGCCTCTAAAGCAATGGAGAGTGAACCTTCAAGCGAAATGGTAGAACTTATGTCTACCGATGGACATTTAATAAAAGTCCCTGCATCAGAAGTAAAAGAGCATTCTTTAAAACCAAAAGACTATAACCCTAGAGAAGGTTTTCCAGGAAAAAAGTTTGTAATGGTAGTAGATTTGGCAAAGTGCAAAAATGCTTTACGTTGCCAAAATGCTTGCAACAAAGGACACTATATCACCGGAGAAAATGCTTGGTTAAAAGTATACAAAATGCAGGAGTCTGAAGAAACAGCTCCTTATTTTATGCCAACACAATGCCAACATTGCGACAAGCCTCCTTGTGTAAAAGTTTGTCCAGTAGATGCAACTTTTAAAAGAAAAGATGGAATTGTGCTTATTGATAATGAACGATGTATTGGTTGCCGTTTTTGTATGGCTGCTTGTCCGTATTCTATCCGTGTTTTCAATTGGTCGGAACCAAAACAAGACAAAACGCTTCTTAAAACAGAAGAATATACGCCCGATTTTTGTGGACAACCAAGTGTAAAAGGAACCGTAGATAAATGTGATTTCTGTCCGCATCAAATAGTAAAAGGAGAACTTCCATTTTGTGTTAAAGCGTGTCCAAATGATGTATTTGCATTTGGTGATATGTATGAAGATGCGGTAACTAACGGAAGTGGTGAAACTTTTAAATTAAGTAAATTATTAAAAGACAGAGCCGGGCATAGATTGATGGAAGGTTTAGGAACCGAACCAAGCGTATTTTATTTACCTCCAGTAGATAGAATTCAGGATTTGGAAAAAGGCCTGGAAAACTACAATGAATTTGAATCCGTTCATAAAGACGCTTAATTATGAAAGAGTATAATAAAATAATAGAAGACCTTGCTCCGAAAAAATTCGGAAAACTAGGTACCATTTGGGTAATTTCATTGCTTGTAATAATAATTTGTGCCTTAATTGCTTATTACCAACAATTAAGTAAAGGATTAATTATTACTAACATGCGAGATTATGCTCTATGGGGAGTATATATTTCAAACTTTGTGTTCTTTGTAGCGATAAGTTTAGTTGGATCTTTAGTCACCGCAATACTTCGATTAACTGGGGCTCACTGGAGTACCCCATTAACTAGAATTGCCGAAGTTATTGCTGTTGCAGCAATTATTATGGCTGGTTTAACCATCATTATTGACATGGGGCGTCCGGATAGAATTTATAATATATTCCTGCATGGAAGATTACAATCGCCAATTATTTGGGATGTTTTAGTAATCTCTACCTATCTATCCATTAGTGTAATGCTTTTGTTTTTTCCTTTGCTTCCCGATTTTGCAATCTTGAAAGACTATTTTAAAGACAAACCAAAATTAAGCAAATGGTATGGTAAACTTTCCTTGAATTGGACAGGAAATAAAACGCAAGTAAAATTGTACGATAAATCCATTCAGATATTATCGGTATTGATTATTCCTGTAGCATTTGGAATTCACACAGTAACGGCTTGGTTATTTGCAACTACCTATAGACCAGGTTGGGATAGTTCCAATTTTGGACCTTACTTTATTGCTGGTGCTTTTGTTGCTGGTGCTGGTGCTGTGGTTGTTGTAATGTATGTTTTACGAAGAGTATACCATTTAGAAAATTATATCACCGATATGCACTTTGACAAAATGGGGAAACTATTAGTGTTACTTTGTTTAATTTACTTGTATTTCAATGTAAATGAATATTTAGTTCCTGCTTATAAAACAACCACTGAAGAAGCCAATCACTTGTACCAATTATTCTTTGGTAGTTATGCGATTTTATTCTGGACGGTTATTATTGGCGGACTTATAGTGCCTGTAATAGTACTTATTTTCCCTCAAGGAAGAAAACCTCTGCCTTTATTTATCATAGGAATTCTAGTAGTAGTTGGCGCTTGGTGGAAACGTTTTATTATTGTAACACCAACTCTGTTAAATCCATTTTTACCTATTCAAGGAGTTCCTAAAGAATGGCACCATTATTTTCCAACTGCTTTAGAATGGACTATCACTTTCGGAACCTTGGCTTCTGCACTATTAATCATGACTATCCTATTTAGATATTTACCTATAATTCCTATTCATGAAACTGCCGAAGATAGAGGATTATTAGAAACTCATAATACTGAAAAAAATGATACACTTTAAAACACTATTTTATAAAAAATCATTGTTGATTTTTACAGTATTTGTCTCCTTATTTTGCATTAAATCATTTGCACAAGAAGATAAAAAGAACGCCAATTTATCGGTTCAATTTATTAAACTGATGAAAGAACACAGTTCAACTATTGAAATTGTTGCACAATTTAAAGAAAAGAAAATTTTCTCTCCATGTAAAAATTTGATGCTATCTATTTATAAATTAGAAAATGCTGAGGATACTTTAGGAGTAAAAATTGGAACTTGTGTTACTAATGATCTTGGTAAAGCAACTTTTGTAATTGCAAAAAAATATAGTGGCCCGAGTTCTTCATTTACTGCAAAAATCGAAAAAAGCAAAGTCTATGAAGACAATGCAGAAACTATTTCAGTAATGAATGCCTCTATAGAAGCATCAATAGAAAAAACGGATAGTACCTATAACATTAAAGCACGATTGGTAGATGAAAACAACAACCCTATTGCAGATGAGGCTTTATTGGTAGGATTAAAAAGAACCTTCGGAAACCTTTCTATGGGAGAAGAAGATAGTTATACTACCGATGCCGATGGTAACATTATTGTACCCATAGATAAAAATCTTACAGGATTAAATGGGGTATTAAATTTTCAAGTTATTCTGAAAGAAAATGATACTTATGGTACTGTAGTTGCTAATTTATATTCAAAATTTGGAGTGCCAATTACAGACAAATCTACATTTGACAAACGAACGATGTGGTCACCTCCAACTAAAACACCATTGTTTATATTGATAATTCCAAACATAATTTTAATTGGAATTTGGTCAATATTAACTATGCTACTTATTAATCTATATAAAATTTATAAATCTAAAAATTAATTACCTATGAAAAATTTAAAATTCATTTCTGCACTTACATTATCAGCATTTTTATTACTGTCGTTCTCTGTTTTAGTTCAAAAAAAATGGGATGCTCCTGCTAAATACAAAAGCATGAAAAACCCTTCCGATCCTAAAGATAAAGACGGTATGAATGAAGCAAAAGCACTTTATGCAAAACAATGTGTTTCTTGTCACGGAAAAAAAGGTTTAGGCGATGGGTCTAAAGCGGCAGATTTAAAAGGGGATGTTGGTGATTTCACATCATCTGATTTTCAAAAACAAACTGACGGTGAAATTTTTTACAAAATGACCGAAGGAAGAGACGAAATGCCATCTTTCAAGAAAAAAGTTGCAGAAGACGATGACAGATGGTTATTGGTTAATTACCTAAGAACCTTGAAAAAATAGTTTTCGAATAAAATTATTGTTAAAAAGCCGACTCAAAGTTGTAACTTGAGTCGGCTTTCTTTTAAAAGTAAAGTTTAATATTCGCCATCTACATAAAACCAACTGCCATTTTCTAAAACAAAAGTAGAATTTTCTTCGTGAACAAAAGGTTTTCCTTGGTAATCTAAATAGTGGGCTTTGAATTTTACTCTAGTTGCTGTAGAGTTTAAAACTTCTAGCTGTTTCCAATGGTTGCTTTGGCTCCATTCTAAGATGTCTTCTTTTTTGTGAAGTTTTCGGGTAGAGGAATGCGTAGTTGCAACTAAATATTCGCATCGCCAATAGCATAAGCAGAATATCTGGATCGCATTAAAGTTTCGGCAGTAGGTGCTTTTTGAGTTCCTTTTAAATAAACTTGGCAGCAATCTTCAAAAGGTGTACTAGAGCCACAATAACAATTAGCCATTGTTTTTATTTTCATTAAATTTTCTAACAATTTCTTTTCGTTTTTCTTCACGAGCCACTTTTTTGGCTTTTTCTTTATCCTGTTCTTTGTGAAGTTTGTCGTTGTGTTTTTTGATGTTTCCTTCGTTATTTCGGCTCATAATTATAAGATTTTATCCATTTTTAAATACCCAATATGCAATTGGTCTACTACAGCATTTGGGTTTGGAGTAATTTGTATTTCAAATTGGTCGGTAAAGATAGGGAGTAAAATCTCTCTGACCTTAAATGCATCGTCAATATCAATTCCGAATTTATCATCAATATGCGAAGTGGCGCCTTTATACCCGCAATGTTTATAGAAAGCAGTGTCTTTGGCTTTTTTGGTGACATCCGATAAGGATTCACCAACGGCTAACATTTTATAATGGTATTCTTCAAATTCATTTTCTTTGTATCCGCCAAGATTGATGAAAAACAATTGCGAATCAGAAGTGGTTATAGTTCCTTTTGGAAGCACTGTAATTTGAAAATCATCCACCTTAGTAACTTCGCGCCAAGCATCAATATGAATTTGTCCTTTGGCTTCTGGCCAAAAAGCGTTCATACTCGGAATTAATTCTTTAAGAGAATTTCCAATGCCAAAAAAAATGTCATGTTGCTCAGTACATCTGCCTTTAGGGCGACATCCTAGCATTATCATATAGAGTTTTACTTCGTTTTCCATGGGTTAAAGGTACAAATTTTTGTTAATTAGAAAGTTTGGCACAAGTATTGAATAGTATTAATAAGTACTAACTTTTAAATTAAACCTCATGAAAAAATTTACCTTATTTTTAGTCCTAATTGGGATGCTATCGTTTCAATCTTGTACCGTTCACGATACTACACCAATTAATACTACCGACAACGATACTATAAGTGAAGTTTGGGAGTTTACTAGATCTTTCACAACAACAAATAATTTTAGTAATTTAATTACTTTTCCTCATACTATTTATACTTCGGATATGGTTTTGGTCTATCGATTATCAGCAGTTACTGGAGGTACTGATGTATGGAAATTATTACCTGAAACGTATTACTTTAACAATGGTACTTTAGATTTTAAATATGATTTTGATTTTACTCAATACGATGCAAGCATATACATGGAGGGATTTGATCTAGTAGGTGTTTCAGCTGCTTACCGAACTAATCAAGTTTTTAGAATTGTGGTTATTCCTGGTTTCTTCGGAAATAAAAATACGAATACTGTTGACTTTAAAGATTATAATGCAGTGCTTAATGCCTACCATATTGATCCAACTAAAGTACTTAAAATAAAATAGATTTTTGGTTAGTCTATAGTTTGTTTGTTTGAAAAGAGGTTGTACACAAGTGCAGCCTCTTTTTTTTATTCTTCATCTCGAGAAGGTTTCTCGTTAGTTTCTGTATCTGCCATCTTTAGCGAAACCACAATTCCGGTTATTAAAGAAACTGCAATAAAACTTAAAGACACCCATTCTGGGAATTTATAGAAGTGAATTAGCAGCATTTTTAATCCTACAAAAGTTAGAATTGCAATCAAACTGTATTCTAAATAACTGAATTTTTGTAGCATGTTCGCCAAAAAGAAATACATAGAGCGCAAGCCCAATATGGCAAAAATATTCGAACTAAATACTAAAAATGGATCGGAAGTTATGGCTAATATTGCCGGAACACTGTCCATGGCAAAGACTACATCCATTACTTCAATTACAAGAAGTGCAACTAAAAGTGGCGTTGCATAATTTTGGTTATTTTCTCTAATAATAAAATGCTCTTTATCGCGATGGTGGGATATCGGGATTACCTTTCCTATTATTTTATAAACTTTCGATTCTTTAGGGTTGAATTCATCGTCGTCTTCTTTTTTGAACAACATTTTCATGGCGGTAAAAACTAAGAAACTTCCGAAAACATAGGTAATCCAATCTACTTTCCGAATTAAGATTACTCCAAAGAATATCATTAAACCTCGAAAAATGATGGCGCCTATTATTCCCCAAAACAAAACACGATGTTGGTATTTTTGTGCAATTTTAAAGGAAGTAAAAATAATGGCTATCACAAAAATATTATCGGCACTCAAGGATAGTTCGATTAAATAACCTGTAAGAAACTTTATCGAAGCCTCTGCTGGTTTTAGTTGGTCGGGATTGGCAATATAGTTGCTTTGGTACAGCCAATATATTACTCCCGAAAAAGCAAAAGAAAGCGATACCCAAACAGCAGTCCAAATTCCAGCTTCTTTTGAGCTAATAACGTGAGGGGTTTTATTAAAAACTCCTAAATCTAAGGCTAAGAAAATTAGTACAGCGAGTATAAAAAATATCCAAACAAACATAATTAATTAGGAATTAAAAATTAGGAATTACAAAGATAACCTTTATTAATTAGGAATTAAAAATTAGGAATTACGATATTCATCTCTTTTATTCTCTGCAGGAAATTCGTAATTTATAACTGTAAATTCATAATTTATAAATTTGCCCCTAAAAAAATAGGGTATAATTAAAATTAAATCAAAATATTATTATATTTGCATAAAATAAATAGGGTATAATTTTAAAAATTAATTTTTATGTCAACTTTACGTTTTCAAGCATTAAAAGAAGCATCAGGTAGAAAGCCTGTAAAATTTGAAGAAGCCGGTAGAAAATCGGATCTTTTTGGATCGAATGTATTCAATGATAAAGCAATGAAGCAATTTTTGACTTCGGATGCGCATAAAGGGGTAAAAGATGCCGTGCAGCACGGAACTAAAATTGACAGAAAATTAGCCGATTATATCGCTATGGGAATGAAAGAATGGGCTTTAAGCAAAGGCGTAACCCATTATACGCACTGGTTTCAACCATTAACAGGTACAACTGCCGAAAAACACGATGCGTTCTTCGAAACTTCGTACGATGGTTCGGATGCTGTTGAGAAATTTGGTGGTGGTCAGTTAGTACAACAAGAACCAGATGCCTCTTCTTTTCCAAATGGAGGAATTAGAAATACCTTTGAAGCACGTGGTTATACTGCTTGGGATCCTACATCTCCTGCGTTTATCTTCGGAACTACTTTGTGTATTCCTACCGTATTTATATCCTATACGGGAGAAGCATTAGATTATAAAACACCTCTTTTACGTGCTTTGAATGCTGTGGATGAGGCAGCAACCGATGTTTGTAAATATTTTGATAAAAATGTTAAGAAAGTTACCGCCACTTTAGGTTGGGAACAAGAATATTTCTTAGTAGATAGTTCGTTGGCAAATTCTCGCCCCGATATTGTAATGACGGGTAGAACTTTGCTTGGACATACTTCTGCAAAAGGACAACAATTAGACGACCATTATTTTGGATCAATTCCTTCACGTGCTTTGAATTACATGAGAGAATTGGAAGAAGAATGTATGTTATTGGGTATTCCAGTAAAAACACGTCACAATGAAGTTGCGCCAAACCAATTTGAGTTGGCTCCAATTTTTGAAGAAACTAATTTAGCAGTAGACCACAATTCATTGTTAATGGATGTAATGTCTAAAGTTGGAGAACGTCATGATTTTAAAGTGCTTTTCCATGAAAAACCTTTTAAAGGGGTTAATGGGTCTGGTAAACATAACAACTGGTCTTTGGCAACCGATACGGGAGTAAATTTACTTTCTCCAAGTAAAACACCAATGAGTAACTTACAGTTTTTATCTTTCTTTATCAATACCATTAAGGCGGTAAATGATTATGAAGAATTATTGCGCGCTGCCATTGCAACCGCAAGTAATGACCACCGACTAGGTGCTAACGAAGCGCCTCCTGCAATTATCTCGGTATTTATTGGAGAACAATTGACTAAGGTTTTGGCGGAATTGGAAGGGGTTTCTAAAGGGAAATTATCTCCAGAAGAAAAAACCGATTTAAAATTGAATGTAGTGGGTAAAATTCCAGACGTAATGTTGGATAATACCGATAGAAATAGAACCTCACCATTTGCTTTCACAGGAAATAAATTTGAATTTAGAGCTGTAGGTTCTTCTGCAAACTGTGCCAATGCGATGACAACTTTGAATTCAATCGTTGCAAAACAATTGAAAGAGTTTAAAAAAGAAGTAGATGCTTTAATTGAAACGAACGATTTAAAGAAAGATGAAGCTATTTTTAATGTATTGAGAGAATACATTAAAGGAACTAAAAAAATCCTTTTTGAAGGAGATGGTTATAGCGAAGCTTGGGAAAAAGAAGCAAAAAAACGTGGGTTAAGCAATCATAAAACTACTCCTACAGCATTGAAGGCTAAGGTTTCTCAAAAAGCATTAGACTTGTTTAAAGATCTTAACGTAATGAACCACGTTGAGGTAGAAGCTCGTTACGAAATTGAATTGGAAGAGTACACTAAAAAAATCCAAATTGAAGGAAGAGTGCTTGGCGATATTGCTCGTAACCACGTAATTCCAACTTCAATTCGCTACCAAAATACCTTGATTGAAAACGTTCGCGGATTGAAAGAAATCTTTGGTGATGAATTTAAAAAAATAGGTAAAGAGCAAATTGTTTTGATTAAAGAAATTTCAGAACATATTGAAGGAATTAATACGCAAGTAGAAGCAATGACTGAGGCTCGTAAAGCTGCAAATGCCTTGACGGATGCTCAAAAAATGGCTGAATCGTATTGCGACAAAGTAAAACCTTACTTTGAAGTGATTAGAGAGCACTGCGATAAGTTGGAACTTTTAGTGGATAATGAAACTTGGACTTTAACCAAATACAGAGAGTTATTGTTTACTAGATAGTTTTTTCTAGAACATAGATAATAGAATATAGATTAACCCGATTCAAGATTTTTGAATCGGGTTTTTTGTTTTTAGTTTGATAATGTTGTAAACTCTGTCAAAGTTTTGAACTTTGACAGAGTTTGAGTCTAGAGTATTAGTTATTATTGCGATTAATTTTGCATATCAAAATATATTTTGCGTAATTTCGTTTTATGAATATGAACAAATTTATAATAATTACGCTTCTTTTTATTTCCTTTCAATATGCAAAGGCACAAGAACAATTTTCTGTTTTTTTTGAAAGTAATAAATCAACATTTACAAAAACGGAAAATCAAAAACTTCAAAATTGGATTTTAGCCCATAAAGAAGTTAAAATTATTGCTATTCATGGTTTTACCGATGAAGACGGAAGCACTGGTTTTAATGATACTCTTGCAAAAAAAAGGGTGGCTTTTATTTTTAGTCAGATTAAAGATAAAATCAAAATTCGGGAAGATTTTAAAACTATAAGTTTTGGAGAAAATTTTAAGCAATTAAATGACAAATCTAAAAACAGAAAAGCAACTATTTTTTATATACTACCAAAGGATTTTACTAGAGAAAATGAGATTTTAGGAATAACTCAAGAGGTAGTGCAGCCCAAAGTTGCCGTTGAACCAGAACTAGTTCCGATTGAGGAAGAAGCAATGAATTTTCCAGAAAATGCCACTTTGGAAACCAAGATTAAACTTTCGCAAAAAGGGACTTTGATTCGGTTGAATGATATTAATTTTTATGTCAATACTTTTGCAATAATGCCAACTTCCAAAAGGGCTATTGACGAATTGATTTTTGTTTTGAATACCTATCCTAAATTAAGAATTGAAATTCAAGGTCACATTTGTTGTGTAGATAAAGATGCGCGAAATCTTTCAACAGAAAGGGCTAAACAAGTGAAAAGAATCTTAGTTTCTGAAGGAATTGCCGAACGAAGAATTCAAACGAAAGGTTTTGGAGTTTCGAAACCTAAATTTGCCATTCCCGAAAAAAGCGAATTCGAAGCGGCTCGAAACCGTAGAGTAGAAATCATGATATTAGATAAGTAAAATGAAAAAATATTCCGTATTTGTTCTATTGTTTTCTATGTTTTCTTTTGCTCAAGCAAAATTAGACGTGTATTTCGATTTTGATAAATACGATTTGAATGAGGAAGCATACAAGAAGATTAATTCTTGGATTGCCGAAGGTAAAGATTATCAAGTAACTAAACTTTATGGTTTTTGCGATTGGAAAGGGAGCAACGAATACAACGATACTTTGGCTTTGAAAAGAGTTTATACCGTTTATAATTTTTTAAAGCAAAGTAAAATTGAAGTCAAAAAAGAAATTGAAATTCGTGGTTTCGGAGAAGATTTTGAGCAATCTTCTGTGCAAGGAGAAAATAGGAGAGTGACTATAATTTTCCAAGAAAAGAAAGAAATTCCAGTGGAAGTTACTTCCGAACAAAAATTAAAAGATAAGTTTAAAGGTTCTAAAATTGGGGATTTAATTCGTTTGCCAAACTTCTATTTTTTCAATAATTCGGCTAAAATTGTTCCTAAATCGCAACCTGTTTTATACGATTTGTTGTGTTTGATGAATGATAATCCTAAGTTAAAAATTGAAGTCCAGGGACATATTTGTTGTAAACTCCCTAGTCAATACGATGCTGTTTCAACCGCTAGAGCAAGATTTATTTATAATTTTTTGATTCAAAATAAAATAGATAGAAAGCGCTTAGCCTTTAAAGGTTATGGTGTTTCTAGACCGATTCATCCTATTCCAGAAAAAAATTCGCAAGAAGAAGACGATAATAGAAGAGTGGAGATAATGATAGTGGATAATTGATTTTTTTCAACACAAATTTCACGAATTTTCACTAATGTTTTATTTTCACTAATTACAAATGCCTGAAGAATTAATCTACTAAAGGCAGATAAAATTCGTGTAATTTGTTTTTAACATATTATAATTTGTGTAAATTAGTGAAATTCGTGTCAAATTTTTTTGTATTTGGATTGTAATACCTAATTGATAATTCGTAATTCGTAATTCAAATTACTATATTTGCGCCACAACACAACAACTACACAATGAGTTCTGATAACAGCCAACGTTACGCCTTGCGCGGAGTTTCTGCATCTAAAGAAGATGTGCACAATGCCATTAAGAATATTGACAAGGGCTTGTTTCCTAAAGCCTTCTGTAAAATTGTTCCCGATTATTTAACCCACGACGAAGATTATTGTATTATCATGCATGCCGATGGTGCTGGTACTAAATCGTCTTTGGCGTATATGTATTGGAAAGAAACGGGCGATATTTCGGTATGGAAAGGCATTGCTCAAGATGCGTTGATTATGAATATTGACGATTTGTTATGTGTTGGTGCGACTAATGATATTTTGCTTTCGTCCACAATTGGAAGAAATAAAAACTTAATTCCTGCTGAGGTTTTATCAGCAATTATTAATGGTACTGAAGAACTTATTGCCGAATTGAAAACTTTTGGTGTAACCATTCATTCTACAGGTGGGGAAACTGCCGATGTAGGTGATTTAGTGCGGACCATTATTGTAGATTCTACTGTTACTGCTAGAATGAAACGCAGTGATGTGGTTAATAATGGCAACATTAAAGCAGGGGATGTTATTGTAGGTTTGGCTTCTTTTGGTCAAGCCAATTACGAAAAAGGATATAACGGAGGGATGGGCAGTAACGGATTAACCTCTGCACGTCACGATGTTTTTGCACATTATTTGGCCGATAAGTTTCCTGAGAGTTACGATAGTTCGGTTCCTAAAGATTTAGTGTATTCTGGTGGGGTGCAACTTACCGATGCTGTTACTAATTCCCCAATTGATGCCGGAAAGTTGGTTTTATCTCCAACTAGAACCTATGCTCCAATAATAAAATCTATTTTAAATAAATATACTCCAACCGAAATTCACGGAATGGTGCATTGCTCTGGTGGTGCGCAAACTAAAGTTTTACATTTTGTAGATGCCGTTCATGTAATTAAAGATAATTTATTTCCAGTGCCGCCCTTGTTTCAGTTGATACAAGAGCAATCTAAAACCGATTGGAAAGAAATGTACCAAGTTTTTAATTGTGGTCACCGTATGGAATTATACGTTCCAGAAGCCATTGCTGCCGATATTATTGCAATCTCTCAATCGTTTGGTGTTGCTGCTCAAATTGTGGGTAGAGTAGAAGCAAGCGAAGTAAAAAAACTTACCATTGTTAGTGAATATGGTACTTTTGAGTATTAGGTTTTAACTTGTATTAACTTAAAATTCAATACCTACAAGGTTTTGGAAACCTTGCAGGATAGCCAATTTATTTTTCTTCTTCCATTAAATCACTTAAATGAACTCTTAAGGCGTTTACTGAAATGCTTATTTCCCAAAAGGATATTCCTAAGGAGATGAGTAAACAAAGTAGGCTTGCGCCAAAAATATAGATGCCTACCATTTGCCATTCTAGAAACAAAACCAACATTGCAAATACCGAAAGAAACAGGCACAATACTCCAAACAGTTGCATGTAGCGAATTAAAGTCAATCTCAAGTTGAGGTTTGCAATTTCAAGTAAGATGCTTTTGGTTTGCACTTCATCGTAATTTTTTTTCAATCCGCGTACAATTTGTGCTATGGTTAAAAACCGATTGGTATAAGCCAATAATATCAAGGAAGTTGCTGAGAATAATAGGGCAGGAGTTTCTATGTGAAGTGTCATTGTAAATTTTATTAAGGAATGGCAAAGTTCGGGAATTATTGGTTTCTTTAGTAGAAATGAGAAAATTTTTCTTTTGAAAATATAATTTTACAAAAGGCATAGCCAGATTGACTGAACTTTGATAGAATTGGAAATTATTTTAACTCCTACAGAGTTAAAAAAGATTAAAATAAATAGTGAGTTTTATTTTTTGTCTGCAAGGTAAGTAGACCATCGAGTATCATGTGACTGTAGAAATCTTCGTGAATAAGTGTATTAGTTATTGTTTATCGATATTGCAATATTTTTTAATCAATTCATATGATTTATAATCACCTAATTCACCAGCTTTACTCCAACTTAAACAAGCTTCATCAATTTTAGATAATTTTAAATATGAATTTCCTAATTCTAGATATGCCTTAATTATTAATGGATTTTTTTTATTACTGTTATTATCATTATCTTCATAATTCAAAGGACTTTCTGTTTCGCTAATTTTTATTACTTTTGTTAAATCTGAAATTGCACCTCGGTAATCCTCAAGGTTGTATTTAGCAAGTGCTCTATATATCAAATCTTTTAAAATTAAATCTGACGCGCCAAATAAAACAATTGTATCAGTTTCTTTATCAATGTAATTTAATTTGTTAAAATTTTTTATTGAATTTTTAAAATCATTTAATTTAAAATAAGATAATCCACGATAAAAATAAGATTCATTATTTTCATAAACATTTATTGCCATAGTGAAAAAAGAAATAGATTTTTGATAGTTACCTTGTTTTAGGTACTGGCTAGCTTTTTCTAAAACATTTTTTAACATTATACTTTTTTTTGTTAAAATTTGCTTATTTTTAATTTCATCATTTAATAAAAAAACATCTCCCTTGTTATATTCTATTAATGCTTTTTCATAATTTTCATTCTTATAGAATTTATCACCTTGTTTTATTACATTATAAACATAAACTTTTCCAATTAAAAATATAACCAGAAGTGTAATTATAAGGATTAGAGATATCTTTTTTATCATGACTTGTTTAATGAAATTATTTTTTTGTAAACAAATTACCTTTACCATCTAACATATGGTTTTTATCTTTAACAATTAATGCTGGCTTATTATTTTTTCTATCTTCTTCTGAAAGGTAAAAATAGCCGTCATCAAAAATTAAAAAGAACCCATGTCTTTCGTCATTAATCATATAACCTTTATTTCCTGCTTTTGTAATAATACATTTATTATCGTATTTATTATACCAATTACCTATATAATCATCGCCACTATTACAAGATATAGTTACAACAAATAATAATAATAGGATAAATATTTTTTTCATTTTCAATTAAATTTTATAGACAAATTACAACAACCTAATTAGTACTTTACTTGTCAAATATATTAAATTTTTCTTACAAAATATTAAATATATTTATAGATACTAATTTCATAAGAAGCATAACCAATTTTTAGGATTTATAATATCTGTAAACGAATAAAAATAAGACAAACTAATACTATTTATACAATCCATAGAACTTAATTATCTGCGGATTTTTTTTATTGAGTCAGGGAGGATAAATACCTATTAACCTTAAAATAATTCCCAAAAAGTGGCCTTAATAAATGAATTGGTGGAAATGCTAAAAAAATGGATTAAAATTGACAGCTAATTTATTTTATGTACTTTTGATTAAAATTACTAATTACATGAACTTAATAGAAAATCATAATAAAGATATCTTGAATTTATGCAAAGCGCATAAAGTAAAATCTTTATATGCTTTTGGTTCGGTTTTAACGGATAAATTCAACAGCGAAAGTGATGTGGATTTCATTGTAGATTTTGAAAATTTGGATGTTTTAGATTATGGAGATAACTATTACAACTTAAAGTTTTCACTTGAGAATATTTTAAAAAGAAGCGTTGATTTATTGGAAGAAAAAGCAATAAAAAATCCTTATTTTAGAAAAACATTAAATCAAAATAAAGTATTGATTTATGGATGATTCTATTAAAACATGGCTTTATGATATTTATTCAATCCACAGAACTAAATTATCTGTGGATTTTTTTATTTTGATTATTGGAAGGTGTTAATTTTCTTTATAATTTAATAGCGAGTTCTAATTTCCCACCTAATCCTAGTTCTACAATTTTTTGTATAGTGGAAATTAGGCAAACTATTGCGGGTTATTTAGTAATGATAACTTTTGTTTTTGGATTTTTTTTTACTGCAGTTTTTTTAGATTTTCTTGTCGCAATAAATTCACTTATTTCAATTCGTTCTTTTTCGGTTAAAGGCGGGCTTTGAATAATAAAGTCAACACCTTTAGGTTCTTTTATTAAATTCATTTTTTAGGATTTAAAATATTTTTCTACTAATTTTTTAGATGCTATTGGTTCAAGAATCATTCTTTGGTTTTTAAAATGATAAGCACCTAGATTTTCTTCCTAGTGCTTAATCAAATTTGTTTTAGAAGTAAAAGCAACATATCCTTCAAAACCTTTTTGGAATGAAAGTTTACAAGCAAAAGCAACTAAATTTCCTGAAACACCTTCGTAAAGTTTGTTTTTTCCTATATTAAAAGGAGCACTTTCTAGTAAATTCATGAATACATGATCTTTTTCAAACGTTATACTCAATAGGCCTTGAATGATTTTTGAATTATTTACTATTGATAATTTGTAAACTTCTTTTTGAATGTCATTAAATTCTGATTTCCAATCAAATTTCCAATTGTTTTTCTTTGTGATGTTTATTAAATCAATGGTCGTTAATCTACTAACTTCTGTTTGAAAACTATCACCAGAAATAGTATTCAATATTGAATCAGTTAATTTATCGATAATAAAACTTTGTTCCATTTGGATAATATTACTCTTATGTCTTATGTCAAAAATACAAAATATTTAAATTGAAATAGTATAAATAATTCAATTTGTAATTAGATGTTTTTTGAAATTCTATTTTCACAAAAGACATAACCTTGCTAGCCCTGACAGAAGTGGAAATCCTGGCATTGCGAAAAAGGAGAAGTGGTTTGATATTGCTTCGTGCCTCGCAATGGCAGATTGCAACGGATGGCAGGAATTACCTTTACTAAAACGCCCAATGTTTCGCTCCTGAAATTAGTGTAATAAAAAACCTGCAAGTTTGCACTCGCAGGTCTTAATACTTAATTCTTTTATCTTACTACTTATTTAATAAGTTCAAAACTACGCTTCACGAAAGCAGTTAGTTCTTCGCCTTTTAATAATCCTTGGGAGATTTTAGCCAAGTCTAAGGCTTGTTTTACAAGGCTTTCTTGGGCTGTTTTGTCTTGGGTTTGTAGGATGGTAGTTGCCAATTCGGAATTGGAGTTTACCACCAAATTGTACATTTCTGGGAAATTACCCATACCGAACATTCCGCCACCACCGCCAGATTGACTCATTTCTTTCATACGACGCATGAATTCGGGTTGCGTAATCATGAAAGGTGCTGCTGCGCTATCCATTGGCTCCAATTGCACAGAATAGTTGGCTTTAGGAACAAATTCTTCGACTACAGTTTTCAAATTTGTTTGTTCGTCTTCCGACAATTTAGAGATTTGCGTATCTTCTTTGTCAATTAATTTATCGATGTGATCGGAATCTACACGAACGAAAGTTAGGTTCTCATTATCGCCTTCTAATTTTTGAATTAAATGCGAAACAATAGGCGAATCAAGCAATAAAACTTCGTATCCTTTTTCTTTTGCTATGTCAACATAACCGTGTTGCGCTTCTTTATTGGAAGCATAAAGCACGACTAATTTTCCGTTTTTGTCGGTTTGATTGGCTGCAAGATTTTCTTTTAATTCGGCTAGAGTGAAGAATTTATCGTCTACCGTTGGGTATAAAACAAAGTCGCCTGCTTTTTCGTAGAATTTAGGTTCGGATAACATTCCGTATTCTAAAACGATTTTGATGTCGTTCCATTTTTTCTCGAAATCTTCGCGGTTTTCGTTGAACAACGATTTCATTTTATCGGCCACTTTACGGGTAATGTAATTGGATATTTTCTTTACATTACTATCGGCTTGCAAACCAGAACGGGAAACGTTTAACGGGATATCTGGTGAATCGATAACTCCTTTTAGCATGCCTAAAAATTCAGGAACAATTCCTTCAACATTATCGGTTACATAAACCTGATTTTGGTATAATTGGATTTTATCCTTTTGCATTTGCATGTCGTTGGACATTTTTGGAAAGTATAAAATTCCAGTCAAATTAAACGGATAATCTACATTTAGATGGATATTGAAAAGAGGCTCTTCAAACTGCATTGGATACAATTCATGGTAGAATTGTTTGTAATCTTCCTCCGATAATTCGGTAGGAAGTTTTGTCCATGCTGGGTTTGGATTGTTGATGATGTTGTCTACTTCAATAGTTTCTGGTTTTACATCTTCGGCAGATCCTTCAGGAACGGGAAGTGTTTCTGTTTTAGTTCCGAATTTAATCGAAACCGGCATGAATTTATTGTACTTAGTAAGTAATTCTTTGATTTTATATTCTTCTAAAAACTCTAAAGAATCTTCTGCAATGTGTAGGATTATTTCCGATCCACGAGTGGTTTTATCGGATGGCTCTAAAGTAAATTCGGGACTTCCATCACAGGTCCAATGCGCTGCTGGCTCGTCTTTGAACGATTTAGTGATGATTTCCACTTTTTCGGCAACCATAAAGGCAGAATAAAAACCTAAACCAAAATGACCGATAATTCCGGAATCTTTGGCAGAGTCTTTGTATTTTTCTAAAAATTCTTCGGCACCAGAAAAAGCAACTTGATTGATGTATTTTTCCACTTCTTCGGAAGTCATACCCAAACCTTGATCAATGATGTGGAGTTTTTTGCCTTCTTTATCAATTTTAACTTCAATAATAGGATTGCCATATTCTACTTTAGCCTCACCAATACTGGTTAAATGTTTTAATTTTAGAGTAGCATCCGTTGCATTGGAGACTAATTCGCGAAGGAAAATTTCGTGGTCGCTGTAAAGAAATTTCTTAATTAATGGGAAAATGTTTTCTACTGAAACATTAATTTTTCCTGTACTCATATTTTGAATTTTAAGTGAAACAATTGTTATTTCTCTTCTATTCAAATTCAGTACCAAAGCAGTAAGTGTGACAAAATGTCGTGAAAATTATTTTTGATTTCAAATAATAATGCTTACTTTTATTCTTTAATAAAAACAAGAAGCAGGAATGCTTTTACTATTTAATTTATATAAGAAACTATGAAAAAAAGTGTAATTCTTTTGCTTTTGATGGTATTTTTTCTTGGCTGTAAACCAAAACAAACGGTAACTAATACGAAACTAGACACAAAATCGGAGGTGGCTATTAAAGGAAATTGGACGATTACGGCAGTAACCTTTCCCGGATCGGAATATATCAAGATAAACTCCTTTGATTTGGCGGACTCTAAATGTTTTGTGGGGAGTACTTGGAAATTTATTTCCAATAATAATAAAGGAGAAATGTCTTTGACAAATACAACTTGTACTGCTTTTTCGTCTCCAATTACTTGGTATATTAATAAGGACGGTAATTTTGTAATGAAAATCATTAATGATACTAAAGCGAAGAAAGTTGTAGAAGGGTACATTTTGACTATTGCTAATTCTACTGAAAATAGTTTTCAATTAATGGATAAAGTTAATGTAGGCGGTCAGTTTGTAAATGTAACGTATCAATTTAATAGAAATTAATCGGGTTAGTACTAAGTGAAAATAAAATAATAAATATTTTAAATATGAAAGAAGTTATAAAAGAAAACAGAAAAGGGTTTTTACAGAAAATCACTGTTTTAGTTTTAGTTGCAAGTTTAAGTTTTGGATCGGTTTTAACTAGTTGTGATGCTGCCAAAAATACTAATAAAACGCAACGTGGTGCTGGAATAGGTGCTGTTGCAGGAGGATTATTAGGAGCAGTTATAGGAAATAATTTAGGAAAAGGTGGTAATGGTGCTTTAGGTGCCGTGCTGGGCGGGGTAATTGGTGGTGTTGCTGGTGGCGTTATTGGAAATAAAATGGACAAGCAAGCACGTGAAATTCAATCGGCTTTGCCTGGAGCTACTGTAGAACGAGTAGGAGAGGGAATCAAGTTGACTTTAGGTGAAAACGCGGTTCGATTCGATACTAATAAATCAACCTTGACACCTACGGCTAAAGCAAATTTAGATCGTTTAGTTCCCGTTTTTCAAAGTTACGCCGAAACCAATATTGTTATTTACGGATATACCGATAGTACTGGAACGCCAGAACATAACCTAACCTTATCGGAGCAAAGAGCAGCGTCCGTTATGGCTTATTTAACCGCTAAAGGATTAAATACTTCTCGTTTTACTACGACTGGTATGGGAATTGCTGATCCTATTTCAACTAACGATACCCCCGAGGGAAGAACGCAAAACCGTAGAGTAGAATTTGCTATTGTTGCAAATGAAAAAATGGTAGAGGAAGCTAAGAAAGAAGCTGGAAAATAAATAGTTATAATTAAATAGTCAGTAAAAAGTCGGTAGAAATATTTTTACCGACTTTTTTATTTTTTATTTGTCGCTTCATTTTTTAAAATTATCTAAAACAAATCTTAAATGTTATGTGGTTTGCATAATTTTAAATACTTTTGCCAAAATTAAATAATATAGATAATGAAAAAAATAGTTTTTTTATTGGTTCTTTCTTTAACCATTTTTAGTTGTAGTAAAGTTCGTAAAGGAGAATTCCTAATTTCAGGTAATGCTAAAGGAATTGCCGATGGTAAAATGGTTGTTCTTAAAAAACAAAACGAATTTGGTATCGTTGTAAACGTTGATTCTGCAAAAGTAAAAGGTGGAAAATTTGAAATGAAAGGTAAAGTAACAGAGCCAAGTATGTATGCTTTATTTGTTAAAGATTTACAACAACCAATTCCATTTATTTTGGAAACTGGAGAGATTGAGGTAAAAGTAGATAAAGACAGTATCTGGAAATCGGAAATTGGTGGTACTTACAACAATGAAGAATTTCAAAAATTCAATACAAAATTAAATACGTTCCAGAAAAAACTTATTACTTTTCAAAATAAAAACATCCAAAAGTTAATGGATGCTCAAAAGAAAAATGATAATGCTACGGTTGAAAAATTGAAAAAAGAGTATTCTGATATTCAAAAAGGCATGGATGATTTCATGGCGGTTTATCCAGAACAAAATCCAGAATCTTATATTTCATTATTGTTAATTCAAAATATGTTTAACTCTCCTAAATTTGATTTAGCGAAAGTTACTAAAACCTATTCTAATATAGATGCTGATCTTAAGGCAACTAAAGTTGGAAAAGAAATAGGTTTGAAATTGAAAACAATTGAAAATACGCAAAAAAAAAAGTAGTAACAACGGCTGAGATTGGTAGTATTGCTCCTGATTTTTCTGCTAAAACCCCACAAGGAACTGTTGTTTCGCTTAAAGAATCTTTGGGTAAAGTTACCATTGTTGATTTTTGGGCCTCTTGGTGTGGACCATGTAGAAAAGAAAACCCAAGTGTAGTTGCAATGTATAACGAATTACATGGTAAAGGGTTAAATATTGTTGGAGTTTCTTTAGATGAAGATTTGGAAAGTTGGAACCAAGCAATTGCGAAAGACAAGATTACTTGGATACAAGTTTCAAATTTAAAAAAATGGTCAGAACCAATTGCAAAACAATATAATGTAGAGCAAATTCCAACTACTTTTTTATTGGATGCTTCTGGAAAAATTGTTGCAAAAGATTTAAGAGGAGAGGAATTGAAAGCAAAAGTTTTGGAGCTTTTAAGTTTGTCTGAAGCAAAAAAATAATACATCTTACATAAAATAAAAAAAATCTCCTAGTGAGATTTTTTTTATTTTATTCAAAATCATAGGGTTAAAATATATTCACAAATTAAGTTTTAAATTAATTTGAATACTTAAAAAGAGTTCCTATATTTGCAGCCTCGTAAAGCGAAAGGGGAGATACTCAAGCGGCCAACGAGGGCAGACTGTAAATCTGCTGACTACGTCTTCGTAGGTTCGAATCCTACTCTCCCCACAAAAAACTTCAACAGAAATGTTGGAGTTTTTTTATGGAAAGAGTTATTTTTAACTAACTGTTTTTAAATGTGTTTTAGTATTAAAGCTAAGGATTTCCTAATCTCTAATTCCAAAATTGTAAATAATAGTACCAACCTGTTTTTCTGTTCCGTTTGGGCTTGGTTCCCATCTGGTTTTAAGCGCTACTTTTTTGGCTTCATTCATCAAGCAGCTATTAGAATTGGTGGTGCCTCTATACCCCGGACTTGCATCAATAGCATTTCCGTTTTTATCTACTGTAATTTTCACCACTACAATTCCGTATTCGTTACCACAATTATTTTCAGGTTTTGGGGTTGTTACTGCTTTTCTGCCTGCTAATGAGTAGCCGGAACCATTTCCTTTTCCATTCCCATCGCCATTTCCCCCGCCACTACCGGATCCGCTTCCAGAGCCTGTGCCCGTTCCGTTACCGCCACCAGTTCCACCTCCAGAACCTCCAGAACCAGAATATCCATTAGAATTAATATCACCATTAGCACGACCTTGATTTCCAGATGTGCTAGAAGTTCCATCCCCGCCTTTTTTATTGCCTTTTAAAATGTTTGCTAATGCATCATCCACTTTCTTAACAACAGGTTTTTTTACTTCTACAGGTTTTACAACTTCTGGTTTTATAAGAACTTTTGGGTTTTTAACGGGTTCATGTTTGGCAATTACCACATCGGTTTTATCGGCATCCACATCTTGAGAAATAATATCTTCTTGCGGCGTTTCTTGGGTTGCAGCTGCTTTGGTTATGTTTTTTACTTCCAATTCTTTGCTGTCAAAGTTTTTTCCAGAACCAAAATCGGTATCTCCAAAATTCACAGTAACGCCACCACCTCCGCCACCACCAGCCATTGCTACTAGTTCGGCATCAGAAGGAGGCCAAAAACGAATTAAAAATAAGATACAAAGAAGTATACAATAGAGTATTGTAGCGATTATCAGCGATTTTTTTTTATCGGATAAGGAAGAATTGAGTGTACTCTTTATTGCTAATGATGTTAACCCCATGGATTCTTTTTTTATTTAACGTCGAAATATACTAAAAATTGTGCTTTTAACGACTAAATCTTTTGTTTATTGAGGCTTTTCTTCAACCAAAGAAATCCTATTGCTCCCGAAATAAACGAAGCAATTAAGATCATAAATTTAGAATTGGTAATAATTTGACTATCCTCAAAGGCCAATAAGGTGATGAAAATAGACATTGTAAACCCGATTCCGCCAAGAAATCCAACAGCAATTAATTGGTTCCAATTTGTGTCATTTGGTAAGTTGGTTAATTTTAATTTTATTGCAATAAAAATAAAAGAAACTATGCCAAGAGGTTTTCCAATGGTAAGCCCGAATAAAATCCCTAAAGAATAAGGTTCGGATATAATTTGCATCCAATCTTTGCCAATACTTATTGCGGTATTGCATAAAGCAAATAGTGGAATGATTACAAAAGCAACAGGAAAATGAAGCCAATTTTGTAATTTGTAGGAAATAGATTTTTCTTTACCATCTCCAAACGGAATGGCAAATGCCAAAAGTATACCTGTAATGGTTGCATGTACGCCAGAATGCAACATAAAATACCACATAAAAACGCCCCCAATTAAATATAAAATTAGGCTTTTAACCTTTAATCGATTCATAATTAAAAGCAATCCAAAAATCCCAAGAGATAGTAGTAAATTAGTAAAATAGATTGTTTTAGTATAAAAAATGGCTATCATTAAAATCGCACCCAAATCGTCAATTACGGCCAAAGCTGTAAGAAAAATCTTTATCGATAGTGGTACTCGGTTTCCTAATAAGGATAAAATCCCAATAGCAAAAGCAATATCAGTTGCCATCGGAATTCCAAAACCAGAATGCGTTGAATTATTTGGATTGAAAACAAGGTACATCAAGGCTGGAAGCAACATGCCTCCCAAAGCTCCCGAAATTGGAAGTATAGCATCTTTTAACTTGGATAGCTCGCCAATATAAGCTTCCCGTTCTAATTCTAACCCTATTAATAAAAAGAATATTGCCATCAAGCCATCGTTAATCCAATATTCAGCAGGATGGTTGGCTATAGAATAATGCCAAATAGATAAATACTCCCCCGAAATAGAAGAGTTAGCAAACAATAACGAGAGGATGGTACATATTAATAATACCAATCCTCCCGCTTTTTCACTATTAAAAAAGGAAAGAAATAAATTCGTTTTTTTCAATTATACTAATTGTTTTAGTGCTATTTCAAACGCGGTTGCACTTATATTGTTTTTGCTAGAATTCAATGCGTGTGCTTTATGGATGGCTTTGTAAATAGTTTCGGAAGTGTCCGAAAAAATTGCTTCATCGGTCATTTGTACTTTTTTCTCCATGAAATAAGCAAAAACACGTGCCATTCCACAATTGGAAATAAAGTCAGGAATCAAGCTTATTTTGTTATCTACTTCTTCCATAATTGAACCAAAGAAAATTTCTTTATCGGCAAACGGAACATTTGCACCACAAGAAATAACTTCCAATCCAGAGGCAATTAAATTGTCCAGTTGGTCTTTGGTAACTAATCTTGAAGCAGCACAAGGAGTGAATATTTCAGCGCCTATCGTCCATATTTTTTTATTAATTTCATCAAATGGAATCATGTTTTCGGCAACTAATTTGTTTCCGTCTTTATTCAAAAATAAATGTCTTATTTCTTCAAAAGAGAAACCTTCTTCGTTAATAATTCCACCGTCGCGATCGATAATTCCGATTACTTTAACACCCATTTCGGCTAGGTAAAATGCTGCTGCCGAACCTACGTTTCCAAATCCTTGAACAATAGCTTTTTTACCTTTAAAATCACCACCGTAAATAGTGTAATAATGACGCACTGCTTCCGCAACGCCATAACCTGTAATCATATCGGCAATGGTATATTTTCGCAATACATCTGGAGAGAATTTAGTATTTTCAATCACTTTTACAACTCCTTGACGTAATTGTCCAATCCTATTGATTTTATCGGCTTCGGTTGGTTTAAAATGACCATTAAAAACCCCTTCTTGCGGATGCCAAACACCACACTCTTCGGTAAACGGAATCACTTCGTGAATTTCATCTACATTTAAATCGCCACCAGTTCCGTAATAACTTTTTAATAAAGGAGAAACTGCTTTATACCAACGTTGTAAAACGCCTTTTTTTCTTGGATCGTTCGGGTCAAAATTAATTCCTGATTTGGCACCACCAATTGCTGGTCCCGAAACGGAGAATTTCACTTCCATTGTTTTTGCTAAAGACAAAACTTCGTTCATGTCTAGTCCTTTTCGCATTCTTGTTCCTCCACCAGCTGCACCACCTCTAAGGGAGTTAATTACTGTCCAACCTTCTGCTTCTGTTTCAGGGTCTTTCCAGTTAAATACTATTTCGGGCTCTTTGTTTTCAAATTTATGCAGTAATTCTTTCATAGTTTGTTTTGTTTGTGATGCAAATATAATCTTTTGTGTTTGGCTTAAAAAAACATTATGATTTTTAAGTCAAAAAAAATGCCACCTTTAGCAGTGGCATTAAGTGGTTAACGTATTATTTTTTTTCTTTAAAACGTTTGTCTGGAGTTCCATCTTTTTTTAAAACAACTTTAGTTTCTTTGTTTTCTTTGAAACGTTTGTCTGGAGTTCCATCTTTTTTTAGAGGAGCTTTAGCTTCTACTTTTTTTGTTTCCGTTTTAGCTTTGTCTGCTTTTTTAGGGGTTTGTTGTGCTGTTGTACTTAATGTAAAGCCCAAAAGAGCTATGACAGCTAGAATTAATTTTCTCATTTTGAATTATTATTTAAGATTGAATAGCTAAATTACAAAATAAATAAATTGCTAAATGTAAATTATTCGTTAAAAATTACTCCAGAACTATGATTTTTTTTTGCCCCTGTAACACTGCCTAAAACATTGATTTCATCTCTTAATTTCAGTACTCCCAAAAGAGCAAATATTAAGGCTTCTTTGAATTCCAAAATCTCCGCATCTGGAATAATAATTTTCAGATTAGGTAAATGAAACTGCATTCGTTCCATTAAAAAGGTGTTGTAAGCACCTCCTCCGGTAACTAATATTTTGCCATTTTTTAAGGGAAGTGCTTTGGCAGTTTGTAGGGCAATATGCTCGGTAAATGTGTGCATTTTATCTTCAATAGCAATAGGATAGTTTTCTATTAAAGGCAAGACAATTTCTTTTACAAATTCAAATCCGAGCGATTTTGGGAATGGTTTCGAATAATATTCTAAGGCATTTAATTCGTTTAGCAAATCGGAATTCAAATTGCCAGAACGAGAAATTTCTCCTTTATCATCATAATCCAATCCCAATTTATTGGAATAAAAATTCAAAATAGTATTTACGGGAGAAATATCAAATGCAATTCGGTTGTTATTTTCTTCAAATGAAACATTAGAAAATCCTCCTAAATTAAGGCAATAATCATATTCCGAAAATAAAATCCTATCACCAATAGGGACTAATGGCGCTCCTTGACCACCCAACTGCACATCTTGAACCCGAAAATCACAAACTACTTTTGTGCCAACAATTTTAGCAATAGTGGGTAAATTTCCTATTTGAAGTGTAAATCCATTTTGGGGTTGGTGTAAAATGGTATGTCCATGCGAACAAACGGCATCTATATCTTCAAGATGGAATTTGTTTATAAAATCTTTAATAATTCCGCCTAAAAGAATTGTGTAATTTTCATTAAGTTGGTTTAGTTTTTCTTCCGAAAAAGTCACTGCTTCTTTCAATTGATTCACCCAATCTTCGGTATAAGAAATGGTTTCTTTTTCTAGAATTTTAAAACTCCATTTTTGGTCTAAAATGGTAAATTCAACGGCTGCTAAATCTATTCCATCAAGCGATGTGCCTGACATTACTCCGATTACTTTGTAGGTTTTATTAAACATTGGCTAAAATTACGAAAACGTTTGAGAAATTCATGAAAATATGCTACTTTTGAGGTCTAAAATTAAGTATTTACTAAATTATATCCCTCAAAAATATGAATTTTAATCTTACCGAAGAACATTTAATGATTCAGCAAGCTGCTAAAGATTTTGCTCAAACCGAATTATTGCCTGGAGTTATTGAAAGAGACGAACTTTCTAAATTTCCAACCGAACAAGTTAAAATGATGGGTGAACTTGGATTTATGGGAATGATGGTAGATCCACAATATGGTGGCTCAGGCTTGGATAGCATATCGTATGTATTAGCAATGACCGAAATTGCTAAAGTAGATGCTTCTGCAGCTGTAATTATGTCGGTTAATAATTCCTTAGTGTGTGCAGGAATGGAAAAATATTGTAACGAAGAACAAAAAATGAAATATTTAGTTCCGCTTGCCAAAGGGGAAGTTATTGGTGCTTTTTGTTTAAGTGAGCCAGAAGCGGGTAGTGATGCTACTTCACAAAAAACTACTGCAATTGATATGGGTGACCATTATTTATTAAACGGAACTAAAAACTGGATTACGAACGGTTCAACTGCTTCTACTTATTTAGTAATTGCACAAACCCATATTGAAAAAGGACATAAAGGTATTAATGCCTTTATTATAGAAAAAGGTTGGGCAGGATTTGATATTGGTCCGAAAGAAAAGAAAATGGGAATTCGCGGAAGTGATACGCATTCCTTGATGTTTAATGATGTAAAAGTTCCAAAAGAAAATAGAATTGGTGAAGATGGTTTCGGATTCTCTTTTGCAATGAACGTTTTAAATGGCGGACGAATTGGAATTGCATCCCAAGCATTAGGAATAGCAACTGGTGCTTATGAAATTGCATTGAAATATTCGCACGAAAGAAAAGCATTCGGGAAAGAAATTTTTAACCACCAAGTTATTGCTTTTAAATTGGCAGATATGTATGTAAAAGTTACTGCTGCAAAATTGTTAATCATGAAAGCTGCTTGCGAAAAAGATGAAGGTAAAGATATTGCACATTCGGGTGCTATGGCAAAATTATATGCTTCGGAAATTGCTTTGGAAGTAGCAAACGAAGCGGTTCAAATTCATGGCGGAAATGGGTATGTTGCCGAATACCATGTAGAACGTATGATGCGGGATTCTAAAATCACTCAAATTTATGAAGGAACTTCCGAAATTCAACGAATTGTAATTTCTAGAGGTTTGGTATAATCGATTCAAGTTGTAATATTTAACCCTTTCAGTTTTAATTGGAAGGGTTATTTGTTTTAAAAATTTGTATATTTGATAAAAAATAATTGTTATGGCAACTATTCAAGGAATTCAATTTGAAAATGATGCAACTGGAAAACCTGTTTCAATTAAAATTAATCTTGAAAAATATGGAACTCAATTAGAACCCTTTTTAAAACAAATTGGAATTTTAGAAGAGAAAGATGATTTTGATAGAGAATGGGAAAAAGCTATTTCATCGGAAGAATTTTTAAAAAGATCAATTGACAGTATAAAAAAATTACCTTGGAAAAAGTAGTAGTTTCTTATACGGAATCAGTTCAGTCGTTTTTTGATGAACTAATTGTTCAATTATTCAACAAGGAATATTTTAGTTATGAAGAAAATGCAATTCATTATGTTCAGAAACTTGCTTTTTACATAGAAAATAACATTGCCAATTTACCACCAAGAAAAACTCCAAAATCGCTATCAAAATATGGCGATTTTTATATTTTTTACAAATCAAATACTAGAACAACTTGGTATATTTTCTTTTCTAAAAAGAATTTTAATTATTTGATAAAACATATTTCAAACAATCATATTTTTGATGCGTCATTTATAAATGAATTAAATAAAAATGAGTAAAAACATAATCATTACCGGAACCTCCCGCGGAATAGGATTGGAATTGGCTTTGCAATTGGCAAGCCAAGGACACCAAATTTTAGCAATATCAAGAAAAGTCGCCCAAGAATTATTGGGTAACCCAAATATAACGTGCCTTTCGGCAGATATTTCTCTAGAAAACGATATGCTAGAAGTAACTAAAGTACTTTCTACAAGTTGGAAAAAAGTAGATGTTATTCTTCATAATGCAGGTTGTTTAGTCAATAAACCATTTGCAGAAACCACGTTAGAAGATTTTGAAAAAGTATATAAAGTGAATGTTTTTGGTGTTGCCAATTTAACTCGCGCGTGCATTCCGTATTTGCAAAAAGGAAGTCATGTGGTTTCTATAAGTTCTATGGGAGGAATTCAAGGCAGTATGAAATTTGCGGGTCTTGCAGCCTATAGTTCTAGCAAAGGAGCCTTAATTACACTGTCGGAATTGTTAGCTGAAGAGTATAAAGAACAAGGAATTGCCTTTAATGTATTGGCTTTAGGAGCAGTTCAAACAGAAATGTTACAAGAAGCTTTTCCAGGATATCAAGCGCCAATTTCTGCTAAGGATATGGCTGATTATATTGGTAATTTCGCGCTAACAGGAAATAAATTTTACAATGGTAAAGTGTTGCAGGTTAGTTCTTCAACACCTTAACAATTAATTTTTAAGATTTATTAAATATCATGTGATTAAATGAGCGAAGTCCTATTAAAATATCTTCCAGAACATTCGGTTCCATTGTGCTTTGAGTTAATCAAAACCAATAGCGTGCATTTAAAAATTGTTAACGAACGGCAAACGCGTCATGGCGATTACCGAAAAGGACTTTCCGGCAAACACGAAATTACCGTAAATTCGAACTTGAATAAATACCGATTTTTAATTACGTTGGTACATGAGATATCGCATTTAGTAGCCTTTGATAAATTTGGAAGAAATATAAAACCACACGGAGTAGAGTGGAAGATGACCTTTCAAAGGTTGATGGTTCCATTTATTCATCCTGAAATTTTCCCGCATTCGGTTTTGCCATTAGTAGCAAAGCATTTTAGAAATCCAACTGCTAGTAGCGATACCGATGCGCATTTGGCATTTGCTTTAAAACAATTTGACGAAAGAAAACCCGATGTTAATTTCATTCACGAAGTGCCAAGTGGGAGTATGTTTAGAATAAAAAACGGAAGGGTTTTCCAAAAAAAAGGTCTTCGAACCAAGCGCTACGAATGTGTAGAAGTGCAGACTGGAAGATTATTCTTATTTAATGCCAATGCAGAAGTTGAAATAATACCTGGATAATCTGAATATTAGATTTTAATAAATATATTTTTCCCATAAATAAAACCTTAGAATCTTAGCCGCTAAAACACTTTAGAGACTTAAAAAAAATGAATAAAAATTATTACGCAATATTGATGGCAGGTGGTGTTGGTTCAAGGTTTTGGCCTGTAAGCACCGAAGATTTTCCTAAACAATTTCACGATATGTTGGGTTCTGGAAGTACCTTAATTCAAAAGACGTTTAGTCGATTGTCTAAGTTAATTCCAACGGAAAACATTTTGATTTTAACCAACGAACGCTATAATGAATTGGTTTTAGAACAATTGCCTATGGTAAAACAAGAGCAAGTTTTATTGGAACCCGTCATGCGAAATACCGCTCCTTGTATTTTATATGCTTCTTTGAAAATTCAGAAAAGGAATCCTAATGCCTTGATGGTAGTTGCACCAAGTGATCATTGGATAGAAGATGAAACGGAGTTTGCTAATAATTTGCAACAATGTTTTAATTTCTGTGAAAAAGAAGATGCCTTAATGACTTTGGGAATTCAGCCAACGTTTCCTAATACTGGTTTTGGGTATATTGAATTTGATAAATTGGATAGTAATCCAATAAAAAAAGTATCTCAATTTCGAGAAAAACCCGATTATGAAACGGCTAAATCCTTTTTAAAATCAGGTAATTTCCTTTGGAATGGTGGAATATTTATTTGGAGTGTACAATCCATAACTAATGCATTTGAAAAATTCCAACCACAAATGAATGCCTTGTTTCAAAGCGGTTTAGAAAGTTATAACACCGATTCGGAAAAACAATTTATAGAAGAAAATTATGCCAAAGCAGAAAATCTTTCTATAGATTATGCCGTATTGGAAAACGCTACTAATGTATATGTTTTACCTGCAACTTTTGATTGGAATGATTTAGGAACTTGGAGTTCTTTGCATGAAAAATTAGAAAAAGACGCCCAAAATAATGCGGTTATTAATGCAATGGTTATCCTTGAAAATGCATCCAATAATATTATTAGAGCTGACGGTAAAAAACTAATTGTAGTTGATGGTCTAGACGATTATATTATTGTAGATAAAGAGAATGTGCTTTTGATTTATCCAAAAAGTAAAGAACAGGATATTAAAAGAATAACTGCATTAGCTAATAAAAGTTAGCAATAAAAATATTTATCACTTTCTCAAGTACTTTTACAATAATTACAAAAGCCTCCTCAAGAAATTGAGGAGGCTTTAAATTATTTAGTTTTTTAAAGATTATCTCTTAATCACACGAAGTGTTTTAACAGTATTACCTTGGCTTACAATTACGTTGTAAACTCCAGATGGATAGTTGGCACCTACTTCAAATCCTTCTACTTCTGTAGTTTCAAGGATTTGGTTATCAATTAATTTTCCTAACATATCGTAAACTTTAATTTGTAAAGCTTCTTCATTACTAGTTTTAATATCTAGTTTGAAGTTCTCTGCAAATGGGTTTGGATACGCTGTAGCTTTAAATTCTATTGAGGCATCTTCTATTTTAGTAACACAAGTTCTAATCCAAACGTTGACTGGCGTACTATATGCTAATGTTGCACATGGACCGCTTGTTAACTTAGCTCTGTACCAAACGTTTCCTGGCAATGAACTAGTTGCAATGAAGCTTGAAGAAGTAGCTGTGTCAATATCTGTCCAAGTTACTACACTTGTATTAGTAATAGCTGTAACGATTGAACCAGCATTATAGTATTGCCATTGTATAGAACCTATAGAGCCTGTAGCTAAAGTTAATGTTCTTGCTCCACTACAAACAGCCGTAGCTAAAGATGTAGCTCCTGCATTACCAGTAACTGCTGTAGCTTTTGCTAGAGAGCTAACTGTTATTGTTATTGGATCAGAAGTAGAAGTAGAACAAAGTCCACTAGACACAACCACTCTATAAGCTGTAGAAGCAGCTAGATTTCCTGTAGCTAATGTTGTAGTTACATTTCCTGCAACTGCAGCAAATGTTCCTGTTACTCCATTAACAACTGTAGCTTTTTGCCAAGCAATAGTTCCGGTAGCACTAGATAAACTAATTGTCGTTCCAGTACCTGTACAAAGTGCTGTAGCAAGAGTTGATAGCGTTCCAATAGCTGTTGGTTGATTTACAGTAACTGCAACTGCTACACTAGCTTTTGAAGAACATACACCGCTTGTAGCAACCGCTCTATACCAAGTGGTCACTATTGGACTTACAGTTAATGAAACTGGATCAGTAGCACCACTGATATCTGCGAAATCTGTTGCTGTAGCAGAGGTAGTGGAAGATTGCCACTGGATAGAACCAATAGAACCTGTTGCCAAAGTAAGTACTTTACTTGTTCCACTACAAATAGCTCCAGCTCCTGAAATTGTTTTCACAATAGAAACAGGATTTACAATAATTGTTATTGGATCAGAAATAGAAGTAGAACATGTTCCACTAGACACAACCACTCTATAAGCAGTAGTAGCAGCTAGATTTCCTGTAGCTAATGTTGTAGTTACATTTCCTGCAACTGCAGCAAATGTTCCTGTTACTCCATTAACAACTGTAGCTTTTTGCCATGCAATAGTTCCGGTAGCACTAGTTAAACTAAGTGTAGTTCCTGAAGCAGTA
>CANFHX010000014.1 GCA_947446865.1 Flavobacteriaceae bacterium | reverse complement strand
CTTGCCATTAAAAACAATGAAAAAAACTGGACGAGATCTATTAAGCAATGGGGCTTGATTATGAACCAATTTTTGATTATATTTGGAGATAGGTGCAAAATAGAACATTAAGCATTTTTAGAGTTTACACAAAATTCTGTCCAGTCTCTACAGTTGGTATAGATATCTAATAGTTGGATAGCATTTATTTACATTTGACCTTAAAATTAGAAAATTTCTCCAAAAATTAAAAAATTATGCAATCGGCAACGTTGTAAATGTCGTCTGCAACTTTGTAAACGTCGTCTGCAACATTGTAAACGCCATCTGCAACATTGTAAATGCCATCTGCAACATTGTAAACGCCATCTACAACATTATAAACGTCGTCTGCAACATTGTAAACACCATCTACATCATTGTTTTTGCCATAATTTTATAAAAATTCCTAATAAAATTATAAAAATATGCCGTCTGCAACATTGTAACCACCATCTACAACATTGTTTTTGCCATAATTTTATAAAATTTATTAAAAAATTAAAAAAAATATGCCGTAGGCAAGATTGTAGATAGCAGCTGCAACATTGTATACGACCTATTATAAAAATACTATCACATAAATTATACAAATAGGCCATCTGCAAAGATATTACTAGCATCGATTCCATAAAAAGAGTTTCAATAACCTTAATTTAGGCTTTGGAAGTAAAATAATTTTTACTAAACTTTACCATTTGTATAGGGCTATAAAACTGCAATATTCTTTACTTTTGCAAAAAAAATATAGAAATGGCTCGATTTGAAGAAAACGATTTACCCAAAGCAAAGATTAATGCAAGTTCGTTAAGCAAAGCGGTATTAATTTTTAAATATGCCGATAATCATAAGTGGAAATTCTATATAGGATTGGTTTTCTTATTAATGACGGGAGCCACTGCCCTAGCCTTTCCTAAGTTAATGGGAATGCTTGTAGATTGTGTAAAAAACAAAGACAATGCCGAAGCCAATTCTATTGCATTAGGTTTGGTTTGCATCTTATTTTTACAATCGTTTTTCTCTTTTTTCCGACTTTCTTTATTTGTGAATTTCACCGAACACACTTTGGCAAACATCCGTTTGGCGTTGTATAGCAATTTAGTTAAATTACCAATGACGTTCTTTTCTCAAAAACGTGTAGGCGAATTAAACAGCCGCATCAGTTCGGATATTACTCAAATTCAAGATACCTTAACTTCTACTATAGCCGAATTTTTACGCCAATTTATATTAATTATTGGCGGAGTAGCCTTGTTGGCTAGCCAGAGTTTCAAACTGACTTTGATGATGCTTTCCATAGTGCCAGTAGTGGCCGTTGCAGCGGTTATTTTTGGAAGATTTATCCGAAAATATTCTAAAAATGTACAAGATAAAGTTGCCGAAAGCCAAGTAATTGTGGAAGAAACCCTGCAAGGTATTAGCAATGTGAAAGCGTTTGCCAACGAATGGTATGAAATTGCCCGATACAAAGGGAAAATTCAAGAAATTGTAACGATTGCCATCAGAGGAGGGAAATACCGTGGCTACTTTGCTTCGTTTATTATCTTCTGTTTATTCGGTGCTATTGTAGCCGTGGTGTGGTATGGCGTTACTTTAAGCATCAGTGGCGAGATGAGTGTGGGACAATTAATTTCGTTTGTGCTTTACTCTACTTTTGTAGGTGCATCCTTTGGAGGTATTGCCGAATTATATGCTCAAATCCAGAAAGCAGTGGGTGCTACCGAAAGAGTTTTTGAATTATTAGATGAAACTCCAGAAAAAATAAATTCGAACCAGAATCAATCTACCGAAAAAATAAAAGGAAATGTTTCCTTTAAAAATGTGTCCTTCTTCTACCCTTCCCGTCCGGAAGTTCAAGTATTAAAAGACGTAAATTTTACGGCTAGTTTTGGACAAAAGATTGCTATTGTAGGACCTAGTGGCGCAGGAAAATCTACTATTTCTTCACTTTTACTTCGTTTTTACGATATTGCGGGTGGTGAAATTTTAATTGATGATAAAAACATCTACGACTACGATTTAGAAAATCTTCGTGGTAATATGAGTATCGTGCCACAAGACGTAATTTTGTTTGGAGGAAGCATCCGAGAAAATATAGCTTACGGAAAACCAAATGCCACCGAAGAAGAAATTCTACTTGCTGCCAAACAAGCAAATGCTTTGGATTTTGTTAACGGATTTCCAGAAAAATTCGACACTTTGGTAGGAGAACGCGGTATCAAACTCTCCGGTGGTCAACGACAACGAATTGCTATTGCTCGTGCCTTATTGAAAAACCCAAGTATATTGATTTTGGATGAAGCCACTTCATCTTTAGATAGCGAAAGCGAAAAATTAGTGCAAGAAGCTTTAGAAAATTTAATGGAAGGCAGAACAAGTATTATCATTGCGCATAGACTTGCAACTATTAGAAACGCAGATGCCATATTAGTTTTGAACGATGGAAGAATTGCCGAAAAAGGAACCCACAAAGAACTATTGGAAATTGAAAATGGTATTTATAAGAATTTAAGCAACTTGCAGTTTAGTGAGTAGTAATTGGTTTCAAAATATATCCAATAAATAGCACACTGATTTATTTTTTTTTAGTTAATAAAAATCATTATCGTCCGATTAAAATATTTATTTCTACAAAACTATTTATTATTTCTTCTCGCTAATTCGCAATTTATATCTATATTCTTTGCGACTTTGTGCCTTAGCGAGGTTATATAAAAATTAAGTTGAGTCTAAAATTTCTCAATATTTACAAGGCTTAACAAAGCAAATAGCTACTTTTATCGGACAACAAGAAATAAAAAATTAGTAATTAACAACAAAAAGTGTCAAGTAATTTTAGTAGAGGTCATCCAAAAAACAGATAAGCCTTCCTCCAAAATAAACAAGGCATCCGCCAAAGTAAACAAGGCATCCTCCAAAGTGAAATAAGCATCCGCTAAAATAGATAAGCCTTCCACCAAAGTAAACAAAGCATCCACCAAAATAAACAAGACATCCGCCAAAGTAAACAAGGCATCCTCCAAAGTAAACTAGCCAACTTATAACCTATTTAAATTGTTGACAAATACTAAATAATAAACCTTTAAAATAAATTGTAATTAAACTATAGTAGCCTTAAATTTGAAGTTTCAAAATAGTTAGGATGCAAAGATATATTAGCCAGCTGAACGAAGCGCAACAAGAACCGGTTTTACAAAAAGACGGCCCAATGATTATCATTGCAGGTGCTGGCTCGGGTAAAACACGGGTGCTAACCATTCGTATTGCCTATTTAATGAGTTTGGGTGTAGATGCATTTAATATATTAGCACTAACATTTACCAACAAGGCGGCTCGGGAAATGAAAAAACGTATTTCCGATATTGTAGGAACCAACGAGGCCAAAAACCTTTGGATGGGAACCTTCCACTCTGTTTTTGCACGAATCCTAAGAAGTGAAGCCGATAAATTGGGGTTCCCTTCTAATTTTACCATTTACGATACCCAAGATTCCGTTCGTTGTATATCCGGAATTATCAAAGAAATGCAACTCGACAGAGATGTATACAAGCCCAAACAGGTTTTAAGCCGAATATCCTCCTATAAAAACTCCTTGATTACTGTAAAAGCCTACCTCAATAATCCCGAGTTACAGGAACAAGATGCGATGTCTAAAAAACCAAGATTGGGAGAGATATACGCCAATTATGTAGACCGTTGTTTCAAGTCGGGTGCTATGGATTTTGATGATTTGTTATTAAAAACCAACGAATTATTAAACCGTTTTCCAGATGTTTTAGCCAAATACCAAGACCGTTTCCGATACATCATGGTAGACGAGTACCAAGATACCAACCATTCGCAATACTTAATTGTGCGTGCTTTGTCCGATCGTTTTCAAAATATCTGTGTCGTTGGTGATGATGCACAAAGTATCTATGCGTTTCGTGGTGCCAACATTAATAATATTTTGAATTTTCAAAAAGACTACGATAACGTAAAAACCTATCGATTGGAGCAAAACTACCGTTCTAGCAAGAACATTGTTGAAGCAGCCAATTCGATTATCGATAAAAATAAAACCAAGTTAGATAAAGTCGTTTGGACGGCTAACGAATTTGGAGCCAAAATTAAAGTCCACCGCAGTGTAACCGATGGCGAAGAAGGCCGATTTGTTGCCGGAGAAATATTCGAACAAAAAATGCGCAACCAGATGCTCAATGGGCAATTTGCTATTTTGTACCGAACCAATGCGCAATCTCGTGCTATGGAAGATGCGTTGCGCAAGCGAGATATTCCATATCGAATATATGGTGGTTTGTCTTTTTACCAACGCAAAGAGGTGAAAGACGTAATTTGTTATTTGCGATTGGTAATCAATCCAAAAGATGAAGAGGCACTAGTTAGAGTAATTAATTATCCTGCTCGTGGAATTGGCGATACTACCATTGAGAAACTAACTGTTGCTGCCAACCATTACAAACGCTCCATTTTTGAAGTGATGGAACATATTGACAAAATTGATTTAAAATTAAATTCAGGAACCAAAGCCAAGTTGCAAGATTTTGTAACGATGATTAAAAGTTTTCAAGTAATTAATCAAAATCAAGATGCGTGGTTTTTAACCGATCACGTGACTAAAAAAACAGGATTAGTTCAAGAATTAAAAAAAGACGGAACCCCCGAAGGTATTGCCCGAATTGAAAACATCGAGGTGTTAATGGGAGGTATTAAAGATTTTATTGAAGGCCAAAAAGAGATTGACGGAGCCCGTGGCGCCTTATCGGAATTCATGGAAGATGTTGCTCTGGCAACCGATTTAGATAAAGATACGGGAGATGACGATAGAGTTGCATTAATGACCATTCACTTGGCAAAAGGATTGGAGTTTCCGTATGTCTTTATAGTCGGATTGGAAGAAGATTTGTTTCCGAGTGCGATGAGTTTAAATACCCGAAGCGAACTCGAAGAAGAGCGTAGATTGTTTTATGTAGCCTTAACTAGAGCAGAACACCAGGCCTATTTAACCTATGCGCAGTCGCGTTACCGCTGGGGGAAATTAACCGATAGCGAGCCTTCTCGTTTTATAGAAGAAATTACAGGAGAATATTTAGAATACATCAATCCGAGTGATGCTGGCGGCTACCGCTACAAACCAATGATGGATATTGATATTTTTGGAGATGTAGATAAATCGAAATTGCGTTTGGCAAAACCCGTTACCGGAACACCACCAAAACGTTACGGAGAAGAACCAGTTTCTTCTTCTACCATTCGAAAACTGAAACCAGTAGCCAGTAATGGAACCAATACAAGTGGTGCCAATTTATTTGATAATAAATTAGCAGCAGGAAATATAGTAATGCACGAACGTTTCGGAAAAGGAGAAGTAATCAACCTAGAGGGTGCTGGTGCCGATAAAAAAGCCGAAATCCGATTTGAAGTTGGAGGAATAAAGAAGTTATTGTTACGATTTGCGAAACTCGACATTATTGGTTAGAAAGTCAATAGTTCCCAACTTGAAACCTGAAACTTGAAACCTGAAACAAACAAAAAATGACACAATTCTTAAAAATATACGAAGACAATCCGAACGAGGCTGCAATTAAAAAAGTAGTGGAAGTTTTGAAAAATGGTGGCGTAATTATTTATCCTACCGATACCGTTTATGGTTTGGGTTGTGATATTACCAACACCAAAGCCCTAGAACGTGTTGCAAAACTAAAAGGAATCAAGTTAGAAAAAGCAAACTTGTCTTTTATTTGTTATAACTTGAGTCACATTTCCGATTATGTGAAACAAATAGATACTGCCACTTTTAAATTGCTTAAAAGGGCTTTGCCTGGACCTTATACCTTTATTCTTCCTGGAAATAATGATCTTCCAAAAGTGTTTAAAAACAAAAAAACCGTTGGAATTAGAGTGCCCGATAATAGTATTATTCGCGCAATCATTAAAGAATTAGGAAACCCAATTATTTCAACTTCTATACATGATGAAGACGAAATTATAGAATATTCCACCGATCCCGAATTGATTTTTGAAAAATGGCAAAACAAAGTCGATATGGTTATTGATGGTGGTTATGGTGATAACATCCCATCCACTATAATTGATTTATCGGGCAACGAATCAGAAGTCATCCGAGAAGGAAAAGGTAGTTTGGATATTTTGTAATTTGCTTATGAAGAAATTTCTTTTCTAAGTTTTTTTTAAACATTATTACTTCTTTTGTAGTAGTTATAAAAGTATGAAACGAATAAAAACCCATTAAAAAAGCGATTTTTCATTTGAAAAATCGCTTTTTTATTTTTAATTTCCAGAACCCAGAACTCGAAACTTTAAACTCGAAACCTTAAACTACCCCCCTATCTTTTTATCTCGATACTGTTGCAATAGTTTTTTACTAAACTGTTCTTCGGCTTTTTTAAGTTTCAGAATTTTAGTAGAAGGAAGAATCCCTTTTAAATTGGAAACAAATTTCTTTTTCAGTTGGAATAATTCGTCTTCGGTGCTTTCCATTTGAGTTAATAGCGTTGCTGCTTCTTTCTCGGATAAATTATCAATAGAACTACCATCCGTTCTTTCAAGATAGGCTTTTAATTTCTGTTTTTTAATTTCTTGCTGTCTGTCTTCAAAGGCATTGAATAAAGGCCAAAACTTAGCTGCTTCATCTGGAGTTAAATTTAACTCAGTGGTTATGAAAGCTACTTTTAATGCTTTTATTTTTTCTTTTTTTTCTTTAAAATGTTCTCTCAAAGGACCATTTTGGCCAAAAGAAGCAATAGAGATTAAGAATATAGTTACAATAAATAATTTATAATTTTTCATGTTTTTTTAATTTTCGTTGGTAATATATTGTTCTACATTAGTATTATTAGAAAGTTCGTCTTCTAGTGCATCTTTTGTAATAGGAGTCGTAACTCTTAAGTTATCGATATCTTCTTGTTCTAACATGTTTACTATTTCATCATCAGAAACCGACTTGTTTTGAGTAAGATAATTTTCAATTTCGATCGAACTTAATTCTTGCTCCTTATTTTGCAATTGATTTACTATTGGCAACGATAAGGCTAATATTAAAACTGCTGCTGCTGAATAAATCCAACGTTTGTTACGAGCATAAAACGAAATTACTTTCGGTTCTTCTTTGGGTATTCGTTGCATTACTTTTTCAGAAAAAGCATCCCAATAACGTTCAGGAATTTGAAACCCTGTGGTTATTTTTTCGCTTGTATCTATTTTAAAATCTTTCATATCCATAAGACAAAATTTGTTCTTAAAGGTTTAATTGGTTTTTAGGTATTCTTCAATTTTTTTTACGGCATGGTGGTACGATGCTTTCAATGCTCCAACCGAAGTTCCTAATATCTCCGACATATTTTCGTACTTTAGTTCTTCAAAATATTTCATTTTAAAAACAAGTTGTTGTTTTTCTGGCAGTAATACAATTGCTTTTTGGAGTTTTAATTGGATTTCATTTCCGTCAAAATACACATCCGATTGTAAATTTTCTACAATTTTAGTTTGCATTGCCTCACTAGTAGTTCCGTTGCGTTTGGCTTTGTTGTTGATAAAAGTGATGGCTTCGTTGGTTGCAATGCGGTACATCCAAGAAAAAAGTTTGCTATCGCCTTTAAAGTTTTTTAAATTTTGAAATATCTTCACGAACGTATTTTGCAAAACATCATCGGTATCATCGTGGTTGAGCACAATCGTCCGAATAAGATTATACAAAGGTTTTTGATAATCGCGTAAGAGTTTTTGAAACGCAATATTCTGCGTTTTGGGGTCTAACAACTCGTTTATAAAATCCTTTTCGTTTTGCAATACTAAATTTTTTATTGGAATAAAATTAATTGAAAAGGTTTAATCGAAACTTATGTTTTAGATGCTTTTTTTAGGTGCTATAGTTTCTGTTGGAGGAGTTGCAACAACCAAAGAATCAAGAGGTTTTCTGTTTACTGCTTTCGGAACTGCTTTTGGAAAAACCGGAATGTATATTTCGGTAACCCATTTAGAAGGATTTTTAACATCATTTCTTCCAACTGCATAAACTTCTACAATTTGACCGGAATTATTTCGCTCCAAATGATTATCTGAAATGTAACGCAATGCTTTTTTCCAGGCAGTTTGGGTATGGGAATAATCACCAACAAGTGTAGTTTTTAAAGTGGTATAACTTGCTGTTTTACCAGACTCAACATCACTTCCTGGCATGATGTGAATAGAATCTCTAACGGGCATACATACTGAAAAACCTATATCATCGTTTGTTCGATCGTATTTATGATAAATAATAAATGGTTTTCCATTGCTGCCCATTTTATTTTTATCAAAGAAATGTTCCATTCTAGAAACTAAAATTTTAATGTTTCTATCGACATCTTTTTGTTTGCAATGCAAAAATTGTTTTAAGTAAAATCCTCCAGGACGGTTTACAATTCCGTTCACTTTAATCGAATAGGTATTTATTTCATAATCGAGTGTTTTGTTCAGGTTTTCCAAACTTTTCTCATAAGAATCTCCCATAACACTATTAATTCCACCATGAAAAAAAGCAGCAACTTTCGATTTAAAATCTAATTTTCCTTTACTTCTCCAAGTAACTTTCGTTCCTCCAATGGTATCTTTAAACTTCCAATAAATCTCAGACGCCTCGTCATTATTAACCATTTTTTGAGAAATACTTTCGTTTTCTTTCACCAAAATAGTTTTTAAATTACCTTCAGTATCACTACTAACCCATGAGCAAGATGCTCCTTTACCCATTGTAAGTTCCGGATAATTAAAATTATAAGTGTTGTCGTTTTTTATCCAAGAACAAAAAGTTTCCCAATTTCTATAATCGTTTATATAGTTAAATACTATTACTCTGGGATTTTTTATTACTTTACTTCTAGTAACATCATAATCTCCTTTTTGTGTTGAAACAAAAACACTCAATCCTATTAGGAAAAGGAAGAGCAATAAGAAAAGGTATTTAAGGATTCTCATAACGAAGATTCAAATTTATAAAGTAAATATAGCAAAAATTTAGTGTTTGGAGAAAATTTTAATCATAAATAATATAAAAATAAAAGCAAAAAAGCCTAAGAGTATTTTATAGTTTCCTTTGTAGAATTGATTATGAAGCATTTTGTCTTTTCCATAAGCATAAATCATTGCAATAATAAAGGCAACAATAAACACTCCTGCAAAGATCAACTGACCTTGTGTGAACATAGTAATTATTTTTCAACAAATTTAGGCAAATAAATTCCTAATTAGTAATTTGGCATTCTAATTTATTCCTTAATATATGCAAAAACAAATCAACTCCGTAAAAGAATTCCATACTAGTTTCCAATTGGGATATAGCGAAACAATAATTGGCGACTTGGGCGAAAGCAAAAACCTACTTCGTTTTAATTTGATGAAAGAAGAAAATGAAGAATACCTTGAAGCGGCGCAGAATAATGACGTAACCGAAATTGCCGATGCACTTGGTGATATGTTATATATTTTGTGTGGAACCATTATCGAACATGGTTTGCAACATAAAATAGAAGAAGTTTTTGACGAAATTCAACGAAGCAACATGAGTAAATTGGACGAAAACGGGCAGCCAATTTATCGTGAAGATGGTAAAGTACTAAAAGGTCCTAATTATTTTAAACCAAATTTTGAAGCAATTTTGAAATAGTTTTAAAGCATTTTTTGCATAAAAACACTATCTAACCAGCGGTTGAATTTAAAACCAGATTCTTTAATAGTACCCGCAATTTCAAAGCCAAATTTCTTATGAAATGCAATGCTGCTTTGGTTTTCGGCATCAATTACACCAATCATGGTATGTAGTTTTTGGGCTTTCGCCAAAAGTATTAAATTCTCTAATATTGATTTTCCGATGCCTTTTCCAAGATGATTGGGATGGGCATAAACCGAATGTTCTACGGTAAATTTATAGGCTTCTCTAAATCGGAATTCACTATAATACCCAAAACCAACAACCATTTCATTTTCGGTTGCAACAATAACCGGAAATCCTTTGGATAATTTTTCTTCCAAAATAACCACTTGATTCTCCAATGTTCTCGGTTCATAATCGTATAAAGCCGTTGCATTTAGAATATTATAATTTATAATTTCTAAAACGATTGGTGCATCTTCAATTTGATACGGTCTGATTTTGATTTCCATGTTCCAAAAATAGTATTTTTTTACCATTTGAAATTTTGGTACATAGATAATTATCTAAATTTTCTTATTTGTTTAATTTAAACACAAAAAATTACTTTGTACTTTTGTGAAAAATAAAGCCTTTGTGACTTTGCGCCTTTGTGGCATAAAAATATATCAATGACCTACCCAAAAATACCTTTAGCACAATCTATAATCGAACTACTTCGTGCAAAAGGCATAACCAATATTGTAATTTCTCCCGGCTCTAGAAATGCGCCACTAACATTAGGTTTTGTAAATAACCCAAATTTTACTTGTTATAGCATTGCCGACGAGCGTTCGGCAGCATTTTTCGCACTCGGAATTGCACAACAAATTAACAAACCAGTGGCTGTAGTTTGTACCTCAGGTTCGGCATTGCTTAATTATTATCCGGCATTTGCAGAAGCATTTTACAGTCAGATTCCGTTTATTGTTATTTCTGCCGATAGACCGCAAAGCAAGATTGATATTGGCGATGGGCAAACCATTCGTCAAGAAAATGTTTTTGCCAATCATTCTTTATTTAATGCTAATCTCAACGAAAATGCTTCTGATGAAAATGATGCATTAATTCAAGAAGCAATTGATATGGCTTTCTCCAAAAGAGGGCCGGTACACATCAACGCGCCATTTGAAGAACCGTTATACGAAACGACAACTGAATTATCGGTTGCTCCAAAAATCATTTCTTTAGCTTTAAAAGAATTTACAATTGAAGAAAATTTATCCGAATTTGCTTCCATTTGGAATACCGCTAAAAAGAAATTAATTCTCGTTGGAGTTAATGAACCGAATGCTGTCGAACAACAATTTTTAGATACTTTGGCCAACGATCCTTCTGTGGTGGTGATGATTGAAACGACTTCCAATTTACACCATCCGAAGTTTATCAATACCATAGATACCATAATTACGCCCTTTACAAACGATGATTTTCTGGATTTTCAACCCGAAATTTTAGTGACTTTTGGAGGAATGATTGTTTCCAAACGCATCAAAGCATTCTTAAGAAAATACCAGCCCAACCACCATTGGCATATGGACACTTTAAGAGCCTACGATACTTTTGGTTGTTTGACTAAACATTTTGAAATAACTCCTAACATGTTTTTTCAATCTTTTTTTCCATTAACACAAATGGTGGAAAGCAATTACAACCAAAAATCACAAGAAATAAAAGCACTGCGCCAACAAAAAAGTTTGGAATATCTTGCTAAAATTCCGTTTACCGATTTTAAAGTTTTTGAAAAAGTACTACCTGCTTTGCCGAAGAATTCGCAATTGCAAATTAGCAACAGTTCACCCATTCGCTATGCGCAATTATTTGATATAGAAAAAAGTATTGAAGTCTTTAGTAATCGAGGAACTAGCGGTATTGACGGAAGCACTTCTACAGCAATTGGCGCTGCGGTTGGAAGCCAAAAACCAAATGTGTTTATAGCGGGTGATATCGGATTTTTGTACGACAGCAATGCCCTTTGGAATAATTATATTCCGAAGAATTTCAAAATTATCTTAATCAATAATGGTGGAGGAGGGATCTTCCGGATTTTACCAGGACACGATGAAACACCTGTTTTTAATACCTTTTTCGAAACTTCGCATTGCTTAACCGCAGAACATTTAGCCAAAATGTACGGCTTTAATTACCTGACGGCAAGTACAGAAACAACTTTAGAAAATAGTTTAAAAGCATTATTTTCTAATGCAGATAAACCTACTTTATTGGAAGTTTTTACACCAACTTTAGAAAACGATAAGGTTTTATTACAGTATTTTAAGGAGTTGGTTTAACCGTGTTTCTTCCAATATTTCTTCCCGTAATCACAGAAAATTTCTTCCCCGGCTTTTAGTTTTCTAATGGCAATCAGGCACACATTCTGGTTTTCGTCTAAGGTTATTTTGGCGTTATTTTTAAATGCAGATTTAGAAAAACCATTAGCATCGTTAGCATATTTTGCAAAACAATCGGTATTTCGGCAATCTAAAATGCTTCCGTTAAGTAGATTCATAAAATACTGATCGGTTCCGTTTTTTATTCGAATTTCTGCCTCTTCATCCGATAAAACTTCCCCTTTGAATTCTGAGATAATTTCGTCTTTATAGATGGCAATAGCCGTAAACAAGCCATTTCCAGAATTAGGAAGTTGTGAAGTGGTTACATATAAATAATCCGATTCTGGAACTTCGATTTTATTTTGGTCGGGGGACATTAAATTAAAACTCAATTTGAATTTTCACTTTTCCGCCAAGGCCTTTTTCTACAATATCGTATAATGTTTTAAGAGTAAGATTACTTCCGTTATTTTCAATTCGTGAAATAAATTCTCTTTTTTTATCAATAATTCCTCCAAGTTCCGATTGGGTAAGGTGTTTTTCTTCACGTGCTTTTTTTAATTGTAAACCAATTTTAAAGCCTTCAAAATCTCTTTCTAAAGCATCACGTCTTTCGGTTCCTTTTTCACCATAAACCGAATCTTTAATATCTTTCCAACTTTTAGTTTCCATTTTCATTTGATTTTTCATGATAATATTGGTGCATTAATCGCAATGCTTTTTCAATTTCTTTTTTTGGTGTTTTTTGCGTTTTCTTTTGAAAACCATTTAATAGAATAACTAATTTTCCCGCATCAAAAAAACAAAAAACCCTCCAGATATTGCTCCCTAATTGAATTCGTGCTTCAAATAATCCTTCAGTTCCTTCAATAAATTTTAGATAATTTGCAGGCACTCGCTCTAAAGTTTCAATAGCCTCTATTATTTTGAAAATTTTATCTTGAACTTTTTCTGGCAGTTCAATTATAAAATCTTCAAAATAAGACTTATATGCTATGACTTCGCGCACTTTCATTATTCAAAGGTAACTTAAAAGTTACAATTTATCAAAATTTTTTAAAGAAATTTCAAAATTCAACAAATAGATATTTAAATTAAGAGTACAATTAGGAACTCCCATCTTCCAACTCCCAACTTCCAACTCATTTTCGTACCTTTGCCAAAATTACAAGCATATTATGAAAATTGGTCAATTCAATACGTTAACGATAAATAGAGATACTCAGGTAGGTTTGTTCCTTACCGATGGGAAAGAAGATGTTTTATTACCTAATAAATACGTCCCAAAAGTATTTGAAATTGGCGAAGAAATTACCGTTTTCGTTTATTTGGATCACGAAGAACGTCCTGTGGCAACAACCTTAGTTCCGTATATTTTCTTGAACGAATTTGCACTTTTGCGTGTTAATTATGTCAATCAAGTTGGTGCTTTTATGGATTGGGGAATGGAAAAAGATATTCTAGTTCCTTTTAAAGAGCAGGCCCGTCCTATGGAAAAAGGAAAACGTTATTTGGTGTATCTTTATATGGATGAAAAAACCAATAGACTAGTGGCTTCCAGTAAAACCAATCAGTTTTTAAACAACGAAAATGTAACTTTAGAGAAAAACGAAGAAGTTGATTTGATTATATCTCACATTACCGAAATCGGAATTAACGTCATCATCAACCAGCAGCACAAAGGTTTGGTTTATAAAGATGAAGTTTATGACGATTCCATCCGAACCGGAGATAAAATGAAGGGCTACATTAAAACCATTCGTCCTGACGGAAAAATTGATGTTTCTTTACATATTCAAGGTTTTGAAAGTATCGAACCCAATTCGGAAATTATCCTAAACGAATTAAGAGCCAGTCGTGGATTTTTAAGATTAAACGACAATTCGAATCCCGAAGATATTAAGACAGTTTTGAAAATGAGCAAGAAAACCTTCAAGAAAGCCATCGGACTTTTATATAAAGAGAAGTTGATTGAGATTAAAGATGATGGAATTCATTTGCTATAAATCATTTGCAAAGTAAATTTTATATGAAAATAACTACAAGACATTATAAATCCATTTTGAGATTGGTATTTATAATGTCTATTTTTTTTTGTGAAACTTTAGCAACTGCCCAAAAACAGGGCTGCACCGATCCACTTGCCAACAATCAGGAGGAAGATGCAACTATAAATGATGGAAGTTGCAAATACAATTCTACAACTATCAAAGCTCAATTAGTTGCTAATTTGCCATCTACTTTAACCGAAAGCTCGGGATTGATTTATTTTCAAGGAAGTTTGTGGAGCCACAATGATGATGCCGATACAAGTATTTATGAATTGGATACAACTTCTGGAGAGGTGCTTCGTAAAATAAAACTCCCAAAAGTTTTAAATAAAGATTGGGAAGAGATTTCGCAAGACAGCACTTATATTTATATTGCAGATACGGGAAATAATTACCTAGGAAATCGCAACGATTTACATATTCTTAGGGTATCAAAAACATCTTTTTTGGAAGAAAAACCTAGTATTGATACCATTTCTTTTTCCTATTCAAATCAAAAAGAATTTCAAAAACAAAAACCGAATACTACCGATTTTGATTTGGAGGCATTCGTGGTCAGTAAAGACAGTATTTATCTATTTTCCAAACAATGGAAATCCCGAAAAACTACTCTTTATGTTTTGCCGAAAGTTCCTGGGAATTTTATCGCTAAAGCAAAAGGAATGCTTGATGTAAAAGGTCTGATTACCGGAGTAACCTATAACGAAACAAAAAAACAAGTTGTTCTTTGCGGATATACGAGATTCTTAAAGCCTTTTTTGTATTTGCTTTACGATTTTCCTAAACATGATTTTTTTGAAGGAAATCATCGAAAAATAAAACTACAAATTCCTTTTCATCAAATAGAAGGCATTGCAACGGATGGCACTTTTTATTATTTATCCAATGAAAAATTTGATTTTAAAAGTTTGATTCATACACCGCCAGCTCTTTGGAAAATAGATTTATCCGAATTTTTAAAATAAATAAAAGAAACTTCTAAGTTATTAGAGCAATCTCAAAAAAAATATTCTAGCAATTATTTGATTACTGAATTACTATTAATTTTATATTAAAATAAAATTTATGATAATGCAAATTCATCCTTTAGGGTTATACTATTGTTTTTTTTTTTAGAAAAAAGCACAAAAAAAAGCACAGGAAGATAAACTTCCTGTGCATACAATTGACTCTTACGTGTATTCGTAGTCTTCCGTAAACTCTACGTTGCCCACATAACCAAGCCAATTTATCATTAATTACTTTTTCCTTTTTATAAAAGAGAAGTTCTAAAAAGCAATAACTAACTTGATTTTCTTTTTACAAAGATGCAGTGTTTACGTTTGAGAAATATTATAAGATTTCTTTAAAATTTTATATTAATTACAGATTATTATTTCTAGTTAGAAACAAAAAAAAACACTATTAAATAGTGTTTTTAGAATAGTAATATTATAACAATACAAATATTAGCTTATTAAAAATTTATAAATCCTCATACCCACTTTTAATAACTGTTGAAATCATTTTAAATTGTTCGTTAGCATTAAAATGGTGTTTTGCATGCGCTGGAATGACAATACCTTCACCAAGTTTTAATTTAAATACTTTATCATTTATAGTAATCTCTGCAGTGCCATCAATTATTTGTATATAAGTATCGAATGGAGAAATTTTTTCGTCTAATTCTTCACCAGCATCAAAAGAAGAAATAGTAACATTTCCAGTGGTTTTTTTAATTATAGTTTTGCTAACAACGGCATTGGCCATATATTCAATTATCTCGACAATAATATGAGTTTTGCCTTTTTCTAATTCTGAACTTTCAAAAGTTTTTCCCATTTTTTCAAATAAATATTTTATTATCCCTTAAGTATCTAATCCGATTAAGTGTCGCTAAATTGCTTTATCGGAATGTTTACAAATTCATTTGTAGACAAAATACGTACAAATATAGACAAATGGAAATAAAATATTTTATATAATATTTAGAAAATATTATATTATTGAAAAAAAATGAAGTTTTATTATTTATTGGAAATTGCTAATTGTTTTCTGCTTTTATAAGCTTTTAGATATTCTCCTTTAGGTTTTCCATCGTCAAAAGAGCTAAAGGTAAATGGAAAAGCTGCTTTATGGCGTGCATCTTCATTAGAGAAACCTTCGTATTCAATTCGGTAAATTGCAGAATACATTTGGGCTCTACCTATCCCATGGTAGCAATGAATTAGAACTGGATAATTGTTTTTATTATCCATAATTTTAAAGAAAACATCTAAATTCTTTTGATTTGGAACTTGATCCGAACCATCATTATAATAGTTTACTCCAGGGATTTTAGCAATTGCCAGTTTCTCGGCAGTTAACTCAGCAGGAACTTCAGGATTATTTACATCATCTCCAGTTCCTGGAAAACGTAAATCTACTATCGATTTAATATGGTATTTTTTTACATAACTTTCAATTTCATCCGGAGGAATAGTACCACTTTTATATACTTTCCCTTCTGTAATAGTCATAAAATTATGATTAATATGACGGTCGTAAACATATTTTCCAGCAACAACTAATACTACCAATACAAGTGCTGCAACTATTTTCTTTTTAATACTCATCTTTATTTGTCTTTAGAAGTCAATTTTTTATCAATAATTCGTTCCATGTAATCTTGCAAAAACGCTTTGCATCGCACTTCTAACAAGTTCATTTCTGGAGTTCGACGACTTATTAAATTGTTTTTCAAATCTTTATCTTCTTTATTATAGAAACCTACTGCTTTTTCTCCATCAAAAGTACAAATATAATTTCCGCTCATCATTTGGTATTTATCGGATGAATAACGCATAACAAAAGGTTTTACCTTATCATTACTTATTAAACTCCTACCCCAACTTCTAAAAGGTTTATCATAACCCATCATATCTAATAAAGTAGGATAAATATCTATTTGTTGTGCCCAATCTTTATTTACTCCTTTGTATTTTTCATTTGGCGTAAAAAACAAAATCGGAACTGTGTGAAAATTCTGATCTTTACCATATTCGGGATAATAAATCAAATTATCATGATCGGCAACCAATACAAAAATAGTGTTTTGGTACCACGCTTCTTTTTTGGCGGCTTTAAAAAATTGCTTTAAGGAATAATCGGTGTAGCCAATGCATTGGTGGATTGGGTTATCTCCTTTTGGAAATTTACCTTCGTATTTCTCAGGAATTACATAAGGCTCGTGGGAAGAAACCGAAAATAAGGTAGCCATAAAAGGTCCTTTCTTTTGCGAAAGCGTTTTATTAAAATATTGCATAAATGGTTCGTCCCAAATTCCCCAAGAACCATCAAAATCGGCGTCATTATTATATTCATTTTTACCATAATAATTATCGTAGCCTAAGATATTTCCGAAACCAAGAAATCCCATAGAACCATTAGGCGCACCATGAAAAAAAGAAGTATCATAGCCTTCGCTTTTCAAAATAGAAACCAACGATTCAATTTTTTGTTTAGGAAAAGGTGACGAAGTAAAGGCATCTTTAAAGGAGGGAATTCCTGCAATTACAGACGACATTCCGTGAATAGATTTATACCCATTGGCATAGCCATTAGTAAAAATCAAACTGTGCTGTGCTAACGAATCTACAAAAGGGGAATAGCCTTTATAGTTAGGTATTTTATTGTCTTTATTAAATGCACTGATGTATTCTTTGGCATAACTTTCTAAAATAAGAATAACCACATTTGGTTTTGTTTTAGGATTGTTATGGTATTGTTTTATTGGAACTATCAAAGAATCTATAGTGGCTTTAGAAACCAAATTCACTTTCTGAAACGTATTAGTATTCCAAGTTCTAATAATAGCAAATGGAGTATTTAACACATAATCGGCTTGGGAAGCATCGGTAACATACCTGCTAGCATCCAATAAATTTATCGGTCTTGTGCTTTTACTAAAATCGCCTCTAATTCCACCTATACACATGGTGGTAAGTAATAGAAAACTTAAAGTTGAAATTGCAAAATACTTAAAGGAGGTATTTGGTATGTAGTCTTGTATTTTAACTTTTTTATACAAATAAATCCAAATATAAGCGCATAAGAAAAACAACAAGAAAACGTGCCAATATTCCATCAAAAAGTTAAAAAACAAACGGGTTTTATTACTTTCATTTTCTAAAGTATCCAAAGAGGCTCTAGTGCTTCTATTGAAGGTATACTTGTAATATATAAAATCAATAAAATTAGTAGTAAACGCAAGTAAATTTGTAGAAAAATAAAGATAAAACAAAAACTTTTGAAAGCCTTTTTTAGCATTAACAACTAATGGAAAAACAGACAATATAATAAATAACGAATTGATATACAGTATTGTAGTGGTATCAAAAGCAATTCCGTGATAGGATAAAGTGATAAAATCAGTAAACGAATCTATTTTTACTAAATTTATATTGTAAACAAAGAACAAAATTCGAGCTACCATATAAAACAAATAGGCCAAAATTATCCTGTAAAACAACACTTTATATTCGTTATATCTTGGAAATCTTTTCATTAATTGGGAATATAATTTTGTGCAAAATTACTAAATACTATAACTATAATTGAAAATATATTGTTAATATATAATTTATTGATTAATTTGCATAAAATTAGCACAAACCAATAAATGATTTCTATCACCCGTCTTTTCGATTTTCCATATTATCAATTAGAAAAAAACAATCTATCCGCCTGCCTTGTAACTAAATACAATGGTAAATGGATAGAAACTTCCACGCAAGAATATATAGATAAAGCCAATGCAATTTCAAGAGCATTACTTCGCATTGGTGTAGAAAAAAATGATAAAATTGCAATTATATCTTCCAGTAATAGAACCGAATGGAATATTATGGATATTGGGGCATTACAAACAGGTGCCCAAACAGTACCTATTTATCCAACCATTTCGGAGGAAGATTATGAATTCATTTTAAATCATAGTGAAGCTAGTTATTGCTTTGTATCAGATGAAGAAGTCCTTCGCAAAGTAAATCTCATTAAAAATAATGTACCTCAATTAAAAGAAGTTTATTCTTTTAATGAAATTATAGGATGCAAAAACTGGGCAGAACTTTTAGCTTTAGGCGAAGATACTTCTAACCAATATTTGGTAGAAGAACGAAAAGAAAATGTAAAACCTGAAGAATTAGCAACAATAATTTACACCTCTGGAACCACCGGGAAACCAAAGGGTGTAATGCTTTCTCACAACAATATTGTATCCAATGTATTGGATAGTTCCCCAAGAATTCCATTTGAAGAAGGAACTAGTGTGGCTTTAAGTTTCCTTCCTATTTGTCATATTTTTGAAAGGGTAATTCTGTATATCTACCAATATTATTCGGTTTCTATTTATTTTGCCGAAAGCATTGATAAACTTTCTGTTAACATCAACGAAGTAAAACCAACCGTTTTTTCAGTAGTTCCAAGGCTTTTAGAAAAAGTATACGATAAAATAATTGAAAAGGGATCTGCGCTTACAGGCATTAAAAGAAAATTATTCTTTTGGTCTGTTGATTTAGGATTGCGCTACGAACCTTATGGAGCCAATGGAATTTGGTATGAACTTCAATTAAAAGTAGCTCGGAAATTAGTTTTTAGCAAATGGAAAGAGGGCTTAGGCGGAAATTTAAATGTATTAGTTTCAGGAAGTGCTGCTTTACAACAACGTCTAACTAGAGTATTTGCTGCAGCAGGAATGCCTGTGATGGAAGGTTATGGATTAACCGAAACCTCTCCCGTTATTACCGTTAATGACATACGAAATCATGGTTTTAAAATTGGAACCGTTGGTAAAGTAATTCAAAATGTGGAAGTTAAAATTGCTTCAGATGGCGAAATACTTTGTAAAGGGCCAAACGTTATGATGGGATATTATAAAGATGAGAAACTAACCAACGAAACTATTTATGAAGGATATTTCCATACTGGAGATATTGGTGAAGTAGATAGCGAAGGGTTCTTGAAAATTACCGACCGGAAAAAAGAAATGTTTAAAACTTCTGGTGGAAAATATATAGCTCCACAAATTATTGAAAATGCCATGAAACAATCCTTGTTCATTGAACAAATTATGGTGATTGGAGATGGTGAAAAAATGCCTGCAGCGCTTATTCAACCTAATTTTACTTATATAAAAAGTTGGGCTGCCAAAGAAGGATTTGATATTGGTGATTTAAATGAAGAAATTATTTGTAATTCTAGAGTTATCGAAAAAATTCAAGAAGATATAAATCTTTACAATGAAAAATTTGGGAATTGGGAAAAAATAAAACGTTTTGAACTTACCCCTTCTGTTTGGAGTGTTGAAGGCGGAGAACTCACTCCTACTCTTAAACTCAAACGCAAAATAGTTAAGGAAAAATACATTAAACTTTACGATAAAATATACAATTCATAATTAGTATCTAAATTACAAAAAAACACCCTTAAAGATATTTCTTTAAGGATGTTTAATTTAACTAAAACTCAATTATTATGCTTATTTCATTAATTGCACAGAAACTCTTCGTGCTAAATCAAGTCCAGTTTTGGAAGAACTTGGGTAGGTTGTATCAACCCCTTCTGCGCTTATAGTCATCCTGTTTTCATTTACACCTGTAGAAGCTAAGAAGTTTTTAAGTTTAATTGCTCTTCGTTTAGATAGGTCCATATTATGTTGTTCTCCACCACGAACATCCGCAAATCCTGTAAGTTTAATTTTCGATTCTGGATAATTTTTTAAATACTGAGATAACAAATGAATATTATTTTCGGATCCTTTATTAGGGATGTCTTCATTTACATCAAAAAACACATTAATATTTAGATTCCCGCTTTCTAATGTTGTTTTAAATGGATCATTATTCTCTACAATTGGTTCTGCTTTTTTAGGCTGTTCTGGTTCTAATTCATCAGGAATTCCATTTTTATTCAAATCAATAAATCTTCCTTTAGTATCTACAACAATTCCAGCAGGAGTATTGTTTTGTAAATCTAAATAATCCGGAACACCGTCTTTATCGGTATCTTTCATCGATTTTTCAATTTCAGCTATTCGTTTTCTAGCATCTTCATCAACTTTAGAAACCTTAGAAACGTACCAATCTGCATGTACTTTATCTTTATCCCCTAAATAAAAAGTTAGTCCAAGGGAGGTATTATAAATAGAACCAGTAAGATTATTTGTATCATCAGAATAAGATCCATCCCAATTGAAATGTTGTCTTAAGTTATTTAGATACGTAAAATCACCTGTAATTGCTAACCAGTTAGTCAATCGATATTGCGGAGTTAATCCTAAAATTATTCCACCGTTATCTTCCGAAACATTTTGATTTACACCTATTTGTGGTGTTAATTTTGAAAATTGTACACCACCATGAGTCAATAAACCTATACGATTAGTAAAAGACTCAAATCGTAATAATCTTGACAAATTGATAACCCCTTGAATACCTAAACGATATTGTTTAAGATTAAAATCTAAAGATCCGCTTCCAGCTTGATTTTTAATTTCATCATAACCTAGATCTGCTTTCAAACCGAAGACATTAGAAAACATATATCTTGCACCTAGATCATAATGTTCAATTCCGTTAAAATAAAAGTAAGTGTTCGGTTTGGAAGTAAAATAACCTGAAGAAAAAGGTCTTATTGGTCTATTCTGCCCTACATTCAATTCAATAGACCAATGATTGTATAGGTCCTTTTCACTTCTTTCTTCTTGAGCATAAGTATACGTTGCAATAAAAGCTACGACAACTACTAACATTCTTTTTTTCATTTATTTAAATATTAATTGTTAAAAAAAACAAATCATAAATATATTTTAGCTAAAAATAAATATAGCAAAACACATAAATTTGAAATTATAAATTTCAGATTTTAAATTGTAGGTAAAAAAAAGATTTGGAGGGTAATCGTTGTATAAATTTATGCAAAAAAAATCATTACATAAATTTATTTTGCAAATATATACTAAATTCCCGGTTTTTGAAGTTCTGCATATTGTTTTTTTGTTTTTCTATAATTTTCTGGAGAAGTAAAACAGATTTTTTTAAATATATGTCCAAAATTACTATAATTAACAAATCCTAAATCAAATGCAATTTCATTTATTGGTTGATCTGTATCTTCAATTAACGCCTTTGCAATCTCCATTTTATTAATAAGAATATATTGATATGGGGTTACCCCTATAATACTTGAAAAAATTCTAATAAAATGATGTTTTTTCCATTTGGTTAAATTAGCTAATTCATCAATATCAATTTTTTCATTAATATTTTCATTAATGTAATTAATAACGTGTCTTATTCTATAGGGCACATCTTCAATAACTTTTTTATCGGTTTTTAATAAATCTATATTTTTATGCGTATAATTATAAAGTATTAATTTCACACAAGCTTTGACATCCTTATCGCGTAATGGTTTTATCAAAAAACCATATGGACGAGTGCGTTTAATATTTTCTAGTATAACATTATCCGCATCTGAAGAAAAATATAGAAATGGGATCGAATCTTCATTTAATAAATAACGGCCTAACTGGATACATCTATCCGATTGAGCTTCTTCAAAATCTATCATTACTAACTGCGGTGTATTATTCACTAAACAATTAATAATATCACCTGTAAGTATGGATATGAATTTAACTTCATACCCTTCCTTTTCAAGAATATTTTGTACTTCTTGAGAAAGGGCAAGATCTAATCCAACAACTAATAATATATTTTTTTCCATATTATAAAATAAATTACAATAAACAATTAAACAAAAAGTTGAATTATTTCTTTGCTTATAATTTTTCTTTTTTTAATACTCTAATTTACAAAAAAATCAAAATAGAAATGATAATTACTTTTATAAAGTTCACGAATAGCAAATAATTCATTGAAAGTATTAAAATCTATTTAAAATAATCTTAAGCATAATTTTAATATTGATTGATTCATAATAAAATAACATATTATTTATCAATTTTCTAACTTTAGAATAGTTTTAAATCAATACAACAGATGTAGATTATTTTTTTAATGTAATAAAATATTCTTTTCAAAATTATATTACAAAATTAAGAATTTTCTTAATCATAGATGCGTAAAAATATACGCAAAAAATGGAAAATTGATATTATTTGCATAGCGAAATTGATAAATTAATATTATTTTAAAAGAAAAAATCAACAATAATACTATGCGTGCATAATAAAATTTTGTATATTTGATTTTTATAAATTCAAATCCATGAAAGATAAAACTATAGATTATATACTTCGAGCAACATGGCAAGCCGTTGCTAGAATGTATAACGAAGAGGCATCCAAGTTTGAAGGTTCAATGGCCATTGGTTTTGCATTATTAAGTATCGATAAAGAAAATGGAACCCCTTCCACTAATATTAGTAACCGAATGGGAATGGAACCAACTTCTTTAACTAGGACCTTAAAAACTTTAGAAGAAAAAGGCTTAATTATTCGTAAGAAAAATCCAGAAGACGGCAGGGGTGTTCTTATATATCTTACCCAATTAGGAAAAGAAAAAAGGGCACAATCTAAAGAAACAGTACTAATATTCAACGAAACTATAAAGAAAAATATATCTGAAGAAAAATTAAATCATTTTTTTGAAGTTGCCGAAACAATAAACGACTTGATTACTGAGAAGAAGATTTTTTAGAAGTACGAGGTACAAAATACGAAGTACGAAGTATTAAAAACTAATAAACTCATAAACAACTAAACTCATAAACTGTAAGTTATGAAACGAATAATTAAAAAAGTGGCGGTGGTAGGATCTGGAATTATGGGTTCTGGAATTGCCTGCCATTTTGCCAACATTGGTGTAGAAGTAGTACTTTTGGACATTGTTCCGAATGCTTTAACGGAAGCCGAAGAAAAGAAAGGGCTAACTTTAGAAAGTAAAGTCGTTCGCAATAGAATGGTAAACGACCATTTGGCAAACGCTTTAAAATCGAACCCCTCTCCTATTTATAGTCAGAAGTTTGCTAATAGAATCACTACAGGAAATACTACCGACGATATGGCTAAAATCGCAACCTGCGATTGGATTATTGAAGTTGTGGTGGAACGATTGGATATTAAGAAATTAGTATTCGAACAAATTGAAAAATTCCGCAAACCAGGAACATTAGTTACTTCTAATACTTCTGGAATTCCGATTAAGTTCATGAGTGAAGACAGAAGTGAGGACTTCCAAGCAAATTTCTGTGGTACGCATTTCTTCAATCCCGCGCGTTATTTGAAATTATTTGAAATTATTCCAGGTCCGAAAACTTCTAAAGAGGTATTGGATTTTCTAACTAACTATGGTTCGCAATATTTAGGAAAAACTTCGGTCGTGGCCAAAGATACTCCAGCGTTCATAGGAAACCGTATTGGTATCTTCGGAATTCAAAGTCTGTTCCATTTGGTAAAAGAAATGGGATTAACCATTGAAGAAGTAGATAAATTAACAGGTCCTGTTATTGGAAGACCAAAATCGGCTACGTTCCGAACTGTAGATGTAGTTGGATTAGACACTTTAGTGCATGTTGCCAATGGTTTGTATGAAGGTTGCCCAAATGACGAGGCACACGACCTATTTAAACTTCCGGATTTTGTAAATAAAATGATGGAAAATAAATGGCTAGGAAGTAAAACTGGGCAGGGATTCTACAAAAAAGAAGGCAAAGAAATTTTATCTTTAGATTTAAATACTTTAGAATATCGAGCTGCTAAAAAAGCATCTTTTGCAACTTTAGAACTTACTAAAACCATTGATAAACCTATTGATCGTTTTAAAGTATTAGTAAAAGGAAAAGACAAAGCAGGTGATTTTTACAGAAAAAACTTTGCGGCAATGTTTGCATATTGTTCTAACAGAATTCCTGAAATATCGGATGACCTTTACAAAATTGACGATGCTATGAAAGCGGGTTTTGGTTGGGAAAACGGTCCTTTTGAAATTTGGGATGCCATTGGTGTAGAAAAAGCAATTGAGTTAATGAAAGCCGAGGGCTATACTCCTAATGCTTGGGTCAATGACATGCTTGCTTCTGGAAGTTCCTCTTTTTATACTGTAAAAAATGGAGCGACTCATTATTATAATATTGCAACCAAATCGCAAGAGAAAATTCCGGGTCAAGATGCTTTTATCATTTTAGATAACATCCGCGAAAGCCATAAAGTTTGGGGTAATTCGGATGCTACTGTTTTCGATTTAGGAGATGGAATTTTGAACTTAGAATTCCATTCTAAAATGAATACCATTGGTGGTGGCGTTTTAACTGCTATCAACAAAGCAATTGATATGGCGGAAAAAGAATACCGCGGATTAGTTATTGGAAATCAAGGAACTAATTTCTCGGTGGGTGCAAATATTGGAATGATTTTCATGATGGCTGTCGAACAAGAATACGATGAATTGAACATGGCAATCAAAATGTTTCAAGACACTATGATGCGCGTGCGCTATTCCTCAATCCCAGTTATTGTTGCACCTCACGGAATGACTTTAGGTGGTGGTTGCGAAATGAGCATGCATGCCGACCGTGTGGTTGCTACTGCAGAAACCTATATCGGATTAGTAGAATTTGGTGTTGGAGTAATCCCAGGCGGTGGTGGATCTAAAGAAATGACTTTAAGAGCCTCCGATCTTTTCCGTAAAAACGATGTAGAATTAAATGTACTTCAAGAATATTTCCTAACTATTGGTATGGCAAAAGTTGCAACTTCGGCTTATGAAGCATTCGATTTAGGAATTTTACAAAAAGGAAAAGACATTGTGCTAGTGAATAAAGACCGTCAAATTGCCGTTGCCAAACAAGTGGCTTTGCAAATGGCAGACCAAGGTTACACCCAACCAATTCGTAGAACCGACATCAAAGTATTAGGTAAACAAGCATTAGGAATGTTCTTAGTTGGAACCAACCAAATGGCAGCCGGAAAATACATCTCAGAACACGATTTAAAAATTGCCAACAAACTAGCATACGTAATGGCTGGTGGTGATTTATCGGAACCTACATTGGTAAGTGAACAATATTTATTAGATATTGAACGCGAAGCCTTCTTGTCATTGTGTACCGAAAGAAAAACGTTGGAAAGAATTCAATTCATGCTTACTAAGGGGAAACCATTGAGAAATTAATAGCCTCGTAGAGGCAAATTATTAATCAAATTAAAAAGATAAGTTTAGAAAATAGCCTCGTAGAGGCGTCCCGTTTATAGAAAATGTATGTTCAATTAAACATAGCTCCATAGGAGCGACCTGTTATTATGGCAAATACCTATTCACAAATTTATATTCAAATTGTTTTCGCAGTAAAAGGAAGACAAAACCTAATTGCAAAAGAAAATCGTGAAGAGTTACATAAATTTATTACAGGTATTGTTAAAATAGAGAACAAAAACTATTAGCCATTTTTGCAATGCCAGATCATGTTCATATTTTGGTTGGATTAAAACCAAGTATTTCAATTTCAGATTTGGTAAGAGATATAAAAGCTGGCTCATCAAAATTTATAAATGACAGCAAATGGATAAAAGGAAAATTTAATTGGCAAGAAGGATTTGGAGCATTTTCTTATTCCAAAAGCAATTTGGATAATGTGGTAAAATATATTTTGAACCAAGAAGAACGACATCAGAAAAAAACATTTAAAAATGAATATTTAGATTTTTTAGAAAAATTCGAAATTGAATATGATCCAAAATATTTATTTGATTGGGTAGAATAATAAACAGGTCGCTCCTACGGAGCTTCCCTAAAAAACAACAACGTCTAGTAACAGTTTACCTCTACGAGGTTAATGAATGAAAGAAAAAAATAAATTTATGAAAACAGCCTATATAGTAAAAGCATACCGAACAGCCGTTGGAAAAGCACCTAAAGGAGTATTTCGTTTTAAACGTCCTGACGAATTGGCGGCAGAAACCATTCAATTCATGATGAACGAATTACCCGATTTCGACAAAAAAAGAATTGACGATGTCATGGTAGGAAACGCCATGCCCGAAGCCGAACAAGGTTTAAATGTTGGCCGTTTAATTTCCTTAATGGGATTAAAAGTAACCGATGTTCCTGGGGTAACCGTAAATAGATATTGCGCTTCTGGATTGGAAACTATCGGAATGGCAACGGCAAAAATCCAAAGCGGGATGGCCGATTGTATCATTGCAGGTGGTGCCGAAAGTATGAGTTTTATCCCAATGGGCGGTTATAAACCAACGCCCGATTATGCTGTAGCAAAAGAGGGCCACGAGGATTACTACTGGGGAATGGGTTTAACCGCAGAAGCCGTTGCTAAACAATACAATGTAACTCGAGAAGACCAAGATATTTTTTCTTTCAATTCCCATCAAAAAGCGTTGAAAGCGCAAGCAGAAGGTAAATTTGACAAACAAATTGTTCCGATTACAGTGGAACAAACGTTTATCAATGAATTGGGCAAAAAAGAAACCAAATCCTACGTTGTTTCTAAAGATGAAGGCCCAAGAGCAGATACTACTGTTACGGCTTTAGGGAACCTTAAACCAGTTTTTGCTGCCGATGGAAGTGTAACTGCAGGTAATTCCTCACAAATGAGTGATGGCGCTGCATTCGTTTTAATAATGAGCGAAGAAATGGTAAAAGAATTGGGGGTCACTCCTATTGCCCGATTGGTAAACTTTGCATCTGCAGGAGTGGAACCAAGAGTAATGGGAATAGGACCGGTAAAAGCCATTCCGAAAGCCCTAAAACAAGCAGGATTAACATTAAATGATATTGATTTAATCGAATTAAACGAAGCCTTTGCATCGCAATCGTTAGCCGTTATTAGAGAATTAGGATTAAATCCAGATATAGTAAACGTAAATGGTGGTGCCATTGCTTTAGGACATCCACTAGGTTGTACTGGTGCAAAATTATCAGTACAATTATTTGAAGAAATGCGTTTGCGTAAAAGCAAATACGGAATTGTAAGCATGTGTGTAGGAACCGGACAAGGTAGCGCTGGGATTTACGAATTGTTGTAATTAATAAAGTAACTTCATTTTGTCATTCCGTAGGATTCTCATACTAAAATAAGTAATAATAAAATTAGATTCCTACGGAATGACAAGATTGTGCATAAACTATCAAACTAAAAAATAATACTATGAGCGATATAACTAGAGGTGGACAGTTTTTGGTAAAAGAAACCAAATGTGAAGACATTTTCACACCAGAAGATTTCTCAGAAGAGCAAATCATGATGCGAGAATCAGTGAAAGAATTTGTAGAAAAAGAAATTTGGCCTAACAAAAGCCGTTTCGAAAGCAAAGATTTTAAATTTACCGAAGAGGTAATGAAAAAAGCCGGTGAAATGGGCTTTTTAAGTGTTGCTGTTCCCGAAAATTATGGCGGAATGGGAATGGGATTTGTAGATACTTGCTTGGTTTGCGACTATATTTCGGGAGCAACGGGATCGTTTTCTACTGCTTTTGGTGCACATACCGGAATTGGTACTATGCCAATTACCCTTTACGGAACTGAAGAACAAAAACAAAAATACGTTCCGAAATTAGCCTCAGGTGAATGGTTTGGTGCTTATTGCTTAACCGAACCGGGTGCAGGAAGTGACGCCAATTCCGGAAAAACTAAAGCAGTTTTATCCGATGATGGAACTCATTATAAAATCACCGGACAAAAAATGTGGATTTCCAATGCAGGATTTTGTTCTCTTTTTATAGTTTTTGCCCGAATTGAAGACGATAAAAACATTACTGGATTCATCGTTGAAAATGATGCAACTAACGGAATTACTCTTGGAGAAGAAGAACACAAACTAGGAATTCGCGCCTCTTCTACTAGACAAGTTTTCTTTAACGAAACTAAAGTTCCTGTTGAAAATATGTTATCTGAAAGAGGAAATGGTTTTAAAATAGCCATGAATGCCTTGAACGTAGGTCGTATCAAATTAGCAGCCGCTTGCTTAGATGCCCAACGCAGGGTTACAACAAATGCAGTGATTTATGCCAATGAAAGAGTGCAATTCAATACACCAATTTCCCAATTTGGTGCTATTCGATATAAACTTGCAGAAATGGCAACTTCTGCTTATGCTGGAGAAAGTGCTACTTATCGTGCAGCACAATCTATAGAAGACCGAATTAATGCTCGTGTTACAGAAGGTGTTTCACACCAAGAAGCCGAGTTGAAAGGGGTTGAAGAATTTGCTATTGAATGTTCTATTTTAAAAGTGGCAGTATCTGAAGATGTGCAAAATTGTGCCGATGAAGGTATTCAAATATATGGCGGAATGGGATTCTCTGAAGATACTCCTATGGAAAGTGCTTGGAGAGATGCCAGAATTGCAAGAATTTATGAAGGAACCAATGAAATTAATCGAATGCTTTCGGTTGGTATGTTGATTAAAAAAGCCATGAAAGGTCATATCGATTTGCTAGGACCAGCCATGAAAGTTCAAGAAGATTTAATGGGAATTCCTTCCTTTGAAACTCCAGATTATTCTGAATTGTTATCGGAAGAAAAAGAAATGGTAGGAAAGTTGAAAAAAGCATTCTTAATGGTTGCAGGTGCTGCGGTTCAAAAATTCGGAATGGATTTAGATGCGCACCAACAATTACTTATGGCTGCAGCCGATATGTTAATTGAAATTTACATGGCAGAAAGTACTATTCTTCGCACCGAAAAATTAGCGAAAAAAGAAGGAGAAGCCAAAGTTGTAGAACAAATTGCAATGGCAAAATTATACCTATATAAAGCAGTAGATATTGTTGCTTTAAGAGGTAAAGAAAGTATAATTTCTTTTGCAGATGGCGACGAACAACGAATGATGTTAATGGGATTAAGAAGATTTACCAAATACACCAACATGCCTAATATTGTTGGTTTAAGAGAAACAATAACTTCTAAATTAGTTGCAGAAAATAGTTATTGCTTTTAAAATACTATTAAATATTCAAATGGAAATCACTTCAATAAATGGAGTGATTTTTTTTAAGTTAATTTTAAATCTCCTTTGCTTTTAAATGTTTAACTTTGATAAAAATAATACTCATGAAAAAAATACTTCTTTTATCCTTGGTTGCTTTTGCAATAATTGTTGCTTGTAAATCGGGTAATTCTTCTAAAACAAATGCTTTAACCATAACTTTAGAACCAAAAAGTGGGAGCACCGTTACTGGTACTGCTACTTTTAAAGAGAAAAATGGTGTAGTTACTTTTGAAGCAAAATTATCCGGACTTAAGCCTGGAGTTCATGCCATTCATATTCATGAAAAAGCAGATTGTTCGGCTGGAGATGCTACTTCTGCAGGTGGTCATTGGAATCCTACTCATGTAAAACATGGTAAATGGACCGATACAGAACGCCATAAAGGTGATATTGGAAATTTTACTGCCGATGAAAATGGCAACGGGACTATCACTCTAAAAACTACTGAATGGTGTATAGGTTGTGGTGATGAAAACAAAGACATTCTTGGAAAAGGATTAATTGTTCATGATAAAGCAGACGACTATGTTACTCAACCAACTGGAAATGCGGGTGCTAGAGTAGCATGTACGGGTATAATAAAATAACAGAATATCTTAAATATTAAATCGTTATATATTAATTTATATAACGCTTTTTTTTTGAAATAACTCTATAAAATATCCTAGATTTGTAATTCAAATTATAGCAATGATAAACCCATCGGCAAATGGTTGGATAGATAAGTATTTTCAGGAACAAACTAATCCGTTCCCTAATTTTACTATAGATAGCGTATCCTTTTACAAGAACATTCGCCAAACTGGATTTATTTACGGACATATTATTGGCATCAACAACAATCCAGAATTATCTATAGAGCAATGGAAATCAGAGGAAATTTCTAAAATTGCTTTAGTAACGACTTTGTTGAACACGTATCATTTCACCACCGAGCAATCTAATAAAGAAGACTTTATTAAGAAAACAGTCGCTTTTTATCAAAAAATGACTCCTAAAAGTTTTGGTTTTTGGAATAAACTATTACCATCCTCAGATAGTTCAAATTTAGAAACCTTGATTGAGGAGCGAGTGAAAACTAATAAGGATATCATAAGTAAAAACTTCTCCCATATTGTTACAAATGCACTACTCTTTGTAGATGCATTGGCCTTTCGACACTATTTAATGGATGGTGAAATTCCTGACAAGTATTTAAAAAAAATAGAAGAATCTATTATTAGTTTGGTTTCTTTAGCATTGCAAATTAAAACGGTTAAATCTGCAAATGATGATTTACTTATCAAACTTTTTGAAGCTTCACTTCGATATACTAAATTTTCAAAAGTTAACATTCAAAATTTAGAGCAACTCCCTTTAGATTATTTTAAAGACGATTTAGAGAAATTTTATCTATTAGATTTAGCTGGATTAACTCTTTGGAATGATGGTGTTATAGAAAATGAAGAGTCTTATTTTCTTCATAGAATTGCTAAAGAATTAAATCTTTCAGATGTATTTGTATCCGATAGCATTGCCGAAATTACTAATTTCATCACAAAATACAAGTCTGAAATTCAATACTTTAATCATTCAAATCCTGTAAAACATTTTTACGACCAAACAACTTCTGGAGTTCAATTATTAATTAAACGAAATAAAAAACGTTTAACCAAAGAAATTCTAGAAAGCAAAGAATTAATGCAGCTACTCTTGCAATCTACCAAAAGAGATTTGGATGTAACTGAAAAAAAGAAAGTAAAAAAACAATTGCTAGATATTTGTAAAAGCATTCCATCCTTGACAATTTTTTTACTTCCAGGAGGCAGTCTTCTTTTACCTCTATTTATAAAATTCATACCTCAATTATTACCTTCTGCTTTTAACGAAAATTTAGAGGATTAATAAACTATTTATTCTAAAAATATATTCAATTAAATTAGAGATATTTATACTATTCTCAGCTCCTTTTGAAACAATTGGAATCAATTGTTATGTAAAATATTTTATATTATTTCTCAATAAAATGTGAATTATATAAAATTTTGACTATTATTTTATAACAGCTATACTGCAAATTTTTAGAACTTTACTTTAAGAAAATTACTTAGTTAGAAAATTATTTCTGTACTAAAATCCTGCCCTATTTCTTTTAAATAACATCATTTTTAGAAGAAATAATTGAAATACAATCTAAAATTATTTCAAATCAAAGTAAAGTTCAAAAACTACAAGTTACAACTAACGGGGAAGCCGAAAACCGATTAGAGTAGGTAAAATAATAAATCTCAACATTATGACAGCACAAGAAATGGACGCAATGGTTCAAGGCGTATTCGACAACATTTTCAATTCTGCAACCAAAGCAGAGCCTGGGGGAAAACCACTTTTTCCTGCTTCAACAACCATGTTAACATTGATGAAACCAGGAATGGCAATAAATCCAGAAGATTATCGAAATCCGTGGACACCAGGAAACAACAATGCAGCAGGATTGGATGCAGCAATTAATACTTCTAGATTGGTAGATGCAATTCCGAAAGCAAATTCACTATATACAGATAGTGGCAAAACGATTTCTCAAGTATATGGAGATATACTTTCTTCCGTATCTATTCCAAAACAACCTGCAAATCCAGCATTAGACGCACAAATTGAAGCAGCATATAAAGTGTTATTCCGAGTTGTTGCCGTTACCGATCCCGATACTGGAGATGTAACTAAAAATACTATTGAAACTCAGTTATACCGAGACTATAAAGATAATGAAATAGGGTATCAAAATGCACGATTAGCTTATTTACAAGCCTATTTAACTGCTCAAGAAACCCCACAAAGCAGAAATACATGGCCACTTGTAGCGCCAACATTACAAATTCCGGTAAAACAAGCATGGGACAAATGGCGCTCTAATAAAGCAGATTTAATAGAACAGAATTTAGCAATAATGACTACTAGTACACAAAATTCGCTTCAAAAAGCGTTTAAAAAAGCACAAGATTTATTTGAAGGTTATGGAGCCGTTCTAGAAGAAACAGGCGGAATGTCGCCAAAAATTCAACGTGTTAGTCTTATTCCTTCTAATTGGTATAGTTCTGTAGATAATACAGGATGGGCAACAACTAACATTTCTGCAGGTACTTCATCGACTAGTAGCACTTCCGATTATAAAAAATATGGTGGATCTGCTGGGTTTAGTCTTGGAATATGGAGCATTGGAGCTTCAGCAGGAGGTAGTAAAGAATCAAGATCCTTCAGCTCAGAAACTAGCAATTTAAGTTTTGAATTTTCATACAAATTGGTCGGTATTCGAAGACCATGGATGAGTTTTCATTTATTGAGCACAAAAACATGGAATCTTGGTAATTTTTCTCCTCTTAAAGGTGGAATTTCCAACGGAAGTAAAGTCCAACCAAATACCATGTGGCCATTAATGCCTACATCATTTGTAGTTGTGAAAGGAATTAAGATTAAAGGCACATGGGCAAAAGCCGATTGGGACATGATGAAATCTACTATTAGTGCAGGAGGAAGTGTAGGTATTGGCCCATTTAGTATTGGTGGTGGTTATTCTAGTTCCCATTCCGAAGAACATTGGACCTCTAGTTTTGCAAATGGTGAAATCACCGTTCCAGGAGTTCAAATTATTGGATGGATTAATACAGTTGTTCCATTCTGTGCACCAGAAAATATGCCTAAATAATAAATTTAGGGTAAGCCGAAAACCTATAAAAGAGTAGGCACTAACATTTAAAAAACTTAAATTATGTCACTTACAAAATGGAGTAAACCAGATTATTTTCCAACAATAGATTTATTGTGGAATGATTTATTAAACAATGATTCCCTTTTTAAAGGATTCCAACTCGGTACAAGCATTCCCGCTGTAAATGTAAAGGAAACTAACAAGCATTTTCAAATAGAAACTGCTGCTCCTGGTTTTAAAAAGGATGATTTTAATATTGATGTTGATAATGGAATTTTGACCATATCCTCTGAAAAAAAGGATGAAAAAGAAGAAAAAGAGGGAGATAAAATTACACGTAGAGAATTTGAATATTCTTCTTTTTGTAGAAGTTTTACTTTACCAGAAAATGTGGATGATAAAGCAATCACGGCTGAATATGAAGATGGATTATTGAAATTGGAAATTCCTAAAAAAGAGCATTCTAAATCTGAAAAAAGAAAAAAAATCAGTGTTAAATAACTATAAAGAACCCTTGGGAAATCTACGCCTAAGGGGTCTTTTAAAATCTTAAAACAAAAGTATGGCAAATGCAACCGATTTTATAGCAAGTGTTTATGACACCTTAGCAACCTCCTTTAATATGAGTGCTGCTCCAGATAGTTTATTTTTACAAATGGCATGGCCAGGAATTTCTATTAGTTCAGAAGATTGTAAAGACGCCACTGGAAAATACAATGCCAACTTGGCAGAAGAATTATTTTCTTCGTTAGCAAATATTATTCCGGTGATGAATAAATCCAAATATGAAAATTCTGCCTATTCTATTGATGATATTTATGATATTATAATTTCAAGTGCTCGTCCTAATGGTGTTCCCGATTCAGGCATAGTAACTAATCCTTTATTTAAATTATTTGCAGACGCCCAATATGAATTTTTATTAAGTGAAAAAGGAAGCGTTAAAGACCCAATGGAAACCTATCATAAAAGCATCGCTACACCTTCTAACTGGTATGATGAAGCAGCAACTGCCTATTGGACATCCATAAACATTCAATCCAGTCAAGTAAAACCCGTTGATAGTAATCCTCTATTTGCTAAATACAACGGGGCCAAATTACTTGAAGGTGGAGTTATTAAATTGAAAAGCACCCCAGTTAATGCTGCTGTATTAAGTGCTGCTTTGACTCAAACGATTTCTAAACAAATTACTCTTGAATCTAAAAAAACAAAATCCAATACTTTTACAATTAGTCCAAACCTACTAAAATCTTCTTCACAAATTGTATTTAATAAGATGAATACTGCAACTGCAGCTAGACCGTCATTAATTTTAAATAATTCATTTAAAAATAAATTGGTAACGACTAATTTGAAAAATACCGTGTTACGTCCTATTCCTATTACAACTTTTGAAAAAAATAAAAAAGTATTTAGTTCTATTAATATTCAAAATATTAATGTTAATAAATTGATGGTAAAACCGAAAATTTATTCCGCTAAGCAGGCTATTTTATTAAATGATTTATTAATTAAAGACCTTCCAACTCAAAAATCAGTAGGTAGTGATGGATTTAGTATATCCTTTAAATTTTGCAGAGTAAACATTGACAGACCTTGGTTGAACTTGGCATTATTAAGTTCTAGAAATTGGAATATATACGGAACAAATATTGGAGAATATTCTACTGGAACAGCTGATAACAATCTAGGTATTTTTCCTCTATTGCCAACATCCTTTATATTAATTAGTAACGTAGCTATAACCGCTAATTGGTCGGCAACGGATAAAGACAATCTAGAAAATGCAGTTTCTTTTGGACCATTTGATGTGAGAAACGGCAGTTTTAACCAAAATACCTTAGAAATAAAAGGGATGCAAATAATAGGATGTTTATCTAAATTAACTCCAATATTAGCACCCACTGCTTCACCTTACGTTTAAATAAATATAAAAAATGGAGTCCAGAAACCACTAAAACGGGGCGTAACCGAAAAGCCATATGAGTAGGAAACTAATTTTTGAAATTATGGATACTAATAACAAACCAGAAAACGCTAGCGGAACTCAAGATCTTGGAAACTCTACAGCAAGCAGTACCGCAAACATTTCAAGCAACACTTCAAATGCTACTCCTCCTGCATCGACAGCTCCGAGTAATGTTCCTAGTTTGGCAAAAGAATTTTCAAGTGGAGTTATAAAAGTACTTTCCAATCCAGCTGTTTCAAGAGGAGACTCATTTGAAGAAACTGTAGATAAGGCATGTGAATAAAATTTAAAGTTTATTATTAAAAAAACGCTTCAATAATATAAATTATTGAAGCGTTTTGGTATTAATTATTATTTAAGTTTAACTCTATTTAAAAAACAATTGATAAACAGCATCTAAATCTTTATTAGAACTAAAATTCACATTTAAATCGGTTACAAAACCAGAATTTAATCCGTAAGCCCATCCATGTAAAGTTACCTCTTGTCCGTTTCTCCAAGCAGCTTGAACAATAGAAGTTTTAGCCAAATCAAATACCTGTTCTTTTACATTTAGTTCCACAAAAGCATTGAAACGATCATTTTCATCTACAATAGAATCTAAATAGACATTGTGCAAACGATAAACATCTTTTATATGTCGAATCCAATTATCGATAATTCCAATAGAATCGTTCCCCATTGCGGCCTTAATACCTCCACAACCGTAATGTCCACATACGATTACATGTTTTACTTTTAAAACATTTACAGCGTAATCCAAAACACTCAACATATTCATATCGCTATGAATGACCATGTTAGCTATGTTTCTATGAACAAAAACTTCTCCAGGTTTTGCACCAATAATTTCGTTTGCCGGTACTCTACTATCCGAACAACCAATCCACAAAAGTGGTGGATTTTGTCCTTTGGATAAATCCTTAAAATATTCTGAATCGGTAGCCAATTGACTTTCAACCCATTTCTTATTGTTATCTAATATTTTTTTATAAAAATCACTCATAATTATTCGATTTATAATTTAAATATTTACCTAATCTAAATATACTAAATATTTTATAAAAATAGGTAAATTCATTCTGTTTTATGTTTTTTTAATCAATAAATTCTATTTTTTGGTTTTCTACTTTAATGGTTTGCCTTTTCATGGCATCGTACTTATGTTCGACCGTTACCGTATTTTTAAAACCTTCGTTATTTTCTAAATCATACGCTTTTTTAAAACCAACTAATTTTACTTTAATATTTTCTTCTTTTGCTCTAATCTTTTTAAATTCTTTAATTAAATCCAAAACGTCGTGGGCGATATAAACTGTATCGGAAGCATTAATTATTACTATAGAATTTTCAGGAACTGAAGCTAATGTTGATTTAATAGCGGCTTTATTAAGAAAAGAAACCTCTTGAGCCAAATCAATATGAATAATATCACCATCGTGGTACTCTTCTTTTCTAAAATTATAGGCTCTTTTCATATTCCCTTTCAAAACAAAAATAAAGCTGATAATCATTCCCAAAGCAACACCTTTCAACAAATCAGTAAAAACTACTGCGCCAAATGTGGCAATAAACGGAATAAACTGATATTTCCCTTTTTCCCAGAAGTGTTTAATTGTTTTTGGATTTGCTAATTTATATCCAACTAATAATAATACCGCGGCCAATGTCGCTAATGGTATTTTATTTAGAATACTTGGAATTGCCAAAACACTTACTAACAAAAGAATTCCATGAATAATTGAGGACATTTTTGATTTTGCACCAGCAGTATTATTTGCTGTAGTTCTAACAACAACTGAAGTCATAGGCAATCCACCTAATAACGAACTAACTATGTTTCCAATTCCTTGAGCCTTCAATTCAACGTTAGTGTCAGTATATCTTTTTTGTACATCCATTCTATCGGAGGCTTCAATACAAAGTAATGTTTCAATTGATGCTACAACGGCTATAGTAATTGCTACAATCCATACTTTAGAATTTGAAATTGAAGCAAAATCAGGTGTAACAATAATATTTTTGAATTCTTCTAAGGTTGTTGGAACTGGCAAGCTAACTAAATGTTCCTTGATTATAGCTAAACTACTTCCCGATTGAATAAAGAATTCGTTTAATAAAATACTAATGATTACTGCTACAAGTGCGGGAGGAACTAATTTTATTTTCTTCAAAAAGTCAATTTTGTTCCAAAAAATCAAAATACCTAATGAAACTAGAGCAATTATTATAGAACCCAATTGAACATGATTTATTATCGAAAACAACTCTGAAAAGGTATTCTGTCCGTCTACTTGTATAAAAGATAAATCTCCTTCAAAATCAGGATCATAACCAAAAGCATGAGGGATTTGTTTTAGAATAATAATTACTCCAATTCCTGCCAACATTCCTTCAATAACATTGGTTGGAAAAAAGTTAGATATGGTTCCGGCTTTGATAAAACCCAATGCTAATTGAATTAATCCTGCTATCAAAACTGCTAAAAGAAAAGTATTAAAAGAACCTAAATCGGTTATTGCGGTTAATACAATTGCTGTTAATCCAGCTGCTGGACCAGAAACACTTATATGGGATTGGCTTAAATAACCCACTATAATTCCACCAATAACACCCGAAATAATACCTGAAAATAAGGGAGCCCCACTTGCTAGTGCAATACCGAGACACAGTGGCAATGCCACTAAAAAAACCACTAAACCTGAAGCAAAATCAGATTTAAGATTTGCAAAAAGATTGATATTTTTTGTCATACCTGAAAATTAAATTAATACGTAAAAATTGGTTCCAAAATAATTTGGAAACCCTAAAAATGTATTAAGATAATTCTGGTGGAGGAGAGAATATTTGTTCGGAAACATTATCATGTCTAGATAAATTTTCCGAAATAATTTTAGAGGTAGTTGTACTTAATGAATTCACAAAAGCAAATTCATAATTATGACTCAAATCGGCTTTGAGTTCTTTAAAATCTTTTTGTAGTTCTTCTTCATTGAAACTATAAAACATAGAAATATCGGTACTTTTCTTAATCACCGATACAATTGTAGGTGTTGCAAGAAAAGAGATAAAAAAGACCAATAAAAATCCAGTTATAAATTTCATAATGCAAAAATAGATTTTCAATTTATATAAAAAAAGGTATTATAAATACTTTAACAAATTATTTTATAACACCTCTTTAAGTTAAATTTACAATTAATTCGATTGTAATACTATAAATTAAATTGATAGTTTTTATATTTGCATCAAATATTACTATATCAATGACCATAACGCAACTTCAATATGTTCTAGCAGTAGCAGAATATAAGAATTTTACTTTAGCAGCCGAAAAATGTTTTGTTACCCAACCCACGTTGAGTATGCAAATTCAAAAGGTAGAAGAAGAACTAGGAATTCAAATATTTGACCGGACGAAAAAACCAATTCAAATGACTGAAATTGGTCAGAAGATTGTCAATCAAGCTAAAAATATTGTCAATGAAGCCGATAGAATTCAAGACATTGTGCACCAACAAAAAGGGTTTATTGGTGGTGAATTTCGTTTAGGAATAATTCCTACTATCATGCCAACGCTATTGCCTATGTTTTTGAGTAATTTTATAAAAAAATACCCAAAAGTAAAACTGATAATTGAAGAGTTACATACGGAAGACATTATTTTCAAATTGAATAATGGTCATTTGGATGCGGCAATTGCTGCTACTCCGCTAAATGAAGAAAAAATAAAAGAAATCGTCTTGTATTTTGAACCATTTGTTGCTTATATCCCAGAAAATCATGGCGTTTTCAATAAAAAAGAAATTGAAATTAGCGATTTAAATTTAGATGAAATATTGCTTTTACAAGATGGTCATTGCTTTAGAGATAGTATTTTAAACCTTTGCAAAAAAGATAAAAACCTAGAAAATAATCACTTTAAAATTGAAAGTGGAAGTTTTGAAACCTTAATAAAATTAGCCGATGAAGGCCTCGGAACCACTTTGCTACCGTATTTACATACTTTAGATTTAAAAGAAAAAGACCAAGTGAAATTACGCCATTTTGTGGAACCTAAACCTGCTAGGGAAGTTAGTTTAATTTATCCGAAAAACGAATTAAAAATTCATATTATTGATGCCCTTCGTACAACAATTGCAGGAATTATTAAAGGTGCAATAGTATTTCAAAACGTACAAATTATTAGCCCTAAGGCTACGAAATAATTGTATTTGGAACAACCATTAAGATATTAAGTTTCATTAAGTGAATATGGCTTGTTGGAACTTTATTTCTTAGTGGTTTTGTTGTTTTCGCAGTGGTATTTAGTGTTTTGTTGCTCTTAGCATCTCTCTTTTTCCTGGTGCACCAGGCAATTTTTCTACTGTGAAACCACTTTCTATCATTGCTTTTTTAATGGAAGAACGGCAAGCATAGGTTACTAACACCCCTCCTATTTTTAAAGCTGAATACATTTTTTGGAAGATTTCTAACGACCACAATTCAGGTTGTACTCTAAAACCAAATGCATCAAAGTAGATTAAATCAAATCGATTTACATCGGAAATATCTTGAAAGAATTGTTGGCGTTTGGTGAAATTAAAATTAGTTGCTATAGCATGTTTCTCCTCCCAAGTAGATTGGTGCATTGTTGTAAAAACTTCTTGCTCCTCAAGGGCTTGTAACTCTAAAACGTAATTCATCTGAAGTGCTTCTTCCTCTAAAACAGGATAGGCTTCAATACCAAAATATTCAATAGTTTGCTGCTTTTTTTTTGCTTCCAAATAAGTAATAAAAGCATTCAAGCCGGTGCCAAAACCAATCTCTAAAATCGAAATAGGTTTATTAGGAAACAAATCCAATCCGGATTTTATAAATACATGATAGGCTTCTTGAATGGCACCATGTTTAGAGTGGTAGCTTTCCTCCCATTCGGGCAAATGAATGGTTGTAGAACCATCTTGGGTTTGGATTATTTCTCGCTTCAAAATTTACTTAATAAATAATTTTTTAATCTTTGGAATTGGGCCTCCACATTTGCCTTCATGGCAAGTAATACAAGTAATGACTCCTTCATTAAAATGTTGTTTTACATTTTTTGAATCGGAATAAATGAGTTTTTGTGCATCAATATAGGCAGTAGCTTTTTTATCAAAAAAAGGATCTTTATCGGTAGCATCTGTAAATTTTGCTGTGTAAATTTTATTGAAAAATTCTGGAAATTTACCAATCGTATCGCCTTTTACAATTCGATCTTTAATTTGCAAATTATAGGCATACATTTGTTCCATAAGGGATGCCATTTCTGATAGTTCATACATGTCAAACTTCTTTTCTTTAGAACAAGAAGTTTCGGTTTTTAGAGTTTTTTGTTCTTTCTTTTGACAAGCAAAAACACTTATAACAACCAATGCAACTAATAGTTTTTTCATTTATTTTTTTATTAAAACACCATCTGCTAGTATAGAATAATTAGTTTCGGGAGCAATAATACTATCTATAGCTGCTTGCGATTTTCCGGCATCTTTAGCATATTCTTTCAAATCACTAATTGGAGTAACTTCAACAAAAGCTTTTCCATGAATAATAGCCTCACTTTTTCCTGCATTTTTTGGCACAAAAAAACCATAATCTTTAAATCGAACTAAAGCTGATTTTCCTGAACCAAGGTCCAAATTCATCCAACAACCTTTTTTCTGACAAACGTCTACAATGGTAGAAACAACTTTTACTTCAAGAGTATCGGCTGTTTTTAAAGCTAGATATTTTGTAAGAAGTGCTTCTTTACTAATAGCACCATCCGGTGAAATACTATCTCCGAATTTTGCATAAGCAACGGGAGATTCTGTGGTTTTAACTTCTTCTTTTTTATTGCAACTAACTACTAATAAAACTGCAACTACAGCATAAATAACTTTTTTCATTTTCAGGTAGATTTTAATTATCTACAAAAATAATCAGATATTAAAAACAATCAGTTATAAATGTAACTTTTTTTTTATTTTCTTTAAGAATTCTTTATATTTTTTAGATATCCATAGAATATTACTAAAATGAAGTAATTATTTTGAGATTTATCAAAAAAATATTCATTTTTTTATTAGTTTAGCCGAATAATATAAAACAACAATAATTAATTAATAAAAATTATATAACTAAATTATATTCAAGTAGTTACATAAATTTTAACCCCTAACTTACTGCCTAATGAGTTTAAAAAATACTCTAGAAATAGACATTATTAAAGCTTCCGCTTCCAAAATAGATAACATTGATTTTGAAAACCTTGCTTTCGGAAATGTTTTTACCGATCATATGTTAATTTGTGACTTTAAAGAAGGTGCTTGGCAAAAACCAATTATTAAACCTTACGAGCCTTTTCTTATTGACCCATCTGCTAAAGTTTTTCATTATGGTCAAGCTATTTTTGAAGGAATGAAAGCCTATAAAGATGTTAATGAAGACGTTTGGTTATTTCGCCCTGACGAGAACTTTCATCGGTTCAATAAATCGGCAGTGCGAATGGCAATGCCAGAAGTTCCTGAAACTATTTTTATAGATGGATTAAAAACCATTATAGACCTAGAACGCGAATGGGTAAAAACAGGTTTAGGAAATACCTTATATATAAGACCTTTTATGATCGCAATTGGTTCAGGAGTTATTGCACAACCTTCTACACAATACCGATTTATGATTATTCTTTCGCCAGCAAAATCCTACTATTCTGGAGAAGTGAAAGTAATTATTGCAGAGCATTATAGTCGTGCTGCTAATGGTGGAATTGGTGCTGCAAAAGCGGCCGGAAATTATTCGGCACAATTTTATCCAACCAAATTGGCTAACGAAAAAGGATTCCAACAAATTATTTGGACCGATGATGCTACCCATACTAAATTGGAAGAAGCAGGAACTATGAATGTTTTCTTTAGAATTAACGATACTTTATATACTGCTCCAACTAGCGAACGAATTTTAGACGGGGTTACGCGTAAAAGTTTATTAGATATTGCTAAACGCGAAGGAATGGACGTACAAATACGTTCGGTACTCGTAGAGGAAATAGTAAATGCTGCTAAAGATGGAAGTTTAAAAGAAATTTTTGGCGCAGGAACTGCCGCTGTTGTTAGTCCTATTAGTGCTTTTTCTTTTCAAGATGTAGAATATGCTTTACCAAAAATGGAGAACTCATTTGCACTTCAATTAAAAGAAAAATTAACTAACATTCAATATAAGTTAGCTGAAGACACTTTTGGATGGACGGTTAAAGTGTAGTGTTCAGTGGAATTTAAAATATATTAAATCAAAAAGCGGTTTCTGGATGGAAACCGCTTTTTTTTCAATAAACTATTTATAAGTTTAATATAAAAATGGAATTAATCGTTTCGTTTTGGATATGTAATCTAAATACTGTTTTCCAAACTGTTCTGAAAGTACTTTTTCTTCAATGTTAATTCTATGAATCATAGCTAATAAAGTTGGCAGAAATACAAGTAAAAGACTTATCCAATTGTTTAATGAAAGTCCGAAACCAAGAAACGATAACAAAGAGCCTGTATAGGATGGATGCCTTAAAAATTTATACAGTCCGGTTTGAAATAATTGGTGATCTTCTCGAATTGTAACATCTACTGTGAAAAATCTTCCTAATTGTTTAACTGCAATAAATCGAATTAACATACCCAATACAATTATTGCTAATCCAATAAACTCAAGACCTATATTTGTATTAATAGGGAAACGTATTATTTTAGAAACAAATACTCCAATTGCTATAGAGATTAGAATTGTGATCCAAAGTAAAAGCAAGGTGTTTTTGTCTAAGGTTTTTTTATCGGATTTACCAGAACGAAGAAAGCGGTTTAGTATTATTTCAGAAATAATCCATAACAAGTAAATAAAGTTAATTATATTCATAGGTTTATATTTTAAATTATTTGATCCTCATTCAAAGTATACCAATTACCCTTTATCAAAAATACAAAATAATTCTAATAACTTTAAAAAAATACTACTTTTGCAAGCAAGTATATTATTTCTAATGCAAACCAAAACTTACAATAAAACTAATTTCCACAAACATACTTTCTGCATTTTTCAGGAAAAAGAATTAGATTGCTTAAAGAATTTGAAGCTGCACTACAAAAGTAAATCTGGCAGTAGTTATTACTTTGTTGAAAATGGAGTATACCGATATTCCAACCATTGGGGAAGGGCAGCAAATTGCAAATGGCGTTTAATTTGCATTAAAACACAAAAAAATAGAACTAAACTTGGCTATGCTAATTGGGAAGATTTTTTTTCAGATAACGATTTTGAAAAACTCTATTTTATTGATGTAGATTATAGTAATCAATCGGCACACTTTAATCACTTTCAAAATGAGAAATATACTGTCGATAAAGTATTACGAACCTCTGTTGAAACAACTAAACTCTTAAAACTAATAAGAAATTTATTAGAAGACACTACTTGGGCGAAACATTTAAAAGTAGAATCTATTGAAATGTTGAGAAAAGAAATTATCGAACAATTAATTACTACAAATAAATCTTTTCATTGTATACTCAAAGAGGGTGGTTATTATTAGATAACTATTTTGTTGATAAACTTTTTATTTCCATTTTTTAATACCAATTAAAAAACCATAAACCAACATTCATTCTTTTTAGCACAAAAAAAGCTGTCTTTTTACAGACAGCCTTTGGATATATTAACCCAAAAGCAACTAAATACTTTTGGGATTTTTCTTTAAATTAAGAAAGCGCTTTTTGAACTTGATCTGCTGCTTCTTGAAATTGAACTGCAGATAAAATTGGCATACCAGAATTATCAATCAATTCTTTTGCAATTACTGCGTTTGTTCCTTGCAAACGAACAATGATTGGCACTTTAATAGCGTCACCCATGTTTTTGTAAGCATCTACAACCCCTTGAGCAACACGATCACAACGAACGATTCCTCCAAAGATGTTAATCAAAATTGCTTTCACGTTTGGATCTTTTAAGATAATTCTAAAAGCCAATTCAACACGTTTAGCATCCGCAGTACCACCAACGTCCAAGAAATTTGCAGGTTCAAAACCAGCATATTTAATTAAATCCATAGTTGCCATTGCCAATCCTGCACCGTTAACCATACATCCAACGGTACCGTCAAGATCTACATAGTTTAAACCAGCTTCTTTAGCCTCAACTTCAATAGGATTTTCTTCTCTAATGTCACGCATATCTGCATATTTCGGCTGACGGTATAAAGCGTTATCATCAATATTTACTTTTGCATCTACTGCAAGAATTTTATTATCCGATGTTTTAAGAACTGGGTTGATTTCGAACATAGAAGCATCCGAACCAATATAGGCATTGTATAAACAATCAATAAATTTCACCATTTCTTTAAAAGCATTTCCAGAAAGACCTAAATTAAAGGCGATTCTTCTTGCTTGAAAACCTTGTAAACCAACAGCAGGGTCAATTTCTTCCGTAAAAATTAAATGCGGAGTGTGCTCAGCAACTTCTTCAATATCCATTCCACCTTCTGTAGAATACATAATCATATTTCTACCAGTGGCTCTATTCAATAAAACCGATACATAGAATTCAGAAGTTTCACTTTCACCAGGATAATAAACATCCTCAGCAACCAAAACTTTATGCACTTGTTTTCCTTCTGGAGGAGTTTGAGGCGTAATTAATTGCATTCCAATTATTTGCTCAGAGATTTCAGTAACTTGCTCTAAGTTTTTAGCCAACTTAACGCCACCACCTTTTCCTCTTCCACCTGCGTGAACTTGAGCCTTAATAACATACCAGCTAGTGCCAGTTTCGGTAGTCAATTGTTTTGCAGCAGCAACCGCTTCTACAGGACTATTAGCAACAATTCCACGTTGTACGCGTACACCATATTTTGCTAATATCTCTTTTCCTTGATATTCGTGTATATTCATAAGTTAGTTTTTATTGTTTTTCAAAGGTCTTATGTAATCGTCAAAAATACTTTATTTAAACAATTGTTGTTTTGCCGATTTCATAATAAAAGTTTGTCGTTTTATAAAGTGCCACAAATGTAATTAATTACAATCAATTGATAAAACAAATGTATATCAATTTAGTAACTTTATATAAGAATTATTAGAAGCGCCAACTTAAGTCATTTTCGGCAATGGCAATTCCCGCTTTTCGTTGCAATCTTTTCAAACCTGACAGGTTTTAGAAACCTGTCAGGTTTGAAAAGGATTTCCACTGCAATCGGGGCTAAAAAATTAACGTATTGAGAAAAAATCACAATTAAAAACAACAATTTCATAGAAATGTTAATCCCTTTTGTATTCCGTTTTTCATAAAGTATCTTTGCACCAGATTAAGACTAAACTCTTAAAATTCAAAACTTTTAAACTAAACAAATGCAACCAAAAGATTTACTAGCACTTGCCGAAGAATTTGGCAATCCGTTGTACGTTTATGACGCAGCAACCATCGAGCAACAGTATAACCGATTGACAGCCGCTTTCGCCAAGGTAGAAAACCTCCGTATCAATTACGCCATGAAAGCCCTCTCCAATCTTACCATCTTAAAGTTGTTAAAGAAGTGTGGCTCTGGTTTAGACACCGTATCCATGCAAGAAGTACAACTCGGTTTGCATGCCGGTTTCACCGCCGACAAAATTATATTCACGCCCAATGGAGTTTCCTTTGAAGAAATTGAAGAAGTTGCCAAATTGGGTGTTCAAATCAACATTGACAATCTTTCTATCCTAGAACACTTCGGAACCAAATACCCAAAAGTTCCCGTTTGTATTCGTATCAATCCACACGTAATGGCTGGCGGAAACGCTAATATTTCGGTTGGGCATATTGATAGTAAATTTGGAATTTCCATTTACCAAATGCCACACGTACTGCGAATTGTGGAAAACACTGGAATGCACATTAACGGAATTCACATGCACACAGGATCGGATATTTTAGATATCGAAGTATTCCTTTATGCTGCCGAAATCCTATTCGATACCGCCAAACAATTCAAGCAATTAGATTTTCTGGATTTTGGTTCTGGATTTAAAGTGCCTTACAAAAAAGGCGACATCGAAACCAATATTGAAGAACTCGGAAAAAAACTAACCAAACGTTTCCTTTCTTTCGAAAAAGAATACGGACGTCCGTTAACTTTAGCCTTCGAGCCAGGGAAATTTTTAGTGAGTGAAGCGGGTTATTTCTTAGCAAAAGTAAACGTAGTAAAACAAACCACTTCTACCGTTTTTGCAGGAATTGATAGCGGATTCAACCACTTAATTCGTCCAATGCTTTATGGTTCGCAACACACCATCGAAAACATTTCTAACCCAAAAGGGAAAGAGCGTTTTTACACTGTGGTGGGTTACATTTGTGAAACCGATACTTTTGCCAACAACCGAAGAATTCAAGAAATAAAAGAAGGAGACATACTATGTTTTAAAAATTCAGGTGCTTATTGTTTCTCTATGGCATCCAACTACAACTCGCGTTTTAAACCCGCAGAAGTTTTATGGAAAGACGGAAAAGGCCACTTAATTACCAAAAGAGAAACCTTTGAAGATTTGATTAAAAATCAAATTGAGGTTGCGTTATAAAAGCCACGAATTACACGAATTTTCACAAATTCTATTTTATAAAAAAATTCCACTAATTTTTGTTAGTGGAATTTTTTTATGAATCTTGTTTTAAAAACACCTCATAGTTATCTTTAGTAATCACCATGGTTTGAGTACTTGGATAGGCATTAGTAAATGTTTTAGTGAAAGTCGCTTTTTTGGCTGCATTCCATTTGAATTCAAAAGCAAATAAGTTGCCATTAAATTCCTCGATATAATCAATTTCTTGTTGTTCTTTGGTACGCCAAAAAAACCGATTAACATAGCACTTGTTATATTCGTTATATTTTAATCGTTCCGCAATTAAATAATTTTCAAACAAAGCACCAATATCTTGCCTGGTATCTGCAATTTGAAAATTATTTATAATCGCATTACGTATTCCTGTATCATAAAAATAAACTTTTTTAGATAGTTTTAGTTCATTGCGCAAGTTTCTACTCAATGAATTTAATTTAAAAACAATAAATGCTTTTTCTAATAAGTTAATATAACTTTCTACCGTTTTACTGTCAAGTCCTATTAAATTACCTATTTCATTATAAGATACTTCCGAACCAATTTGAAATGCTAATGCTTGAAGTAATTTAATTAATTTTTCGGGTTTTTTTATAGTATCTAACATCAAAATATCTTTAAAAAGATAACTATCTGCTAGTAATTTTAACACTTCGATTTCTTTTCCTTGGTTATTAATCACTTCCGGATAAGAACCAAAAACCAAGCGAGAATGCAAATGTCTTTTTTCTATTAACTCTGAATGATGTTGTGATAGTTCAAAAAAAGAAAGTGGAAATAATTGATACTCGAATTTCCTACCAGTTAAAGGTTCATTTGTTTTATTTTTTAATTCAAAAGCCGAAGAACCAGTGGCAATAATTTGAATTTCCGGAAAGGAATCGTGCAAAAGTTTTAGTCCCAAACCAATATTTTCTATTCGTTGTGCCTCATCAATTACCACAAGATTATGGTTGCCAATAAGTCCTTTAAGTTTAGTTGAAGTGGCATTTTTAAAATATTCTTGAATATCATATTCATCGCCATTAAGCCAAATGGATTGATCCGAATTAGCAACAATTTTTTTAAGCATTGTTGTTTTACCCGTTTGTCTTGCCCCTAAAAGGATTATTACTTTATTTTTATACAGATTATCGGTAATGTTTTTTTCTAATAAACGGAGTATCATTCTTTATTTTTTTTATCAAAAATACAACTTTTTCGGAATACAATCCAAAAAAGTTAATATTTTTTCGGAATAGCATCCAAAAAAGAAATAAAAAATACAGTATTAATCAATAACAACCAACCATAAATCAAGTATTAAACCTACAGAAGTTTTATGGTAAGAAGAGAAAAGCCAAGAATTGCAAGATTTTTTTTAAACTACTTATCCAAAACCTCCAACAACACCTTGCTTTCGGTTCCGTTAGGAAAAGCAATCTTTAATTTTTGGGCTAAAGTTGGTGCTATTTGTGTGATATCTTTGTGGTCGTGAGTCTCCCCTTTTGGGATATTCCAACCATAAAATAGCAATGGCACATGGGTATCATAACTATATGGTGTCCCATGGGAAGTTCCTGTTGGACCATATTCTATATAACCTGGTTTGTCTAGCAAAACTAAATCACCATCCTCAGAAGGGTCATAACCTTTGGCAATACAATTCAAATAAAAATCATTTCCAGTAGCACCAAGAATTTCTTCTTCGGTATACACTCTTTTTATTTGGTCTTGGGTCATTAAATACTCTTTAAAGGCTTGCTTCACTTTTGCTAATTCCAATCCTTTAGTTTTTATAATTTCTTTATTAAAAAAAAGATTAAAGTTAGAATAATTCAAAACTAAATCTTCTCCGAAAGTATCCGTAGAAAATTTCTTTAAACCTTTTACAATTTCTTTAGGCTCTACATTGGTAACATTATATTTATTATCATGTAAAAACTTAGCATTTTCAGCACCTGCATGATCGGCAGTTAAGAAAATAAGGTAATTTCCTTTACCAACGGTTTTATCTAAATAATTTAAAAAATCGGCAATAGTCAAATCCAAACGCAAGTAAGTATCTTGCAATTCCATGGAACGAGGTCCTAAATTATGCCCAACATAATCGGTTGATGAAAAACTTACCGTTAAAAAATCAGTAATGGCATCTTTCCCTAGTTCTTCTTTTTCGATTGCTTTTTTTGCAAATTCTTCCAACAAATCATTTCCGAAAGGCGTTGCACGAATAATTCCGGCATCGTTTTTATCGAACATTTCTTTTAAATTATAAGGAAAAACGGGTTTAGCACCATTTAATTTTCCTTCATAAGCATTATCATCCGCAAGACTTTCATCGTAGATTGCTGCTGGTTTTAATAAATCCCAACCTTTAGTAATAAACGGCATAAAATGTTTTTCATTGTTGAAGTCAGTAACCCAATCTGGTAATTTTTCACCATAAAAAGTACTCGAAATAAAAGCGCCCGTTTTGCTATACCAAAATGCCCAATTGGCAAAATGTCCTGCAGGTAAAATTGCTCCTCTGTCTTTCAAACTCATACCGATTACTTTCCCTTTGAAATTGGTAGCCAAACGCAATTCATCAGTGATAGTGGTAGATAAAAGGTTTTTAGGTGACATCTCCCCTTCTGCTTTTGTGCCATCGCCAATTGTTTTTACGGATGCATCGTCGGTGCAATAACGGTCTTTTCCTAATTTTCTGCTAAACCATTCGTTACCTACAATTCCGTGGGTTGCAGGAGTGGTTCCTGTATAAATAGAGGCATGCCCAGGACCTGTATAGGTTGGCATATAATTGTAATTTACATTTTGAAAAACATAACCATTATTCATTAACCGCTTGAATCCATCATTTGAAAAATCGTTATTAAAACGGTATAAATATTCCATTTTCATTTGATCTACTACAATTCCGACCACTAATTTAGGTCGTTCTTGTGCTTGTATATGGAAAACGAAAGTAAAAACGAAAAAGCAAAGTATTTTTTTCATGGAAATTTTATTTTTACAAAATTAAGAATATTGAAAGGATTTTAGTAATAAGAAACCGTTAAGGATTTCCTTAAAAGATGTAGGAATTAACTTCTTTTTTTGCCAATTCAAATTCGGCAATAATCTCTTTTATAATAGTATCAACGGGTTTAATATCGTGAATTAATCCAGCAATTTGACCAATTTCTAATTCGCCTTCTACTAAATCACCTTCAAACATACCTCGTTTGGCGCGACGTTTTCCTAATAAATTTTCTAGGTCTTCCTTAGACGGGCATTTAGTATATAATTCCTGAACATCTGCAAAGAATTTATTTTTAATTAATCGAACAGGGGCTAATTCTTTTAAAGTCAAAAGTGTGCCTCCCTCTTCGGTTTCAATTACTGTTTTCTTGAAATTATCGTGTGCCGAACTTTCGGTAGAAGCCACAAAACGACTTCCCATTTGCACGCCATCGGCACCAAGAACCATCGCTGCCAACATACCGCGTCCGGTGGCAATTCCGCCTGCGGCAATTAATGGTATGCTTATGTTTTCTTTTACCATCGGAATCAACGTTAAAGTTGTAGTTTCTTCTCTTCCGTTGTGACCACCTGCTTCAAATCCTTCGGCTACGACCGCATCCACCCCAGCCTCTTGTGCTTTTAAAGCAAATTTAGAACTGCTTACCACATGCACCACAGTGATTCCTTTTTCCTTCAAAAAAGAAGTCCACGTTTTAGGGTTTCCTGCAGAAGTAAAAACAATTTTTACCCCTTCTTCTACAATAATATCCATGATTTCTTGTACATTTGGATACAACATAGGAACATTCACTCCAAAAGGTTTGTCGGTTGCTTTCTTACATTTTTGAATGTGCTCTCGCAAAACATCCGGATACATTGAGCCGGCACCAATTAATCCTAAACCACCGCTATTGCTAACGGCGCTTGCTAATTTATAACCACTATTCCAAATCATTCCACCTTGAATAATTGGGTATTTAATATTGAAAAGTTGGGTGATTCGGTTCATTATTCTTTAATTATTTTTCCAGATTGGGTAAAGGAATTGCTTTCTATTTTATAAAAATATACTCCTGAATTTAATGCCTCTAAAGAAATATTTGATACCGAAGTAGAAATAGTTTTTTCTATTAAAACCTGTCCTAATGTATTGTAAAAATAGACAGTAGCATTGGTATAATTATTTGGAAAAGAAATAGAAACAGAATTACTTGTGGGATTTGGAAACAAAACAAAGGAATGAATTTTATTTTGATTTACAGATAAAGCAGTATTCAATGCCAATTGAAAATCGGGAATTCCATAACCATATTGATTATCTGGGGTTAAAAATCTATCGCAAGATTGTTTGTAGACATCAATAAGTTGCTGGTTGGTTAAATTAGGAACTGCTTGCCAAAGACAGGCAATCATTCCTGCCATAATTGGGCAAGAAAAAGAAGTTCCACTTGCTGCAACAATATTTCCTGAAGTGTTAGATAATATCGAACTTTGTCCTTGCGCCATAACATCTGGTTTTATTCTTCCATCAAAACTCGGCCCAACAGAACTAAACGAAGCAATCGTTCTATCGGCTTTTACTGCTCCAATGGCTAAAACATTATTGGCTTCTGCAGGCACTCCAACATGAGGTTCAGAAGTATTTCCTTCATTCCCTGCACTAGCAAGCACAACAATTCCTTTGGTAAATGCAATATTTGCACCCTGAGAAGCAAAGGCACTATTTCCAGTCATATCCGAATAGGTATGCCCGTAATTGGCATTATCAAAAGCAAAATAACCTAATGAAGTGGTGATAATATCCACTCCAACTCTATCGGCTTGCTCGGCTGCTTCTACCCAATTACTTTCTTCTACAGGATTTTCGGAAGCAACATCTTCAGTAATGTATAAATAATATTTTGCATCCGGCGCAGTACCAACTAGTTGTCCATCTACATAGCCTCCCATGGTTGAAAGCACCATCGTACCATGATCAAAACCTGAATAAAAATTGGTCGATTGATTTACATAATCAAAGCCACCCAAAATTTGATTGTTATCTCTCAATCGTTGGAACGGAGCAATGGTATTTACATTAGGAAAACCGGCATCCAAAACTGCAATAATTTTTCCGGTTCCGGTGTAATTTGCTTGGTGTAATAAATGTCCGTTAAGCATTTGAATTTGATTAGCAGAAGTACCGTAATTAAAATTCACTTGAACGTCCAATTGCTTATTCACAGGAATAATAATTGCTGGAACCGCCATTTTAGCATTTAACGAATTATCTGCAAAATGAACATGATTCACAAAAGGAAAGGCCAACAAAGCCTGAATATCGGTAACGCTTCCGCGAATGTGAAGGCAGTTCAGCCATTTGGATCTTGCTTTGACTGTAATTCCGGTTGCAGCGGTAATTTGAGAAACATAGGTTGCTTCTAAAGGTGCGTCATTAAGAACTAAAGCAATATTTTGAGCGGTTCTTCTATCAAGAGCTCTTTGCGAAAGTTCGGATAATGGATTGCTGAAAAATGCAGCCGAATTGGGTTTATCGTTAAAATATACCCAAGCATCTTGTTGCGAAAAAGAGACATACGTAACTAAAAAAGTAAGGATGAGTAAATATTTCTTCATAGTTTTTTATTTTAAGAAGTACCAAATTACGAAATTACTCCCGAACCAACTAATTCTTCTCCAATATTCCAAGCCACAAATTGCCCTTGGGTGATTGCCGATTGGGGTTGCTCAAAAGAAACATACAATCCGCTTTCAAACTGGTGTAGCGTTGCTTTTTGTAATTCTTGTCGGTATCGAATGCGTGCCATAACTTCCATGGATTGCCCGTTTTCTAGTTTTAAATCGGTGCGTATCCAATGGATTTCTGAATTTTGAACCCGCAGTGCTTTTTGAAACAAACCAGGATGGGCATGACCTTGACCGGTGTAAATTTCATTAGTAACCACATTTGTAGAAATAATAAACAAGGCTTCTTTGGTTCCGCCAACGTTCAATCCTTTGCGTTGCCCAATGGTAAAATAATGCGCGCCTTGATGCTTTCCAACCACTTTACCCGTTGATGGCGTATATACAATTGGAGTGGATTCGAAAATTAATTCTTCTTCTTTCGAATTAAAAGTAGGTCTAACTTGATTGTAAATTTCGCTGTTAGCGGGAACTTCAAAAATCAAACCTTCCTTAGGTTTTAACTGTTGTTGCAAAAATTCTGGAAGCCGAACTTTTCCTATAAAACAAAGACCTTGCGAGTCTTTCTTTTCGGCTGTAACCAATTCCATTTTAGTAGCAATTTCGCGTACTTCTGGTTTGGTTAATTCGCCAATAGGAAACAATGCTTTTGCCAATTGCTCTTGCGATAATTGGCATAAAAAATAGGATTGGTCTTTGTTATCGTCTTTTCCAGCAAGTAATTGAAACGTAGTATTTCCATCGTTTTCAATTTCTCCTTTTCGGCAGTAATGTCCTGTGGCAACATAATCGGCACCAAGACTTAAAGCAATTTTCATGAAAACATCAAACTTAATTTCGCGATTACACAACACATCGGGATTGGGCGTTCGTCCTTTCTCGTATTCGTGAAACATATAATCTACAATTTTTTCTTTGTATTGTTCGCTTAAATCAACGGTTTGAAACGGAATGCCAAGTTTTTCAGCAACCAAAAGTGCGTCGTTGCTGTCTTCCAACCACGGACATTCATTAGAAATTGTAACCGAATCATCGTGCCAATTTTTCATAAAAAGTCCAATAACCTCATAGCCTTGTTCTTTTAAAAGATAGGCCGCAACGCTAGAATCTACACCACCAGAAAGTCCTACTACAACACGTTTCATTTGACAACTATTTTGAAGGACAAATTTACATCAAATAATAAAAAAAAGTATATGCTTTAATTGTTAAAACATATACTTAAGTAAATTTTATTTATTTGGGAACTAATCTTCTTCCCTAGTAATCTCTTTTTTTACAAATTTACGAACCTTTTTAGTGGTCATATTTTCTTTGGTGATTTTGCCATTGGTATTGAATTCCCAAATGCCTTCCTTTTTGCCTTTAACAAATATTCCTTTGGCAACTACTACATTATCTGGACCTCTGAAAATAGCAAGACCTTCAAATTCTCCGTTTTTGTATAGGCTTTCTTCTAAAACAATTCCGCTTTCGGTATATTTTTTATAGGAACCTTCTTTTTTTCCGTTTTTATAATTGGCTTCTTCGGCAATTTTTGCACTTGGATAAGTCACTTTTCGCAAGCCATTTAATTTGCCATTTGCATAATTTTCGGAAGTCATTACCAATGGAGAATCTTCATGGTAGTATTTCCATTCGCCTACGTAAAGTTTGTTTACCAACTTACCTTCGCTTACTTTTTTCCCCTTTTGATTATAAAAAATCGAATAACAAGAATTGTCTTTCGGATTGAATTCTCGAGTTGCAATTAGAGTTCCAACGCTGGTATCATCAAAAAACTTAAACATCCCAACTTCTTTTCCGTGTTCGAAAGTTCCTTCGTAACGCGGTCTTTTAGATTGTTCGTAGACACCTTTCCAAACACCTTGCTTTTTTCCATTAGCATCCAATTGGTTATTTACTTGTGCAAAAAGCGAAGTGGTAAAAAATAATATAATAACTAAATATTTCATGTGTTTTAATTTTACTAACTAGTATAACTTAAATTTTGCCTTTTTAGTATAACAAATCTATTTTAAAGAGAAAAAAGCCATCATTACTGACGGCTTTACTTCTTATTTTTTTCCTTTTGTTTTTTGTTCTTCAGCCTGTTCCATTACTTCACGAAGTTTCTTTTGAAACTTACCTTCCTTAACTGGTTTGGTTTTGTTTTCTTGGATTTTAGCATGAATTTTATCGCTGTCGATAAAGTATTTCTTGATAACTAACATGATTCCAATAGTAATTAAGTTGGACATAAAGTTATACAAACTCAATCCAGAACCGTAACTATTAAAGAAAATCAACATCATTATTGGTGAAATGTAAATCATCATTTTCATCATCTTAGTCATATCTGGCATACCTTCTTGTTGTGGTTGCGCCATTTGATTATCACCAGAAGTCATTTTCATGTAAAAGAAAATTGCGATTGCTGCCAAAATTGGAAACAAACTAATATGATCGCCATACAACGGAATGTTAAATGGTAATTTAATGACTTGGTCAAAAGAAGATAAATCGTCTGCCCAAAGGAAACTTTTTTGACGTAATTCAAAAGCTGACGGGAAGAATCGAAACGAAGCCATTAAGAACGGCATCTGAATTAAAGCAGGAATACACCCAGCCATTGGATTTACTCCGGCCTTGTTGTACAACTTCATTGTTTCTTGTTGTTTTTTTACCGCGTCTTTTGGGTATTTTTCTCCTAATTCAGTAATTTCAGGACGCAACACTTTCATCTTGGCTTGCGACAGGAACGATTTAAAAGTAATTGGCGACATGGCAATTTTTATCAATATTGTGAATACGATAATTGCCCATCCGTATGGCATAAAGCCTCCTAAGAAACCAAATAATGGAATAAAAATAAATCTATTAATCCATCCAAAAATACCCCAACCTAACGGAATAATTTTATCTAGATTTTTATCTTCATACGAGTTTAAAGTTTTATAATCGGTTGGTCCAAAATACCAATTCATTTTATAATCCAATTCACCATTTCTATAAGCAAGAGGCAAAGTCGATTTAAATTGTTTTGTAAAAACAGTGTCAACCTTAGCATCGTTAACTAAATTTAACGAATGTAATTTAGCAGTTTCAAATGGCTTATCAGTCAACAATATTGATGAGAAGAAATGTTGTTTATAAGCAATATAAGTTGTTTTACTAGGTGTATCTTCTTCATCTTTCCCTATACCAACATTATTAGTCTTACCTTCTTCATATTCATAATGAATATCTGCATTTTGACTTTCATAAGTAACGCTTTTCTCGTTTCTGTACGTTTTCAAATCCCATTCTAAATCGGTAGGTTTTGTAGTATTTAATGTTGTGCTTAACCCTTGTGAACGTAGGTCAAAATCTACCATATAATTATTTGGTTTCAACGTATAGTTGTATTCCAAATAAGTAGTTGGACCCGTTTTCAACTTCATGGATAACACTTTATTTTCACCAACTTGTTTAAATGTTGGTTCAAAAAATAAGTCTTTCGTGTTTAAAACGCGGTTATCTTTAGTTTGTAAAGCCAGATTAAAGTTAGCATTGTTGTTTTTAATCAATTCAACTAATTGCCCAGAACCTTTACTAAACTTTTCGTATTTTTTTAGAATTGCTTCCGAAACATAACCACCTTTATTAGCGATTGTTAATTTTACAAGATCGTTTTCTAAAACTGTAAAACCTTCTTTTGCAGATGGTAAAGTTGCAGAATAAGCAAAACTACCCAAAGCACCTTGTAGTTTTTGCAATTTCAAAGTATCGTTTACGGTAGTATCTACCGCAACGGAAGTTATTTCTTTAGCAGCAACTTCCTTTGCTTTATTGATTTTGTCTATTTGCGCTTGTTTGGCTTTCTCGGCTTGTTCTTTTTGAGATGTTTTTTGACTGTTGTACATCATCCACATCACGATGAGGAAAATTAAACCAAAGCCAATTATTGAATTTTTGTCAAACTTCTTTTCTTCCATTATACTTTATAATTTATACATCAGTCGCCTAAAGGACTGTTTTGTTACTGGCTTTCAATTACGATGAAAACTTATTTTTTATTTTTTACCATTGCCGCCACAAAACTAACAAAAATTGGCTGTGGATTTGCAACGGTACTTTTATATTCGGGATGGTATTGCACTCCGATGAAAAACGGATGGTCTTTAACCTCAACAATTTCTACCAAACCAGTATCTGGATTGATTCCCGAACTAATTAATCCTGCTTTTTCTAATTGTTCTGAATACTTATTATTGTATTCGTATCTATGGCGATGGCGCTCTTCAATTTGCGATTTACCATAAATTTGGTGTGCTAAAGTACCTTCTTTTAAATCACATTTCCAAGAACCTAAACGCATTGTTCCTCCTTTATCGGTAATGGTTTTTTGATCTTCCATTAAATCGATAACTGGGTTGGTCGTATTCGGATTCATTTCGGTAGAATTGGCATCGGCTAATCCTAAAACATTTCTAGAATATTCGATAACTGCCATTTGCATTCCAAGACAAATTCCGAAAAAAGGAATATTATTTTCACGTGCATAACGAACGGTTTCAATTTTCCCTTCAATTCCACGTTCACCAAATCCTGGAGCAACGATAATTCCGTCTAATCCTTGTAATTTTTCGGCAACATTATCTTTATCTACAAATTCCGAATGGATGCTAATTACATTTACTTTAGTATCGTTGGCAGCACCTGCGTGAATAAACGATTCCAAAATAGATTTGTACGAATCTTGCAATTCGACATATTTCCCAACCAAACCAACGTTAATAGTATGCTTTGGATTTTTCAATCGGTGAAGAAAATCATTCCATTGGGATAAATCGGGAGCCGATTTTTCGGGTAAGTTTAATTTCTTTAAAGCCACCACATCTAAGCCTTCTTCTAGCATTAAATTTGGTACTTCGTATATGGTTGAAGCATCAATAGATTGAATCACTGCTTCGCGTTTTACATTGCAAAACAAGGCCAACTTTTGACGCAATTCATCTGAAATTTCATGTTCGGTTCTGCAAACTAAAATGTCGGCTTTAATACCGCTTTCCATCAACGTTTTTACAGAATGTTGGGTAGGCTTGGTTTTTAATTCTCCGGCTGCTGCCAAATAAGGAACCAAGGTTAAGTGAATCACAATTCCGTTATTATCGCCTAATTCCCATACCAATTGGCGCACCGATTCGATGTAAGGCAACGATTCAATATCCCCAACGGTACCTCCGATTTCGGTAATTACTATATCAAAATCGCCTGATTTACCAAGCAATTGCATGCGTTCTTTAATTTCGTTGGTGATGTGAGGAACTACTTGAACGGTTTTTCCTAGGAATTCGCCACGACGTTCTTTTTCAATTACCGAAAGATAGACTCTTCCAGTAGTTACATTATTGGCTTGTGAGGTTGGAACATTTAAAAAACGTTCGTAATGTCCTAAGTCCAAATCGGTTTCGGCACCATCATCGGTAACAAAACATTCTCCGTGTTCGTAAGGATTTAAAGTTCCTGGATCTACATTAATATACGGATCAAACTTCTGAATTGTTGTTCTATACCCTCGTGCTTGTAATAATTTTGCCAAAGATGCTGCGATAATTCCTTTTCCTAAAGAAGAAGTAACACCGCCAGTAACAAAAATGTATTTAGTTGGATTCATTGTTTTTTTTTTAGGACAACTATAGAGTTGTCCGTACTTGTTGTATTGTTGTTGTTTTTTTTGGATTACTCCTCTTTGTAATGAGGATTGCATGCATTTTTATCAAAATCTAAAATCATGATAAAAACGAGGCAAAAGTACAATTATAAATTGATAATTGATAATTGACAAGGCATAATTAGAGGGAATAATTTTGGGAGGTTTATAAAATTCTAAAATCTAAAAATATAAATTATTGTTTTGGGTATTTTTTTTTGATGTTTCGAATTAACTCTTCCAAACCGTTTAATTTTAGTTCGTAAATGAGTTGTAATTGTTCGCCAAGTTGTCCTTTAGGAAAGCCTTTATTACTGTACCAAACTACATAATATTCCGGCAAATCAATAAGGTAGTAGCCCTCGTATTTGCCGAAAGGCATCTTAGTGTGCGCTAGTTTGATAAGTGATTTTTGTTGGTCGTCCATTTTAAAGAGAAGGCAGAATTTAGAAAGCAGAATTTAGAATTTAGAAAGCAGAATTTGGAAAGCAGATTTTAGAAAATAGATAATAGAGTAAAACAAAAGCCTTTAATTTTTTTCAAGTATTCACATAATTCAATCCAATCTCATTTTCTGAATTCTGCTTTTGCGTTCTGCCTTCTAAAATCTGCCTTCTTTTTAAAACTATTTCCAAACAAAACTAATCTCCTTCTTGATATCTGGATGCAAACTATAAAAAACAGGGCAAGTCATCGCAGTTCGTTCTAGGATCATTTTGGTTTTTTCATCGGCAGCAAGATTCATATTGAAATTTACATGAACCTCCGAAATTCTTCTTGGCTCAGCAGCCATTATCTTAGTAACTTCGGCTGTGGAACCTGAAAAATCTACTCCTAAATCATTGGCTTTAATTCCCATAACGGTAAACATGCAAGAGGCCAAACCATTAGCCACAGTATCGGTAGGGGAAAATGCTTCTCCTTTACCGTTATTATCCGTTGGAGCATCGGTTATTATTTCAGAACCCGATTGCAAATGAATGGAAGACGTTCTTAAATCTCCTAGATAAGTTACTTTTGATGTTGGCATTATTGTGCTTGTTTTATGGTTAAATCTTCGTCGTAATACAAGATGTAAATTCCGTTATTGGCATACCCTCCCGAAAGTTTTTTGGCATAATCAAATTTGCTTTCTATTTGTTCGGAAGCATTCGCATTTATATTATCTTCAAATGTTTGCCCTTGTGATAAACGCAACATCGTATCGAAAGTCAAATCAAAACCACGAATGGCGTATTGGTTTGGGAATATTCTGTTTTTCTTTTTGTAAGCTGAAGCAAATTGTTGGGCTTCCTCTGTTTCGTTTTCTTTGGATGCCGATGGATAAGCCATTTTCAATTTGGTTAATCGGGATAATGCAATTTCTTCAAAATCTAATGTTTCGTTAGGTTCCAAAATCACTAATTGCACTTGGTAGTCTTTCAAAGCACTTTGCATGGTGTTGGTAACGGTAAAAATAACGCCCGTTTTTTCAGAAACTAGAATGACATAATTCATTCGGTTTTTTACAAAATATTTCTTGATGCTATCGGCTACAAATCCGCCTTTACTATTTATCCCTACAAATTTCACGTCCTTTTGGAAATCTTGAAGGTATTGCTTGATCGCCATTTTCTTAGGATCTACTACCGCTATAATATTACCATTTTTAGCATGCATATAATCGAACATTGCATTTTTAATGGCATCGTTTTGAGGCATCGATTGGTATAAATTCTTATAGGATTTTCCGTCGTCTTTAGACAAAGGTGAAATCACCGGAATATTTTTATTTTCCAATGCCCCTGCTACTTTTTCTACATTTACTTGGTAAAAGGGTCCGATTACGGCATCGGTATTTGCAAAATCACTGCTAGAAATTATAGATAAAGCGCTTGTAGTATTTTTAGTTTCTTCGGAATCGTATATTTTCACGTTGATATTCATTCCTAAAACCTTAGCCGAATCAATTGCCATCAAGGCACCCGAATAAAAATCGAGGGTCATGTTTAGGAATTTATCTTTTTTCAAACGTTCGGAAACCGAAGTAAGCGAATCGTTTTGAATTTTAGAAGCATTGAAAGGCAAGAACAACACCAATTGTTTTTTCTGTTGGTTGGAAATCGATTTGGATAAATCTTTCAAACCGTTTTTGGTTTCTTTTGCAAACGAAAGATTTGCAGGAACTTTCAAGACCATTCCTTCTTTAACACCTTCTTTTAAATCGGGATTTAAAGAGGTTAATGCCGCTTCCGATAAATTAAAAAGATGCGTCAAACTGTATAAAGTCTCCCCAGATTTAACGGTGTATTCTAATAAATCAATTGCTTTTGCATGGGCTTTTTCTTGTTCTCCTATGGAAATTGGAGCGGTATCCTTAGTCTTAGCAGCATTGATTTTTAATTTATATCCTAATGGAAGAGAATCTTTAATCTCTGGATTTTGTTTCTCAAGTTCCTCAACTGTAATGCCAAATTTCTTAGCAACACTGTATTTAGTATCTCCGGCAACTACATCGTAAGAAGTATACATTTTTGTACCCATTGCCATTTTAGGTGGCTCTTCGTACTTAATGATTTTTAAAATCTGTCCCGGTTGTAAGCCGTCTGTTTTTAAAAAGGGATTTGCTTCTTGAAGATCAGAAACTGCTACATTATATTTATTGGCAATACTATAAAGAGTCTCTTTAACTACTACTTCGTGGGTTTTTACATTAGACTCTTTTGCTTTTGGTGAAACCGGTTTCAAAACTACTTTAGCAACACTACTCGGAATTAATAAAACCGTGTTAGGTTGAATTCCATTTTGAGAATCGGGATTTAATTTATAAATATCATACGGAGTTACTTTGTATTTCTGTGCAATGGACGGAATAGTTTCTCCTTTAGCAACGGTGTGCTTGGTATAATTCTGCCCGAAAATAGAAGCTGAAATCAAGAACACAAAAATGTAAATAATTCTTTTAAACATGTTTTATTTTTTTAAACCATTAAGATATTAAGTTCCATTAAGTACTGAACTAAAAAACTGAACACTGATTTCTGAACACTGATTTCTGAACACTGAACACTGATCACTGAACACTGAACACTGACCACTAACTATTCCCACTCAATAGTTGCAGGCGGTTTAGAACTAATGTCGTACACTACTCTATTCACTCCTCTTACTTTGTTGATGATTTCGTTGGAGATTTTCATCAAGAAATCGTAAGGTAAATGTACCCAGTCGGCAGTCATTCCGTCGGTAGATTCTACTGCGCGTAGGGCTACTACTTTTTCATACGTACGCTCATCGCCCATTACTCCTACACTATTTACAGGAAGAAGGATTGCTCCAGCTTGCCATACTTTGTCGTACAATCCATGGGATTTCAATCCGTCAATAAAAATAGCATCTACTTCTTGCAAGATACGCACTTTTTCAGGAGTAATATCTCCTAAAATACGAATGGATAATCCTGGTCCTGGAAAGGGATGACGGCCTAATAATTCGGCATCAATTCCTAAGGTTGCTCCTACTCTTCGTACCTCATCTTTAAACAACATTCGAAGGGGTTCTACAATTTTTAATTTCATAAAATCGGGTAAACCACCCACATTGTGGTGTGATTTTATAGTTGCAGAAGGTCCTTTTACCGAAACCGATTCAATAACATCGGGATAAATGGTTCCTTGTGCCAACCAAGACACGTCTTCAATAATTTTCGACTCATCGTCAAAAACTTCTATAAAAACTCTACCTATTATTTTACGTTTGGTTTCGGGATCGTCTACTCCAGCTAATTCGCTTAAGAATCGATCGGAAGCATCCACACCCTTCACGTTCAAGCCCATATCTTTGTATTGGTGCAATACGTTTTCAAATTCATTCTTGCGAAGCAATCCGTTGTTAACGAAGATGCAATACAAGTTTTTACCAATGGCTTTGTGCAATAAAACTGCCGCAACGGTTGAATCTACTCCGCCTGAAAGTCCTAGAACTACTTTGTCGTTTTGCACTTTTTCTTGCAAATCTTTCACGCAGTCGTCTACAAAAGCATTCGGAGTAAAGTTTTGAGGTACCTCGGCAATTTTTACTAAGAAGTTTTCTAAAATTTGTTTCCCATCAATAGAGTGTGATACTTCGGGATGGAACTGAATAGCATAAGTTAATTCGCCTTCAATTCGGTAAGCCGCATTTTCTACATCATGGGTACTTGCAAGTTTCACGCCATTAGTTGGCAAATGTTTAATGGTATCGCTATGGCTCATCCATACTTGCGAATTGAGGTTTACATTTTCAAAGAAAACTTCGTCTTCTTTAATGTAGTTTAAATTTGCTCTACCATATTCTCTGGTATTGGAAGCAGCGACTTCACCACCTGAAAAATGCGATAAATATTGTGCACCATAACACACTGCAAGCAAGGGAAATTTGCCGCGAATGTGATCTAAATCAATCTTTAAAGCATCTTCGGAGCGTACCGAGTAAGGGCTGCCACCAAGAATTACTGCTTTGTAAGACGATAAATCCGTTGGATAGTTGTTGTAAGGAAAAATTTCGCAGAATATATTTAATTCGCGAACGCGTCGGGCAATAAGTTGTGTGTATTGCGAGCCGAAATCTAAAATAAGTACGTTGTGTTGCATGTGCAAAAGTATAGTTGTGTTGTAATTTATTGATTTTTAGAACTTTAAAAAACACTTTTGTAAAAGTGGGATAAAAAGTGGGAAACTTTTTATTAGATTTATCATTCTAATTGATGCAAATGTAAGTAAAAAAGAAATTATTATGGTAATGCATATACTTAACTATACATTACTGCAATGTTTAAAACATTTTTAATTCAACTATAAAAAATCCTACCTCATCAAAAATGAAAAATATTTATGAATATATAAATTATAGAGTTGAACTGAATCAACTTTTTAAAAAAATATTTATATAATGAAAAGCAAAACTCACATAAAAACTAAATTCTTACACTTTATATTTGAGAAATACAACAAAGAAATTCAAGACGAATTGAATGATGAAGAAACAAATCTCCCAGACGAGGAACTAATTGACGAAATCGACGACATTGAAGAACCAATAGAACCAAAACGAAAATTAAAAGAGGATGAAGATTTAAACCTTGATGAATTGATTGAGGAATACAACAAACTAACTAATAAATATAAAACACTTAAAAATGATAATTCACTTTACAAAAGAAAATAAAAACCTTTATGATGTTGAAACTATTAAAAGGATTTTAAATGTTTCAAAGTCAAAGGTGCAAAGAGAACTTAAAAAACAACAAACCGAAATTATAAAATATAAAAATCTGTTTTTGTATCCGGAAACAACCTTGTTCGAGTTGATGGAGATTGTTCTTATAGAAAAATTACATAAAGGAAATGATAGATTGGAACAAGATTAAAAAACACGAGGAAACGATTAAAAAGAATAAAGAAAAATTAAATCTTGAAAAAGATTTTAAGAAACGAGAACGGATAAATTTGAAAATTAAGATTGAGGAATTAAAAGTAAAAATTGAAAAACTAAAATAAACTAATGAGTTCCCAATCTCTGGAATAAAATGGAAGACAAAAAGAGTTCTCAAACTCCTGAATAAAATTGAGAAATAATAATTTTTACAAAGACAGGATATAATCTGTATTAGTTGAATTATATATAATAGAAAATGAATTATGATATTAAAGAAAAATAACTCTCCTAAAACAACTCAAATGATAGAGCAGGACATAAGGTGTAGTTTTCGCAAAATAATCACTCTAAACAACCCTATTCTTTCCATAACATTAAACAATACAGATTGTAGAACCGCAAAAGAGTTGAGATTTAATTTAACCAATAGATTATTCAATAAAATCCATAAAGATTATAAACAATCATTTGAAGTATTAAATTATTTATATGTCATTGAGTATCCAACAATAGTATCAATGGGAGATTTCACCCCTAATTCTTGCAAACCCCACACTCATATTATACTAGAAACTACACTTCCAATTGAAGTAATAAAAGAATACATAATAACAATTTTTAAAATTAAAGGAAAGAAAGATATTTATATAGAAGACATAACAAAAAGAAATGATAAAAGTAATTATGTAAATTACTTAATCAAACAAAAGGAATTATTCACAATTGACAATTATAACTATAAGATATGTATTTAATATAGTTTAATCATAATGTGTTTAATAATTCATCTATTTTCTTATCTCTAATAAACGATTTTAATGATTGGTG
>CANFHX010000013.1 GCA_947446865.1 Flavobacteriaceae bacterium | reverse complement strand
CTTCTACTTGAGCAGCTACTTTACCTTTTCTTCCTTCTTCTTCTTCGTAAGAAACTTTATCACCTTCATTTAGTGATTCAGCTTTAATACCTGTTGCGTGAACGAAAATGTCTTTTCCATTTTCATCATCTGTAATGAATCCGTAACCTTTAGACTCATTGAAAAATTTAACTGTTCCTGTGCGCATTTTGTAATGTAAAAAAATTAATAATGCCCAAAGATATACTTATTTCTGACACAGCAAACAAAATTGCAATAAAATTTTAAATTATTTTTAACATCCTACATTTCTAAATAAATGATTTTCAGATAAATATTTGAATTATATGTAAAATTCTTAATAAAAAAGCAACTATTTAATATTTTTTAAATAGCTGCTTTCTAATAAGTTGCGAATTCAACATTAATTAATGTAAGTTGACCTTTATGTGTAATTCTTTTAATTGAGTGTCATCAATTACCGACGGAGCGTCAATCATAACGTCTCTTCCAGAGTTGTTTTTAGGGAATGCAATAAAGTCACGAATGGTTTCTTGACCGCCTAAAATTGCTACTAATCTGTCCAATCCAAATGCCAATCCTCCGTGAGGTGGCGCTCCAAATTGGAATGCATCCATTAAAAATCCAAATTGGTTGCGGGCTTCTTCTTCGGTGAAACCTAAATATTTAAACATTAATTGTTGTGTCGCTTTATCATGAATACGAATAGATCCACCACCAATTTCATTTCCGTTCAATACCATATCGTAGGCATTAGCGCGAACTTTTCCAGGATTGGTTGCTAACAATTCCATGTCTTCTGGTTTTGGTGAAGTAAATGGATGGTGCATGGCATGCCATCTTCCAGATTCTTCGTCTAATTCTAACAATGGAAAATCTACTACCCATAATGGTGCAAATTCCGCAGGATTTCTTAATCCTAAACGAGTTGCTAGTTCCATTCTAAGTGCTGAAAGTTGGGTTCTAGTTTTATCAGCTGGTCCGGATAGTACAAAAATCATATCGCCGTCTTTCGCACCAGTAACTTTAGCCCATTCGGCTAAATCGTTTTGATCGTAGAATTTGTCTACAGAGGATTTATAACTTCCGTCTTCTTCGCATTTAACATATACCATTCCAGTTGCTCCAACTTGAGGGCGTTTTACCCAATCAATTAAAGCATCAATTTCTTTACGAGTATAGGTTGCACAGCCGGGTGCAGCAATTGCAACTACTAGTTCTGCACTATTAAATACAGAAAATTCTTTGTTTTGTGCTACGGCATTCAATTCGCCAAACTCCATTCCGAAACGAATGTCTGGTTTATCATTTCCGTAAGTTTTCATGGCGTGATCGTAAGTCATTCTTGGGAATTTCTCTACGTCAATACCTTTTATTTCTTTTAGCAAATGGCGGGTTAATCCTTCAAATACATTTAAAATATCTTCTTGTTCTACGAATGCCATTTCGCAATCGATTTGGGTAAACTCGGGTTGTCTATCGGCACGTAAATCTTCATCTCGGAAACATTTCACAATTTGAAAATATTTATCCATTCCACCAACCATCAATAATTGTTTGAAGGTTTGAGGTGATTGTGGTAGCGCATAAAATTGTCCTTCGTTCATTCTGCTAGGCACCACGAAATCTCGAGCACCTTCGGGAGTAGACTTAATTAAATAAGGTGTTTCTACTTCGCAAAAATCCAAATTAGAAAGGTAATTTCTAACTGCTTGTGCTACTTTATGGCGAAAAAGCAAACTGTTTTTTACGGGATTTCTTCTTATATCCAAGTAACGGTATTTCATTCGGATGTCTTCACCACCATCCGTTTCATCTTCAATAGTGAAAGGAGGAGTTAATGACGCATTAAGAATAGTCATTTCGGTAACGAGAATCTCAATTTCTCCAGTTGCAATATTTTTATTTTTGGCTTCCCGCTCAATAACGGTTCCTTTTACTTGTACTACAAATTCTCTTCCAAGGGTTTTAGCCAATTCGAAAACCGTTTTTTCAGAACGACTTTCGTCAAATAATAATTGCGTTATGCCATAACGGTCGCGCAAATCTACCCAATTCATGAATCCTTTATCTCTTGATTTTTGAACCCATCCGGCAAGGGTAACTTCGGTATTAATATGACTAGCGTTCAATTCGCCACAATTATGACTTCTATACATTGGAAATTAATTTAGAGTGCAAATTTAGGACTTAATATGAATATATGAAAGAATAAAAAATTTCTAAATTGGTGACTGCTCTTTCGGTAGTATTATAACAAGAATTCTTCATAAGTATCGGGTGTAATTATTTTAGAGGTTACATTAGTATAGTTTCCCGAAAATGTTACAGGTATTTTCTTTTTTGCTTTAACGTTCCATTTTATTTCGCATGCTAAAATTTGTTCCTCATTTTTTTCAATATAATCTATTTCCTGTTGTTGTGTTGTTCTCCAAAAATAGGAAATTGCTTCATTTTGTTGAATGTTTAGATATTTTATACGTTCGCTGATGACGTAGTTTTCCCATAGACTGCCAATATCGGTTCTTTGTGACAAAGGGTTGAAATTTCCCGTAACCGCATTGATAATTCCGTTGTCATAAAAATAGATTTTTTTGCCTTTTTTTATTTCATTCCTAATGTTGCTCGATAATGCAGGGAGTTTGAAAATCACAAAGGCTTTTTCAAGAAGATCAATATATTTTTCGACTGTTTTATTATCTATTTGAATGAGTCTCGAGAGTTCATTGTAATTTACCTCGCTACCTACTTGAAGGGCTAGTGCTTTAACTATTTTTTGAAGTAAAACGGGTTTTGCTATTTGCTCTAACAGAAACAAATCTTTATATAAATAACTGTTGGCTATCAATTTTATATGCTCTTTAGCATCTATTGGATTTGTAATTATTTCGGGATAATTCCCATAGATAAGCCTTTGTTCCAAGGCTCTTTTTTCTTCCAATAAACCGCCGTGGACAACCATTTCGCTAAATGCAATTGGAAATAAAAATAGTTCATATTTTCTTCCCGTTAAAGGTTCGTTCAGTTTGTTTGCCAATTCAAAACTAGAAGAACCCGTAGCAATTACTTGCACCGTTTTTATTTGGTCTACAATAATTTTAATAACAATACCAATATTTGAGATACGCTGCGCTTCATCAATGACAAGAATTTCGTTGTCTCCAATGATGTTTTTTAGTTTGCTAGCGTTTGGATTTTCAAATAAAACAAGCACATCCGATTCGTCTCCGTTAAGAAAAAGTGTTTTCTTATTCAAGTCGGCAATTAAATTTTGAACAAAAGTGGTTTTTCCAACTTGACGGGGTCCAAAAACGAGCAGTGCTTTTCCTTTGAATAGTCTTGCTTTTGCGAAGTTTGATTGTTCTCTTCGTATCATACAAAGTTGATTTTATAATTCTCCAAAAGTAACTAAATTTCGATAGATTCCAAAATAACCATGAATTTATTAGATTTTAATCCAAAATTATTATGTTTTTATTGGATTTAATTCCAAAATTATTATGGTTTTAATTTAGTATGATTAACCATATTTTATAAAACAATAATTTAGTTGTCAATGTATATATAGTATAATTTCAAATGCTTTCAAAGAACTCCGTGTAGAGTTAAAAAACTTCCAACGAAATAAATACTAAAAACTTTCTTAATGATGAAATGCTCCTAAATAAAATTACATATATTTGGTTTTGTAAAATCTAAAAAAAATAATATGAAAAAGGTTCTTCTCTTTTTATTTGCTATTGTTTACACTAATGTAAGCTTTGGGCAAGAAAATGTGTTAAAAATTCAAGCAGAAATATCCAATAGAAATGGGGATGTTTTGTTTGTGAAAAATAATAAAGTAATTGTAAAAGAAATTAAAGTAGATGATTCAGGACATTTCACTGCTTCTTTTGATGTTAAAGAAGGAATGTACCAACTTTATGATGGAAAAGAATATACAGATGTTTTTTTGAAAAATGGTTTCGATTTATCTCTTATGATGGATGCGAAAAAATTTGATGAATCTATTGTTTATACTGGAAAAGGTTCTGCAGAAAATAATTATTTAGCAAAAAAAGTTCTTGCAAGCAGTGATTTTAATTATGAGGAACTATTGGCTTCAACTCCAGAAGATTTCACAAAAAAAATCACCGAAAAACAAAATAAAGCTAGTATTGCTCTAGAAAAGGGAAAATTCGATCCTAATTTTGTAGCTCTACAAAAAAAAGAAATGGCAATAGAATTGCTTCAAATGAAGATGGAATTCAAAAATAAGCAAGCGCAATTAAAATTAAATAATGCGCCATCGCCTCCCTTTGATTATGTAAATTTTTCAGGAGGGAAAACTAAACTAGAAGATTTAAGAGGGAAGTATGTTTATATAGATGTATGGGCAACTTGGTGTGGGCCTTGTAGAGGAGAAATTCCGTTTTTGGCTAAAGTTGAAGAAAAATATAAAGGAAAAAACATTGCTTTTGTAAGTATTTCAGTGGATGAAGATAAAGATTTTGATAAGTGGAAAAAATTTGTATCGGATAAACAATTAGGAGGCATTCAATTATTTGCAGATAAAAACTGGAATTCCGAATTTATTACTTCTTTCGGAATTAATTCTATTCCGAGATTTATCTTGATTGATCCTAAAGGAATTGTTCTTAATTCAGATGCTTCAAGACCTTCTGACCCTCAATTACAAGAAAAATTAGATAGTTTATTGAAGTAATTTCAATTGCTATTAAACTCAAAAAAGGTCGTTTCATTAATTTGAAACGACCTTTTTAGTTTAACCAATATTTAGATTATTCTTCCGTACTAAGTCTTGCTTGTCTTCTATCACGCAACCAATATTTTACTCGTTTTACTAAGTAGAACATTACCGGAACCATTACTAGGGTTAGAACCGTAGCGTAGGTCAATCCGAAGATGATCGTCCAGGCTAAGGGTCCCCAAAACATTACGTTATCACCACCCATAAATAAGTGCGGATTCAAATCGGTAATTAAAGAGAAAAAGTCAAAATTCAATCCAATGGCTAATGGAATTAATCCTAAAACCGCAGTCAAGGCGGTTAATAATACCGGGCGTAAACGCGATTTACCAGACTCTATAATTACTTCTTTTATTTCTTCTAAAGATAAATCATCGTGACTTTCTAAATGTTTATCGGCAACTTTCTTGTCTAATAATAGTACGAAGAAATCCATTAATACAATTCCGTTTTTCACCACAATTCCCGCAAGTGAGATAATTCCCATCATGGTCATTAAGATAACAAAATCCATATTGGCAATAACATATCCGTAAAACACACCACTAAAACTTAGTATTACGGTAAACAAGATCACCATAGTTTTAGAAACAGAATTAAACTGCAAAACAATAATAACCGTAATTCCAGCCAAGGCTAAAAACAACGCATACATCAAGAAACTTTGGTTTTTTCCTTGTTCTTCTTGAACTCCAGAAAACGAATAAGTAGTTCCTTTAGATAATTCGTATCCTTTTAATTCTGTTTTGATTTGTTTTGTAATCGCATCGCCATTAAAACCAGTTAAAACATTCGAATAAATAGTCATTATTCGTTTTTGGTTTTTTCTTTTGATTTGATTAAAGGTGGTCGTTTTCTCTGTTTTAGAAACAGCAGAAATCGGCACTTGCACTATTTGTCCGTTGTTTTGATTTCTAAAAGTTAACGACTGGTTGAACAAGATGTTTTCGTTCTTGCGTTGGTCGTCTTGCATACGCATTGTGATTTTATAATCGTCATCTCCTTCTTTATAGGTAGAGATTTCTTGACCATAAACCGAACGGCGCAAGTTGAAACCCAATTGTCCAGTAGAAACACCTAAACTTCCGGCATTAACACGATCTACTTTTACTTCAAGTTCTGGACTTTCTTTATTAACATCTACATTCAATCGTTCAATACCAGCAATGTTTTTAGAATCGATAAATGTGATCATTTTTGCGGCTTCTTTAAGCATCACATCATAATCGGTTCCAGATAATTGGATACTTATCGGATACCCAGCCGGTGGTCCGTTGGCATCTTTTTCAACCGTAACTTTTGCACCCGCAATACCTTTTACTTTGCCTCGGATTTCTTCTAGAACATCCGTTGTGTTAATGCCTCTTCGGAATTTAAACTCCGAGAAATTCACGGTTACTTTACCTTTATAAGGAGTTTCTGAAGCCGATCCAGCATCTACATTTGGATTACCAGCACCAACACCTACTTGCGAAACAATAGATTCTGCCAAGAAATTTTTCTTTTCTTTTGAAGTTGGATCGATGTATTTATTAAGGATAGCAATTACTTGTTTTTCTACAAAAAGAGTGGCTTTATTGGTTTTTTGAATGTCGGTTCCTTGTGGATATTCTATATAAGTTATTACCTGTCTCGGGATGTTTTCAGGGAAGAACAATACTTTTCTCGGGAAAATTCCCAATAAAACAAAAGAGAAAATTAACATTCCAATGATGGTTGCAAGCGCAATCCACGATGCTTTTCCTGTTAGAATTTTACCTAAAAACACTTTGTATTTTTCTTCCATTCTAGGGAAAAAACTATGTTGAAAATCTTGCGTCCATTGGTATATTTTGATTTTATACAACCACATTAATCCCAATGAAATTATCGCTAAATGCCCGATGGCTTTTGCAAAAGTCGAATCGTAGATATTTCCAAGTAAAACAAAAACAAAACCAATAATGGTAAAAATAATGGAATATTTTTTTGCCGATTTCTTAGTCACATTTTTATCTTCAATATCCATCGAACCACCTGTCATGGCAGCATTTACAACCATTGCCACAAATAACGAAGCCGATAAAGTAATGGTTAATGTGATAGGGAAGTATTTCATGAATTTACCCATCGTTCCAGGCCAAAGTGCAAATGGCAAAAATGCCATAAGGGTTGTAGCCGTGGATGAAATTACTGGCCAAGCGATTTCGCCAATACCAATTTTGGAGGCTTGAACGCGGTTCAATCCTTTTTTCATGTTGGCAAAAACGTTGTCGACCACTACAATTCCGTCGTCTACCAGCATCCCTAATCCCATTACTAATCCGAACAAAACCATCGTGTTTAATGTCAATCCCAATGCCGAAAGAATGGTGAACGCCATCAACATCGATAACGGAATTGCCGCTCCAACAAACAAGGAATTACGCAGTCCCATGGTAAACATCAAAACAATCATAACCAGAACAATTCCGAAGATAATGTGGTTGGAAAGTTCGCTTACTTGATGTTCCACACGCGACGATTGGTCGTTAGTAAGTTCTATTTTTAAGTTAGAAGGTAAATAAGTGGTTTTTGCTTTTTCTAGTTTTTCTTTCACCTGTTCAATAGCCGAAATCATGTTTTGACTGGCACGTTTTTTCACGTTTAGCATCACTACTTCAGTTCCTTTTTCACGTGCATAAGTCGTTTTTTCTTTTTCTTTGAAACTTACAACTGCAATGTCTTTAAGGTAAACGGTTCCGCCATACGATTTTACAACAATGTTCTCTAGTTCTTTAGGATCTTTAATTTCTCCAACAATTCTAATATTGTTTCGAGAACCTTGGGACACTAAATTTCCGCCAGAAAGCGTCATGTTTTCGTATTTAACGGCATTTTGAATTTCGTCAAACGATACTTGAGCAGCCGTCATTTTGAAAATATCTACAGCAATTTCAACCTCTTTGTCGTCCACTCCTAGAATGTCCACTTTTTTCACTTCGGGAACTTCTTCAATATCATCTTGAAGTAATTCGCCGTATTTTTTTAGTTGTTGTGTGGTATAATTCCCTTCAAGATTGATGTTTAAAATTGGCACTTCTTCCGAAATATTCAATTCAAAAACATTTGGTTCTACTTTGCTTCCGTTATCTAGATTTGGCCAATTGGTGTCGGCTTTCACCAAATCCACCTTATCTTTAATTTTGGTTTTGGCAACATCAATAGTTATTTTGTCGGCAAATTCTACTACAATCATTCCATAATCTTGAAACGAACTTGAAGTAATTTTTTCAACACCAGAAATATTTTTAAACTCTTTTTCAAGAGGTTTAATAACTAATTTCTCTACATCTTCGGCGGAGTTCCCAGGAAACACAGACGAGATATAAACTTTGTTTTCAATGATTTCCGGAAAATCTTCTCGGGGCATTGTAACATAGGCAATAATTCCCGTTACAACAATCAATAAGGTCAATATGTACACCGTAACTCGATTGTCTACAGCCCAACTCGATATGCTAAATTCTTTGTTTTTGTGACTCATTTTTTTTAGGTTATGCGGTTATTTGTTTATAAGGTTATGAACAAATTATTTTGGTAATTGAGATTTATGCAAACCATCAATCAACAAAGTTACCTCTGTTATTTTTTCTCTAATTTCAATGTATTTTTTTTCTTCGATGTATTCAAAGTCAAATGATAATATTATTTGATTTAATAATTCTAATGCTGAACCAAAGGATATTTCTGTAAATCGAGCTTTGTCTTTCATTGAACTTCTTCCAGAACCTTCTGCTAAATTTGAAGCTATAGAAACTGAACATCTTCTCATCTGACTTGTCATTCCAAAAAGTTCCTCTTTTGGAAATAGTTTCGTTACTTTAAAAATTTCTAAGGCTAATTCTCTTGCTTTTTGCCAAGCAATAAGTTTTTCAAAACTAAATATTTTCATTTCTCTACTTATAAACATATCAACTTATAAACTAAAAATTCAGTTTCATTCCTTCCGATATCGTATTTACACCTTCGGTTACAATAACATCTTTTGCTGTTAATCCGCTTACAATTTCGGTTACATTATCGGATGATTTTCCAGTAGTTACTATCACTTTTTTAGCAATACCCGTTTTTCCGTTAATTTGAGTTGCTAAGAATACAAATTTGTCTCCTTTTCCGTCTTCTTGCACTACATTGGTAGGAACAACAATAGCGTTTTTGCTAACGTAATCGGTGATTTTAAGTTTGGCAACTTGGTTTGGACGCAATAAATTCTCCGGATTTGGAACGCTTACTTCAATTGCAAAACTACGGTTGCTTGGGTTCACAAAACTTCCCACTTGACGCACTTTTCCTTTATAGGTTTTTCCTAATGAAGTTAAGAAAACTTCTACTTCGGTACCCACCTTTAGTTTTCCAATATAGGTTTCTGGCACTGTAGTAGAAACGTACATATTTCCTAAATTCACAATACGCATTAATCCTTGTGCACTTGGTGCTACAACTTGTCCTTTTTCTACAAAAACATCATCAATAGTTCCGCTAAATGGCGCTTTGATTACTGTTTTATTTAATTGTGCTTTAATTTGAGCAACGCCTCTTTGAGCAGAAATCATTTGCGTTTGTGCTTGCAAATATTGAATTTCAGAACCAATTTTCTGATTCCAAAGATTTTTCTGGCGCTCAAAAGTGGTTTTTGCCAACGCATATTGGTTTTCTAAACTTGCTACTTGTTGGCTAAGACCTGCATCATCCACACGTCCTAGAATTTGTCCTTTGGAAACTCTTTGTCCGGCTTTTACGTTTAATGCTACTAAAGTTCCTTGAAATTCAGGTTGCACTAATATGTTTTCTTTAGTATTTACATTTCCTTGTACTTCAAGATAATGTGTAAAAGTAGTATCGTTAACTTCTAAAACTGAAACTAATGCTTCGTCTTTTTTTACATCTAATGTTGCTAAAGCATCGTCAATTTTTGCTAAATCGGCTTGAATTAATGCTTTTTTTGCTTGAAGTGCGGTAACGTTTTTAGAAGCAATTATGCTATCAATATTTGTGTTGTCTTCTTTCTTTCCACAAGAAAAGATTAGTATTGAGAACGTGGAAATTAGGATTATTTTTTTCATTTTTATAAAAGAGTTTAACTATATTATTTATTTCCGATTACTTTTTCTAATGCTGCTTTTTTGCTGATTACATCTACCATAGTTTGTAAATAACTTTGTTGGGAGGTGTATAATTGACGTTGGGCTTCCGTAAAATCAAAACTGCTAGAAAGTCCTTCTTTGAATTTTATTTGTTGTTTTTTCTCGATACGTTCTGCTAATTTTAAATTTTCTTTAGAACTGTTGTATTGTTCAATACTGTATTCATAATTGCTTTTTGCATTTTGATAACCAAGTTTTAGTTTTTGTTCTGCATCTGTTAAATCGGTTTTTGCTTTTTCTAATGCTATTTTTGCTTGTTGTGTTCTAGCACTTCTGGCAAAACTGCTAAATAAAGGCACGTTTAAACTTATACCAAGATTGGAATAATTAAAATACCGTTGACTAGAATTGAAGAACGAAAAGGTGTTTCCGAAGGAGTTGTATCCAAAATTCACTCCTGCGGCTAATGTTGGCAAGGCCTTGCTTTTTTGCAATTTCATTTCCAAATTACGTTGGTCAACAAAGTTTTGAGAAATTAGATAATTGATGTTTCCCTTTGGGTCAAATTCTGCAGATTTTAAAGCCAAATCCAAATTGTTTTGTGCCAATAGTTCTAGTTTATCTGTTAAAGTAAGCGTGTCATCAATGTCAATTCCTAAATTTACTTTTAGCATTTTCAAACTAATTTCTTTTAGTCGAGTAACATAATTTAAGTTACTGTTTACAGAAGATAAAGTGATTTTTAATTGCTCTACATTTTCTTCTTCAATAAGACCATTTTTATACGTTTGATCCGTATCAAAAAGCGTTTTTTCTAAAATAACTTTGTTTTTTTGTAGAATTTGAGCACTTTCATCGGCTAATAAAACATTTCCATAGGCATTGATAATTATTTCTTTAACTTCGGAATCCGTCTTAACTTTATAGTTTTCATAAAATTGAAGATAGGTTTTAGAAGCCCGAAGTGCTACTATATATGAGCCATCAAATATAAGCTGCGTTAAGGATAAACTACCACCACCATTATGTTTAGTTCCAAAAGAAACTTCAGCAAATTCTCCTGCAGGACCACCAAATATTTGTGCGGGTAAAAGAGAAGTTTGCAATTTAAAATTGTCTTGATAATTAATGGCTCCATTAATTTGAGGTAAACCCATTGCAGTAGTTTCCCATTTTTTCTTTTTGGCAATTTCAATGTCTCTACCAGCATTAATTTCGCTTCTGTTGTTGGTCAAAGCATGAGAAATAGCTTGATCTAAACTAAAATTATAGTTTTGTTTGGTTACTTGCGATTGCGCCGTAAGGGCAAAAACGAATAAGGGGATTAAAAAAAGTTTTTTCATTAGTGGTTGTAATTTTGTAATTGTTTTTCGAGTTCTAAAATTCCTTTGGCGGTTGCCATTGCTCTAGTGTGGTATTCTAATATTTCTAATTCTATTTTTTGCCCTTCTTTTTCGGAGCTAATTTGTTCTTTGATACCAAAGATTAAAGTGTAATAAAATTTCATATAATTTTCTATACTAATCTCTTTTCGATACAAACCTTGCTCGATCCCTTTGCCAATATTTTGCTTAAAAAGAGTATTGCATTCTTCCATTTCGCGCGATATTACTTTGGCATAGATTTCAGGATAATGTTTTTTCATCTGATAAATTGGCGATGTGTCTGCCGATTTAAACATTTCTTTAAACATTTTTCGTATCTCGAAATTTTCTTCAATGGCATTGTGATTCTTCGAAACAATTTGCTCGATAATGCTATGAATTTCAGCATGAACCATTGCTGTGCTTTCTTCTATTAAAATTTCTTTATTGCAAAAGTACTTGTAAATTGTTTTCTTAGAAATGCACATTTCTCCAGCAATATCATCCATAGTGACACTCTTAAAACCAAGTTTTAAGAATAAATCACTCGCTTTGGACATTATTTTATCTTTCATTTTATGTTTATTTCGAGTACAAAGATATTTAGGAAACTTTAAAAACTAAAACAGTTCCCAAAGTATTTGCATAAATTTAACATTAGAAAAAGTTTCAGGTTTAAAGTTTCCAATTTTTTGACTTTCTTTGTACAACCTGAAACTTTAAACTTTAAACTCACAATTAATGCACGCACTTTCCCATTATCAAGAACTTATTACCGATTATTTTTCGGAATTACATTTGACTAAAGATCCTAAAAATCTTTATGAACCAATTGAATATATTTTATCTCTTGGCGGAAAAAGAATGCGTCCGATTTTGACCTTAATGGCAGCCGAAGTTTTTGATATAGATTGCAAAAAGGCATTAGCAGCAGCAACGGCTATTGAGGTATTTCATAATTTTTCTTTGGTTCATGATGATATTATGGACGATGCGCCTTTGCGAAGAGGTAACGAAACGGTGCATGAAAAATGGAATATCAACACTGGAATTCTTTCTGGCGATGCTATGCTAATTTTGGCCTACCAACATTTTGAAGAATACGAACCAAAGATATTTAGAGAATTAGCCAAATTGTTTAGTAAAACGGCGCTGGAAGTTTGTGAAGGACAACAATACGACGTCGATTTTGAAACCAGAGACGATGTTACCATTCCTGAATATCTTAAAATGATTGAATATAAAACCGCAGTTTTAGTAGCGGCCGCAATGAAAATGGGTGCTATTGTTGCTGAAACTACAACAGAAAATGCCGATTTAATTTATGATTTTGGATTGAATTTAGGCTTGGCATTTCAATTACAAGACGATTATTTGGATGCTTTTGGTGATCCAGAAACTTTTGGTAAGCAAGTAGGTGGCGATATTATTGAAAACAAAAAAACCTATTTGTATTTAAAAGCGATTGCCTTTTCGGATGAAAATCAAAAAAACCAATTGATGCATCTTTTCTCTATCCATCCTACCGATAATATAGATAAAATTACCTCTGTAAAAGAAATTTTCAATGCCACAGGGGCTTCAAGTGCAACGCAACAAGCCATCCAAGATTTTACTTTAAAGGCATTTGAAACTCTAGAAAAAATGAATATTTCTTCCGATAAAAAAAATATGTTGCGGACTTTTGGAGAAAATTTAATGAATAGAAATGTATAATAGAAACTCCAATTTTTTAAATCCCAAATTCCAATGGGACTCTTTTTTAAAGTTTGGAATTTGGAATTTTAATTTTGAAATTTAACATGTATGTAGCGCCAATTTCCACAGATAATTTACTTTCGGAAGCCGAAAAAGAAAACTTGTATGTAAAACTGATTGAACAGTTAAACAAAGATTTTAATTTTGCAAATGAACCTATTGATTTGCCTATTAATCTCCTTCCAGAAGAGTTAAAGGCCCAATTACACGAAAAAATCTACCGATTGATTCAGTATAAATTTGCCGAATATTTAAGTTTACTCTATATAGTAGATGTTCCCGAAGATCAAGTAAAACAACTCGACGGGTCGGATATTATGGAATTATCCCAACAAGTAGCGTTCTTGGTATTAAAACGCGAATGGATGAAGGTTTGGTTCAGAAGTAGGTATTAGCTTGCTAATATTTATTAATAAAACCAATTTCTTCGTATATAGTCGAAACTCAATAAATTCTGTTTTTATCATTTTTTTTCGTCTAAAGGTTGTTTTGTGTAGTTAAATTACTACATTTGTAAAAAATTAACAACTGTTTACATTATGAAAATTAAATTTATCCCTTTAGTAGTCATTGTTTCAAGTGTTTTACTCTTTTCAAGTTGTAATAATAATTCAGACGAAACGATTACCCAAACCCCTGTTTCTAATTTTTCCGGTAAAATTGCCAGTGACTGGATGGAAATTGTAAGAAAAACTGTCAAAATCGAAAATAAAAACCCACCACAAGCTTCGAGGATTTATGGGTATAATGGTGTGGCCTTGTATGAAAGTTTAATAAGTGGGATGTCTCAAAACAAGTCGCTTGCTGGTCAAATAAATGGATATACTTCTGTAACGGAAGCGCCAAGCAGTGAAGTGGATTATCCATTGGTAGCCAATGAGGTATTACACGAATTGAACAAATCAATGTTCGGGAGTGGCATTTCTTCTGCAAGTTCTACTCGACTCGACTCTATTTATAATGCAAATTTATCGGGAAGAAACCTAATTATTGGTAATTTTAAAACTAATAATTCGGTTGCCTATGGTAAACAAATAGCAGTTAACATGATTTCTTATGTTAGTAGTGATAATTTCACTGAAACTAGAACTATGAACTATGTTGTTCCAGTAAGAGATGCAGTTCATCCTCAATATTGGGCTCCAACAAATCCAAATGTAACAATGCCTTCAGAGCCTTTTTGGGGTGCAATAAGACCAATTTCTGCAACATCACCTGATATGTCGGTGCCAAGTGAAATTCCATTTGATGCAACCGTAGGCTCTCCATTTTACAATCAAGCTTTAGAGGTGTATACTATTTCTCAGCAACTCACTCAATCCCAAAAAAACATAGCGCTTTGGTGGGCAGATGGTTCAGGTACGACAGCTACGCCTCCAGGACATTGGGTGTCAATTGAAAATCAACTTACAACTAGTTTGAATCTAAATTTACAACAAGCTGCCGAAATGTATGCTTTAGTTGGAATATCCATGACAGATGCTTTTATTTGTTGCTGGTATTCAAAATACAAATTCAATTTGTTACGACCTCAAACATATATAAAAGATTATATTCCTGGTGCTCAATCTTGGACTCCATTTATACCTACACCTGCTTTTCCAGAATATCCATCAGGGCATTCAGTTTGCTCGGGCGCTAGTGCTGAAATACTAACCAATATATTTGGAAATCTTGCTTTTGTAGATAAAACGAATATTAATTTAGGGATGAGTCCTCGTTATTTTAATTCTTTTTATGATGCTGCTAATGAAGCGGCAATTTCAAGAGTTTATGGTGGAATTCATTTTAGAGAAGCAAGCGAAAAAGGAGTGCTACAAGGAAAAATGATTGCACAAGATTTAATGATTAGAATTGATTTAAAAAAATAAAACCTTTTCTATATTTATAATTGTCTGTCTAATTTTTTAATGGTTGGGCAGACAATTTTAGTTTTAATAGATTTCGGATTAGTGAAAAATCAAGATTCTATTAAAAATAAACTCTAATAAACGGCATCAAAGCATCGCTATACACATTTTTATCTTTATTGTACAAAAGGTTGTAACGCATGCCTACCGTTACATTTTCCATGCGGTAACCAGCACCTATAAACAATCCGGTATTCCAAAAATTTTCTTTTATTGTTCCCATTGTTGGATTTCTAAAGGTATTATTTACCCGCACTTGTTCCACTTCCAAAGAGATTTGAATTTCCTCCACCGGATTGAAAAGAGTAAGAACATTAACGCCATAAATTCCAGAGCTGTAATAATCTTTCTGTGAAACAATACTTCCTTGCAATCCAGCACCAATAGAAACATAATGGTTCAAGTTGTAAATGCCACTCGGGGCAAGCGTAACATCGGTAAATCCAGAGCCAATATTTATGCCAAATCCGCCTCCAAATTGCACGTGTTTCCAAAAATCACTTTTAGGGTGAGCAGTGGGACCTATTTGTCCGTAAAGGCCAATGGTAGTTCCAATAAAAAATAAAAGCGTTAAAGTTTTTGTTAAAATTTTTACAGAATTCTTTGCCATAGTTATGTATATATTTATTTAGCGAGATAAATGTACTAAAAACAGGCAAAGATTGTTATAAATATTTTACTTTTGCATAAATTTTTACAACTACACGATTATTTATATAATAAAAATATGGATAGGTTTTCTTTTTTAAACGCAGCACACACCGAGTTTTTCGCACAATTATACGAACAATATATTGAAAATCCAGACAGCGTTGAGCCAAGTTGGAGAGCATTTTTTCAGGGTTTCGATTTTGGAATGGAAACGTATAATGAAGAAAATGCAGGTGCTCAAATTGCTAATTATGCAGCTAATTCTACCGATAATGGTCAAGTGTCCGAAAAATTACAAAAAGAATTTAATGTTCTTAAATTAATAGAAGGGTATAGAACAAGAGGTCATTTATTTACCGAAACCAATCCTGTTCGAGATAGAAGAACTTACGAACCTAATTTGGATTTGGTTAATTTTAACCTTTCGGACGCCGATTTAAATACGGTTTTTGATGCTGCCAAAGTATTAGGCCACCAACCTTCTACATTAAAAGACATTTTATCCCATCTTAAAAAAGTGTATTGCCAACATATTGGTATTGAATACATGTACATGAGAAAACCGGAAGTGATTCAGTGGATTCAAAATAAATTGAATATCAATGATAACCTTCCTAGTTTTGATGCCAATCAAAAAAAGCATATTCTTGGAAAATTAAACGAAGCGGTTTCTTTTGAAAACTTTCTTCATACAAAATATGTAGGTCAAAAACGTTTCTCTCTTGAAGGAGGCGAAAGCATTATTCCAGCGCTAGATGCATTAATTGAAGCTGCTGCCGAAAAAGGGGTGGAACATTTCGTTATGGGAATGGCACACCGAGGAAGATTGAATATTTTAGCCAATATTTTTGGTAAAAATACCCAAGATATTTTCTCAGAATTTGACGGAAAAGACTACGATCAAGAATATTTTGATGGGGATGTTAAATACCACTTAGGTTTAACTTCCGAACGAACTACTGAGTCAGGTAAAAAAATCAATCTAAACTTAGCTCCCAATCCTTCGCATTTAGAAACTGTTGGAGCAGTTATTGAAGGAATTACGCGTGCTAAACAAGACCGTCATTTTCCTAATGATTTCTCTAAAGTATTGCCAATTGCCGTTCACGGGGATGCCGCAGTTGCTGGACAAGGAATTGTGTACGAAATTGTTCAAATGGCACAATTAGACGGATACAAAACCGGTGGAACCATTCATATTGTTATTAATAACCAAGTTGGTTTTACTACCAATTACCAAGATGCTCGCTCGTCTACTTATTGCACCGATGTTGCTAAAGTAACTTTGTCGCCAGTACTTCACGTAAATGCAGACGATGCTGAAGCAGTGGTTCATGCAATGTTATTTGCTTTAGATTTCCGTATGGAATTTGGGCGTGATGTATTTATAGATTTATTAGGATACAGAAAATACGGACATAACGAAGGTGATGAACCTCGTTTTACACAACCTGTTTTATACAAAATCATCGCTAAGCACCAAAATCCCAGAGATATTTATGCTGAAAAATTAATTACTGACGGAATTGTAGATGCTGCCTATTTAACCAAAATAGAAAATGATTACAAAGAGCGTTTGGATGAAAATTTACAAGCTTCGCGTAAGAAAAGCTTAACCATCATCAAGCCATTTATGCAAGATGAATGGAAAGGTTTTGAACAAGTTTCGGATGATGGGATGCTTCAAAAAGTGGACACGAAATTTGATAAAAAACAATTAGACGAAATAATCGGAGTAGTTTCTACCTTGCCTTCCGATAAGAAATTCATTAACAAAATTTCTAAAATTGTTAACGACAGAAGAACCATGTACGATAATAATGTTATCGATTGGGGAACTGCCGAAACCTTAGCATATGGGTCCTTATTATACGACGGATACGATGTTCGTGTTTCTGGACAAGATGTGGAAAGAGGAACTTTTTCACACCGTCATGCCGTGGTAAAAGTAGAAGATAGCGAAGAAGAAGTAATTCTTTTAGATACTTTAAAAAATAGCAAAGGAAGATTCCAAATATACAATTCCCTATTGTCTGAATACGGAGTTTTAGGATTTGATTACGGATATGCCTTAGCCTCCCCAAAAACATTAACCATTTGGGAAGCACAATTTGGCGATTTCTCTAACGGATGTCAAATAATGTTGGACCAATACATCTCTTGTGGTGAAGATAAATGGAACAACCAAAACGGAATCGTTCTTTTATTGCCTCACGGATACGAAGGGCAAGGAGCTGAGCACTCTTCGGCTAGAATGGAGCGTTATTTGCAACTTTGTGCACGTCATAATATGTATGTTGCCGATTGTACTACGCCAGCCAATTTCTACCACTTGTTGCGTAGACAAATGAAAACCAAGTTCCGTAAGCCATTGGTAGTATTTACACCAAAAAGTTTATTGCGTCATCCGCTTTGTGTGTCAACACAAGAAGATTTATACAATGGTCAATTTCAAGAAACCATTGACGACAGTTTAGTAGATAAGAAAAAAGTAAAAACAGTAGTTTTCTGTACCGGAAAATTCTACTACGATATTCTTGCCGAAAGAGGAAATTTAGAAAGAAATGATGTAGCTTTGGTTCGAATTGAGCAGTTATTTCCATTGCCAGTGGAGCAATTGAAAGCTATTATTGCCAGTTATCCAAATGCCGATGATTACGTTTGGGCACAAGAAGAGCCTAAAAACATGGGAGCTTATAGTTTTATGTTGATGAATTTCGATTTGGTAAAATGGAGATTAGCATCGCTTAAAGCTTATGCAGCACCAGCAGCAGGAAGCAGCACTCGTGATAGAAGACGTCATGCCGATGCTATAAGAATGGTTTTTGATAAAAATTTATTTAGATAATGCCAACGATTTTTTACATAGATGGATTTAGATTTTTCTTCTATAGTAATGAACATTTACCAAAACACATTCATATTGAAAAAGCAGAAAAAACTGCAAAAATCAATCTTGAAAATGTTGAATTAGTTAAGTCATCAGGATTTAATGCTTCTGAACTGAAACAAGTTCGTAATTTAGTAGAAGAAAATAAAGAACTTTTAATACAAAAATGGGATGAGTTTTTTAACAATTAACAAATCGAAAAACGCAATAAATATTGCTTTTGAAAATTCTAAAATGATTGTATTTTTAGAAGATGGAAGAGAATTAGCAATCCCATTAGAGTGGTTTCCAAGATTAAGAAAGGCTACCCAGGAACAATTAAATAAATGGCGATTAATTGGCAAAGGAGAAGGAATTCATTGGGAAGAAATTGATGAAGATATTTCAGTAGAAAATTTATTACAGTAATTATGCTAACCAAACAAGACATATTCAAAACCATACAAGATAACAAGGAAACTATAAAAAGTTTTGGTGTTACAGAAATTGGTTTGTTTGGTTCCTACGTAAGAAATGAGCAAACAGAAGGTAGTGATATTGATATTTTAGTTGATATAATAAAAGAAAAGAAGACTTTAAAAAATTATATTGATTTTTGTGATTTATTAGAGAATCTTTTTAAAAATAATAAAATTGATATTGTCTCTAAAAAGGGATTAAGTGAGTTTATTGGACCACATATTTTAAAAGAGGTAGATTATGTCAAAATCTGATGAAATAGAATTCATTAAGCACATTTTTATTGAAATAAACTATATTCAAAATACAGTTGAAAAGCTAGATGAAGAAGATTTTTATAATGATGAAACTTTAAAAAGAGCTATTACAAGAGCTTTAGAGATAATTGGTGAAGCAACAAAAAATTTGACACAAGAATTTAGATTAAAGTATAATTCTGTTCCTTGGAGTTATATGGCTAAATTAAGAGATAAAATTATTCATCATTATCAAGGTGTAGACTATGAAACTATTTGGAACATAATTTCTCAAGAAATTCCTGAATTGCATTTTCAAATTGAACAGATAATAAAAGAACACGACAATAAATAATATAAAATTCATAATTTAAAATAAATACAATGATTTTAGAAATGAAAGTCCCATCACCGGGAGAATCGATTAAAGAGGTTGAAATTGCAACTTGGTTAGTAAAAGACGGCGATTATGTAGAAAAAGACCAAGCCATTGCTGAGGTGGATTCTGATAAAGCAACGCTTGAATTACCTGCAGAAGCAAGCGGAATTATTACGCTAAAAGCGGAAGAAGGCGATGCTGTTGCCGTTGGTGCTGTAGTTTGTTTAATTGATACAAGCGCTGCTAAGCCAGCAGGTGATGCCTCGGCAAAAGTAGAAGCAAAACCAGTTGTTGCAGAAGCTCCGAAAGTGGAAGCTCCAATAGCGGCGCCAGTTGCTGAAAAAACCTATGCTACCCAAGCGCCATCACCGGCTGCAAGAAAAATATTAGACGAGAAAAATATCCAACCAACTGATATTGTTGGAACTGGAAAAGGCGGAAGAATTACCAAAGACGATGCTGTAAATGCAACACCTTCTATGGGAACTCCAACTGGTGGAACTCGTGGTTCTGAAAGAACAAAACTATCAATGTTGCGTCGTAAAGTAGCCGAAAGATTGGTTGCTGCTAAAAACGAAACTGCCATGTTAACTACTTTTAATGAAGTAAACATGACGCCAATCAACTTGATTCGTAATGAGTACAAAGATGCTTTCAAAGCAAAACATGGCGGATTAGGATTAGGTTATATGTCGTTTTTCACGAAAGCAGTTACTAGAGCCTTGGCTTTATTTCCTGATGTGAATTCGATGATCGATGGTGATTTTAAAACGGCTTATGATTTCTGTGATATCTCCATTGCAGTTTCTGGACCAAAAGGATTGATGGTTCCTGTTGTTCGTAACGCAGAGAATTTATCGTTCCGTGGTGTTGAAGCCGAAATTAAAAGATTAGCAATTAAATCTCGTGACGGTCAAATCACAGTAGACGATATGACAGGCGGAACCTTCACTATTACAAATGGTGGTGTTTTCGGAAGTATGTTATCAACTCCAATTATCAATCCTCCTCAATCTGGAATTTTAGGAATGCACAACATTATTGAGCGTCCAATTGCAGTAAATGGTAAAGTAGAAATTCACCCAATGATGTATGTGGCGCTTTCTTATGATCACCGAATCATTGATGGTCGTGAATCTGTTGGATTCTTAGTTGCGGTTAAAGAAGCGCTAGAAAACCCATTAGAATTATTGATGAACGGTGATGCTAAAAAAGCATTAGAGTTGTAACTAAAAATTGTATTGGTTTAAAATATAAATCCCGTTCAGGAAACTGAACGGGATTTTTCATTTAGATTTTCTTCAAATAAAAACAGTGGTTGAAGTAATCAATAATTGCTTTGCCTTCGATAAGAATATCAGCACCAATAATACCTTGAACGGGTTTGGCTTTGTGTTGTATAAGCGCTTCATTAACATGCGATAAATCGAAAATCACTAAATGAAATGTAGTATGTTTCCACGTGCCAATTTGTAACAGATTGTCTTTTGCCAATTGTGTAAACATTCCGGTTGCACCAGCCCCCGAAGCCTTGGTTTTAGATTTTCCAGCAACAAGTTGAAATATATCGATACTCTCAAAGCCCACACAACTATTACTTGCGCCAGTATCCAAGATAAAGTTTCCTTTAATACCATTGATACTTGCTTTTATCAATAAATGTTTCGTTTTAGAAACTTTAAAGTTTATTTTTTGGTAGCCTTCTTTTTTTAAAAGTAATGGTAGTTTTTCCATACATCAAAAGTAAATTAAAATTCGAAAATAAAGTTTGTAACTTTGTAACTTTAAAATAATAAAATGATTTTCACCGATACCCATACCCATTTATATTCTTCCCAATTTCAAGACGACCGAAACGAAATGATGCAGCGCGCCAAAGAAGCAGGCGTTAGCCGACTTTTTGTTCCGTCAATTGATTCGAGTTATACCCAAAAAATGTATGATTTGGAAAGTCAATTTTCAGAAAATGTTTATTTGATGATGGGATTGCATCCAACTTATGTAAAAGAAAATTATTTAGAAGAATTGGCTCATGTGGAAACCGAATTGGCTAAAAGAAAATTCTATGCCGTTGGCGAAATCGGAATGGATTTGTTTTGGGATAAATCATTTTTGAAAGAACAACAACATGCTTTTCAGCACCAAATTCAATTGGCTAAAAAATACCAATTAGGAATAAATATTCATTGTAGAGATGCTTTTGACGAAACATTTGAAGTTTTAGAAAGCGAAAAAGCCACCGATTTATTTGGAATTTTTCATTGTTTTACTGGCGATTTAGAACAGGCAGAACGTGCAATATCGTTAGGAATGAAACTCGGAATAGGAGGGGTAGCGACCTTCAAAAACGGAAAGATTGATCAATTTTTAAACGAAATTGATTTAAAACATATTGTTTTGGAAACCGATTCGCCTTATCTCGCGCCATTACCACATCGAGGAAAACGAAATGAAAGTAGTTATATTACTTTAGTGGCACAAAAATTATCCGAAATTTATAATCTTCCAATAGAAGAAATTGCAAGGATAACAACGGAGAATTCCAAAGCAATTTTTGGGATATAATTAAATTGATCTTTTTTGTATATTTGTTTTATAAATTTTTCTATTATGGATTTAGCAACAAGAAAATACAATTTCATACAAGAGTTAACCATGGTTGACGAAACTATTATGTTGCATCTTGAAAAAGTTTTGAAAGAAATTAAAAAAGAGCATGATTGGTATGAAAAATTAGATTCCGATGAAAAAGATGAAATCGAAATTGGAATCCAGCAAGCAAATGAAAATGAATTTGTTAGTAACGATGAAGTTATGAGCAAATTCTCAATATGGCACTAATAATTCATTGGACGCCACAAGCCAATAAAGGACTCCAAAAAGTTGTAGATTATTTGGAGCAAAAATGGACTCCCAAAGAAATTTTGCAACTTGAAAAAAAGATCAATCAAGTTTTGAAACAAATAATTATCCATCCTGAATTGTTTCCTAAATCAGACTTGCAAACCTCGCTTTACAAAGCAATTATTGATAAAAACAATTATCTTGTTTATAGAATAAATCTCAAAAAATCTACTATTGAGATTATTAATTTTAGGGGAACAAAACAAAAACCAAAGTATTAGTTTTCTATTCAAAGATTTAAAATAGAAAGAGTAACAACGGATAACTCTAGTCGCATTTCGGGATTTAATAGACTATTAATTTAATAAGTCCTTTTTTTTTTGTTATTTTGTTGCTTTAATAACAATCCATAACTAGAGATGCAGAAATTTGACGCAATTCGACCGTTTTATGATGCCGAAGTTAATACCGCCATTAAAGGGTTAGTGAACCACCCAATGATGAAGGCCATTATGAGTTTTACATTTCCGGATGTAGAAGATGAGGTATGGAAAAATCAATTATTAAAAACACATTCCATTCGTGATTTTCAATGTAATTTTATTTACCATTCGGTTCAAAAGGTACTAGAAAATTCCTCCGAAGGATTGACTACTTCAGGTTTTGAAAAACTAGAGAAACATACCCCCTATCTTTTTATTTCCAATCATAGAGACATTATTTTAGATACCTCATTGCTTAATGTTTGTTTGTTTGACCATGGTTTAGTAATGACCGCATCTGCAATAGGCGATAACTTAGTGAAGAAAGAGTTTCTTTTAAACCTTTCTAAATTGAATAGAAATTTCTTGGTTCAAAGAGGCTTACCTCCAAGAGAAATGTTACAAAGTTCTAAATTGATGGCCGAATACATTGGGCAATTAATTTTAAGAGAAAACCGTTCGGTTTGGATAGCACAAAGAGAAGGAAGAACTAAAGATGGTAATGATGCAACCCATTCGGGAGTATTGAAAATGCTCGGAATGGGTTCTGATGAAGAAAATTTAATGGATTATTTCAAGAAATTAAAAATTGTTCCAGTTTCCATTTCTTATGAATACGACCCAACAGATGCTTTAAAAATGCCACAATTAATGGCAGAAGCTAAAGCAGAAAAATATGTAAAGGAAAAAAACGAAGATTTCATCACGCTTTTAAGTGGAATTATCGGTCAAAAGAAACATATTCATATTCATGTTGGTGCTATTTTAGATAAAGAGTTAGATGCTATTGCTCTTGAAAACGACAATACTAATAAACAAGTTCAAGCCGTTGCTCAAGCAATAGATGATTCTATTTTACAATCCTACAAATTGTGGCCAACCAATTATATTGCTTACGATATATTATATAAAACCGATAAATTTAAAGGGCATTATACCGAGAACGAAAAATCATTATTCGAAAGAAGATTGGAAATGAAAATTGATTGTTCTAACGGAATTATGACGGAAGGGTTCTTAAATATGTATGCCAATCCTGTGGTAAACAAGTTGAAATACGAAAATGCAATCTAAGCCCAATATATTATTAATTTATACCGGTGGTACTATTGGTATGATGAAAGATTTTAAAACGGGTGCTTTAAAAGCATTTAACTTTAATAAGTTGTTGCAAAAAATTCCAGAATTGCAGCAGTTAGATTGTACTATCGAAACTGTTTCATTTGAAAAAGCAATAGATTCATCGAACATGAATCCAGATAAATGGGTTCAAATTGCCACAATTATTGAAGAGAATTACGCTCTATTTAATGGTTTTGTGGTGCTTCATGGATCGGATACCATGTCGTATTCGGCATCGGCGGTCAGTTTTATGTTAGAGAATCTAGGGAAACCTGTTATTTTCACGGGCTCGCAATTGCCTATTGGTGATTTACGTACCGATGCTAAAGAAAATTTAATTACCGCGATACAAATTGCTTCCTTGCAATTTAAAGGAAAACCAGTCGTACAAGAAGTGTGTTTGTATTTTGAATACAAATTATACCGTGGCAACCGAACAACCAAAATTAATGCCGAACATTTTAATGCATTTACTTCTCCAAATTATCCTGCCTTAGCCGAATCGGGAGTGCATCTTAATGTAAATTCGAGTACTCTTTTTGCTAAAACAAATAAAAAACTAGCAGTTCATAAACAATTGGATGATAATGTTGTGATTCTGAAAATGTTTCCAGGAATAAATGAATCGGTAATGGCATCTATTATTGCAATCCCAAATTTAAAAGGAATAATTTTAGAAACCTATGGTTCCGGAAATGCTCCTACCGAAGATTGGTTTATCCAACTTTTGAAAAAAGCCATTAAAAGCGGTTTGCATATTATTAATGTTACCCAATGTCCTGGAGGTAGTGTAAGCATGGGGCAATATGAAACTAGTACCTTATTAAAAAAAATCGGAATTATTTCTGGAAAAGATATTACTACCGAAGCGGCTATTACTAAGTTAATGTATCTGTTAGGTCAAAATGTTGCGCCAAATAATTTCAAAACTATATTTGAAACATCGCTTCGAGGCGAAATGGTGTAAACTAAGTTTTGATAATTGCAAAATTTTGTTGTTCTTTGCACCATAATTCTTAGAGAGGTGGCCGAGTGGCTGAAGGCGCACGCTTGGAAAGCGTGTATATGGGTGACTGTATCGAGGGTTCGAATCCCTTCCTCTCTGCTTAATCTTTCTTATCCCTTATGAAATAAGGGATTTTCACAAAATAAGTATTTTTCTTGTGTCAAATTGGTGTCAAATGTTATAGTTTAAAAAATGCGATATTTTTTTAAGCCATAAAAAAAAATGCCGTTACCTAAAAAAAATGAATTTCTTAATAAAATCTGCATTTTTGTAGATTATATTCCAGCGGAACTCCGACAAAATAAAGACTGGTTAGTGGTGTACTACGCTAAAAATCTGGTAAGCGAAAAGTTGGAACGCCTAAGTTTTCTTATTCTAATGTTCCAAGAACACAACAACAACAACAACAAAATAAAATAACTGCTAGGTATCGAGTATGCACCTGGAACACTGGAACGATACGAAACATCCCTAAAACACACCAAAAACTTCCTAATTTGGAAATACAATATCTCCGATATTGATAATTCCAAAATCGACCATGCTTTTATAATTGATTATGAATTTTACTTGGCACCGAAAACAATCTAAAATACTTCGGAAACGAATGCAATGTAATGGGAGAAATTTTGCTGAGCCGATATGATCTATTCATCAACAAGAAAATAGTAACCCACATCACAACCAACCTTTCCGCTTCTGAAATTGAAGCATCTTACGGCAATCGGGTGCGTTCCAGGTTAAGACAATTATGCAATTTGGTTGTCTTTAATGAAGTCTCAACAGACAAGCGTAAATAAATTGCATAATAACGAACCCAAAAAAACAATAACAAAAAGTGAGTAAATGCTAAATCTCCTTTCTTTCAATCCAAACACCAAAGACAAAAGATAAAAGTGATTCATAGGTACTTCTCATTTGATTAACTTTTTACTAAAATGATTTGCTGATTATTCAAAGTAAGAAGAACAAAAATACTTCCATCAATAAGAAATAATCGCCAACATACCCAAAAACTTTACTTATTAACTCCTTGCCAAAAAAAATCCCTTAACACAAATGCGTTAAGGGATTTAGAAACAAATATTTATAATCTAATTTTTGATCAATTTTATAGTACTCGCTGAATTATTGGTACTTATTCTTGCAAAATATATTCCATCGTTCAATTCTGAAGCACTTATCATAATGCTGTTAGTTTTAGGAGCAACAGTAAGGATTGTTTTTCCTAAGACATCAATAATTTGAATGTTCTCAATTGTATCATTCAAATTTGTAAAGTTCCATTCGTTTTGTGTTGGATTTGGATACACTTTAAATGTAGTTGAAGAAAATGAACTATTAGACAAATTGTTTGTAAAGCTATAGGCACCTGAATCATAATTAAAAGTGGCACTATAAGTACCTGCAACGCATAAAAACGAATCAGGGCTATCTAAAGTTGCTGTTCCATTAGGAAATGAAGTTGCTCCCCAATTGATTGTCCAAGCATTGTTAGCTCTAAATTTAGCATTGTCAGCAGTGAGAACTAAATTTGTAATTGTATAATTTATTCCATCAGTTGTAGTCATTGGATGTGCATCAACTTCTCCTACAGCTCCAGTTGGCCAACCTCCTGCACCAGCACCAACTACTGCTACGGTTGGAAGTGAAAATGAGTATGCAAGTGTGTTTCTATTGAAAGTAACATTATATTTTCCGTCTGTTGGTACTGTTATGGCTGCTCCATCAACTATACCTGTTCCAGAAGGAAATGAGGTCCCACCCCAATTAGTTGTAGAAGTCCAAGCGTGGTCTTGACGAAATTTAATAGCTCCGGCTATTAACATTACTCTATTAATTGAATAATTTATTCCATCAATTGTTGCCATATCGGTATCAGTAGTCCATGCAACACCTGGTGATGAAGTTCCAATTAAACTGATTACAGGAAAGGTGTTTACTTGCAGAATAAAATTGTATTCCCCTGTAGTACTATTAAAAGTAACATTATAAATTCCAGCTACAGATGTAAATCCATTTGCATCTATAACTCCAGTTCCAGTAGGAAAAGAGGGTCCACCCCAGTTGTAAGGTAAAGCCCAAGAATTGTTTCCTCTAAATTTTACTGCGCCATTTAATAGTGTCACATTGTTAAGTGTCCAATGGACTGTATCCACTGAGTTCATTACTGTTGCATCAACTTCACCAGTTGCTCCAGTTGGCCATCCACTAGTTGTTCCGCTGCCTACAAGAGCTACGGATGTTAATTGTGCTTTCGCAAATGAAATTGTCAAAAGACAAAGCATAAAAAGTAATTTTTTGTTCATGATTTTTGGTTTTTAAATTAATATTAAATTGGTTAATTGTTAAAAACAAAACATAGCCAAAACTAGAAACTATGTTTTGTGTTGCTTTTATTTATAATTTTTTTAGTTCTTTTATTTCTGATGTTGTGGCTTCTTTAATGCTTATTGCAAATCCGCCTCCAGGAGCCAAATACTGTTTTAAATTACTTTTAGAAGTTACCACTACTTTTTGAATGGTATATTTTTGAGGGTTGACATTCCAGCTTGCCTCTTTAGCATCGGAATAAATGATTGCTACATATTTTTTACTTTTTGGTAAATAATCAAATGGTACAATAGCAATTCTTGAATTTTCATCGGTAATACCACCTACAAACCACTCGTTTTTAGCTTTAGCTTTTCGAGCAATCGTAATGTAATCTCCTGGTTCTGCTTCTAGAATGTAACTCGCATCCCAATCTACGGCAACGTCTTTAATAAACTGAAACGCATCGGGAAAACGATTGTAATTATCCGGAATATCGGCAGCCATCTGCAAAGGACTATACATAGTAACATAATAAGCCAATTGTTTTACCAAGGTGGTATTAACGCGCTGTTTTCCGCCTGTGTTGTAATAACTCAAATCAGTTTGGAAGATACCCGGAGTAAAATCCATTGGGCCACCCATCAAACGAGTAAAAGGTAAAATGGTTGTATGGTCAGGATTTAATCCTCCCATTGCTTCAAACTCGGTTCCTCTTGCTGATTCTTGTGCAATCCAATTAGGATAAGTTCTGTTTAATCCCGTAGGACGAACAGCTTCGTGACTGTCTACCATGATTTTATAATCGGCTGCTCTTTCGGCAACATGAATATAATGATTGACCATCCATTGCCCATCATGGTGTTCCCCACGAGGTATAATTTGACCTACGTATCCAGTTTTAACAGCATTATATCCATTATCCTTCATAAATTGAAAGGCTTGGTCTAAACGTCGTTCGTAATTGGTTGCCGAACCTGAAGTTTCGTGGTGCATTATTATTTTCACTCCTTTGGAAGTAGCATAAGTGTGTAATGCTTTTACATCAAAATCAGGATAAGGAGTTACAAAATCAAAAACTTCTTCTTTCCAATTTCCAATCCAATCTTCCCATCCTACATTCCAACCTTCCACTAAAACGGCATCAAATCCATTTTTAGCAGCAAAATCAATATATTCTTTAACTCGTTCGTTGGTGGCACCATGTTTACCGTTTGGGGTAAGTTTGCTAAAATCCTGGTCTAATTTTACATTATTTTCTTTACCATAAGCCCAAGTACTTTTTCCGGCTACAAAATATTCCCACCAAACACCAATGAATTTCATTGGTTTTATCCAAGAAACATCTTTGTATTTTGTTGGTTCATTAAGATTAAGTATCAATTTAGAAGCCAAAATATCGGTTGCTTTATCACTTACCACGATAGTTCTCCAAGGGGTTTGTGCATCGGTTTGCAGGTACCCATTATTTCCTACAGCATCTGGGGTAAGATGCGAACTCATTTTAAACGTGGTCGCATCTACATTTAAAGACATTGCAGGATAATTAATCAATGCTGCTTCGTGAATGTTAATATACAAACCGTCAGCCGTTTTCATCATAGATGGTGTTTGAACCGCTAACTCTTTTATAGGACTTTGTGCATTTAAAAACACGGTTGCTTGCTTCATTAAAGAAGGTATTTCTGAAATTTTGGAAGTAGTATAAGCATACTCATTTGTATCATAATCCCCAGGAATCCAAAATATTTTATGGTCTCCTGCTAATTGAAATTCGGTATGCTCTTCTTTAATTACAAAATAGTTTAAATCATTTTGTTTCGGAAATTCATATCGAAAACCTAAACCATCATTGAATACCCGAAAACGAATTCGAATATAACGATTGTTGTTTTTAACTTGCGATAAGGTAACCACTAATTCGTTGTAATTGTTACGAATCGTTTTTTCTTCGCCCATTACCGGCTCCCAAGAAGAATCAACAGTAGCTTTTTCGGTATTTATTACGGTAAAACCATCCATAAAAGAAGGTCCATTTTTAATTTCTAATCCTAAAGCACTTGGCTTTATAACTGCTTTTCCTTTATAACTTAATTGATACGTTGGGATTCCATTGTCTTTCAATTCAAATTGTAACGTCAAATTAGTATTAGGCGACGTAACTACTTGTGCTTGCCCCAAAAGAGGAACAGCACTAATAACTAGTACTAGAATTAATTTTAAAAAATAAACTTCTATTTTCTGTTTCATATATGTAAAATATAATTTTAAAGTGGTCCTATATGTTATCGCATTTTAATTATAGGTGTTTGTTTACACAAACGATTTGTTAATGGCGATTTCATATTTATTAATTTTTCAACACAACGTATTGATATGGCAATAAATTTATTTCAGTTGTTAATGGCATTGCATCTCCTGTAAATGCATTTTTCCAAGAAGTTGTAGTTAAGGCACTTGGAAAAATATAATTAACTGGCGCATTGGTTAAATTAGAAAGTACTAGTACTTTTTCGGTATCGGTGGTCATTGTAAATACACTTATGGCAGCACTGCTGTACCCTGTAAAAACACCACTCTTAATAGCATTGCTCGTTTTTCTAAAAGCTATTATTTTTTTGTATTCAGAAAGTACAGTTGCATTAGCGGTTGACCAATCAATTGGAGTATGTGTAAAAAATGGAATTTGTTGTGCATACCCAATTTCTTGTCCATTATAAATCATTGGTACCGATTTCATATAAGCAGCGACTACAAAAGTTGCCAAGGAACCATTTATTCCACCATATAAAGCTAGTGGTGTACCGTCTGAAACATTAACGTCATGATTAGTGGTGTATCTCACAATTCTATAATTGTTATTATAGTTATTGGCGTATTCAGCAGCATTGGCATCTTGGATTGATGTTGCTGGCTTGTTATCACTAAATTTTTTCTTTAAAGCATCATAAAATCCGAAACCGAAAGTATAATCAAATCCTACATAAAAATGATCCATTCTTTTTCCTTCTGCCAACATGATCATGTTTTGATTTTTAATACTTCTAATTTTTGAAATGGCTGCCGACCAGAAATTTTGTGGAACACCATCAGCAAAATCACATCTAAAACCATCAATATTTGCATTATAAACCCAATACGACATAGCGTCTATCATGCCATTTCGCATATCGTTGTTGTTGTAATTTAATTGGGCAACATCATTCCAACCCGTTCCTGGTGGTGCAATTATAGTTCCGGAAGCATCTTTTTGATACCAATCTGGATGTTGTGTTATCCAAGCGTTATCCCAAGAAGTATGATTGGCAACCCAGTCTAAAATTACTGCCATCCCCATAGTATGTGCTTCTGCAACTAAACTTCTAAGGTCTTCTAAAGTTCCGAATTCAGTGCTTACTGTTTTATAATCTTTAACAGAATAAGGAGAACCTAGTCCGCCAACTGAGTTAAGAACTCCAACTGGATAAATTGGCATTAAATAAATAACGTTAACTCCTAAATCTTTAATAGTAGAAAGTTTGGCTTTAACACCTGCTAAATCTCCCGATTGACTAAAAGCACGAATATTAACTTGGTAAATGATAGCATCTTTACTGCTTGGCATACCGGTAAATGGAGAACCATATTGAGGATAAGGAGCATCTGCAACAGCATTAGAATCCGAAGGATTACAAGAGGCTAATCCTGTGGTTAGGATAAAGATTAAAAAGAGGTTTATGGATAATTTCATTTTTTTTAATTTTAATTTTTTTTAATTTTTAATAGATAATGGTTACACCCCTCTTTCAAATAATTTTAAGAGGGATGGGTTCGAAGTAGCAAACTAACAAATTGTAACCATTATTTAATTTATAATTGCAAGACGGTATATCCAGCAGTTGCGGGATTATTGGGGTCATGAGTAAATGTTATTTCATAATTACCTGCAGCATTAATGGTATGTGCTCCAGGAGCATCATTAAGTACTGTGCCACTATTGGTATCTCCACCAGGACTTCCAGCAGGCCCATAATTTACTGTCCAGGCATCATTAAGTCTAAATTTTACAGCACCAGCCACAAGAGGCCCAGTGTATTTCCATTTGTGCAATTGGTAATCATAATTCATTGCTGTACTAGTATTCCAGCCACCAGCAGTTGCTGTTCCAATGATACCAAAAGAATAAGGAACTGCAGTATAACTTAATGTGTTGAGGTCAACGGTTATCATATAAGTAGTATAATTTGGCACCGAAAGATTGGTATTACCGTTTAATGCAAAATTGCCAGAAGCATTTGCACCATAGAATTGATTCCAATTTAAAGCAGTTGTAAATTTGAAATCTTTACTCGCTGTTGTAGGAAATGTAATTATTCCTTGAAATACTCCAGGACTTATTGCAGGTAAAGCTGCAGCAGTATTGAAATCCCATCCTTGAAATCCACCCACCATGTATATCTGTGGAAATGTAATTTGACTCGTAAAAGTGGTAATAGTTAAAGTAATTGGGGTTGAGTATACTTTTCTGTCTAAATTTGCTACTACCCGTACTAAAATTTCTCCAGCTATATCGTGTTGAAGTCCTAAAGTAGTTGCTAAAACATTAAGATCATTTCCTAAAAATGATTTGCTTAATACCGATTCTCCAGCATCAAATTTTATAGCATTTGACCATGGAGAGGTTCCAAAAGTATCGGATAAAACATCAAATTCTAAACTATAACTAACTGGTGCATTTATTGGATATTGCACCGCTGGCCATGAAATAGTCATTACGGATGCATTAACATTTGAAGCAGATAAAACAACCGTACTTGGAGTAGCTTCAATTGGTGCAGAAAATTTTACTTCTTGTAAAACAGTAAGTTCCGCGTTATTACTGCAAGAGATACATAGGAAAACGATTGTTCCTAATACCATTAACTTATTTATATATTTTTTCATATTAAAATTGTTTAAGATTAATAACCCGTATTTTGATGAAGTCCACCATTAGCATTTAAAGCAGCGGTTGGAATAGGAAATAATTTTCTAAATGCAGGAGAAGTTCCTCTAAACTCATTTGGTAATAAAAATTTATTAAAACGAATCATGTCTTGACGTCTGTGTCCTTCCCAATTCAATTCAAACCCTCTTTCATTATACACATCATCAAGCGTAGGATTTGCAATTAAAACTCCTAGTCCAGCTCGTTGTCTAACTAAATCTACAAGAGATTTTGCTGCTGCAGAATTTCCTAACCTCACATTACATTCTGCGGTCATTAATAATACATCGGCATAACGGTATATAGGAAAATCATTAGATGCTCCGCCACCGTCCATTGGTGTAACTGGATAGAATTTAGCGTTACGAACTCCTGCTTGAGGAGCTGCTCCAGGATTATCCAAAGAGGCAACATCTGCAGTATAATTTACTCCCCCAGGCTGTGCACCTACAAGAAATTGTTTTTTACGAATATCACTATCATTATAAGCCATATAAAATGGTTTTGGTACAATAGTTCCATTCCAACCACTGAATCCAAAAAGTGCTTGGGCATGAGGGCCATTTAAACTTCTAACGGTTAATATATTTCTAGATACCACATTTGCAGTGGCAAACATTGCTAATATAGTTTCATCATCTGGAAGGACATCACCAAATAATTCATAATATTTAAATCCAAGAGGACTAGTAGTGCTTGCTATACCGGAATGAAGTGAATATCCCCCTTGAGCTACTACATTACAGGCATTTAAACATTCTTGCCATTTTGGGGTTCCAGTATAAACTTCTGCATTTAAATACACTTTAGCCAGTAAGGTGTACCCTGCCCATTTATTAAATCTCCCATAGTAATTTCCGCCTTTAGTTGAAGAAAGTAAATCCACATTTTGAGATAATTCATTAACAATAAAAGCATACACTTCTGCTCTACTTTTTTGAGGAATTTGATCTACTGTGATACTGTTTTCAGTATAAAAAGGAACATCCCCATAATCATCAATTAATAAATAGTAGAAAAAAGCTCTTAATACCTTTGCTTCTGCAATTTTTGATGGATCGGCATTGGCTTTGGTAAGTTGGGATACTGCTAAGTTAGCATTGAAAATAGATTTATACAACCAACTCCAAGTGTTGTTAATAAAGGTATCGGACGGAAGCCATTCGTGTTTGTATAAACGTGCAAAATCCAATTCCCAATCTCCAGTTGTTCTGTGTGGAATCACTTGTTCATCGGCACACATAGAATTCAAGTCATACCATCCTCTATCGGCTCCTGCGTAACCTACACCATCCCAATTTCCGCTAACTTGTGCATAAACGGCTGCAAGTGCTACATCAGATCCTTCGGGTGTACCATAAAATTCATCGGCTGCATATTTATCATAAACATGCTCATCAAGATTAGTACAGCTTGTAAATGCTACAAAAGCAATACAACTTGCTATAATTATATTTTTAATTTTCATTTCCTTAATTATTTTAATTTCACATTCAAACTCACAGCAAAACTTCTAGTACGTGGGTAAATTCCGTTGTCACCACCAAAACCATTGGAGCCACTCATATTAAGCTCGGGATCAATTCCGGAGTATTTTGTAATCAACAATAAATTACTTCCTGTAAGTGCAAGACGCAACGATTCAATGTATTTTATGGTTTTGAATTTCAAGTTATATCCTACGGTTACATTTTCTAATCTAATGAAAGAGCCATCTTCAAGCCATAAATCAGACCCATATTGGGAAGTATATAACCCTTGATCAACTGCACTTTCTAACACATTGGATTTTCCAATGTTTTCCAGATAACTTAAACTAGACCGTAAACCATTGTAAATTTTATTTCCTCCAGAGCCTCTCCATAACATAGCAACATCCATGTTTTTATATTGCAAGGTTGGATTAAATGAAAATGTATAGGTAGGTAATGCAGACCCTTCAAATTGTCTATCGGGACTTCTGTTTCCTTGATCGATAACACCATTGCCATCTGCATCAAGTACCGTTTCAGAATTAGCATTATCTTTTCCAATATGGTGAAGTATGTTAAAGGTTCCTATGGGTTGTCCTGCAATTAAAAAAGCATTTGGACCCCAAGAAACATAATCGGTATTCAATGGAACACCATTAATACTTCCGCTTAAATTCAATACTTTATTTTTTAAGAAAGAAACATTTCCAGCAAGAGTCAATGTCGTATTTTCTGTTTTTATTAAATCATAACTAAGTGTTACTTCCAATCCTTTATTTTGAATACTACCTACATTTGCCATAATCGTACTATAAGGAAATGGAGGCTGCGGAACAGTATAATTAAACAATAAATTATCGGTTGTTGCTGTATAAACATCAACAGAACCTCTTACTCTATTTTTTAGAAGTGCAAAATCCAATCCAATATTAGTTTGTTTTTTAGTTTCCCAACGCAAATCGGCATTCGCATTTTGAGTTACATTAAAATTGGTTATTTGTTGCCCACCAAAATAAGTAACTCCAGAACCGCCCACTAAAGAAATGGAATTTTGTGGATTTAAACCTTGTTGGTTTCCAGTAACGCCATAACCGGCTCTAATTTTAAGGTCATTAAATATTTTTTGATTGGCCATGAAAGACTCTTTTTCGATTTGCCAGGCTACAGAGGCAGATGGGAAATTTCCCCATTTATTATTAGCTCCAAATACCGAAGAACCATCTCTACGCATACTAGCAGTAAATAAATATCTATTCAAAAAAGAATAATTAACACGTCCTAAAAAAGAGATTAAAGTTCTGTCGTTTTTGTAAGAAGAAAAATCACCAGGTTGAACATGGCTTAAATCACCCAATTGCAGTGCATTATAAGTCGCAATATTATTTATAAAACCTCGAGCTTGTGCATAATTCCCTTGATAAGCTTGGTTTTGCCATTCGTACAAACCTAAAGCATTTATGGAGTGATCGCCAAAGGTGTTTTTATAGGAAAGACTCATGTCCATCAATTTTTCGTTTTGCTTATTGTTGGTAATGTTAGCAATCCCTTTTTGGTCAATAGCGTAAGCACTTGTAGATTCTGCGGGAAGATAATATCCTATTGCATTATTGGTTTTTCTCCAACTTCCAAACCAACCAGCAGTCAATCCTTTATATAAATCTAAATCTGCTTTAAGACTTCCAAACAAATTGTCGTATTGCCCTTCATTAGTTACGGTTTGAGAAACAGCGTACGGATTTAAATATTGAAAAATGTTAGGGTCTGTAAAATAACTACCATCTGTATTATAAACAGGGTCGGTTGGTCGCATTACATAAGCATTTGAAATCAAATTAGAAGTAAATGCTGCTCTACCAATACTTTGAACCATACTTTGTGTATTGGTGATACCACTATTAAGATTGAAAGTCAATTTTAATTTATCATCTAAAGCCGATTGTGTTGCTAAAATTCTTCCAATGTATTTTTTATTGTTCGAGTTAAGAACAACACCGTCTTGCAAAATAGCACTAATAGATGCTCTATAACTAAATTTATCGGTTCCTCCTCCAAAGGATAAAGTGTGCGTTTGTGTAGCGCCACTTTTAGTTAAAATACCATACCAATCGGTATGTGCACCATGGTTTGCAGAGGCAGGAACACCTACTAATTGTGCTTGTTGCCACCACTGATCAGCATCCAACATTTTTAATTTTTTAGGAATTACATCATAAGAAGTAGAACTTGTATATTCCACCGATGTTTTACCTGCTTTATTTTTTTTAGTACTAACAATAATAACTCCTGGTGCTCCACGAGAACCATAAATTGCAGTAGCAGAAGCATCTTTTAATACATCAATAGATGCTATTTCACTTGGTGGAATTTGGTTTAATAAATCCATATTTCCTTGAACACCATCTACTACTACTAATGGATCATTACCTCCAATTAAAGATGAAATTCCACGAATTCTTACGCTTGGTGTAGCACCTGGTTCACTACCTGTTTGAGTTATGGTTACACCAGCCATTTTTCCAGCCATTAATTGTAATGGATTTACAATTGCCCCTTGGTTCATGTCTTTTTCAGAAAGAGAAGATACAGCACCTGTAACATCTTTTCTTTTAGAGGAACCATATCCAACAACTACTACTTCTTTTAAGTCATTGGTTTCTGGTGTAAGTTTAATTGTAGTTATATCTAAGTTAGTAGCAATTCTTCTAGTTTTATAGCCTACATAACTTATTAATAAATAAGAATTGTCATCTACAGTAATTTCAAAATTCCCTTCGGAGTCCGTTATTACCCCTTTTTTGGTTGCTTCTTCTAATATTGTTGCTCCAGGTAATGGAATTCCATTTTCATCGGTTACTTTACCTTTAATTGTTTTTCTGACCACAGTTTTAATTTGTGGTTTTTCAACAACAAGTAACTTTTTTAATACAACTTGATTATCTAAAACAACAAAATCGGTTAAAGTACCTTTGAAAATTTTGTCTAAGACAACAGCAATAGTCTCGTTTTTTACACGAATAGAGATTGTACGCGATAGATCTACATCATCTACTTTGTATATAAATCGAAAATCTGTTTTTTGTTCAATCGTCTCAATAACCTTTTCTAAGGTCGTATTATTAAATTGCAGACTCACTTTAGTTTGACCATAAGTGTTTGCTTTAATAGAAAAAATAGAGACTAATAAAAGTAGTGAGGTTAGTTTCAATTTTAGATTTTTTTGGAACAATAGAAATTGTATTCTATTATCCTTTGGTTTTTTTTTCATAAGTTTGTAAATTGATTGTACTTAATCTGTTAGGTTTAATCATGCTCTAATCGGAAATTGTTCGTAGCTCTTTCCGATTTTTTTATTCTTTATTTTCTAAATTTTCATTTTTCATTAGCATTATGGTTATTTAATAATTATCTGGTTGTTTTTGATGGTGTATTTTATTCCGTGAATTTCATTGAAATAGCTCAACACTTTTTCAATGGGTTCGTCTTTAAAGTTGGCGTAGAATTTTTCATCCGCCAATTTGCTATTTTGATTTATTATAGTAACATTATAATGTCTTTCTAGTTTTTTGGCAATGTCTTTAAATTTCATATTTCTAAAGGGCAGATAGCCTTTCATCCAGGAAGTATAAAAATTAGTATTAACTTCTTTACTTGCTATTTGACTATCATTTTTATTAAAACTTCCTAAGAAACCTGGTTTTAAAAGTGTGTTTTTGGTGGCGTCAAAAGTTTCATTCGATTTAAATAAACCAACAGAACCTTCTACTAAGACTACTTCGGTTAACTCGTCTTCTGGATAATTGGAAACATTAAAATGAGTTCCTAAAACGCGAACATTTAAATCGTTGGCATTTACTATAAAAGGGTGTTTTTTGTCTTTAGCTACGTCAAAAAATGCTTCTCCATCTAGAAAAACTTGTCGATTTTGGCCAGCTATAAATTTAACAGGATATTTTAAGGTGGTTCCGGAGTTAAGATGCACCATAGTTCCGTCGGACAATTGCAACTCAAATCTTTTTCCGTAGGGAATTTTTAAAGTGTTGTAGGCTAATTTATCACTAGCCGCTTCAGTATCATAAACAATTTTGTTACCGTTTTGATTTCCAACAACATTTCCTTTAGAATCGGTTACTTGAACTACTTTCCCTTCTGAAATAACTTGAATATCACCATTAGAAAGTTGTAAGGTAATTTCATCTCCTTTCAAAATCAATTTATTTTCTTGTTTAGAAAACTCATTTTTATAGGTAAATAATCCAATTGAAAGAAGAACTGCAATAGAAGCGGCAACTGCAATATATCGTAGGTAGGATGCTTTTTTAATTTTTACAGAAGTAGTTTCAATTTCCTTAGCCGCAACTAATACATTAGAAAATATTTTATCTGCCGTGTCGGCGTCCATTTCTGGAAGTTCCTTTAAAATTGATTTAATGTCTTCTACCGTTGGAAATTCATTGGTAAGCTTATTTTTTTTAAAATAACTTACAACTGTATTGATTTCCTCTGTAGTACATTGGTTTAAGATAAATTTATTAAGTAGTTTTTGTATTTCTGAATTTTCATTCATTTTCAAAATGTTTTTCGTTACTGATTATATATAATACAATTGAAAAGCATTTGACTACTACTCAATCGTAATAGTTTTTTAATTTTTTTTGAATAATCTAAAAAATGAAGTCTTTTTTATCATTATCCTATTGAATCACATCGATTTGTAAAATATTAAGGATAAAAAAAATCACTCAAAAGAGTGATTTAAATTGAAAAATAAATAAAAGAACAAAGAGTTCTTCGTTGGTATGGAAAAATAATCGCAAGGTTTCTAATGCTTTTCCCATTTGATTTTTTACAGTATGGACTGAAATTCCGAGTTCCTGACTAATTTCTTCATAAGTCATTCCCTTTTTACGAGACATTTTAAAAATTTGTTTGCGTTTAGGCGGTAATAAATTCATCGCCTCTTTTTTAAGTTTTTTGCAATCCATTTCTCGAAGCGCATAATCACCTTGTTCGTATGATTTTTGACTTTCATAAAAAATTGCTTCTTTAAGTACGTCATCATTACTCGCTTTACTCAAAAAATTAAATGCCTGATTGCGTGCAATTGTAAAGATAAAGGATTTAAAAGATTTGTCTAAGTTCAAATTTTCACGATTCAGCCAAACTTTCAAAAAGACTTCCTGAACATTTTCTTCTGCAAAATCTTTTGATTTAAGAATACTTAGGCTGTATTTGTATATATCTTGGTAATAACTATCATAAAGTTTACGAAATGCCCTCTCATTGTGATTTTTAAGCTCACTGATTAATAGGTTCTCATTAAGATCTTTATCTCCCAACATTATTTATTTCTATTTTTTTATTTAAATTAATTAGGATAATCTCAAATTTTATGTAAAAAAATATTAAGTTGTCAAATGTAGAAAATTAAAATTGATTGAAAGAAAATACTTTTTCAATAACATTATAAAAATATTTTCATTTGATAAGCAATTAACCTACACAAAAAAAACTCTCTGCTCAAGTATTACTAAAGCAAGTTCATTTTAACTACAATTTCTTAACTATTAATACTTTAACTAGTCAATAATTTTTTAAATTGTGAATGATTAATTTGTTTTTATACTAGTTAATATTCAAAAAGTAAAAAGGTAACCCATAGAAGTAAAAAAATTGAAATTATTTCTTTAAAAATTAATTCCGTAATTTTGACAAATTAAAATGCACTTTATTATAAACTTTTGTTTGGTGAAGTATATTTCTAATTTTCAAATCTTATGAATAATAAATACGAGTTTTATATAGACGAGAGTTGTCATTTGGAAAAGGATAATATTCCAGTTATGTGCATTGGATATATCAAAGTAGTAATGACGGATTATGTTGCATTACAAAAAGAATTTGAACAAATTTTAAGAAAGCATAATCAAAATTCAGAATTAAAATGGAATAAATTTTCTAATGCAAGAACAGCTTTGTATAAAGAATTAGTAGATTATTTTTTTAGAAGTTCACTTCAATTTCGTTGCGTATTAGTTAAACATAAAGAACGTCTTAATCACAAAGATTATAATCAAGGATCTCAAGACAATTTCTACTATAAAATGACCTATTCCTTATTACATCCAAATAATAGTATTGGAGAAGAATATAGAGTATTTATTGATGTAAAAGACACTCGAGGAAGAGAAAAATTAATAAAGATAAAAGAAGTTTTTCATAATGAATATGATGGCAATAGTCCATTTAAACATTTTCAGCACCTACATTCTCACGATAATCTTTTTTTTCAATTAGCTGATTTTTTCATTGGTGCCATAACATATAAAACTCGAGTAGTTTTAAAAAACATTGAAAAACCATCACCTCAAAAAATAGAATTCATTAATTATTTAGAATATAATTCAGGTTTTAATTTAGATGAAGGTACAGTACCATGGGAAACCAAGTTCAATATATATGATTACCAACCTAAAATAAAGCTATAATGGATTTATTTGACTTGGATGATCATATACCTAATTTAGGAATTGATCCATCAACTAAACATTTAGAGGAACTATATCAATTATTCAAATCTGATTTTATTGATAATGTTTTTTATTTTGATGGTAGTAAAGTAATTATTGATATTAGAAATTCTAAAGAGGATGGATTTGAAAAATATCCGCATACCTTTGTAAAAATTATTACTCGAGGAAATAAAGGAAAAAGAGCTTTTGACAAAAAAAGAGCTAATAAAATTCATTGGATTAGACCAATACTTGAAAATAGAAATACTGACGACATTACTTGTTTTCAATATTTGGAACCAGACGGAAAAATCAGAGACTATTTTTGGTTTAAAGAAGGATATTTTTTAGTTGTTATGGAAAAAATAACGCCCGATTATGTTATTGTTTCTTGTTTTCATATTGATGACGAAAGAAACCAAAAATATTATGAGGATAAATATTCAAAAAGGATTAAATAAAAAATGCCACAACTAAGGTGTTGTGGCCGACCAGGTCCTTTTCCCTAGGGAAATGACTTTGCAAATATACAACTCTTGTACCAATAAACAAATTTTTTATCAAAAATCGTATTTTCATTTATAAATACTCATGCTCAATAAGTGTACCAAGGATAGAAATAGAGCAAAAAAAATCATTATTTCATTCAGCTTTCAAAAACACTCCAAAAAAAACAATGAAAAATTAAATCCATGAACTTATTGATACTAAAAGATTAATATTAAAATAACACGAGCCATCAAGCGGTCTCTCTTCGGTCGTTCACTTTGTTTCGTTCGGCTGTTCCAGTCAGTCGTGCCTCCTTCCGTTCCACAGACACTTCACAGCACAAAAAATAGAGCAGCTTAAAAAAAAGCAGCTCTATTTTTTCTGCTGTTCGTTCCTCAACTTCACCGTTCTCTTCCCTTCGTTCGTCAGGGCTACTGCATCCACAATACCGCTTCATTCCGTTTCGCTCCGTAAACTACGCTACACTACATTCCAGCAGTATTGTGTCTGCTGCCCTTTATATTTTCAGCGGTGGCGCTCTTCGCCCAGCCATCAGGGTTGGCTCCGTTCAGTAAAAACTTCACTTTGCCTTAAATCAAGGTACGCCTAAAGGCTGTCTTTTATTTTTTCCCTGCCGTTACACGCTGCTATCCCTACATTCCACTTCGCTTTCGCTACGTTGCATTCTCGGTCTAGCGTGGCTGTTCGATTGCCGCAACACCGCCACTGCGCTCCTCATCCATTACGCTAAATTCCGCTTGCGCTACATTTAGCTCCATTCCTTGCGGTGCTTGGGGGTGTTTGATGGACGATTCCATAACAACTATCCTGCAAAAAAAAATAAAAAAAGAAACCGAAGATAAGTTCCAGGTTTACAATAAAGCAAGTTCAAGCCCTGCGGGTTTCAGATAAAATCTCCATTCCGCTTTCAGCGAATAGTATTTTATCTGAAAAACTTGTTTTATTGAAACCTTCCACTTGAACAAATGGCTTTCTTTTTTTCTTTTTTTTCTTTTGAAAAATTTTATGTGCGGAGCGTAGCGAGGCACTCGAGTATTTCTCCAGAAAATCTGCAAAAAATTGGAAATCTAATCAATTTTAAAGCCAAATGTTATGCTGAAATTTTCTATCAAAACCCACCGAGTTGGAACGATTTACACCAAACCACATTTATTCCTATTGAACAAAGGAATGAACAGCGGAAAGCCCCAAAAAGAACCTTTTACAAATAGTTTTGTCATCCTATTTGAGAATGAAGCCGATTTTGATTTAATAAATCTTAACGCTTTTGCCCTTTGGAAAACAAAATTTTGGCATCCTTTCCTGTGCGGTTCCGTCATTCCTTTTTTGCGGCTACACGATTTAAGAAAAGAATTTTCTACCAAAGTAAATAAAGAAATTAAGGACCACAAGGAGCACCTTAAAAACATGGAAACTTTAAAACTTTTAGAGCAAAGCGAAAAGCGTTTTCATGAAAACTTAAATCTAATTAATGATTTACGAAGAGTAATTTTATACCGCTATTGCCATAAATAAAAAAAAGCCTGGTCTAACGACTAGGCTTTCAGATCATCCAGTAAAGGTTACCACACGAAAACTGGACTATTTATTTTTAGATTTTACCAACCATTTTAACAAGTAAGAAATAGTAAAACTTACTACTGCTCCCAAGGCTGCTAAGATAATGGTTTTTAAAATATCCTCCGACAAAATATTGGGCAAAACACTCAATACAGTACCCGAAGCCGTGCCGGCTTTTAAGGAAATATTAGTTCCCATCGCGTGCTTTGTTGAGGTTTTTAGGTGCCCTACTCCTCGTTTTGCGTTGGATTGCTTCCGGAATGGTAACTTGACTAACTGCCGAAACTACACCTCCAGCAACTGCCAAATAGCCGGCAACAGTTACCACCGTTGCAGGTAAAACTATTGGTGCAGCAACAATAGTTCCACTAATTCCAAGTAAAGCCAATCCGATACTTCGCAAAATCTTAAAAAATTTGGGTGTTGGTGCTTTTGCTCTTTCAACTATATTCATAACATTTCATTTTGTAATCCTAAGCCTTAGCGAAGAATCTCTATTTCACAATTAATTCCACACTTTCATTATTCTCCAGGGCTTTATAAACTAAAGATTTTAACCTTGTAAAAGCCTTTCGTGACATCAAACCTAAACCAGGTCCAGAAAGTTGGGTTACGGGAGCAATACAGCCATTCAATTCTTGCATTGCATTATTGGCAGGATGAAACAAAATCAAACTTCTATTTGGAACATTTTCAACCTCCAAATGCCATTGGAATTTTTGGCTATATCGTTTCTTTATAAAATACTTCCCCTCTGGAATGCAAGAAACCCTCGTTTCGTTTATCCTCCAAGGCAATTCAATGGTTTTACAGATCAATTTACCCTCACATTCGAGTTTACCATTGGTTCCAGATGGGAAATAAGTTCTAGTGATAACTAGTTTCATAATATAACTTTAAACATTCCAGTTCTAGTTCCCCCTTTGGGGGTTAGGGGGCTTACACACCACTATCCACTTTCACAATCGCTAATGGGTTAAACGCACCATTTTTAAGCGGATACATTTGTCCATTAATCTCTTGAAAAAACTCAATACCTAAAGTCAAAAACAATGGTTTAGTACTTCCCGCAGGTAAGTTATTGGCAAGATTTATTGGATTCGTTACATTCGAATCCCAAGGTAAAATACTGGATTCCGTATGCATTTCGTTAAAAGTTTCCGCTTCAAAGTCAATTTCTGCTCCTAAAGAAGTAATCTTAAAATGAGTAGTTCCTCCTGGTGCAGCAATCATATTGGACGGAACAAAACCATTTAAATTAACAGATGCTAATCCATTTGCACGATCAATTTCTAAAAAATAAGGCGCAAATAATGTAGTTCCCAATTTACCACGAATGTTAAATTCGAAACCTAAAAGCAAATCAACTTCACCATCAATTACATTTCGCAAACCTCTAATGCTGGTCATATCGGCTTGTAAAACATTAATCATGGCCTTAGTCAATCGACTTACCATTCTACCATCAGCAGAATTCAAAAGCAATACTCGTACTGCAGTTCTTAACAGTTTACCGGCCTTTCCGGCTCTTCCAAACTCAGAACCATTCTCCCGGGTTCTTTGAAACGCAGGATCACTGGCAATTCTACTAGCGTCTATTCCGCCTTTTTCTCTGGCCAAGTGTCCATCCTGCGTTTTGTAAAAAGTAATATCTCCGATAGTACCTTTTAATTTAATTATGCCTTTCTGTCTAGCCATAACTTCAAAATTTAAATTATTTAAATCAGTGAAAATTTCCCTCAATCATCCTCCTGTTGCAACATCTCCCGATTGATTTCAAAAACAAATTTTAAGTATTTTAATCAATTAAAAAAGAGGCAGGGGTTCAGTATGTCACAATAAGACATAAATACACACCTAGCAACCTAAAAACAATAATTAAATTGCACTATATAAACTAAATAGAATTTTCACTAATTTTAACCTGTTCAACAAACTGGATCCTTCGACTTTTAAGCAAGTCAAAGCCCAGTCAAAGCCATAGATAGTGTATGAAAAATGATAATAAGAGATTATGCATCTACCCGAAAGACATACAACGCATCACAGGGAAGAGTTATAGGCAAAGCATACGAATGTTGCAAAAAATTAGAAAGGACCTCAACAAGCTCCAGAACGAACTTGTAAGTATAGAAGAGTTTTGCCTATATACTAGCCTAAAATATGAACAGGTGGAGCCACTTATAATTGGTTAATTTATATAGGTAACCTATTCAATTCTTAAACTTTACTTATTTAATAAATGAACCTTACTTGTTTAAATATTGTTATTTACTTGTTTAATTTTTAGTCATATAAACAATTTAATAGTTTGCTTTAAACATTAAATTTATTTACTTTTGTATAAATTAAGATATAGGATATTTTGCATGTCTGTTGAAGGAGCAAAAGCGAGACCCTAGTTTTTTACAAATTATAAATATTTAATTATAAGCGATATAGGAACGAGTTACAAATCCCTTCCTCTCTGCTTTCAACAATAGCCTCTAAATTTATGTTTAGAGGCATTTTCATTTTATTTGTGATGTTGAGTTTTTAGATTAGATAATTTGTTTGAAAACAGTTCAATAAGTTTTGCATTATGAGGTAATACTAGTTTTAGTGTCACCTCATTTTTTATTCCCATAATTCTCCATTTATCTTTCAAATGAGTCCTGCTGGTTAAATTCTTTAAAAGAAACGAAAAATCTTATTTTCGAAGTTTAACCAACGTTAGTAAAAGTACCTTCCTAAATCCTCTAGTTAAAAAAAATCTTTTTTAGCCTATCCAATCCAATCCAATCCAATCCAATCCTTAATTGGGTTGAAATTGGAGTAATTTTTTTTTGGCGAAACCCATCAATAATCAAATAAGTAAAAACCATAAATAAATAGAGTTTTTATTTATGTATAATTGTATAAACAAAGCAAAATAGCAATCACTAATGTGAAAAGTGATACAAATAATTCCATTTGAATTCAGATACATTTAGACACACTAAAGACACACTTTTTTTACATAATATAATTTTTTTTGATTTTTCAATATAATAAATGTGCTAAAAAAGATTAAATAGAACTCATTTTTAATTAATTTACTTAATAAATGGATAATTTACATTAATTTTGTTTGAGATTATAAGGATAAAGCACATTTTATATTTGATTAATAAATTGCACATTACTATTTTAAATTACTTTTCAAATTGGCATCCTTTATATTTTACGTTTTGTTTATCAATAAAATCAGATGAGCTAAAAGGTATATTGGGTAAAAATGGAGAACAACAATAAATTTCAATTAGCTATTTGTAAATAATCGGGGTCTATGTTAAATAAAAACAGCGACCATCTTAAGTACAAATTGATAGATTCACTTAATGTTAAGAATGGCTTAGATGTTAAATAGGTCTAATACTAAATTACAAATGATAAATAAAAAAAAGGATTTTTATTTTAAGGATGAGGACAAAATACTTGTTTCTAAATTGGAAATTTATTTAGATAATTTAGTGTTTTTAAAACCCAATTTTAGAATTTTTGATCTTTCAATTTTATTAGAAACTCCTCCAAACCATGTTTCTAAATTAATACGACATGTATATGGATATAAATTTTCAGATTTTATCATGTATCATAAATTGAATTATTTGGATACTTTAATTGAACAGGAACTAAAGCAAAATAATAAATTAAAGTTTACCACATTATTTAATGAGGCTGGATTCAAGAGCAGAAGTAATTTTTATTTTGCTTTTGATAAAATTAGAAATTCTTCCCCAAAAGTGTATTACAACAATTTATATCCAGGCGTTTCTTTAAATGGGGAATATGTGTTTTTATAAACAAATTTAAAAAAGCAATAAATTAAGCCTTCCATTTTATAATTGATTTATAGAAAAAAAAATTTCTGTCAGATATTCTCTTCTTTATTTTAATCTTAGTTTTTGTGATTGGTTTCCAATATAAAGAAACTAGGCGTCTTTCCTTATATAATCTTTAAAAGCACTAAGCGAAAACTAACCAGTAGTGCTAAATAAAAAGCCTCCTATTAAAAATGATAAATATATTTTCAAAAGTCTTATATAATAATTTATATTTACAAATTATAATTGAATAAAGATATTAGATTGTAACAAACATTAGAAATAGTAATTTTTCAAGATAATGTTTTTTTAAAATTAGAATAAGATAGTGGATTAAATAAAATCTTAAGAAGTTCAATTTGTTGACAATAAAATTATTTTAAGGTACTTGTAATTATTTCTTTACGTTAATATCCTATGCGTTTTAATCTTACTTTGTTGTTTTTCTTATCCTTTTTAGGTGCTTTTGCGCAAGAAAAAACTGTGCCAACCAAGCCTGTAGATTCCTTATATAGAGAAGACCAATTTTATATTAATTTTACTTATAATCAATTACAAAATTTTAAGGGATTAAGTCAAACAAAATTTTCTCCTGGTTTTTGTATAGGATTTTTAAGAGATATGCCAGTCAATAAAAGCAGAACATTTGCTTTTGCTGCAGGGTTGGGTTATTCTTTAAATATTTACAACAATAATTTACAGTTAACTACCAATACCAATACTAATACTAATACTTCAGCATATAATTATGCCTTGCTTTCTACTACCGATTATAGCAAAAACAAATTTGTACAACAATATTTAGATTTGCCTATTGAAATAAGATGGCGAACATCCACTCCAGAGACACATCAATTTTGGAGAATTTATACCGGATTTAAATTTAGTTATTTACTATCCGATAGAAATGTATATGTTATAGATAATCAAACTACCATCAATAAATCCAATCCAGATTTCAACAAACTTGTGTATGGTTGCTATGTAACGGCAGGCTTTAATACTTGGAATTTATACGCTTATTATGGTTTAAAATCTATTTTTAAATCGGGGGAAATTAATGGTGAAAAAATAAATTCCGCAAGTTTTAATATAGGATTACAGTTCTACATTCTATAACCAAAAATACCACAAAAAAAGCTGCGGAAGCATTCCGGCAAGGTATCCAATTACCAATTCTTTTGCACTATGCGCCTTCATTACTAGTCGGGAGGAAGCGATAATTCCGGTAAGGAGAAATAAAGAAGCAATAGTGAAAGTACTATTCAATTCGAAATGCACACTTAATCCAATCACAAAAAAACATAAGGCACTTATTGCAATTAGATGTATGCTTGCTTTAATTTTGAAAAATAACAAAACATAAGCAACAATAGTACTACAGATTGCCCCTAGAAAAAAGAAAAACAATTCAGGGAATCGATCTAAAGTAATGCTTTTACTTATCAAAATAAAAGTTAAAGCAATTTGCATTAATAGCGGTGTTTTCCGTTGGGAAATATCCGAAAGCATTACGTTATCTACTTTTCCAAATGTTCTAAGCAAATAAAAAAAAGACATTGGCAAGAAAAAAGTGATTATAATTACTTGCAAGAGCAACAACAAATACTGCTCCTTAGTATAGTAATTGGCACTATATAAAATATAAAAAAGCGTTCCAACTATTGGTATAAAAATAGGATGGAAGAGATAAGAAAAAAAAGGAAGTATTTTTTTCAAGTGCATAGGTTTGATCGCAAATATAATAAAATCAAAGGTCAAAAATAATTTATTCCAAGTTCAAATAAAAACAATATCAACAGAACCTCTCTTTCTTAATTTTTCTTTAGTGACGACATCGACCCTAAATGGTAATTCTATAAATTTTGTTCAAAAGAAACTCCATAAAAGTTTCCTTTTTCGTTGGATACTTTTACCTTTGCAGGTCAGAATATAAATAGACCACCATGAATAATTCTAGTAAACGTAGGGAAGCGCTATTATACCACGCTAAACCTACTCCGGGGAAAATCCAAGTTGTTCCAACTAAAAAATATGCTACACAACGTGATTTGTCTTTAGCATATTCTCCAGGAGTAGCAGAGCCTTGTTTAGAGATTGCTAAAGATGTGAATAACGTTTATAAATATACTTCTAAAGGGAATTTAGTTGCAGTAATTACTAATGGTACCGCGGTTTTAGGTTTGGGAGACATTGGCCCAGAAGCATCCAAACCAGTAATGGAAGGAAAGGCTTTATTGTTTAAAATATTCGCAGACATTGATGTTTTTGATATAGAAGTTGGTACAAAAGATATAGAAGAATTTATTGCTACGGTTAAAAATATTGCTCCAACTTTTGGAGGAATTAACCTTGAAGATATAAAAGCACCAGAATCTTTTGAGATTGAAAGACGATTAGTAGAAGAATTAAATATTCCGGTAATGCATGATGATCAGCATGGTACGGCAATTATATCTTCGGCTGCGTTGTTAAATGCATTGGAATTAGCAGAAAAAGAAATTGGTAAAATAAAATTAGTTGTTTCTGGAGCTGGTTCAGCTGCTTTGGCTTGTGCAAATCTTTATGTTTTACTTGGAGTAAAAGTCGAAAACATAGTAATGTTTGACGTTAAAGGAGTTGTAAGTAGAGATAGAACCGATTTATCTGAATTACAAAGAAGATACAGCAATGGTGCTTCTGGAACCACTTTACAACAAGCATTAGTAAATGCCGATGTGTTTTTAGGACTTTCTGCCGGAAATATTCTTACTTCCGAAATGTTATTAGGGATGGCTAAAGACCCTATTGTTTTTGCTATGGCCAATCCAACTCCCGAGATAGATTATGATGTAGCAATGGCTACTCGTGAAGATATTATCATGGCTACTGGAAGATCCGACCATCCTAATCAAGTGAATAATGTATTGGGATTTCCGTATATTTTCCGTGGTGCATTGGATGTTAGAGCTACCAAAATTAACGAAGCCATGAAAATGGCAGCCGTTCGTGCATTGGCAGCTTTGGCTAAAGAACACGTGCCGGAACAGGTGAATATTGCTTATGGTGAAACCAAGTTAAATTTTGGTAGAGAATATATTATTCCAAAACCATTTGACCCTAGATTGATTACAATGGTTGCTCCAGCCGTTGCAAAAGCGGCTATGGAAAGTGGTGTAGCATTAAATCCAATTACCGATTGGGTAAAATATGAAGAGGAACTTTTAGAACGAATGGGTTCGGATAATAAAATGGTGCGTTTACTTACCAACCGTGCTAAAACCGATCCAAAACGAATTGTTTTTGCCGAGGCAGACCAATTGGATGTGTTGAAAGCAGCACAAATTGTGTATGAAGAAGGAATCGGACATCCTATTTTATTAGGAAGAAAAGAAGATATATTAGAATTAAAAGAAGAGATTGGTTTTGATGCTGATGTGCCAATTTTTGATCCAAAAACAGATGAAGAAGATAATCGTAGATTGCGCTATGCTGAAATATTTTGGAAAGAACGCAACCGTAGAGGCATCTCTTTATTGGATGCTCAAAAATGGATGCGCGAACGAAATTATTTTGCTGCCATGATGGTGAACCAAGGCGATGCAGATGCAATGGTGTCAGGCTATTCTAGAAGTTATCCAACAGTTGTTAAACCATTAATGCAATTGATAGGTAAAGCACCTGGAATTTCCTTGATTGCTACTACCAATATGATGATGACTAATCGTGGACCAATGTTTTTATCGGATACTGCAATTAATCCAAATCCATCTGCCGATGACTTGGCAAAAATTGCTTTAATGACCGAAAAAACAGTACGTATGTTTGGAATGGAACCTGTAATTGCTATGGTTTCCTTCTCTAATTTTGGTTCTTCGCCAGTTGAAAGTGCTAATAAAGTGCGAGAAGCTGTTGCTTATCTACACAAATATTATCCTGATTTAATTGTAGATGGAGAAATTCAGGCCGATTTTGCATTAAATCCAGAGATGCTTAAAGATAAATTTCCATTTTCCAAGTTAGCAGGTAAAAAAGTAAACACATTAATTTTTCCTAATTTGGAAGCTGCCAATATTACGTACAAATTATTAAAAGAATTATACAAAGTAGATTCGGTTGGGCCAATCATGTTAGGTATGGACAAGCCAGTCCATATTTTTCAATTGGGCGCAAGTGTAGAGGAAATGGTGAATATGGCTGCGGTTGCGGTTGTAGATGCACAAGAAAAAAGTAAAAGAATAAAAAACATATAGGTTTCTTAATAACAAAAATAACGACTATAAAAGTTTTTTGTTATATTTGAAATTACATTAAATAAATTATGATAGCACACATCCAAGGAAAATTAGTGGAGAAAACACCAACAGAAGTTGTAATAGACTGTAATGGTGTTGGTTATCATGTTAATATTTCGCTTCATACCTATTCGCTGCTTCCTAAAGCCGATTTTGTAAAATTGTTTACTCATTTGATTATCAAGGAAGATTCGCATTCGTTGTATGGATTTATAGAAAAATCAGAGAAAGAAATCTTTAAAATGCTATTGACCGTTTCCGGAATTGGAGCAGGAATTGCACGAACAATGCTTTCTTCTTTAGAACCAAAACAAATTATTCAGGCTCTTGCAAGTGGTGATGTTGGAACAATTCAGTCTATTAAAGGCATTGGAAGCAAAACTGCCCAAAGAGCTATCCTAGATTTGAAGGAGAAAGTGTTAAAAATTTATGATTTGGATGAAGTTTCTATGTTTCAAAACAATACAAATCGAGATGAAGCGTTATCTGCTTTGGAGGTTTTAGGTTTTGTTAGAAAATCCTCCGAAAAAATAGTAGATAAAGTGATTAGTCAAAATCCCGAAGCTACTGTAGAAACTATTATTAAGCAAGCATTAAAAAACTTATAATTTTTGAAAACAAAGCAACAAAAATATATCTCTATTGCCCAAAAATTAGCTTTCGTAATTACGATGCTATTCGTTAATCAGTATACTTTTGCACAAGAACGAGTTAACGATACCACCTATAATAAAGGGCATATGGTAATAGATAATCCCAAAAGTATTGTAGAAGCGTATACTTACGATCCCGCAACCGATCGGTATATTTTAAATACAACTTTTGCAGGTGTAGACATCAATTATCCAATTATTCTTACACCTAAAGAATACGAACAGTTGGTGCTAAGAGATTCTATGCACGATTATTTCAAACAAAAAGCGGATGCTGTATCGGGTCAAAAAGCAAGTAGTGTAGCTGCTAAAAAGAATTTATTGCCTAAATATTATATTAATTCTAGTTTCTTTGAAGCCATTTTTGGAAGTAATACTATTGATGTAAAGCCTACTGGATCTGTAGAAATTGACTTAGGATTTAGACATACTAAACAGGACAATCCTTCCTTTTCCCCTAGAAATAGATCAACAACTACCTTCGATTTTAACCAAAGAATAAGCATGAGCTTAATGGGAAAAGTCGGCACTAGATTAAACGTTAATGCTAATTACGATACCCAGTCGACATTTGCATTTCAAAATTTAATCAAATTATCCTTTGACCCTTCGGCTTCTGGAGGGGAAGATTCCATCATTAAAAAAATTGAAGTTGGTAATGTGAGCATGCCACTTAATAGCACTTTAATTCGAGGAGCCCAAAGTTTGTTTGGGGTTAAAGCCCAATTACAATTTGGAGGAACCTCAGTAAATGCTGTATTTGCCGAACAAAAATCGCAAACCAAAACCGTAACGGCTCAAGGTGGGGGTACTATCCAAAATTTTGAGCTTTTTGCTCAAGAATATGATGCCGATAGACACTTTTTCTTATCTCAATATTTCAAGAATCGTTATGACAAAGCACTTTTAAACTATCCATTAATTGATAGTAGAGTGCAAATTACCCGTATTGAAGTTTGGATTACTAACAAACAAAACCGTGTTAGTACTACTAATAACAATTTAAGAAACATTGTTGCCCTTCAAGATTTAGGGGAAGCTCGTTTAACCGATACTTCAACTTCAACAGCTATATCAGATAGTCAAGTAGTGGCTATTGATCCCGCAGATATTCATCCGTTTCAATCAAATGATTTCTTTTTGAAACCAATTGATACTCCGCCAAACAATAATAATAACCGTTATGATCCGGCATTAATAATTCCGTCAAGCCCACCAAATCCTAATTATCCAGGTTTGTTGAAGCCTGAAATTAGAGAAATTGTAACTTCCAATCAAGGGTTTAATAATTCGGTTCAAGTTAATGAAGGTACCGATTATACGAAATTGGAAAATGCCCGAAAATTATTGCCTAACGAATTTACTTTTCATGCCCAATTAGGATATGTTTCCTTGCAACAGCGTTTGGCAAATGATGAGGTTCTTGCAGTTGCTTATCAATATACGATAGGTTCCGATGTTTATCAAGTTGGTGAATTTGGGACTGATGGCGTAGAAGCAACTCAAGTGAGTGCTTCTGGAATCCCATCTTCACAATCGTTGATTTTAAAAATGCTTAAGAGTAGTTTGACCAACGTTCAAAAACCAATTTGGGGATTGATGATGAAAAATATTTATCAAATTCCGAGTGGTTTTCAAATGCAAAAAGAAGAATTCAAATTCAATATTTTATATACCGATCCTTCTCCTTTAAATTATATTACTGCTGCAAACTCAACTTCTCCATTACCAACTGGAATTATGGAAACACCGTTGTTAAAAGTTTTTGGTTTGGATAGATTGAATTACAGTAACGACCCTCAAAATGGCGGAGATGGTTTCTTTGATTTTATTCCAGGACTAACTGTAGACCAACAAAATGGCCGAATAATATTCACTTCGGTAGAACCTTTTGGAAGATATTTGTTTAATAAATTAAAATCCGGAAGTTTAAGTGAAAATTATGATGATACAACTACCCTAGGTGCCTATAATGATAACCAATTGAAATACGTTTATACTACATTATATAAATCTACACAAGCAGCAGCATTACAAAACAGTTCGAAAAATAAATTTCAATTAAAAGGGAAATTTAAATCGTCTGGTGGAGATGGAATTCCTATTGGGGCTTTCAACGTACCAAAGGGTTCGGTGGTAGTTACTGCAGGAGGAAGAAAATTAGTAGAAGGGGTTGACTATACTGTGAATTATCAAGCCGGTAGAGTTCAAATATTAGACCCTGCTTTATCTGCTTCCAACACTCCAATTCAAGTTTCTGTAGAAAACAATTCTACTTTTGGAAGACAAACTAGACGTTTTTATGGAATTAATGTAGAACATAAATTTTCGGATAAATTTTTAATTGGAGCCACGATGTTAAAAATGTCGGAGCGGCCATTTACGCAAAAAACCAATTACGGACAAGAATCGGTAAACAATACAATTTACGGATTGAATACAAGTTACTCTACCGAAGTTCCTTTTTTAACTCGTTTAGTTAATAAATTACCAAATATAGATACCGATGTTCCTTCTAACGTTTCCTTTAGAGGAGAAGTTGCTTATTTAAAACCAGACTCTCCAAAAGCAGATAAATTTAATGGGGAATCTACAGTTTACGTAGAGGATTTTGAAGGCTCACAAACCAATATCGATTTAAGATCTCCTTATTCCTGGTTTTTATCTTCAACGCCAATAAGACCAACTCTTGTTATTCCTGATTATTTAGATTTTGGAGGAAATTTGTCAACATTAGATTATGGTTTTAAACGAGCAAAAATAGCTTGGTATACTATTGATCCAATTTTTTATGCTCAAAGACCTTCTGGAATTTCGGATGACGATTTATCTTTAAACAGCACTAGAAGGATTTATAGTCAAGAGTTATATCCAGCAACTACAATTGCAGCGGGACAATCTCAAGTAGTAAATACTTTAGATTTAACCTATTTCCCTAAAGAGCGTGGGCCATTTAATTTTAATACTGCGACGGCTTCCGATAATACTTTACCCAATCCAGAAAATAATTTTGGGGGTATTTTCAGAGCTTTAAATACTACTAATTTTGAACAATCCAATATAGAATATATTCAGTTTTGGATGTTGGATCCCTATACGGATACTCGAGTGTCTCCAGCGCCTATTAATCCTGGAAATACTGGTAGAATCTATTTTAACTTAGGGGAAATTTCGGAAGATGTGCTTCAAGATGGGAGAAAATTTTATGAAAATGGAGTTGGAAATAATCAAATTTTAGCACCTGCAACTATTTGGGGGGACACCCCTGCATCGCAGTCGTTAATTTATGCATTTGATTCAAACGAAGGCAATAGAACTTCACAAGACGTTGGGTATAACGGATTGAATAATACTCAAGAAGCTGCTAAGTTTCCAGCATTTGCATCCTTTCCTGATCCTGCGGAAGATGACTATAAATATTTTTTGAATACTACGGGAACCATTTTTGATAGGTATAAATATTATAATGGAACCGAAGGCAACTCGCCAATAAATGTAACGGACACCAACAGAGGATCTACAACAGTTCCAGATGTGGAAGATATCAACCGCGACAATACCATGAACACTATTAATGCGTATTATGAATACAGTATTAAGGTGAGTCCAACAGATTTGTCTCAGGTTGGAACCAATTACATAACTAATATTTTGCCGACCACAGTATCACTTCCAAATGGAGAAACGACTACTGCACGTTGGATTCAATTTAAAATTCCAATAAATCAACCAACCAATACTGTTGGTAGTATTTCCGATTTTCGTTCTATTCGTTTTATGAGAATGTTCATGACGAAATTTGCTAGTCAAATGACCATTCGTTTCGGTTCGTTAGATTTAGTTCGTGGAGATTGGAGAAAATACGATTATAGTTTACAAATGAATCCTTTAGAGCCGCCAAAAGATTCAGACAATACGGATGATGATACTGATTATGATTCAGCAGCAGTAAATGTTCAAGAAAATGGCACTAGAGAGCCTATTCATTATGTAGTTCCTCCAGGAGTAGAGTTGGAACAATTGTATAACAATAATACTTTAATACCACAAAACGAACAATCACTTTCTGTCAAAATAGGAAGCACAAATGATTCTGGTTTAGAACCAGGGGATTCTCGTGCTGTATTTAAAAACATCAGTGTAGATATGCGTCAGTATAAAAAACTGAAAATGTTTGTGCATGCAGAAGCAATTGCTTCCAATTCAAGTTCTATAGAAGATGATGAGATGATGGGCTTTGTCCGTTTCGGAAATGACTTTACCGATAACTTTTACCAAGTAGAAAAACCATTAAAGAAAACCCAATTTGGGGATAATACACAAAGTGGAGTTTGGCCAGAGGCAAATGATATGGATATTTCTTTAGAACTTATTACAAGAATGAAAATTCTAGCAATGAGTCATGTCTATCTACCTGGAGAAATTTATTATCCAGATGATGATGTTAATGTACCTGATGGCGATGGAGATGCTAATTTGCGTTTGGGAATTCGAGGTAATCCTAATTTTGGGATGGTGCGAACCTTAATGTTAGGGGTAAAAAATCAAACCAATAAACTGAATACTGCACAACATCCATTAAACCCAAGACGTATAAAAGGGGAAGTTTGGTATAATGAACTTCGTTTAGCCGGAATGGATAATAAAGGAGGTATGGCAGCTGTTGCAAGTTTGGATGCTAATCTTGCTGATTTTGCTAATGTTTCTGCAACTGGAAAAATGAGCACTATTGGTTTTGGTACTTTAGAACAAGGGCCAAATGAAAGAAGCAGAGAAGATGTGTTACAATACAACATTGTGACCAATATGAGTTTAGGTAAATTACTTCCTAAAAAATGGGGCGTTAACCTACCTTTTAATTATGGTATTGGAGAAGAATTCATCACTCCTAAATACGATCCATTTAATCAAGATATTGAATTAAAACAGTTGATTAATGAAACTGCCGATGCTGCTGAAAAAAGAAACCTTAAAAGCAGAGCAATGGATTACACCAAAAGAAAAAGTATTAACTTTATTGGTGTTAAAAAAACAAGAGGTGAAAAGGCGGTGCCACATTTTTATGACCCAGAAAATGTAACACTTTCTTATTCCTATAATCAAGTAGATCGCCATAGTTTTGAATTAGAAAATTACACCGATCAACGAGTTAGTACAACTGCCGATTATACCTTTGCTTTCCAAGCAAAACCAATTGAACCTTTTAAAACAGTTAAAGTGTTTAAAAAGAGTAGTTATTGGAAAATGTTGAGTGATTTTAATTTCAATTATAAGCCTACAAGTGTATCTTTTAGTTCTAATATTACTAGACAGTTTAATCGCCAACAATTTAGATTAGTAGATGTTGAAGGTATTGGTTTGGATGCTTTGTACCAAAGAAATTTCTTGTTTAATTACCAATATGGATTTAATTACAATCTTACAAAAGCATTAAAAATTAATTTTAATGCAACTTCTAACAACATTGTTAGAAATTATATGAATGAAAACAATGAACCAGATAACTCCTATACCATTTGGACAGATTATTGGAATATTGGTTTGCCAAACTTACACAACCAGCAAGTAACTGTTAATTATGATTTACCTATTAATAAAATTCCATTTTTGAGTTTCGTTAAATCTACTTATACTTATGCAGGAACCTATAGTTGGCAACGTTCTTCTTTGGCAATGTCTTCGGTTTTAGATTCGGATACAGGTGTTACTTACAATTTAGGAAATACAATTCAAAATTCGGGTTCTCATAAACTGAATACTGCCTTTAATATGGATGCCTTTTATAAATACATAGGTTTATCCAAACAAAAATCTGCCGTACCAACTGCTCCAACTGCCGCTCCAAAACCAGGAGAAAAAGTAACTAATGTGAAAGCAAAACCTGTTAAAGATGCTAACGTGTTTTTAGATGGGCTAATTGGAATTGTAACAAGTATTAAAAACATTCAAGTAAACTATACTGAAAATCAAGGAACGGCTTTGCCAGGATTTGTGCCAGGAATTGGCTTCTTTGGTTCTGCTAAACCATCCTTAGGATTTGCTTTTGGAGGTCAAGACGACGTACGTTTTGAAGCCGCTAAAAATGGGTGGTTAACCAATTATCCTAATTTTAATCAAAATTACACCCACGTATTAACTAGAGCATTAGATTTTACAGCCAATATGGATTTGTTTCCAGACCTTAAAATTGACTTGACAGCTAACAGATCGTATGCCAATAATTATTCAGAGCAATACGATGTAACGGATGGAGTTTACAATTCAAGATCTCCATATAGCACAGGAAATTTTGCAATATCTACAGTGATGTTAAAATCTTCATTTAAACAAAGTGATGAGTTTTTCTCACTTCCGTTTGAAGAATTTAGAAACAACCGTATCACTATTGCTAATCGTTTGGCAACAGATTATTATGGCACTCCTAACTTTCCAGTTTCTGCAGATGGTTTTCCAACAGGATTTGGAAAAAATAGTCCAGAAGTTTTGTTGCCATCCTTTCTAGCGGCATATACGGGTTTTGATATCCCTGCATTGAAAGTAGTTGGTGTAAGTTTGGCACAAAGCCCAGAGGATAGAGCTAACAAAATTTCTTTAAATGCCTTTAAAAATATCCCTATCCCAAACTGGAATATTAAATACAACGGATTAATGCGATATAAATTCTTCAAAGACAAATTCAAGCGTTTTTCTATTCAGCATGCATATAAGGCATCGTATACTGTTAATTCGTTCCGTTCTAATTTAGATTATACCCAGCACGCTAACGAACTTAATCCGCTTAACGGAAACTTCTATAGTCAAACTATTATTGGAAATGTGAATTTAGTGGAACAATTTAATCCGTTAATTCGAATAGATTTCGAAACCAAAAGTTCTTTTAAAATTCTTGCCGAATTGAAAAAAGACCGTGCTTTGTCTTTAAGTTTTGATAATAATTTGCTTACCGAAGTAAAAGGAATTGAATATGTTATTGGAACCGGGTATCGATTTAAAGATGTAATTTTTTCTAGTAAATTAGCCGACAGTCCTTCGGGAGTTATTAAAAGTGATATTAACTTGAAGATTGATTTTTCTTATAGAAACAACAAAACAATAGTACGATATTTGGATTACAATAATAACCAATTAGGAGGTGGACAAAATATTTGGTCGTTCAAGTTAACTGCCGATTATTCGTTTAGTAAAAACTTAACTGCAATTCTATACTATGATCATTCGTTTTCTAAAGCGGTAATATCTACATCATTTCCATTGACTAATATTCGAGGTGGATTTACCTTGCGATATAACTTCGGAAATTAATGAAAATTGAATGGAAATCCTTTTCAAGATTTAATAATAAACAATACATTTGACCTGAATTTAAAACAACTAAAATAATGAATATACCTACCAATTTAAAATACACTAAAGACCACGAATGGATTTCTATGGATGGCGATGTTGCAACTATCGGAATTACAGATTTTGCACAAAGCGAACTAGGAGATATTGTTTATGTAGAAGTGGAAACTTTAGACCAAACTCTAGATAAAGATGAAGTTTTTGGAACTGTAGAAGCAGTAAAAACGGTTTCCGATTTGTTTTTACCAATGGCTGGAGAAATCATTGAATTTAATGAAGATTTAGAGCGCAATCCAGAAACAGTAAACTCAGATCCTTACGGTAAAGGATGGATGGTAAAAGTAAAAGTTTCGGATGCTTCCCAATGGGATGATTTATTGGATAGTGAATCTTACGGAAAACTGATAGGTGCATAATAAAAAATACACATATCTTTTTTTCTTAGCTCTTTTTTGGACAATAATTGTCACCTTCTTGAGTTTAGCAACTATTGGGGATATTGGAAGCTCTATCCCTATTGAAAATAAAGATAAATACGTACATTTTACTTTTTATTTTATTTTTGTGATTGTTTGGTTTTTATATGCAAATAAAACTAACATCGCCAAAAAAGTCAAGTGGATTGTTTTGTTTTCGGCAATTGGTTACGGAGTTTTAATGGAGATTTGTCAAGGACTTTTCACCTCGAACAGAACTCCCGATGTGTTGGATGTAATCGCAAACAGCCTCGGCGCCATAACTGGTTTACTTTTTATAACTATGATTTTAAAAAAACACAAAACCACTCCTTGAGTGGTTTTTTTGTATATTTATCCGTTCAAAAAAGAATATCATGAAAGTGCAACAATATCTAGATTCCACATATCTTAAAACACCTGAACAAGCAGGGCTTTCTGTTGCAGAAAATACCAAAATAGTAGAAGGTTTTATTAAAGAAGCTATTGAAGAAGGCTTTAAGCTAATTATGATTCGCCCCGACATGGTTAAATTGGCAAAGAAAATGATTTTGGAAGCCAATTCTAAAGTAACCATCGGAACTGTAATTGGTTTTCCAGAAGGAACGAACACCTTGGAACAAAAACTTATCGAAGCCCAACAAGCAATTGAAGATGGTGCTGACGATTTAGATTTTGTGTGTAATTATGAAGCTTTCAAAAAAGGAAATATCGACTTGGTGAAAAATGAAATTTTAGAAGGAACCAAATTAGGATTATCCCATAATAAAATTGTGAAATGGATTATTGAGGTAGCCGCTTTAAGTGGCGATCAAATTATTCAACTTTCGGCATTGATTAAAAATGTAGTAATGTCCAATTTTAAAGAAGAATGTTATTCTTCGGTATTTGTAAAATCGTCTACAGGTTTTTATAAAACAGAAGAAGGTTTTCCCAACGGAGCAACAGTTCCAACCATTATTATGATGCTTGAAAATGCATTTCCACTTCCTGTAAAAGCAGCAGGGGGAGTACGAACTTATGAGGAAGCCCTTGAAATGATTCGTTTAGGTGTGAAAAGGATTGGAACCTCTTCTGCTAAAGCTATTGCTAACGGACAAATCGCAAGTAGCGATTATTAATTTGATACTATTAAGATGATTAAAAAAATTACTATTCTAGTTTTATTACTAAATTTTATTGTTTCTTTCGCGCAAAAAAGCAGTGAACAAGTACCTGTTTTTTCTAGTTGCGAAAAACTGCAAGGAAAAGAATTGGAATCTTGTTTTTACAATCAAGTACAAACTTTTGTATACAATAATTTTCAAGTTTCCGATAAATTAAAAAGTTCTAATTATAAAGGCACTATCAATGTGCTTTTTGAAATAGATGTAAAAGGAGTTTTTAAAATACTTTACATTGATGCCAATGATGCCGATTTAAAAAAGGAAAGTCAAAGGGTTTTTGACAAAATGCCCAAAGTGAGCCCTGCCACTTTTAATGGAGCTCCAACGTATGCAAAATACACTATTAAAATTGCAATTCCGTTACAGAATCCTTCAGAAACTAAAATTGATTCATCTTTGCAAGAGGATTCGGCAGCATTTATAAAAGCAAACCGAAACAAAGAACTAACGGAATTGGATAGTATTTCGTATCAAAAATTTAATAATCCACAGTTTCAAAGTCATTTAAATATTCCGTTTTCACATAGTTATTACGCTCAATTTGATGGAGCAATGAATCAAGTTGGAAGCAATAATCATACTGCATCCAAACCATTTACTTATGCTGAGGTTTCTAAATATTATAATTTAGCTGTTGAGAATGAGAAGTTAATGAAGAACAAAACCACTTGGTGGGGTAAGAAAATTTGGAATGAGAATATGGTTGCTATTCAAGGGAAGGATTATTGGTTTACAATGAATCCGATTTTTGATGTGCAAATGGGAAAAAGTACTCCAAGTACGGCTAATTATACCTATGTAAATACACGTGGAATCCAAATGCGTGGTGGATTGGGAAGCCAAATTAATTTCACTACTACAATTTTTGAAAGCCAAGGAAGATTTGCTGATTATTTTAATAATTATGCCGAGTCCTTGCATCCAATTGGAACTGTTCCTGCCGATTATCCTGCTGTGGGCGACCCTGCAATCATCCCAGGAATTGGAATAGCCAAAAGATTTAAAACCGATGCGTACGATTTTCCTTCGGCGGAAGCCAATTTAACCTATTCCCCAAGCCAATTTTTCAATTTGCAAATGGGTTATGGAAGAAATTTTATAGGCGATGGCTACCGTTCTTTACTCTTAGGGGATGCGACAACTCCTTATCCTTATGTAAAAATAAACACGACGTTTTGGAAAGTTAAATATACCAATACCTATATGTGGCTTAAAGATGTAAGGAAAGATGCTATGGTAGATAAAACCTATGCTACCAAATTCATGGCGAACCACTACTTGAGTTGGAATATTTCTAAACGATTTAATTTGGGCTTTTTCGAATCGGTAGTTTGGGCAAATCAAAATAATCGTGGGTTTGATATGAGTTTTGTAAATCCGATAATCTTCTATCGTTCTGTTGAGTTTGCGTCTTCTTCTAAAAGTGGCAATGCCCTTTTGGGATTGACTTATAAATATAAATGGAACAACCAATTCAATTTTTACGGTCAATTTTTAATTGATGAATTTTCTTTCAGTGAGGTGAAATCCCAAAATAATAGTTGGAAAAATAAGTTTGCTTACCAACTTGGGTTGAAATATTTCAATGCATTAAATATTCCAAATTTATTATTGCAGTTAGAATACAACCACATTCGTCCTTATGTGTATTCTCATAGCGATGTGTTGACTAATTATGGGAATTACAATCAAAGCATGGGACATCCTTGGGGAGGTAATGCCAAAGAATTGGTTGCCATTGCAAGATACCACAAAGGAAGAAGTTTTGCTGATGCAAAAATTACTATGGGGGTTCGAGGACTTGATTTAAACACTGCATCCGATACTTATAACTATGGAGGAAACATTTATTTAAGTTATAGTGACAATCGTCCTTATAATACTGGCGTGGTGGTTGGTCAAGGAAATAGAACTTCTATTTTCATTGCCGATTTACAAGCGGGTTACGTGATAAATCCTGCAACTAATTTAAAACTTTTTGGTAGTATTATTTATAGAAATTTTAAGCCAACTGTAGAAACCGATTTGGTTAAAAAAGAAATCACTACTTGGGTTTCTTTAGGAATACGATGTGATATTTTTAATTGGTATTTTGATTATTAGTCTCAAATACTTCCAATACGATTAATAAAAGTCAATTTATTTGAAATAAAACAAAAAAGGTTATCGAAATTTTATTCGACAACCTTTTTTAGGATTAAACAGTTTCTTTGTTTAGGCGCTTTTTATTTTTATATGCAAAATAAGCATAGACTATCGCTAAGAAAATAAGAATCCACAGTTTAGAATTTATTGAAACTGTATCAGGATCACCTCCTTCAAGTCCATCACTACCATTATTGTCTTCATCACCAGGTCCTCCAATTATTGGATTTTCATCTAGTATTTTCATTTGTGCAAATAATATAAAATTTGTAAACAAGAAATAGAATAGAATTAGGATTTTAAATGTTCTTTTCATAATTTTAATTTATAACTTTTTTAGTAATAATTTCTCCGTTTTGTGTGGTGATCTGGAACAACAATACTTGGTTTGCAATGTCTAGTTTGATGCTAATTTTAGTATCGTTAATTTTTGATTTTTGAAATAATAGTCTTCCTTGAATGTCAAATATTTTTATGGAATCCATTGTAATCTCCCCAGAATTAATGTAAGTTGTTTGATCTTTATTGTAAATTAGTATTTGATTTGCATTTAAAGATGTATTAGTATTGCTAAGCAGGTTTTGATAAATTATGTCAAAACGATCTGTAAATGTTCCTACAGCAGTACTAAAAGAATAATCTCCAAGGGTTAAATTTTGAACGATATTGTTGTAATTATCTCGCAATAAAACATCTCGTGTTCCATTAAAAATTCCTTCTTTTTGGTTTAATGAAAAAGTATAGGTATCCGCAACATTTGATTTAAATACCATTGGGATTACATCATTAACATCAAAACTTGGGCGAGCATTAATTACAACATCTTGATTGTCCGCTTTTGAATAAAATGCAACAGAAGAATCATTAGAATACAATCCGTCTAGACCGCTATCGTAACCATATGTTGCAGTAGGGGTGTAAGCAATTAAATTTTGACCCGCACTGATATTGGTGGAATTTGTCATTTTTAACCAATAACGATCCATTTGTGTTGTTGAAGATTTAAAGAATTGATCCACATTTTCACTAGAACGCATGGAGTTAGTAAAATTTAAATTAGTTTGCCCTGCTTTAGCTTTTACCATAAATCCTTGACCAATTGAAATGAGATTATTGTCACTATAAGTAGCATTATTATTTAAAGTACAGCCAATAGTGGAACAAGTGGAGTAAGAGACTAAATTGTTATTATCATTGAATTTTCTCCAAAACCACAAAGTCCCTTCGATATTATTAGTGTTTCCATTAATAAAATTATTTATTAATAAAGCTGAAGGATATGGATTTCCTGTAGCATTTATAGCGGTATTAGTGCCAGTATTCGCCATTGTAAACGTAACATTTCCATTTTGTGGAACTCCTGTGAATGAACCTGTCCATTTTTGTGGTGCAGGAGATAAATTTGAATTATATGAAATCCAATTGTTAGGACTTCTAATTAAATAACCTTTGGCAGCAGCAAATGTGGTTGTTACTGGATTAACTGAATTATATTGATTTGTTAAAGTGTTATAAGTGTAAAAACGAATGTTAGTTGGACCAATATTAGAAGTTAACGGAGAAAAATCCATTAAAGTTTGTGATCCGGTAACAGGCGAAGACCATAAAGTATAATCTAATCTATATATAGGAGTTGTCATTCGTTTAACAATAATATCTCCTGTGTTACTTACATCTGTTTGTTGAAACAAATTCGAATTATTGTTTAAAGTAAAACTACTTCCAGCATCTACAGTTAGTTTGCCATTTAGTGTTACATCAAATCCAGATGGAATTGAAACTATTGCATTATTGGAAACCGTTAAAGTACATGCAAATAAATTTGTAGCTTCCGAATAATTTCCAGTCATATAGGCTGTGGTGGTAATTACAGGTGGGCCATTGCTCCAAGCAGAACCATCCCATGTTGTAGTACTAATAGTAATAGTTACATAATTAGAATTTTCTACAGTACAAGTTCCATTTTGAACTACAGCTCTAAAATAAGAAGTTGTAGTTAGATTGCCAATTACCGAACTTGCTAAAGTAGTAGAAGTACTTGTTATGTCTGTTGGATTTGTGAATGCAGAATCGTTTGATTTTTGCCATTTTAGCACACTACCTATGTTTCCAGAAAGAGTAAGATCGGAGGGAGTACTTCCAGAACATATTGCTTGGTTGGAGGACACGGTTCCTGCGGTTGTAGGCGAAGGTGGTACTATAGTTACAGTACTTGCTGCTGCTGTAGTACAAGTTGCATCGTAGGTACTTCTTACTTTTAAAGTATAGGTTCCTGCTGTTAATCCTGCGAAAGTGGCACTTGCTTGGTACGTTAACCCATTGTCAACACTGTAATGAACCCCAGATTGTGTGGTGAATATTATTGTTCCTGTTGGCACAGCACAAGTAGGTTGGGTTGTACTTGCAACAGTAGGTATGCTTGGTCCTGCTGGAGCTGTTATAGTAATTGGGCCCACGGCAGTGGTGCCTGAGGTACAATATACAGAGTGTGTAATTATTATATTGCTATAAATCCCAGCGCCTAAATTAGGAATAAGCACACAACCACTTGAATCAGAAGTTTGATTAGTTAATGGAGTTGCTGCGGAACCATTTTTACTATAATTAATTGTAAAACCAGAAGCCCCTGAAGCTAATCCACATAATTTTATACTTCCGTCTGAACCTGTACAAGTAGATGGGTTAACATTATTAGATACCGAATTGGTAACTGTCGGACAGGTAATGACACAAGATTTTACAGCATTATTTGTAACGTTTGCATAATTAATTGTGTAATTAACGATGCCGCTTTCGGAAGCTGTTTCTAAACTATTTGCTAATCCATTTGCTCCTACTGACCCTGTGAAAACAAAATTGGTTGTATTGCTTGTAGTAGCTCCTGCTTCTTTGGCATCGCTACATCCATCATAATCACTATCTAAATCCAAACGATTAGGAATGCCATCTGTATCCGTGTTTATATCAACACATATTAGTTCAGAAAAATATGCTTCATAAACCCATGGCCCACTATTTACAGATCCTGAAACGCCAAGAATTCTATATAGGGTATAGGAATTGGTATTGGTACTAATATCAAATTTATGCGAAGAATTACTTGAAAAAGTAGATGCAGTTGGAGTTACAGGTGTCAATATTCCTGAAACATCTGTCCATGAAGATCCATTATTCGAGCCTTGAACTTTAACTGTAGCAGATGTAAAAAAGTTTCCACCACTTGTAGTAATCTCCAATTTATTCAATATATGGGATGTAGGAAAAATAAATTGAGCAACGACTTGTCCTGCAATATTTTGACTTGAATAATAAAAATCTGTAGTTTCGGTCCCGTTCAATAAATTAGAAATAGTTCCTGAGCCTGCTGTTAATGTCATACTGGCGGTCATTCCTGCTTTGGAAACGGTAGGACTTGTACATGTTTGCTCTACAACATCTAATATACCATCATTATCATCGTCAATGTCTGCTAGATCCACTATTCCATCTCCATCAGAATCTGTACAAGCATTTAGACTACTACTAATAGCATATTGATAAGTCGAAGTATAATTAGTGGTTGCAGCTAATGTGTCATTTGTTTCTAATGAATTAGCTAATCCATTAGCTCCATAAGTTCCTTGAGCTATTGCATTGCTTGCCGAAGTTGTTCCTGAAGTATTGAAAACATCTCCACTCAATAAAGTTCCGGTTACTCCTGCTTCTTTAGCATCAGGGCATAAATCACCATCCGAATCTAAATCTTTATCATTGGTTTTTCCATCGCCATCAGTATCTACTAAACAAGTT
>CANFHX010000012.1 GCA_947446865.1 Flavobacteriaceae bacterium | reverse complement strand
CAAGATAAAACAGGATTAAAAATAGCAAAAAAATAATTTTTGCAATTAATAAAAAACGATGTAATATTACATAAGAAATAAAAAATTAGTTGACATAAAAAATTAGTAATTAACAATAAAAAGTGTCAAGTAATTTTAGGAGGGGTCAAAGGAAACTTAATCAATAACCACCGAACTTCTGAAGTGATAGTGGGAAAGTGTATAGTGATCTGCCGAAGCTCCAAAGTTAACTCCCGAAGCTCATTAATGATAAGGAAATGCGTAATAGTAATCTTTCGAAGTTTCATAGTAATATAGGTAAATTAAATAGTGATCTACCGAAACTCTAAAGTGACCTTCCGAAACTCCAAAGCCATTAAATAATTTGTGTAAACTAATGACTTATTTAAGGTTAATTCAAATTCACTTTTTCTATTAAACACAACCATTCGAACCATTTTATAATAATAACAAATTCTCTTTTTTATGACTTTTTTTTAAAAATAATTAAATAAAATCAAATTATAATATTTTTTATATAGATTTGCAATTCCGTGTACGTACACGTTTAATAATTTTTGTCAATATTTAAGCAATAAAATCAATTATAATTAATAAAAAAACTTTAAAAATGTCTAAAAAAGTAGTAACATTTGGTGAGATAATGTTAAGATTAGCACCACAAGGATTTTTAAGATTTTCACAAGCAGACAACTTTGATGTTGTATATGGAGGAGGAGAATCTAACGTAGCAGTTTCATTAGCAAATTATGGAATTCCAGTTGATTTCGTAACTCGTTTGCCAAAAAATGATATTGGAGAATGCGCCATGATGGAAATGCGTAAAAGAGGTGTTGGCGTAGATAAAATTGTTTGGGGTGGCGATCGTTTAGGAATTTATTTTCTAGAAACGGGTGCTGTAAGTAGAGGAAGTAAAGTTGTTTATGATAGATCTCATTCTTCCATGTCGGATATACAACCCGGAATGGTGAATTGGGAAGAAGTTTTTCAAGGAGTAGAATGGTTCCACTGGACCGGTATTACACCAGCAATCTCACAAAGTTCTGCCGATGCTTGTCTAGAAGCCGTTAAGGTGGCTAGCAAATTAGGCGTTACTATTTCAACCGATTTAAATTACCGTGCCAAATTATGGAAATTCGGTGGTGACCGTGAGGCGATTATGACCGAATTAACTTCGTATTGCGATGTTATTTTAGGAAACGAAGAAGATGCCGAAATGCACTTTGGTATCAAACCAGAAGGAGCAGCAGTGCAAACACACGGGCATGATGTAAAAGCAGAAGCCTTTTTATCTGTTTGCCAACAAATGATGAAAAAATTCCCAAGAGCCAAAAAAGTAATTACCACTTTAAGAGGTTCTATTTCTGCATCCCACAACACATGGGCAGGAGTTTTATACGATGGAAAAGAAATGTTACAAACACGTCAATATCAAATTACCGATATCGTAGACCGAGTTGGTGGTGGCGATTCTTTTATGGGAGGTTTAATCTACGGATTATTAACCTATCCAGATAACGATCAAAATGCATTAGATTTTGCTGTAGCAGCCTCTTGCTTAAAACACACCATCAAAGGTGACGCTAATTTAGTTACTGTAGATGAAGTTAACAAACTTATGGGAGGCGATGCTTCTGGTAGAGTTGCAAGATAATTATCATGGTAATAGATACACTAAATAATGCCCATAAATACTACAATTTACATCCTTCTTTTGCGAATGCATTTGCGTTTTTAAAACAAAATGATTTGGCAAATCTTGAAGAAGGAGTTTCAGAAACTCCAGATGGAATGAAGTTGATTGTCAATACAGCAAATGGGAAAACCGAAGAAGCAAGTCTAGCCAAATTTGAATGCCACGATCAAAACATCGACATACAAGTTTGCGTAAAAGGTCTAGAAACCTATGGCTGGAAACCAAGAGAAAAGTGCAAAACACAAAATGGTGCTTATAATCCAGACAAAGACGTGCGTTTTTATAGCGATGCACCCGACATGTTTTTCCAATTAACTGATGGACAATTTGCAATTTTCTTTCCAGAAGATGTGCACGCTCCAATGATTGGTGAAGGCGAAATAAAAAAAGTAGTAATTAAAGTTAAAATATAAATTATGAATACTATCCAAAAAGTATCGGATGCCATTGTTGCCCAAGGTATGCTTCCTTTGTATTTCAATGCTGATGAAGCAGTAACCATAGAAGTATTAAGAGCAATATATAGAGCCGGAATAAAAGCAGTTGAATATACAAGCCGAGGCGAATCGGCATTAAGCAACTTCACCAAAATGGTAGAAGTTAGAAATACAGAAATGCCCGATTTATTACTAGGAATTGGAACCATTAAAAACTTGCAACAAGCCGAAGAGTATTTTGCTGTGGGTGCTGATTTTTTCATCAGCCCAGGATTTGTTCCCGAAGTTGCTGCATTTTTAAAAAGCAAAGGAGTTTTATACAGCCCAGGTTGCATGACGCCAACCGAAATAATAACAGCCGAAAATGCTGGAATTCACTTTATCAAACTTTTCCCTGGCAACATGCTAGGACCTGAATTTCTTAGCGGAATAAAAGATCTTTTTCCAAAGTTATTATTCATGCCAACAGGAGGTGTAGATACCACTAAAGAAAACATTGGCGGCTGGTTCAAAGCAGGAGTTTCTGCTGTAGGAATGGGAAGCAAATTAATCAGCAAACAATTGATGGCCGATAAAGATTATGCTACCATCGAATCGGAAACGAAAACAGTTTTGGCTTTAATTCAATCGATAAAAAACTAACAGATGAAAACAGTAGTTATAACAGGAGCAGGAGGCGTTTTGTGTGGTACATTGGCAAAAGCATTGGCTAAACAAGGCTACCAAATAGCACTTTTGGACTTGAAAAAAGAAGCCGCAGATGCTATTGCTAACGAAATTAATGCAGCCGGCGGTAAAGCAATTGGCGTTGCTGCAAATGTATTAGAAAGAGATTCCTTAGAAGCAGCCAAAAAAGAAGTTAATGATAAATTGGGTACTTGCGATATTTTGGTAAACGGTGCTGGTGGAAACCATCCATTAGGAACCACATCCAATCCATTTCTATTGGAAGAGGATTTGCAAAATACCACCGAAGGTTTCAAAACTTTCTTTGATTTGGATGCCGAAGGGATAAAATTCGTTTTCAATTTAAATTTTATTGGAACTTTATTGCCAACACAAGTTTTTTCAAAAGACATGATAGGTAAAAAAGGGTGCAGTATTTTGAATATTTCTTCAATGAATGCCTTTACACCTTTAACCAAAATACCTGCATACAGTGGTGCAAAAGCCGCGGTATCTAACTTTACGCAATGGTTGGCAGTTCATTTTTCAAAAGTGGGAATTCGGGTGAATGCTTTGGCTCCCGGATTTTTCTTAACCGATCAAAACCGTGCTTTATTGACAACTCCAGAGGGTGCATTGACACCAAGAGGAAACAGCATTATTGATCAAACTCCAATGGGAAGATTTGGAGAACCTGAAGATTTAATTAGCACTACGCTTTATTTATGCGATGACGCATCCTCATTTGTAACCGGTGTGGTTATTCCTATTGATGGAGGTTTTAGCGCTTTTAGCGGAGTATAAAATATAGTACTTAATATTAGATACAATAAGTTATGGAACAAACATGGAGATGGTACGGACCAAATGATCCTGTAAAATTATCGGACGCTAGACAAGCCGGTGCAAGCGGAATTGTAACTGCCTTACACCACATTAAAAATGGTCAAGTGTGGGAAGTGGACGAAATCATGAAAAGAAAAAACGAAGTGGAAGCGGCTGGATTGACTTTTTCGGTTGTAGAAAGTATTCCGGTGCATGAAGATATTAAAAAACAATCGGGAGATTATTTAAAATATATAGAAAACTACAAGCAAAGCATCAAAAACTTAGCAACTTGCGGAGTAAATATTGTTTGCTATAATTTCATGCCTGTTTTAGATTGGTCTAGAACCGATTTATCGTATGAAATGCCCGATGGTTCCAAAGCATTGCGATTTGACATCAATGAATTTGCTGCTTTTGAATTATTCATCCTAAAAAGACCCGGAGCAGAAACTACTTATACAGAAGCACAAAAAGCGAAAGCAAAAGCGACTTTTGAAAAGTTAACCGATGCCGATAAAATAAAATTACAACAAAACATTATTGCTGGTTTACCAGGTGCCGAAGAATCGTATACTGTAGAAGATTTCTTAAAAGTCCTTCAAGGTTATGATGGTATTGATGCTGCTAAATTGAAAGAAAATTTATACTATTTCTTAAGAGAAATCATACCAGTTGCCGAGAGTGTTGGCGTATTAATGGCTATCCATCCCGATGATCCTCCTTATCCAATTTTAGGATTACCAAGAGTGGTAAGCACTGAGGCCGATTTGATACAATTACTAAATGCTATTGATTCTCCGTCTAACGGATTTACAATGTGTACGGGATCTTATGGTGTTATTGCCGAAAATGATTTACCAGGAATTGTAGATCGTCATGGCGATAAAATGAATTTTATTCATTTACGAAGTACCCAACGTGATGCAGAAGGTAATTTCTATGAAGCCAACCATTTAGAAGGCGATGTAGATATGTACGAAGTAGTAAAATCGATACTAAAAAAACAAAAAGAAACCAAAAGAATCATTCCAATGCGTCCCGATCACGGCCATCAAATGCTAGACGATTTGAATAAAAAAACTAATCCGGGTTATTCTGGAATTGGCCGTTTAAGAGGTCTTGCGGAGTTGCGTGGTTTGGAAATGGGAATTGAAAAAAGTCTTTTTTAAAACTAATTTATGTCGGATAAAATATTTATTACGGAGGATTTTCTGCTACATAGTGAAGCGGCTAGAACGCTGTACCATGATTTTGCAAAAAAGCAACCCATCTTTGATTACCACTGCCATTTATCACCAAAAGACATTGCAGAAGATAGACAATTTGAAAATCTAGCACAGATTTGGATTGATGGCGATCACTATAAATACAGAGCCATGCGTGCCAATGGCGTGGACGAAAAGTTCATTACGGGCAACGCAACCGATTTTGAAAAGTTTACCAAATGGGCAGAAACGGTTCCGTATACTTTACGAAATCCGTTGTACCATTGGACCCATTTGGAATTAAAAAACTATTTTGGAATCACTACTTTATTAGATGCAGATTCTGCCGAAAGTATTTACAAACAAGGTTCGGAATTATTAAAAAAACCAGAATACAGCGTTAAGAATTTACTTCGAAAAATGAATGTAAAAGTGGTAGGAACTACCGATGATCCTACGGATGATTTGCAGTACCACCAAAAAATAAAAGAAGATAATTTTGAAATAGCCGTTTTGCCTTCCTTCCGTCCGGATAAAGCATCCGAAATGGAGAAAGGGCAAGCCTTTATAGATTGGATTCTGAAATTAGAAAAAACAGTTGGCTATCCCGTTACTAATTTTCCAAGTTTAATAAAAGCACTTCAAGAGCGTCACGATTTCTTTCACGAAATGGGATGCCGTATTTCCGATCATGGTCATGCTAATTTCTACGGAGAGGAATATACTTCTACAGAAGTAAACGCCATATTTGAAAAAGCATTAAAAGGAGAAGTAGTTTCTGTTTTAGAAATCAATAAATACAAATCGGCTGTTTTATTTGAATTAGCTTTGATGAATAATGCCAAATCTTGGGCGCAACAATTTCATGTTGGAGCAATACGAAATAACAATGCCAAAATGCTACAAGATATTGGTCCCGATCAAGGATTTGATTCGCTTGGCGATTTGAATATGGCCGATAACATGAGCAAGTTCTTTGGACGTTTAAGCCAATGTAACGGACTAACCAAAACCATTGTATACAATTTGAACCCAAGAGATAGCGAAATGTTTGCTGCAATGGCGGCCAATTTTAATGATGGCAAAGTAGCAGGCAAAATGCAATATGGTGCTGCTTGGTGGTTTTTAGACCAAAAAGACGGCATGGAAAAACAATTAAATGTGCTTTCCAACTTTGGTTTATTAAGCCGATTTGTTGGAATGGTTACTGACTCTAGAAGTTTTCTTTCTTTTCCGAGACACGAATATTTTAGACGCATTTTATGCAATGTTCTTGGAGATGAAATGGAAAAAGGTGAACTACCAAATAACACAAAACATATTGGAGCCATGGTGGAAGCAATTTGTTATAAAAATGCCGAAACCTATTTTGATATCAATAAACTATAATAAATTCAACTAAAAGAAATACAATTAAACCAACCAATCCAAACCAAACTAAACTTATTATGAAAGAAATGAATCAATCCGTAGGGAAATATAGATGGACCATTTGTGGTCTACTTTTCTTTGCAACAACCGTAAATTATCTTGACCGTCAAGTATTAAGTTTATTAGCACCCAAGTTATCCGAAGAATTTAATTGGTCTAATAGCGATTATGCAAATATAACGGCAGTATTTCAATTCATTTATGCTATTTCAATGCTTTTTGCAGGAAGAATAATAGATAAATTAGGAACTAAAAAAGGCTATATTTTAGCAATTATAGTTTGGTCATTAGGTGCAATTATGCATGCCTATTCGTTGCCTGTTGGAACAGCATTTTCCACCTTTATGGTTTGGATTGGAGTTGGAGCAGTGCCTGTTTCTATTGCGGGATTTATGTTGTCTAGAGCCGTTTTAGGTTTTGGAGAATCTGGAAATTTCCCTGCAGCAATAAAGGCTGTGGCAGAATACTTCCCAAAAAAGGAACGTTCCCTAGCCACTGGAATTTTTAATTCAGGATCTAATGTTGGTGCAATTTTAGCCCCTTTAACGGTTCCTATTATTGCAGAATTATATGGTTGGGAATTTGCTTTTATCCTAGTAGGAGTAATTGGTTTTATTTGGGTTATTTTTTGGTTTATTTTTTATGAAATACCATCCAAACAAAAAAGATTGACCAAAGCCGAATACGATTATATAAATTCCGATGAAACAGAAGTAATTGAAAACGTTTCCGACACTAAAGAAGAAAAAGTGGCTTGGTTTAAATTATTAGGATACAAACAAACTTGGGCTTTTGTGTTTGGAAAATTCATGACCGATGGAATTTGGTGGTTCTTTTTGTTTTGGTTACCAAAATACCTTGAGGCACAATTTGACATGAAAGGAACCGATATTGTACTTCCATTAGCAGTGCTTTATAGCATGACTATGGTGGGTAGTATTTTTGGCGGATGGTTTCCAATGTATTTTATTAATAAAGGATATACTGCTTATGACGGCCGACTTAAAGCCATGTTTTTCATTGCTTTATTCCCGTTAGTAGTATTATTAGCACAACCACTAGGACATTTTACTTTTTGGATTCCTGTTATTTTAATTGGAGTAGGAGCATCTGCACATCAGGCATGGTCTGCTAATATTTTCACTACGGTATCCGACATGTTTCCAAAAAAAGCAATTGGTTCCATAATTGGAATTGGAGGAATGGCTGGCGGAATTGGAGGCGTATTAGTTTCCAAATTAGGCGGTTATTTATTTGATTATTACGAAGGACTAGGACACGTTCAAACGGGTTATACTATAATGTTTGTTTTATGTGCGGTAGCCTATTTAATTGCTTGGTCTGTAATAAAATTACTAGTACCTAAATACAGTCCGATTACCGATTTATAACAAATAAATGCAAATTATTTTAAAAATCTATTTCACTTTTCAATAATTGTGAAATAGGTTTTTTTTAAGAAATAGCCCTTTGATAATTTCACTTTTATAATTTTACAAATGAATTCAATTTTCAAAATAATCCATTTAAAACCGATAAAAATTTGTTGTGTTTTATTTTTGTTTACCATAGCTTCTCTATACTCACAAGAAATACCAAAAATAATTAGCGACAAAGAAGTTTCTTCACAAAATTTCTTACCTGATTTTAGTTATGCGGGCTACCATTTTGGTACTAGTGAAATTCCTGAAATTAAAGAAAAAATTATTTTAGCTGCCGATTATGGAGTTATTGCTAATGATGATTTAGACGATTCTAAGGCGCTACTAAAAGCATTTAAAGCGGCAAATGAAGTTCAAGGAAACGTTGTTTTGCAGTTGCCAGCAGGGAAAATAATACTTAGTGATATTTTATATATCGAACGCAGTAATTTTGTGTTACGAGGCGCTGGTTCTGGAAAAGAAGGAACAGAAATTTTTTGTCCGAGGCCACTTATTTATATGAAAAACCAAGAATCATTAGCGGAATTAAGAGAATATTTAACCACCACAGATAAGCGACAAGTTGAAAAAGAGAATAATATTGATTTACCATTTTCTCAATTTGCCTGGTCGGGAGGATTTATTTGGACACAAGTCCCGAAACAACGTGTTAAATATTATTTAGATAAATACGATGCTACTCAGAATATTCTAGCAAAAGTTTTGAAAGGAAAAAGAGGTGAAAATGTATTTTATATTTCAGATAGTAACGGTTTAAAAGTAGGAGATGTAGTGGAATTAGATCTATTTAATAAAGACGGAGAAAAAGGCGAAATAATTGAAGCTTTGTATAAAAATTCAAAGGTAAAAATCGGTTCCTCCCATTGGAAACTTCCCTCTTTGCCTCTTGTTCGTCAACAAGTTGAAATAGAAGCAATATCTAAAAATAAAGTTACTATTAAAACACCTTTGCTTATTGATATTAAACCAAATTACCAAGCATTATTAGTAGAATGGAATCACTTATCCGAAGTAGGTATTGAACATTTACGAATGTCATTCCCCGATGCTCCTCGTGTAGCTCACCATGTAGAACCAGGATTTAATGGAATTTTTCTGACTCGAATTTTCAATAGTTGGGTAACGGATGTTACGATTAACAATGCAGATAGTGGTATTTTAACCGAAGAAATTGCCAATGTTACTATTAAAGATATTGTTACTGAAGGGAAAAATATCGCCCATTATACTGTTGCGATGGGTGGCGTTCATAATGTATTGGTTGAAAATTTAAAGGTTTACAATAAAGCAGTACATCCATTAAGTTTCAATACTTTTTCTACTAAAAATGTATACGAAAATTGTGAGATTTTTACCGATCCCGATTTAGACCAACATGCAGGTGCCAACCATCAAAATTTATTTGATAACATCAAAGTACATTTTGAACCAAATACCGATAATACGTACCCTCTTTTTGCAGGTGGAGGTGCGAGTTATTGGAAACCATCTCACGGCGCTTATTCTACATTTTGGAATATTACCGTTGCTATTTCAGGCAATAATCTCAACGTGCCTATTGAACTTAACGGGATGGAGGAAGGTCCATTTGCAAGGATAATAGGAATAAACGGAAACAGGAATTTCACTGTTAAATATGGCCCAGACGCGTATATTGAATTTGTTAATCAGTCCATGAAAAAAATTCCTTCATTGTATAATTATCAATTAAAAAAACGTTTAAAATAATTTCTTTGCTTATTAATGGTTAATTTATTAATTTCACAAAGTGAATAAATAATCTAATTATTTTTCATAAAAAAAATATGAAAAACCTACTTTTCTCTTTTATTTTTATTTTTTTATCTGTTAGTGCTTTCTCCCAATCTAACCTATACAGATTAAAAAATATTACTACTGCTAATGGACTTTCCCAAAGTTCTGTTATTGCAATTTATCAAGATTCTCCTGGTCAAATGTGGTTTGCGACTCGGGACGGACTTAATAGATACGATGGTAGTAGTATTAAAGTTTTTCGTAACGACCCAAAAGATACCTTATCCATTTGTAATAATGACATTCTTTCTATAGAAGGCGATAAAACGGGGTATTTATGGATTGGAACTTATAACGGATTAAATTGTTATAATCCCAGTACTAATATTTTTAAACATTATTTTCATGGTAATGGTAAAAATACCTTGTCTAATAATACTATTTGGGATATTAAAGAAATTAAAAATGAAATTTGGATAGCAACCGCAGGCGGAATATCCATTTTTAATAAAGCTACGCAACAATTTACAACGATTTCTCATAATTCAAAAAACAATGCAAGCCTACCTAATAACTTTGTTGTAAATATTTTTGAAACTAAAAAAGGAGCAATTTGGGTTGGGACTTCTAAAGGATTATGCCAATTAATAAGTCGAAAAGGCAATTCATTTGTGTTCAAGCAGTATTACACTGCAAATAATGAAAGTGTTTACGTTCAAGATATTAAGGAAGATAAATTAGGGAATTTGTGGGTGGCTACTAAAGCAAATGGACTTTTAAAACTAAATACAATTTCGAATAAATTAATTCCGTTTTCAGTAAATCAAAACCAAATTGATGCGGACGTTAGATCATTAGATTTTGACCAAAAAGGGGTTGCTTGGGTTGGGTCTTATAATGGAATAAGTACAATTCAAACCAATGGATTTATAAGTAAAGTATACAATAGCCCAGAAAAAAAGACAAGTTTCGGGAAAATTAAAACTGTTTTTACAGATAAAAAAGGTTCAGTTTGGGTTGGTTCTTATTACAACGGAATTAGTTTTTGGGATGAATCCAATAATAATTTCAATAATTTAAATCAAAATTCAGGATTAAACGCACTGAGTTATGATGTGGTGAGTTCGATAGCGGCAGATGCTAATAAAAATATTTATATCGGTACAGAAGGAGGCGGAATTACTGTTTTTAACAGTAAAACAGCAACGACAACAAAGATAAATTCGTTATCCTCAATTGGTGTTTCTGTAGATAATATTAAATCCTTATGCCTTTCTAATACAGGCATTCTTTGGATAGGAACTTTTACCGAAGGCCTTGCAGCTTACGACATCAATTCAAAAAGATTTGTAAATGAAATTATCGCTCCTGATTTAAAAATCATTCTAAAAGAATCGGGTGTTTATGTTATAACAAAAGGAAGGAAAAACGGCATTTTTTGGTTAGGTACTTTCGGTAAAGGATTAATACGATATGATAGCAACAATAAAACCTATCAAATAATTGGGAATGATAATTATTCGGATAATTTTTTAACTAATAACAGAGTTCGAACCTTGTTAATTGATAAAAATGATAATTTATGGATAGGCACACAAAGTGGTTTAAATGTTATCAATTTGAATGACTTGGATAATAATGTGTACCATATAAAACATTACTTTTTTGATAATAAATTACTTTCGGGAGACGATATATTGTCTATATTTCAAGACAAAAAAGGTAAAATATGGATAGGTACTAAGGCAAAAGGGCTATATGAATTTGATGGGACTAATTTTAATAAAATAAATATTAAAAAAGAAGATTCGGAGGTAACCGCAATTCATTCTATCTCCCAAGATGATAATAATAACTTATGGATAAGCTCTAATTATGGTATTATAAAATATAATTTATTAAATAAATCTAGTTTTATTTACGATCAAAAAGATGGTTTAATTAGTAACGAGTTTAATGACAATGCTTTTCTACAAATTGGTTATAATAAATTTTATTATGGTGGACCATCGGGCATAACATATTTTGACACTAAAAAACTCCCAATCAATAAATATACTCCACAAGTTATATTAACCGATTTTAAAGTTGCTAACAAATCTATAAATGTTGCTAATGAAAATGATATTTTAGAAGAATCAATTGCATTTACCAACTCACTTACCTTAAGTTATGATAAAGCCAATTTTACCATAACTTTTGCAATTCCTAATTTTATTAATTCTACAAATAATAAATATAAATATAGATTAGTTGGCTTGGATAACCAATGGATAAGCACTTCCAATACCGAAGCCACTTTTACTATCCAAAATTCAGGCACTTATGTTTTTGAGGTTAAAGGAGCTAATAATGACGGTGTTTGGAATGCCGAACCAACAACTTTAGAAATAGTTGTAAAACCAGCACCATGGAAAAGTTGGTGGGCACTTTCTTTATTTACAATATTATTATGTGTTTCCCTTTATGGTTTAATTTGGATAATAAAATCCAAAGAAAAACTCCGCCAAGATTTATTATTAGAATACAGAGAAAGTGAAAGAAGTAAGGAGGATAACAGTGCAAAGCTACAATTTTTCACTAATATCTCTCATGAGTTTAGAACTCCTTTGACACTGATTTTAGGGCCTTTACAACAGATTCTTTTAAACTATAATGGTCCCAATGCAATGTATAAAAAACTACTTGTTATAGAAAGTAGCGCCAATCATTTGCTGAAATTAATTAATAGATTGATGGATTTCAGAAAATTTGAAAACAATCAATTTATTTTAGAAACTGCCGAAGGAAATATTGTAAAATACATCAAAGAAATCTTTTTATCCTTTACAGAATTTGCCAAAGATGGCGATTATAAATATACTTTTGAATCTTCTGATGAGGAGATATTAGTTTATTTTGACCGATTTAAATTAGAACGTGTTTTTTATAATTTAATATCCAATGCCTTTCGATATACCCCAATAGGCGGAGAAATTGCAGTAAAAATAAGAAAAGAAGAAGGCCAAATAATTATCGAAGTAGAAGATACAGGTATTGGTATTGCGAAAGAACACGTGGATAAAATTTTTGATTTGTTTTTTGAAATTCCAGCACACAACAATGAGCAAATAAATTATAATAAAGGTACTGGCATTGGCTTGTCTATTGTAAAAAACATCATAAATCTTCATAAAGGAACTATTACGGTTGAAAATAAAACTACGAAAGGGGTTGTGTTTAAAGTAAAAATGCTTCTGGGAAGAAACCATCTTTTAGATAAAGAAATTTTAAAAGACTTCAAGATAAGTGATGATCTTGAACAATATACATCTCAATTAAATCCTGCTGAAATTGTTCAAGAAGACGATTTAAATGATTTAGAAAATACCGAAGATAAATTAACTGTTTTAATAGTAGAAGACCATAAAATTTTACGGTCCTTTATGAAGAATCTACTTAAAGAAGACTACAATGTTATTACTGCTGAAAATGGGGCTATTGGGCTTAAAAAAGCATTAAAATTTATACCTGACCTTATTGTGAGTGATGTAATTATGCCCGAAATGGTAGGTACAGAATTGTGTTCTAAAATTAAAGAAAACATCAAAACGAGTCATATACCAGTAATTTTACTTACTTCTAGATCTTCCTTAATTTATAAAATTGAAGGATTAGAAAGTGGGGCAGATGATTATATTAGTAAACCATTTAACTTGGTTGAATTTAAATTACGAATTAAAAATCTATTAATTTCTAAACAACGATTAAAAACTAAATTTTCCTCCGAAGATAATTTTACACCAAGTGAAATTGTTGTTTCTTCATTAGATGAACAATTGTTAAAAAAGGCTTTCAAAGTTGTAGAAGAAAACATATCCAATGAACAATTTGACATTCCGTTTTTCTGTTCCGAACTTGGTGTAAGTAGAACGATGCTTTTTACTAAAATAAAGGCATGGACCAACTTTACACCTAATGAATTCATTCATGAAATTAGAATGAAAAGAGCGGCTCAATTATTGGAACAAAACAAGATAAACATTTCCCAAATTAGTTATAAAGTAGGGTTTAATAATCCTAAATATTTTAGTAAATGTTTTCAAAAGAAGTTTGGAGAGACACCAACACAATACCTAAACAAATTCTCAGACGACTCTAAAGTCTAAAGTTTTGGGTGGTTTTTTGATTTTTTTGGATTTTTGAATACCCTATTTTGGATTTTTAAAATCTTAACTACTTCTATTTTTGTGAAATGAAATCCAAAAAAATTAAAATCAACTTATTTCAATCCGTTTTGATTGTTTTAATAATCTCCATGAGTTTATTAATGCTCAATCTTTTTTTGTTTTAAAACTTGATTTAAATCTAGGATGCTATTAACCAATTTTTCAAATTCCAATTATGAAGAAAATCAATTCTTTATTTTTTATATTTATAGTTACGATAGTCAATTTTAATTGCCAATCTCAAAACACTTCAAACAATCTTCCGCTTAAAAAAGAAATTAATGCAAGGTTTTTAAAACTTTTAGATTTCCCAATAGATTCAATTGCAATTCCTAGAACCATGAATGTTGCTTCTGGAAAAGTAAAAACAGTTCCTTCTAAAGATTGGACTAGTGGTTTTTTTCCAGGTAATCTATGGCAAATTTATCAACTAACCGGCGATGTTCGATTTAAAGAAAAAGCAGCCTTATGGAATGCTTTTATCGAAAAAGAAAAATTTAACGGAAAAACTCATGACATGGGTTTTAAAGTATATTGCAGTTTTGGTAAAGGGATGCTGGTTGAAAAAAACGAAAAATACAAAGCAATAATTATTAAAAGTGCTCAAACTTTAATTACTCGTTTTAATCCGAAAATAGGTGCTATTCGTTCTTGGGATCACAATAAAGAATCTTGGGATTTTCCGGTAATTATTGATAATATGCTCAATCTAGAATTATTGTTTGAAGCCTCAAAATTATCTGGAGACAATAGCTTTAAAGACATTGCCATTAAACATGCGAATACCACTTTAAAAAATCATTTCAGAAAAGACAACAGCTGTTTTCATGTTGTAGATTATGATACAATTACTGGTGTGGTAAGAAGCAGAGGAACGCACCAAGGTTTCAATGATCAATCTTCTTGGGCTCGAGGTCAGTCTTGGGCTGTTTATGGTTTCACTATGGCGTATCGCTACACAAAAAACAAAGAATACCTAAAACAAGCAGAAGCAACAGCAAAATATTATATTAATAATAAAAATATGCCTGTAGATGGAATTGCCTACTGGGATTTCAATGATACTAGTATTCCTAATTCTCCCAGAGATGCTTCATCATCGGCCGTAATGGCTTCGGCATTGATAGAATTATACTCGTTTACCAAAAACAAAACGTACTTAAATTATGCCAACAAGGTAATAAATACTTTATGCACCGATAACTATTTATTAAATGAATCTGTGAAAGGACCTTTTATTCTTGACCATAGCACTGGCAATTGGCCTAAAAAAGATGAAATTGACCAACCAATAACCTATGCAGATTATTATTTTTTAGAAGCAATTATTAGAAAACAAGCCCTATAATTTATGAAATTCAACATTCGCTACAACTCTCATTTACTAATTATAATTACCTTATTTAGTTTCAATTCTTTTTATGCTCAAAAATCAGAAAGCATCGAACGAACTAAAACTAATATTGATAGTAATTGGAATTATTTAGAAAATGAAACACCAAATATAAACGAAGCAAAAAACGCTACTAATTGGGTTACCCTAAATTTGCCTCATAGTTGGAACAGTCTGGATGCTACCGATAACGATCCAGGTTACAGACGAAGTGCTAGTTGGTACAAAAAGAATCTGGTTATAACCAATATTGATGCTAATAAATTATATAAATTATACTTTGAAGGTTCTAATATAACCACTAAAGTATATGTAAACGGTAAAGATGTTGGAGGACACATTGGCGGGTACATTGGCTTTACTTTGGATATTACTAAATTTATTACCGAAGGATCTAACGAAGTTTTGGTTCGCGTAGATAATAGTTATAATATTGAAGTAATTCCTTCACAAAAAAGTGATTTCATAATTTATGGCGGAATTACAAGAGATGTTTGGTTGCTATCCATGTTCAAAAATAATATTGACAACATTAAGATAATTACCCCTCAAGTATCTGAAAAATCAGCATCTTTAAACTTAGTTGCCACCGTAAAAAATAGTGCAAATGCAAGTCAATTTACTTATATCGCACAAGTAACTAATCCGAAAGGAAAATTAATTGCAACCAAAAAAGGCAATTTATCTGGCGAAGAAACTTCAATTGATTTCAATAATATCAAAAATCCGGAGTTATGGGATATTAACCAACCAAATTTATATACCGTTTCGGTTTCCTTGTTGGAAAACGGAATTGAGAAAGATAAAATTCAAGATAAAGTTGGTTTTAGATGGTTCGAATTTAAAGACAATGGTCCATTTTTCCTTAACGGAAAAAGAGTTTTAATTCGAGGCACACACCGTCATGAAGAGCATGCAGGCGTTGGAGCAGCAATGTCTAACGAGCAACAGAGAAAAGACATGGAATCTATAAAAGAAATGGGTGCAAACTTTGTTCGATTGGCGCATTATCCTCAAGATCCAGAAGTTTATAAGGCGTGTGACGAACTAGGTTTATTAGTTTGGGATGAATTACCATGGTGTCGTGGTGGTATTGGAAATGAAGTTTGGCAAACCAATGCCAAAAACATGCTTGTTGAAATGATTCATCAAAACTATAACCACCCATCTATTATTCTTTGGTCGTTAGGAAATGAAATGAGTTGGCTGCCCGATTTTAAAGACGGCGATAATACCGAACGGATGAATGTGTTTTTATCCGAACTTAATGATATTAGCCACAAATTAGATCCAACTAGAAAAACTGTAATTCGTAAATACGAAGAAGGTTCTAAAATTGTAGATGTATTTTCTCCTTCTATTTGGTCGGGTTGGTATTCAGGTAGTTTCAAAAGTTACAAGAAAGCCATTGATAAATATAAATTAGATTACAAACATTTTATTCATGCCGAATATGGCGGGGATAGCCATGTAGGACGCCATTCTGAAAATCCAATTAATGGGGAAGGTCAAATAAAATCAGAAGGTTGGGAAGAAGCGATTGTGCAAACTAAAGTTGCCAATATTGCCCAAATAGGAGATTGGAGCGAAAATTATATTGTGGATTTATTCGATTGGCATTTGCATATTTCCGAAAACGATCCAACTTTTGTGGGTAACCTTCAATGGTCTTTTAAAGACTTTGCAACGCCTTTGCGTCCAGAAGATGATATTCCGTATATGAATCAAAAAGGATTAGTAGACAGAAACGGAAATCCTAAAGATGCATATTATGTTTTTAAAAGTTATTGGAGTGAAAAACCTTTTACTTATATAGAATCCCATACTTGGACCGAGCGCCAAGGACCAAAAAACACACCAAGAATATTGAATGTATTTAGTAACTGTCCTAAGGTAGAATTCTTCCAAAACGGTGTTTCTTTAGGGATTAAAGATAGAGATATCACTGCTTATCCTGCCTGCGGATTGACTTGGGAAGTGAATTTTGCAGAAGGGAAAAATACCTTTGTTGCTGTTGGAATTTCAAAGGACGAATCTAAAGTTTCCGATACTATTGATGTAAATTATCGTTTCACTAAAAACGGTTCTGCAGATGGATTAAAATTATCAGCAGAAAAATTAAAAAACGGCAATTATTTAGTTACTGCTATTGCTGTAGATAAAAATAACTTACGTTGTTTAGATTATGAAGAACGAGTTTATTTTCAATGTTTGTCTGGCGGACAAACTTTAAAAAATCAAGGGACACCAACCGGAAGCGAATCCATTAAAATGTCCAACGGAAAAGCAGCAATTGAAGTGATTCCGAATGCCATTGGAGATTCTATTGAGATGAATATTTTAAATCAAAATTTTAAAGGAGAATATTTAAAATTCAAAAAATAATAATTTAGGTCTATTACCTCTTTTCAAATGAAAAAATTAAAACTTATAGGTGTTATTTTGTTTGCAAATAGTATTCTTACTAGTTGCTCTACTCCTAAAATGGCATTTAATTTAAATGAAATGGAAAGAAGTCGCGTGCTTAAAAATGCCGAATTATATTTGACTGAAACTCCGGTAACAGTTACCAATTCTTCTTGTACTAGAAGTGCTGGAAACAACCATGATTTTTACTCGGAAGGCGATTATTGGTGGCCCGATGAAAAAAATCCTGATGGGCCTTATATAAGAAAAGATGGCTTTACCAATCCCACAAATTTTACGGCTCATAGAGAAGCGTTAATTCGTTTTAGTCAAATTTCAGGAGCCTTAGCATCGGCTTATGTTTTAACAAAAGACGAAAAATATGCGCAACAATTAGTACTTCATTTGCAGGCTTGGTTTGTAAATCAAGATACTAAAATGAATCCTAATTTGCTTTATGCACAGGCAATAAAAGGAGTTGCAACTGGCCGTGGAATAGGAATTATTGATACCGTTCACTTAGTGGAAGTTACCAAAGCAATTGAAGCCATTGAAAATTCTAAAGCACTTTCCAAAGCCGATTTAGCAACTATAAAATTATGGTTTTCTGATTATCTTAATTGGATAACTACCCATGAATACGGAATATCCGAAAGAGATAATGGCAACAACCACAGTGTGTGTTGGACCATGCAAGTAGCGGCTTTTGCGGCATTGATAAAGGATGAAAAAACTATGGATTATTGTAGAAATTTTTACAAATCGACTCTTTTACCAAATCAAATGGAGAAAGATGGAAGTTTTCCATTGGAATTGAAAAGAACGAAACCCTATGGATATTCTTTGTTTAATTTAGATGCGATGTCTAGTATTTGTCAAATATTATCCACTAAAAAAGACAATCTTTTTACCTATACCACAACGGATGGAAGAAATATAGAATTAGGGATGCAATTTATGTTTCCGTATGTTGAAAATAAATCGCTTTGGCCCTACCAGCACGATGTAATGTATTGGGACGAATGGCCAGTGCGACAATCGAGTTTACTTTTTGGTGGGCTAGCCTTTAAAAATAATAAATATATTGATTTGTGGAAATCGCTGAATCCGAATTCTACAACTCCCGAAATAATTAGAAATACCCCCGTTAGATACCCACTTTTATGGGTATTAAATAGATAAAACATTTTTAAACCTTATCCAATTTAAATAGTCCTAATCAAAAAAAAACAACTACAAATAACAAATAAATTTTAATGAAAAAATTAATCGCAACCGCACTTTTAGGTATACTATCACTATCTCCTTTATTTGCTCAAGAAAAATCAAAACCTAATGTACTTTTCATCGCTATTGATGATTTGAAACCCGTGTTAGGTTGTTATGGAAACACCATTGTTAAAACACCAAATATTGACCGTTTAGCAAAAATGGGAACTGTATTTTTAAATAATTATTGCCAACAAGCAGTTTGCGGACCAACACGTGCTAGTTTGTTAACCGGTTTACGACCAGATGTAACTAAAATACGAGATTTACATACTAAGATGAGAGACATGAATCCTAACATTATCACTCTTCCAGAATATTTTATCAGCCAAGGATATACCACATCGGGGGTTGGAAAAATATTTCATCCTAGTTGTGTAGATAAAAAATTCGACCCACAATCTTGGACTATTCCTTTTTTAGTTCCAAAAGAATCGGATTATTTTAATGGATTCCCAGTTCAAAAACACTACCAATCTCCCGAATTAAAAGCACAACAAGCACAACAAGCAAAGGAAGAGGAAGTTGTAGGAGCAGATGAAAAAGAGAAAGGCAAAGGAAAAGATAAAGAGAAAAAGAAAGGCAAAAAAGACGATTTAGATGAAGATGGTGGTGGATTAAGAGGTCCTGCTTTTGAATGTCTTGATATGCCAGACAACGCTTATGATGATGGTGTTAGTGCACTATTAGCAGAAAAACAAATCATTAAATTAACTAAAGAAAACAAACCGTTTTTTATGGCAGTTGGATTTCGTAAACCACACCTACCTTTCGTTTCTCCAAAAAAATATTGGGATTTATACAAACGTGAAGATATGCCTGTAGCAGAATTTCAGGAACAAGCGGCTAATAGCAAGGATTTTGAATATCAAAATTCTGGGGAATTAAGTAGTTACACAGGAGTTAAAGAATTTGCTAAATACGATAAAAAAGATGGCAACCGAATTGGTTTAACCATTGAAAAACAAAAAGAATTAGTACATGCTTATTATGCTGCTGTTTCTTATTCGGATGCTCAAGTAGGGATTTTGTTAAATACTTTAGAAAAATTAGGAACACTTAATAACACTATTATTGTGCTTTGGGGCGATCACGGATGGCACCTTGGCGATCATGATATGTGGGGAAAACACACTAATTATGAACAAGCAACCAAAGCACCTTTAATTATTGTTGCTCCAGGAATGAAGGCTGGTCAAACAAAATCAATGACCGAATTTGTGGATGTATTTCCTACACTTTGCGAATTATCTGGCGGTACTCCAGCAGCCTATTTAGATGGTAAAAGTTTGGTTCCTGTTATGAAAAACAACAAAGCATCGGTAAAAGATTTTGCAATGAGCCAATATCCTAGAAAAATGGATAAAGCCGATATTAATAAAGTAGAAGACGGAAAAGGTAAACTTATGGGATATTCTATGAGAACTGAACAATACCGCTATACCGTTTGGATGAAAAATTTCACTAGCGATCAAGCCTATAGTGCAGATAAAGTTTATGCAAGAGAATTATACGATTATGTAAAAGATCCATTAGAAAAAGTAAATGTTTCGGAGGATAAAAACTATGCTGCAATTGCTGCCAAATTAGATAAAAAAATCGTAGATTATTTCAAATCTAAAGAAGTAAAACAACAATAAAAGTACCCCGTAATGATTAAAAAAAGTATCCATTTTTCTGCTTTTGTATTCTTATTTGCAATTTCAACTTCTGTTTTTGCTCAAAAGAAAACAACCAATAAACCTAATATTTTATTTATTGCTGTAGATGATTTAAAGCCGCTTTTGGGTTGCTATGGAAATACCTTAGTGAAAACTCCAAATATTGATAGATTGGCAAAAATGGCAACTGTTTTTAACAGAAATTATTGCCAACAAGCCGTATGCGGACCCACACGAGCAAGTTTAATGACGGGAACTCGACCGGATGTAACTAAAGTTTGGAATTTAACCACTCAAATGCGGGATGTAAATCCGGATTTAGTTACACTTCCGCAATATTTAATTTCGCAAGGATATGAAACTGCGGGTATCGGAAAAATATACCATCCATCAAGTGCTATTGGTGGCGTAGATCCTGCATCTTGGAGTGTTCCATATATTAAATCAAAAGAATCAGATTTCCCTAAAGACTTAGGAGAACCAGCAAATGGCCAATACCAATTAAAGGAGACCAAAGAAAAAATGACTCCCGAAATAATTGCGGAGCGAAAATTAAAAAATAAAGATTTAGAAGCAAATGATGAAAATCCTAAAAGCATTAAAGGGCCTTCAACAGAGTGCATTGATGTGCCTGATACGGCTTATGAAGATGGTGTAATTGCTTTATTGGCAAAAGATCAAATCATTGCATTTTCTAAAAGTGAAAAACCATTTTTTATGGCAGTAGGTTTTCATAGACCGCATTTGCCATTTGTAGCACCTAAAAAATATTGGGATTTATACGATAGAGATGCTATGCCTATTGCAACTTTTCAAGAACATTCTAAAAACGGACCTCTTATTGCTTACCACCAATCGGGTGAATTACGCAATTATGTTGATATTCCAGAGTTTGCAACTTTACCTGCAGATTCTCTTCGAATTGGTTTGAAATTGGAAAAACAAAAAGAACTTATTCATGGCTACTATGCAGCAGTATCCTATATGGATGCTCAAGTAGGAATTTTATTAAATACTTTAGAATCCTTAGGAACCCTTGAAAATACGGTTATTGTACTTTGGGGAGACCACGGATGGCATTTAGGAGACCATGATTTATGGCATAAACACACTAATTTTGAAGAAGCCACAAGAGCACCTTTACTAATTGCTGGTCCTGGAATAAAAGCAGGAAAAACAAGTTCTCTTACCGAATTTGTAGATGTTTTTCCAACTATTTGTGATTTAGCAGGTGTTGCAATTCCAAAAAATTTAGACGGAAAAAGTTTAAAACCTTTAATGCTAAATAATAAATTAGCAGGTAAAGAATACTCTATAAGTCAATATCCAAGAAAATTGAAGAAAGCCGAAATGACAAAATTAGGCTACACCGATCCGAAAATTATGGGTTACAGTTTAAGAACCGATAAATTCCGTTTTACTATTTGGATGAATAATTTTACTAGTAAACAATCGTTTAATGAAGCGCAAGTTTATGCTTCTGAATTGTATGATTATGTGAAAGATCCTTTGGAAACCGTAAATGTTGTTAACGATAAAAATTACACTTCGACTTCTAAAGAATTGAAATCTAAAATGATAGCGTTTTTTAAAAGTCAGGAAGCCAAAAAATAATTTCTTTTAATTATAAATAAAATGAAAAATAACTATTTCCTTGTATCTATATTATTACTTCTTGTTGTAGTACAAGGAACTAGTTATGGTCAAACATCCACTTTAGTTTCTGTTGGAACGGATGGTCATCTTGTTTATACTGCCGATGCCAAAGGAAATAGTGTTCCCGATTTTAGTGCTGTTGGCTATAAAAATAGTGAGGCTCCAATTCCTACTATTGGCGTTGTTCTTACAGTAAATCCTGTAGTTGGCGATAATTTAGCCAACATACAAAATGCAGTTAATCAAGTTGCAGCAATGCCCTTGGATGCTAACGGATTTAGAGGCACCATTCTTTTTACTGCGGGAACTTACAATGTTAGTGATATGGTAACGATACCAGCAAGTGGTATCGTACTCCGCGGAGTTGGATTTGACGGAAACGGTACCAATTTTATTGGAACTAAAACATCCCAATTTACATTATTTTCTTTTTTAGGTGCTTCTGGGACTCCATATATTTATACAGCAGCAACAAAAAAAGCAATAACCGATTTATATGTACCAATTGGAAAAAAACAAATTACTGTTGCTCCCGGACATACATTTGCAGTTGGGGATAAGGTTTTTGTTCACCGAATTCCGAATGACGCTTGGATAAGTTTATTAGGAATGAATTTATTATCTGCAATTGATCCAACTGCGGTAGATTGGACTGCAAGTGCTTACGATATGAATTCCGAAAGAAAAATAATGGCAATAAGTGGCAATCTAATCACTTTGGATGCGCCAATTATGGACATTATTGATCCTGTATATTCTACTGGAGAATTAGTGAAATTTACCGATAGTAGAATTCAAAATTGTGGTATTGAAAATATGCGAATTTCTTCTACTTATGCTTCGGCTACAGACGAAAATCATGGATGGGAAGCAGTAGCATTTGAAAACATTTACAATAGTTGGGCTAAAAATTTAGAAGTTTATTATTTTGGATATTGTGCAGTACATATAAATTCTCATGCTAGTTTTATTACTGTAGATTCTTGTAAAATGCTGGATGCGAAATCAACCATTGATGGCGGAAGAAGGTATTCCTTTGATATTGATGGACAACGTAGTTTGGTTCAAAATTGTGTTACTAGAGATGGTCGTCACGATTTTGTTAATGGAAGCAGAACCTGCGGACCTAATGTTTTTTACAACTCTTCTTCTACACTTCAAAATAGTGATATTGGCCCTCACCACCGATGGTCTACCGGGATATTATTTGATAATTTAACGGGTAACGGAAGCATGGATGTTCAAAACCGATTGGTTATGGGAAGTGGTCATGGCTGGGCAGGTGGACAAACTATGTTTTGGAATTGTAATGCTGCAAGAATGGTTGTACAAGATCCTCCTGGTGATGAAATAAATTGGTCCATTGGATGTCTTAGCCCTGTTATAACTGGTGTTGGCGATGCTACTACCGAACCAATTGGAGTAGTTCAGTCGCAAGGAACTCACATAGCAGCAATTCCGAGTTTATTTATTGCACAATTAAATGATAGATTGGATATTTTGTCTAATAATCAAATAGATACCGTAAGTTTTGAAAATAACTTGTTTATTGATCCAAATCCTGCAAAATCGCAATTTACAATTCATTCTAAAATTCCGTTTGATTCCAATATTAAAATTTCTGTTTATACCAGTAATGGTCAATTAGTGAAAAAACAAAAGGAGGTAATTGATTTCTCGGAAGATAAATTATCGTTTAATTATGATGTGACTGATTTGTCCGATGGAATTTATTTTGCAGAAATATTAAATAATAATGTTTCTAAAACCATTAAATTTATTATCAAAAAGTAGATTAATTCAATTATGAAAAAATTATATAACTCTTTATTTGCTTGTGTTTTATTAATTCTAATTACTCCAACATCAATTAAAGCAGCAACAATAAATGTAAGTTCAATTGCAGCATTACAAACGGCTTGTAACAGTTCCGTTGCTGGAGATATTATAATACTTGCAAACGGAACGTATCAAGATGTTACATTAAATATTAATAAAAGCAACATTGTTGTAAAAGCGCAAACTCCAGGAGGAGTTTTTTTAAATGGATATGATGACATTAATATAAATGGAAATTACATCACCTTTAGCGGATTTCAATTTACTAATGGTAATATTGACTCTAATTATTTAATAGAAGTTTTTGGTAATCATGATATTCTTACTCAATTAAATTTTAATGGGTATTATGCAAAAAAATATATCGAAATTAAAGCCGGAACAATTTATAACGAAGTTTCCTATTGTAATTTAGAGGGAAAACCTGCAGATGCCGTATCTGGATGTACTATTCAAATATCAACATCAGCAACTGTTCCAGGTTATCATAAAATTAGTTATTGCACTTTTCAAAATTATTATGGCTTAGGAGGAGATAATGGTAATGAGCCCGTTAGAATTGGTTTAGGTGCCGAATATCTTAATAAATCTAGAACCATTGTGGAGCACTGTTATTTTAATAATACTGGATTAGGAGACAGTGAAAGCGTATCTGTAAAATGCCAAGAAAATGTCATCCGTTTTTGCACATTTACTAACCAACAAAATGCTATGCTTTGTTTTAGAAATGGCGACAATAATGTAGCCTATAGTAATTTCTTTATTAATGCAGGTGGAATTAGAGTTAAAGAGGCCAATAACATTTATTGTTATAATAATTATTTCGAAAATTCTGGCGTTGGAAGTTCTGCAGACGCTGTTACTTATGTATATGTTGCACCTTTAGTTCCCCCAACAACAGCAAGTCCTAGATCCTTAAATCTTAGTAACATTAATTTCATTCATAATACGTTTTATAATTGTGGAGATATTGATTTAGGCGGAGTTGGAGCAACTAATAATACTTGGGCAAATAATATTTTCCAAAAAAGTTCTGGAACTTTTTATACAAATCCTAATGCTGGTTCCACTTGGGCCGGAAATATTTATCAGGGTAACATTGGTATTGCAATTCCTTCTGGAATGACAAGTACTAATCCGTTTCTTGTATTAAATGCTCAAGGATATCACGGATTATCGGCCAATAGTCCTGTAGATAATGCTAGTGCTAGCTATCCTTCAATTTTAGATTTAACGAATATTGACGACGATCCTAATTTATTGTTTGACATAAGCGGACAAGCACGACCTGCTACTGTTACATTAAAAGATGTTGGTTGTGATGAATTTACATTAGGTACAACAAACAATCATCCTTTGACATTATCCGAAGTTGGCCCTTCTTATTTAATGCTTTCACAAGATATATTTGATTTAGTAGACCTAAAAGTTACTATTTACCCTAACCCTGCAACTAATAATTTTACTCTTCATTTTCCGAAAATTTTGGATTCTGATATTGAACTGATAATTTTTAATACAAATGGACAGATTGTTTCTAAACAAATTATTTCTCCATTGGATTTAATAAATTCAAATAAACAATTAGATGTATCCAATTTTCTAAATGGTGTATATTTAGTGCAATTGCATTCTAATAATGATTCTAAAACTATAAAATTGGTAATTCAAAAATAATTCTAATTCTATTAAACCATTGCCCAATAAAAGCATCTTAACTACAAATCAATTACAATGAAAACCCCAAAGTACCTTTTTAAAATAGCATCTATTGTTATTATACTTTTATTCTTAGCACCAGTATCTGCTCAAGAAAAAAAGAAGCCAAATATTCTTTTCATTGCTATTGATGATTTAAAACCAGTTTTAGGATGTTATGGAAACACTCTAATTAAAACCCCAAATATCGACCGGCTAGCAAAAATGGGTACCGTGTTTATGAGTAATTATTGCCAACAAGCCGTATGCGGACCAACAAGAGCAAGTATAATGACAGGCAAACGTCCTGATTATACTCAGGTTTGGGACTTAAAAACCAAAATGAGAGATATCAATCCAGATATTTTAAGTTTGCCACAGTATTTAATTTCCCAAGGCTACTCCACTCAAGGAATTGGAAAAATTTATGACTCCCGTTGTGTGGATAAAAAAATGGATGAACCTTCATGGAGCATTCCTTTTTATAACTATTTTAAAACAGAAGAAAAGTATTACGCTAAAGAAACAGGTATGCCAATTTTAGGTGCTTACCAATCGCCAGAAACCAAAGAATTAGCAATTAAGTTCAATAAAGAAGGTCAAGATAAAGGTTTAAAAGATAAAGAATTAGATGACTTTGTTTCCAAATCAATAAAGCCATCTATTGAATGTGTAGACGTTCCAGATAATGCATACAATGATGGTGCAAATGCTTTACGTGCTTTAGAAATTTTAGAAAAATTAAAATCAGATACAAAACCTTTCTTTTTTGCAGTCGGATTTTCAAAACCGCACTTGCCATTTGTTTCCCCAAAAAAATATTGGGATTTGTACAAAAGAGAAGATATGCCTATTGCGCCTTTTCAAGAAAAATCAAAAAATAGTGTGGATGTAGCCTATCACAATGCTGGAGAAATTAGAGCCTATACGGATATCCCTCCATTGTTATCGTTTACCGATCAGAAAGATTTTGGATTGACTTTACCAATTGACAAGCAACAAGAATTAATACATGGTTATTACGCTGCAGTTTCTTATACCGATGCTCAAGTAGGTAAATTATTAGATAAATTGGATGCTTTAGGTTTAACCAAAAACACTATAATTATACTTTGGGGAGATCACGGATGGCATTTAGGCGATCACAATCTTTGGTGTAAACACACTAATTTTGAACAAGCAACTCGTACTCCAATGATAATTGCGGCTCCAGGAATTGCCCCTTCTACAACAAATGCTGCAACTGAATTTGTAGATATTTTTCCTACATTATGTGATTTAGCGGGAGTTACAATCCCAGAAACATTAGACGGAAAAAGTTTAATGCCATTAATGAATAAATCAGCAAAATCGGTAAAAGAGTATTCCATTAGCCAATATCCTAGAAGCGGTAACTCTACCGAAACCGAGCGTCAAGGATATGCTTCCTCCAAAGTTATGGGATATTCGTTAAGAGATAAAAGATACCGATATACCATTTGGATGAATAACAATTTTAGAAGTACGCAAGCCTTCAATCCCGATTTTATTGTTGGAACCGAATTATACGATTACGATAAAGATCCAAATGAAACTAACAATGTAGTGGATGAAAAGGAATACAAATCGGTTGCCAAAGATTTGAAAACTAAAATGCTTGCTTTTTTCGCAGCACAAGTAAAGTAGATGTCTTAACAATGGCAAGAAATTAATTTATAATTTTAGAGTCTCTTATTTCTAAAAAAAAAATATATGAAATACAATATTTCAGTCATTTTTCTAATACTTAGTTTGTTTATTAATAATTCTTATACAATAGTTGCTCAAACTACTATTAAAAAAGAGATTTTAATTAAAAAAAACAATACTACTAAATCCTGTTGTACCGCTACTATTCCTAATAGGTTTGGAGTTAAAACGAAATCTAATTCTAAAGAAACATCAGTAACGAATGCTGCTACAACTAGTCCTATAGGCATGGTTTGGATTCCTGGCGGAACCTATTCTATGGGAGGCGATAACGACCAAGCACGCCAAGATGAGTTTCCAAAACATGCTGTAAAAGTAAATGGTTTTTTTATAGATATTACCGAAGTTACCAATTCGCAATTTGCAAAATTTGTAGCAGCAACTGGATATAAAACAACTGCCGAAAAAGACATCAATTGGGAAGAATTAAAAAAACAGTTGCCTCCCGATACCGAAAAACCAGATTCCGAAACTTTAAAAGCAGCCTCTTTAGTATTTGTTCCCACACAAGGCGAAGTTAGTTTGCAAGATTACAGTCAGTGGTGGAGTTGGTCGCACGGAGCCGATTGGAAACATCCAAAAGGAAAAGATAGTGATATTGTTGGAAAAGATAATTTCCCGGTGGTTCACATTAGTTGGGAGGATGCCAATGCGTATTGCAAATGGGCAGGAAAACGATTGCCAACCGAAGCCGAATGGGAATATGCAGCAAGAGGAGGATTAACTAAAAATGTGTATTCTTGGGGTAACGAAAGAGTAGAGGAAGGTAAGATTCATTGCAATTATTTTCAAGGAAATTTTCCATACAAAAATGAGGGCACCGATGGTTTTGTTGGGTCTGCTCCTGTAAAATCATTCGCTCCAAATGGTTATGGTTTGTATGACATGGCAGGAAATGTTTGGGAATGGTGTGCCGATAAGTATAATAATTTATATTACGATTCATTCAAAAAAGTTAAAGTGGCACTAAATCCAAAAGGACCCTTAAAAAGTTACGATCCAGATGAGCCTTTAGTGGCAAAAAGAGTAATGCGTGGCGGTTCTTTTTTATGTAATGAATCGTATTGTAGTGGCTACAGAGTTTCGGCTAGAATGAAAAGTTCGTCCGATTCTTCTATGGAGCATTTAGGATTTAGATGTGTTTCTAATTAAATAAATTGTATGCGAATTTTCTTTTTCTTTTTTATTTGGATTGCATTTAATGGCGAAGTATCTCTAGCAAATAGTCTTGGAAATTATCCAATAAAAAGCGCTAAAGATTCGGTTGCATTAGACAATGCTTATATGCGAGTGCTTCGGGATGGAGCCGCTTGTACTTTAGCAAATACTCCAAATTTCGGAACAAGAATAATTGTTGCTTTAGATAAAATAAAATTCAAAAGTAATAGAGGTATTCTTACAATGGATCGCGGTCAAATTGCAGTTTTTCTAGAAGATGAATTTTACAATATGCCTAAAGGATCCTATTTTGAAATTGCCTTAAAGAAAGACCATCCGCCTTTAACCAAACCATCCGAATGGGTGGAGCCATTAAAGAATAAGATAATTTATGAGAATACCGAATTTCGAGTTTTTGAAGAACGACTAGATCCAGGAGATACTAGAGAATTGCACAGCCACGCACAAAGAGTGGTGGTTAGGCTAAATCAAGTACAATTAACCGACCCTCGAAATTCTCCAAACGGCAAACCCGGAACCGGAATTCAAGTTGCAAACACAGTGAAATTTGCTGAGCCAATGGTACATGTAACCAAAAATCTTAGTGACATTCCGTTGTTTAATATTGTTATAGAATATAAAATTGACCATAATTAATAGATGAAAAATTCGATTAAAAATATTTTTTTGGCATTACTAGTTGTACTTAGTAGTACTAGTTACGCTCAAGAATTTTCTAAAGGAAAGTTACTGTACAGTAATGCTTTGTCTAATCCAGAATTGGTAAAAGATTGGATTTTGGAAGGTCCAGCAAAAGTGGAATTCAAAGACAATTGGATGCACCTGTATTCGCCAAAGGAAGAAGGCCATCACGTTTTTTGGTGTCCTATAGATTTTCCAGGAAATTTCATAGCCGAATGGGAAGCCCAAAATCAGGAGATAGATGCTGGTTTGTGTATTGTTTTTTTCTCTGCTAAAGGTTTGAAAGGGGAAAGTATTTTTGATGCTTCGATGCCCAAAAGAACTCTGGGAACCTTTACCGATTATACCAAAGGCGCCATGAACGATTACCATATATCCTATTATGCAAATGGCAGAGATAATCCCAATAGAGAAACCGCCAATTTGAGAAAAAATAAAGGTTTCAATTTAGTGCAAACAGGTGAATTTGGAATTCCGGTGCAATCGACAGCAATTCATAAAATGAAATTAATAAAACAAGAAGGAAAAATTCTATTGTTTATTGACGATAGAAAAGTTATCGACTGGATGGATGACGGAATAAAATACGGTAAAATTCTTGAGGATGGTAAAATTGGATTTAGACAAATGCAATGGACCCATTTTGCCTACAGAAATTTTAAAGTTTGGGAAAATATAAATACATCAAAATATAAATAAGATTAAACAATACAACATGAAAAACAAATCGTTATTGCTGCTAGGTTTTGCTAGTTTAGTAATTATTACCGCTTCCTCTTTTCAACTTTTGGATTCCTCTTTCAAGAAGCACCAAATTAAAAAAAACGTATCTCAAAATTCTAAATTTACTACATCCGAATTAGAAACTTTTTTGTCGGATAAAGTAGAAACTAACAAACCAGTTGTTGCCACTTTATCTAATAAAGGAGTGGTAATAAAAAATACTCCAAAGGTAAAAACTACCAATGCAAAACCAGATATTTTGCTTTTTATTGCCGATGATATGACTTCTATTGATTGTGAACCTTATGGCAACAAAGATGTTCATACTCCTAATTTAGCGAAATTAGCAAAAGAAGGTTTGTCTTTTGACAACATGAATAATGCTACTGCTATGTGTGGCCCAACGCGCCAAAGTTTATATACGGGATTGTTTCCGGTAAAAAATGGTAGTTATCCTAATCATGCTCAAGTATATGATAACATCGTATCTGTTGCGCAGCATTTCAAAAAAATTGGTTACCGTGTTGCCCTTATCGGAAAACAACATTATGCACCTATGGCAAACTTTCCATTTGAATATTTAGGTGGAAGAAACAGCGATAATGGCGAAGGAAAAGATGTAGAACTTGCGGATGCCGAAAAATGGATTAATAAAGACAATTCTAAACCTTACTTATTAATTGTTGCTTCTAACCAGCCACACTCGCCATGGAATAGAGGGGATGTTAAACAATACGATGCAAGTAAAATTACAGTTGCTCCTTACATGGTGGACACCAAAGAAACCAGAGATGATTTAGTGAAATACTATGCCGAAATAACTTATATGGACAGTCTTGTTGGAACCTGTACTAAAATGGTAGAAAATCAAAAAAACAAAGACAATACTTTATTTCTTTTTGCTAGTGAACATGGAAGTTCGATGCCTTTTGGTAAATGGACCTGTTATAATATGGGGTTAAAATCGGCATTTATTGCTCGTTGGCCTAAAGGTATAAAACCAGATACTAGAACGGATATATTGGCACAATATATTGATGTTGTTCCAACCCTTTATGAGGTTGCAGGTGGAGATCCAGAAACTTTAAGAGGTGATAAAGAAGGCAAAATGAAACTAGATGGTAAAAGTTTTTATGCTACTTTAAACGGAAAACCAAAAGAAGTTCGTCAATATATTTATGGTGTTCATACCACAAGAGGAATAAAAAATGGATCCGATAATTATCCGGTTCGTTCTATTCAAGATCATAATTATAAACTAATTTGGAATTTAAGTTTTAACGAACCTTTTTTATCTTCGGGTTCCCAACCAAAAAACAAGTTATACAATAGTTGGTTAAAATCAACAAATACAACTCCTAAACAAGCAGCACACGCTAAGTTATATAGAAACCGACCAGAATATGAATTGTATAACATCAAGAAAGATGTTTATGAATTAGATAATTTAGAGGACGATAAATCTTTAGCATCTGTAAAAGGTAAATTGCTGGAAGAATTAAAAAAATGGATGGCAGACCAAGGAGATAAAGGTATCAAAACGGAAGCCGAAGCATTACGACATTTAAAAGGCGATACATTAAATTGGAAAACATCTGGAGATTAGTATATTTAACTTTTATTTGCTGCAATAATTAACAAATTCAAAATGGTAAATCCAAAAATAATTGTTTCGTTTCTTTTTATTTTTTCAAGTGTAAGTAGTTTGCAAGCTCAAAAAAACACGGTAATAGTTAGTGATTTTCCAAAAACGGTAGTAATTGACGGGCATGTTTTGCAAAATAACCAGGAATTAATTGTTGCAAATGATACCGATAAAGTTACGGCCTTAAAGGCACTTTTGAAAAAAGCAGACAAATTACTAGATGAAGCTAAAACTTTTTCGGTAATGGATAAAAAGCAAGTACCGCCAAGCGGCGACAAACACGATTATATGAGTACGGGTCCTTATTGGTGGCCCGATCCATCTAAGCCAGACGGGTTGCCTTATATTAAAAAAGACGGACAAAGAAACCCAACTTATTATGATATTTCCGATTCTGAAGAAATTGATAAAGTTGAAGATGGTGCTTTGACACTAGCTCTTGCGTATTATTTTACAAAAGAAAATAAGTATGCAAAATTTGCATCCAAATTAATTAAAACTTGGTTTTTAGATTCTGAAACAAGACAAAATCCAAATCTTAATTTTGGTCAAGGAATACCGGGTTTAAATACCGGGCGCGGAACAGGACTTATTGAAACACGAGATGTTTTTCGTGTAATAGATGCTGCTATCTTAATTAAAGAAACACCTAAATGGTCTAAAGAGGACCACATTGCATTAAAAAAATGGTTTTCGGATTATTTAACTTGGATGCTAGAAAGTTCAAATGGTAAAGATGAAGCAAAATCCAAAAATAACCACGGAACTTTTTATAGTGAGCAGATAATTGCATTTTCTCTTTTTTCCGATCGCCCTGAAGTGACTTTAAATGAAATTGAGGTTTTTAAAAACCGAATGGAAAGCCAATTAAAACCCGACGGAAGTCAACCATTTGAACTACTGCGAACCAAATCTTGGGGTTATGTAAATATGAATTTATACGGCTATTTTTTAATTGCAAAATTGGCAGAAAATAGCAATATTTCTCTTTGGAACCAACAAATAAGTGAAGGTAAAAACATGAAAAATGCCTTAGATTGGATTGTCCCTTATTTGAAAAATGAAAAAAAATGGGAATACGAACAAATTCAGAAAATTAGTTATGGCGAAACCATAAAAATTCTAAAATTGGCTGCCAAAAAATATTCCAATCCCGAATATGAAAATTTAGCAAAAAGTATTGATTTAAAAATATACAATTCGGATATTATACAACTTACGAATTAATTTTTTTCAAAACCCCAACTATGAAAAACTTAAAAAACCTTTCCTTTTTAATAGCATTATTATGCGTTGTAAATTTATCTGCCCAAAACAAAAAGGAAACTAAAATTCCTAAAAAACCTAACATTATTTACATTCTTGCCGACGATTTAGGAATTGGAGATGTAAGTTGTTATGGATCGGATAACAATAAAACCCCCATTATTGACCAACTTGCTAAAGGCGGAATACGATTCAACCATAGTTATACTGCGCCATTGTGCGGACCTTCTAGAGCAATGATTTTAACGGGTCGTTATGCTTTTAGAACTGGCGCTGTAAATCAAGACATGGTAGGTGCTATAAAGCCAGAAGATGAGGTTTTAATTCCATCGGTATTAAAAACGGCTGGGTACGTAACTTCCTTAACCGGAAAATGGAGTCAGTTTTCGCTAACACCAGGGGATTTTGGATTTGATGATTATATAACCTTTCAAGGAAGTGGCGATTATTGGAGTACCGAAAAAAAGAAATCGGAAAATTATATTGAAAACGGAGTAAATAAAAAGTTAGACAGTCTAACCTATATGCCCGATTTGATGCACAACCACTTGGTTAATTTTATTACTACTAATAAAGATAAACCGTTTTTTCTATACTATTCTATGGTGCATGTTCATGCTGTAATACAACGCACTCCAGATAGTAAACCGGGCAGTGATTTATACGAAGACAATACCGCTTATATGGATAAGTTAGTTGGGAAATTATTAAAAACACTAGACGATTTAAAGTTAAGAGAGAATACCTTTATTGTTTTTATGGGCGATAACGGAACTGCAAGCCAATATGCTTCTAGAAGTAACATTGGAGGGAAAGCACTTTCAGGAAAAAAAGGCACCATGCTAGAATGTGGTAGTTTAGTTCCAACCATCGCAAATTGGCCTGGAGTTATAGAAGCAAATAAAGTAAGTAATACATTATTAGATTCTAGTGATCTATTGCCAACCTTTGCAGAGGTAGCTGGAGCAAAATTGCCAACTAAAAAAAGTGTAGATGGACGTAGTTTCTTACCCCAATTAATGGGAAAGAAAGGAAATCCCAGAGAATGGATATTTACCGAACTTGGAAACAAATGGTATGTTCGTGAGGCAAAATGGAAATTAAATCGTGAAGACGAATTATTTGACATGAGCAATGCACCATTTGAAGAAAAATTAGTTACCGATTATTCATCTAATAAAGAAGCAAGTGAAGCACATGCTCGACTGCAAAAAGTGTTACAAGAATTAAGTCCCGAAAAAGGAATTTTAGACAATGCTGGAGGGAGCGGAAGACATGCTAGTAACGTAAACAAGAAGAAGGATAAAGCGAAAGAGGAGGAATAATTTTTTATCCTTTTTAGTGAATTGAATTAAACTTATATGGTAAATAAAAAAGGGATGAATTGATTGTGATACTAAACACAATTAATTCATCCCTTATGGTTATAATAATATAGTAAAAGCGAATTGTTCGTTACCATTAGCAAAAGAGGTTTTTAGGCAACAGAATCTTTATAAGAAATAGTAAATGCGGTATTTTCAAACTAAAAATTAAAACCGCTTCACATATTCCTGCGTCGTTACTCCCATAATACTTTTAAATGCCTTATAAAAGGTAATGTAAGAAGAAAACCCAACTTTTTCAGCCAGTGACTCTACTGTTTTATCGTAAAGAAAACCTTCCTCCAATAATTTGGTAGCATCATGAATACGTACAATTTTTTTATAATCCGAAAAACTTTCATTGCAATGGAATCGGAAGATAAAATTAATTTTATTTACAGGGATTTTCATTTCACCTGCAATATCTTCAAGTCCAAGTTTTGGATTCCTAAAAATAGTACTATGAAACGATAATTCTTCTATTTCATGAATATACTTGATAAGCTTAGATGCTATTTTTTCTGCAATTTTCATGTCCTTTTCATTTGTTATGGATTTTAATGGTCCATCAATTTTCCAAACGCTTTTAAGTACCACTTTTTCAGTTATTTCATCGATGGACTTATTCAGAAAATTAAATCCATAAAGAATTTCCGGTGTAAGCAAAATTTTTATAAATATTATATTCCATAACAATCCTGTAATCCAAATGAGATGAAAATCGAAATCAAAAGATTTTTTAAAAAATAAGATAATATAACGATTAGTTACAAGTAAAAGGAAGCAAGTGAATAAGAAAATAATCCATTTTGTAATCAAAATATTTTGATTTTGAATGACTTTAATTTCACTTTTTCTTTTCCAAACATGTTTTTTAATTAGTTGAAAACAAAAAAACAAATACATACAGCTTATCAAAATACTGGAATAAATAAATATTTTTTTTATAATGTGTTCATTTTCATGAGAAAAGCAATTACTTATGGTAAAGGTGAAAATTAAAAATACAGGGGGTATAAAATGAACCAGTTTAACAGTTTTAAATTTATTTTCACAAACAACATTTTCAAAATAGAGATAAAAGCAGGGTAAAAGAGAAATAGCTAATACATCTATTAATTTGGAGAACCAGTTTAAATTCAAATTTGGATTAGCTAATAAGATGGCATAAGATAAAAATCTAAAGGACTGAAAACCAACAATTATCAACATGTAGTTATTGATCAACGACTTGTTTTTTAGCAAGCTTTTGTTATAAATGGTAGCGAAACATATAAATCCCAGGGCGGCAGTAATGAAAAGAATTACAATTTGTAACATGGGTAGGGGTGGTAAAAAAGTTAAGTAAATATAGGTAATAAATGTATCTTATTTGTAATTATAATTTAACATCAAAATTAATCAATAATTAACTTCATAACGAACCTTTAATCTTTCAAAATCGGTAAATAATCTTTCAAAAGACACAATAAAGGACATTAATCGCCGATCCAAAAACGCATTTTTTAACTGAAAATATAAAAAATTTCGAAAAAAAATAGTTGTTTTTTTTAAAATTAGCATCCGGTCCAATCCATTTGCTTTTTGTTTTATTTTGACCAATTCCGCTACGAAATAATCAAATTACAAATAAAAATATTTCAATACTTAGAATACATCTTTCAAATAGGTCAAATTAGTTTTAAGCTGTTGGAATTAGGTTTTTAATTAAATTTATTTGTCTCTTTATTTTAAAAACCATTATTAATTAATAGAATCTAAACTTTATTTTATGATTAATTTTTCAAATTTTAACAGGCACAGTAAACTTATTTTTTATGCTTTTGGCATTTCGTTTTGGCGGTGTAAAGTTTCAAAAGATATCCGATGTGCTATATAAGAAAAAATGCATCCTAAGTGGTTTTGAGATGACCAAGTAAAAGTTTCAGGAACCATTCTTTTTTCAAGAAGCTAGGATAGCAATAAAGACAACAACAACAACAATAAAACAATATTAATAATTATAAAAATTATTAATTTAATAAAACATAATAAAGCATATGAATAGCAAGTCATTTGAAGAATTTAATTCCTCTGAAGAATTAATTAATGTAAGAAGATTGTATAAAGACAACTTTGATGTTATTGAAGTCTTTATAAGAAAATATGGTTATGGATTGGCTTTGGCTGATATTTCAAATTTAGATTTAAAATACAAACAAATTATTGATAATAACGAATCGTTACTTAAAAAAATTAATCGAAAAATATATTTTGATAAAATCAAATTTGAAGATATTAAGTGATAGTAGAAATTGATCTATCCCAAAATATTAAAAATAAAATGACCTATATAAAAATTAAAGAAATCAGAGAACGTCGAAATATTACTAAAGAGTATATTGCTATACAAATGGAAATAAGTATTAAAAAATATAACGAGATTGAAAAAGGAAACGTAGATTTAAAAATATCCAAGCTAAAACAAATAGGAGTTGTTTTAAATGTTCTAATTTGTGATTTTTTTTGAATTTCTTTTTAACCGAAATACCCATTTTTCACAAGTAGCCATGCTTGGGAAAAAAAGCTAAAAATCTTATAATGCTCCTAATTTTTCCTTCATTCAAAATAGTATAAATTACTTCAGTTTAATAAAACAAAAAAGAATTCTTCGGAGTTCTTTTTTTTGGGTTAAATAGGAATTAAGTATTTGGATTTATAATTAATTTGGTTTAAACGTTTTAATTTCAGTATATTACGAATTTATTTAATTTAAATTCATTTGTAAATTAAATACAATACTATAATTATTAATGGGTAATTGTACAATTTTTACCCTAATAACGGATTTTGCCTCTATGAATATGCTATATTTTTACACCTAATTAACTATTTCATTACTTTTAACATAAATTGTTTAAGTATTGTAATGGCATTAACCAAAAAAACCAAATCAATTATTAAATTATGAAAAAAACAGTACTATTGGTTCTATTAATTTTCTCATCAATTATTAATGCTCAAACCGATAAATTAAAAATTACTGGAACTGTAACCGATCCGCAAGGAAAGGCAATTCCGGGGGTAACGGTAACTTTTGAAAATACCACTACCACTTCCGACCTAGATGGAACTTACTCTATTGCAGTTAAAAATTCTAAATCTATTTTGCGTTTCACCTATATTGGATATGCACCACAAATAGTCGTAGTTGGAAAAAACAAAGAAATCAACATATCTTTATCCGAATCCAAAACCGAACTTGAAGACGTAGTTGTAATTGGATATGGTACCCAGAAAAAGTCAAATGTAACTGGTGCTATTTCTAAATATACCAATGATAAATTGGATGAAGTTCCTGTTTCTAGACTAGATCAAGCATTACAAGGTAAAATCGCAGGGGTACAAATTCAAAATATTTCTTCTGAAGCTGGAGCCGATACTAAAATAACTATTAGAGGAATTAGCTCTATTAATGCAGGGGCAGATCCACTAGTTGTGGTAGATGGTCAACCAATTCCTGATGGTTTAGCTTCTATTAATATGGCAGATGTTGCTTCAGTTGAGGTTTTGAAAGATGCTGCTTCTGCTGCTATTTATGGATCTAGAGGAGCAAGTGGTGTAATTTTAATTACAACTAAAAGTGGTAAAACAGATAAAGCCAAATTTACTTTTAAAGTAACTACTGGAGTAAAAAGTGATTATAAAAGATATGATTTACTTTCTACTTCAGAATATACCCAACTTTTATTTAAAGAACAAGCCATCAGAAATTCCGATCCAGCAATTCAAGCAGAAGGCGTTTCAAACCCTAATGCTTTAAATATGTACTACCAAGGAAGTAGTACTAAAGTAAATAATTTAATGGCTGCTTACATTGTGGAGCAAACTATGTTAGGTGGTAAGGGATATAACTACCAAGATGAAGTGTTGCGAAAAGCAAATTTCAAGAATATTCAATTAAGCGCAACAGGAGGAACTAAAAGCATGAAATATTTTGTTTCTGGTGGCTATCAAGGTGAGGAAGGAATCATGTTAAAAAGTAATTTTAATAAATTGAATTTCCGAACTAAATTGGATATAGATTTAAGTAAAAGAGTAAAATTAAGTGTAAACTTAAATCCATCGTATCAAAGTAAAGAAACACCTTCAGAAAATTTGACTAATTTTTGGAGATATCCAACTTGGTTACCAGCCAACCATAATAGTCTAACGGCAGCATTTGTAAACCAAAATACGCAATGGGCAGGTATTCAACCAGGTGATTATGCGCAACCAAGACATTTCTTAAACTTAAATTATTATCCAACTTACCCAGATGGATCACAGTTATTAATGCCAGACGGAAATCCATATTGGCTTATAGGAGGAAATACTCAAACTAGTTCTGTAATAGGTGGTAATCCATTTAATTCTTCTCAAAATAATCCAATGTCTTCTCTAATGATGCACGACATTAATGCAAAATCATATGGGTTGCAAAGTGGTGCTACATTAAGTATAAATTTATTGCCAGGTTTAGATTTTAAAACGATGGCTACTTTATATATGAAATATGACACTAAAAAGGATTGGACCGATAAAAATGCTGATGCCGATGGTATGTTAAGTAGAGGAGTATATTCGTATAATTCTTATTTAGATTTATTATCCGAAAATACTTTAACCTACAAAAAAGAATTTGATAACCATTCCTTAGACATTGTAGCGGGATACACAGCCCAAAAAACGGTTAGTGAGACTAGTCAAACTGCAGGTTTAGGTTATCCAAGCAACGATATAAATACATTAAATAATGCACTTTACATTGATAAATCAGCAACTTACGGTTCAAAAAATCAAATTGGATTGTTGTCTTATTTAGGAAGGGTAAACTATGCATATAAAAGCAAATATTTACTTTCTGCAAGTTACCGTGCCGATGGAAGTTCTTATTTTGGACCTGGTAGGAAATGGGGTTCTTTTCCTGCAGCATCCATAGGATGGGCTGCTAAAAAAGAGTCTTTTTTAAGTAAAGTGAATTGGTTAAGTAAATTAACGTTTAGATCTAGTTATGGAGTTTCAGGAAATAACCGTATCCTAAATTATGGTTTCCAAAATTTACTTCATAATGCCGATTATTCATTTGGACCTAGTAATGGTGTGCAAACTTCTGGTCAAGCCCAAACTTCTACCATTACTTCTAATAGTGATATTACTTGGGAGAGTACCTACCAAACTAATTTTGGAGTAGATTTTTCAATTCTTAAAAATCGTATTAATTTAACTTTAGATACTTACAGATCCGTAACAGATAAATTATTGTTACAACAAGCATCTATGGCTTTCTCTGGAGTGCCATTGGCATGGAATAATATTGGAAGTCTTAATAATAAAGGTTTTGAAATTGAATTATCTTCAACTAATATTAAAACAAATTCTTTTAAATGGACTACTTCAGCCAATATTTCGCATACTGAAAATAAAATCAGAGAGTTAGGAAACGAAGCCTATTTGCAAAATTATGGTGAAAGAAATGAAATTTATAAAAGTGTAGTTGGTGGTCCGCTAATTCAATTTTATGGTTATAAAACCGATGGGGTTTGGATTTCACAAGCAGAAATTAATGCTTCCGGATTAACTTCTAATCTTCCCTCTGCATTACGTCCTGGAGGTTTAAAACTGGTTGATGTAAACGGTGATGGTGTTTTAGATACAAACGATAGAACAATTATTGGTAATCCTTATCCTGATTTTACTTGGGGTTTAACGAACACTTTTTCATACAAAGCATTCGATTTTAGCTTTACTTGGCAAGGGGTACAAGGGGGTGATGTAATTAACGGAGATGCTAATTACAGCGAAACAAGATCTAGAAACGTAAGTTACAACTCTAATCGTTGGTTGAGTCCTGCCAATCCTGGTGATGGAAAAACGCCCTACGAAGATATTGGATTCAATTGGATGCTAACCGATTATGTTGTAGAAGATGCTTCCTATTTTTCTCTTAGAGATGTAAGCTTAGGATATAAATTACCAGAAAAATTTGCAAAACAAATTGGGTTATCTTCTTTAAGATTGTACACCACAGCTCAAAATGTATATTTTCATTTTGCTAGTGATTACCGAGGAATAAATCCAGAAGGTCGTTCTACATCTGGGCCATATTCATCAGCGCTGATAGGTGGATACCAAAGAGGAAGTTTCCCTATGAGCAAAACATTTGCATTTGGAGTTGATATTAATTTTTAATCTATAAATATGAAAAATTTATTAAAATATTTAAGTGTTATTATAATAGTAGTAACTTATGGTTGTACCGATATTATTGATTTAAATTCGGAATCCAATATTAGTGTAGAAAATTTTTATACTAATTATTCCGATCTTCAAGTAGGATTGACAAGTTGTTATAAAGGAATGCAAGCGCCATTGTCAGAAGAATGGGCAATGACAGAACTTCGTAGTGATAATTCTACTATGGATTCAGGAACTAGTACTTCAACGGTAAAACATGATTTAATCTATTTAGATCAGTTTTATCCTCCTACAACGCACCAAGGTGTTTACAATTATTGGCTAAAAACTTATAATAACATCCGAAATACCAATATTGTATTAAATGCAACGGGAGCTAATTATAATGAATCCAATGGATCTATTGAATATGCTCCAGTAACAATTCCAGTTACATTAAGTCAATGTAAAAGCATTGCAGCAGAAGCATCTTTTATTAGAGCTTATCATTATTTTAATTTAGTACGTTTATATGGTGGGGTTTTCTTAATTCACGAGCCAATTACACCAGAAGAAGCCAAAACTATTAACCGGTCTTCAGTTGATGCTATTTATAAATTAATTGAAGCCGATTTAAAAAATGCTATTGCCAATGGAAATACCCCTATTTATTCTGCAAATTCTACTGATTTAGGGCATGCCAATGTATATGCTGCAAAAGCTTTATTAGCTAAAGTTTATTTAACATTAAATAGAAAAACAGAAGCTTCTATATTATTACAAGATGTAATTAATAGCAACCAATATGCTTTACAATCTTCTTATGCTAATGTGTTTTCGGTAAACAATGAAATGAATTCAGAAATTCTTTTTGCAATTCGCTTTAAAGGAGGAGGTTTAGGAATGGGGAGTCCGTTACCTAATAATTTTGCTCCCGTTAATAGTGGTAATGCAGTGATTAACGGAGATGGAGATGGATATGATACTCCAATTTTAGAAATAATTAAACCTTCCTCTTCTTACACTAATTATATCGATCCATCTACAACTAGATATGCTACAAATATTGGTCTTTATTCAACTAGTAGTTATTACGTAAAAAAATACATTTCACCTACATTAGTTGCTTATGATGCTGAAAATGATTGGCCTGTATTACGTTATGCCGATGTGATTTTAATGAAAGCTGAAGCAGATGGAAATGTTGCTTCGAGTTTAGCATACATTAATCAAGTGCGTGTAAGAGCTGGATTAACTGCATTAACTTCAATTTCTATAAATACTGTTGCTGCCTTTGAAAAAGCATTAGCATCAGAAAGAAGATGGGAATTTGCTTTTGAAAATCAACGTTGGTTTGATTTATTGCGATTTTCAACAACAACGTCTACATTGTCTCCATCTACAGACGAGTTTCCAAATTTAAAAGTTCAAGGTGCAGAATACGTTATAAAAAAACATTTTAAAAACATGTGGTCTAAAGTATATTCTGGATTTACAGTTTTGCCAATACAACTTACTCAGTTAATTTCCAATGCTAATCCGGATCGTTTCTTATTGCCAATTCCACAATATGAAATTGACACCAATTCGTTTATAACTATACAACAAAATCCAAGTTATTAATAAGCATATTAAAAACAGTGTATAATTTTTATACGCTGTTTTTTTTAAATTTGAAAAATAAAAAATAATATAAATTACAAATAATGTCTGCATCCTACCAAACACGATATGCTTCTAGTCCGCAAGCCGTAAAGCAATACGATACCGAACAATTAAGAGCCGAATTTTTAATTGATAATTTAATGGAAATAGGAAAAGTAAATCTCACCTATTCCCATTACGATCGCTATATTGCTGGTTCTGCAGTGCCTTTACAACCGCTTACTTTAGAAACTATTGATCCTTTAAAATCTTCTTATTTTCTAGAAAGAAGAGAATTAGGAATAATAAACGTTGGCGGAATAGGAACTGTAGTTGCCGATGGAATTTCTTATGAATTGGGATTCAAAGACTCTCTTTACCTTGGATGTGGAAATAAAGAAGTTGTCTTTCATAGTGCCGATGCTTCTAATCCTGCTATGTTCTATTTGAATTCTGCTCCAGCACATACCAATTATCCTAATAAAAAAGTAGGTCTTGCTGAAGCAAATAAATTGCAATTAGGCGCAATGGAAACGGCAAACCACCGAACGGTTAATCAAATGATTATTGGTGGCATTGTAACCACTTGCCAACTGCAAATGGGAATGACCGAATTAAAAACCGGAAGCGTTTGGAATACCATGCCAGCCCACGTTCACGATAGAAGAATGGAAGTTTATTTTTATTTAGATATTCCAGAAAACCAAGCAGTGTGCCATTTTATGGGACAACCACAAGAAACAAGACATATTTGGATGAACAACCACCAAGCAGTTATCTCACCACCTTGGTCGATACATTCTGGTGCAGGAACTTCCAATTATACTTTTATTTGGGGAATGGCCGGAGAGAATCTAGATTATGGCGATATGGATGTTTGTAAAATAACCGATTTAAGATAACTATGGGAATTTCATTATTTGATTTAACTGGAAAAATTGCTCTCGTTACGGGTAGCACGCATGGTCTAGGAATGGCAATGGCAAAAGGACTTGGTCATGCAGGTGCCACAATTATTGTAAACGGGAACTCTTCGCAACCAAAAATTGACGAGGCCATTTTAGAATTTAAAAAAGAAGGCATTCAGGCTTTTGGTTATAAATTTAATGTTGCTAATGAAAGTGAAGTAATTGCAGCAATTGCCAAAATTGAAAGCGAAGTTGGTGCCATAGATATTCTAATTAACAATGCAGGAATAATAAAAAGAATTCCGTTAATTGAAATGGAAGTTTCTGAATTTAAAGAAGTTATTGATATTGATTTAGTGAGTCCTTTTATTGTTTCTAAGCACGTTGCCAAAGGAATGATTGCTCGACAAGAAGGCAAAATAATCAACATTTGCTCGATGATGAGTGAATTAGGACGAAATAGTGTTGGAGCTTATGCTGCTGCAAAAGGGGGTCTTAAAATGCTTACCAAAAATATGGCTACCGAATGGGGAAGACACAACGTTCAAGTAAACGGAATTGGCCCAGGCTATTTTGCTACCGAACAAACGGCTCCAATTAGAATTGACGGGCATCCGTTTAACGATTTTATCATCAACAGGACTCCTGCTTCCAAATGGGGAAATCCAGATGATTTATCCGGTGCTGCAATATTTCTATCTTCCAAAGCAAGTGATTTTGTAAACGGACATATTTTATATGTAGATGGTGGAATTTTGGCAACTATTGGAAAACCTTCAAATGAAATTTAAAATGAAAAGCACAAAAATAATAGCAATTCTTCTATTTTCTTGTGGATTACTTTCGTATTCTCAAGAGTCAAAATTTATTATAATTACCAATCCATTAAATATGGATAGAGAATTTGAAACAGTAGAATTATCTAAAAGTAAATTGGATTTAGAACCTTCGGATGTATTAGAAAATTACAGAATTAGAGAAGTTGGAAGTGCCGAATTTCTAATCTCTCAATGTGTAGATGAAAACGGAGATGGTATAAACGACATACTACTTTTTCAACCAAAAATTAAGGCATCTGCAACAAATAAATACGAATTAGTATTAAATACGGATTCTACAACTAAAGATCAAATTGTTTATTGTTATTCCAGATTTGTTCCAGAAAGAACCGACGATTATGCTTGGGAAAACAACAAAGTTGCTTTTAGAACTTATGGTCCAGTAGCTCAAAAAATGGTCGAAGATAAAATAAAAGGAGGTACATTAACTAGCGGAATTGACGCTTGGTTAAAAAGAGTAGAATATCCTGTAATCAATAAATGGTATGAAAAATACACTAACGGCACCGGAACGTACCATAAAGATACCGGTGAAGGTTTAGATAATTTTCATGTTGGAGCCAGTCGCGGAATTGGTGGTGTAGGAGTAAAAGTAGATTCTACATATTACTTTTCTAAAAATTTTACTACCTGGAAAACCATAACTACAGGTCCTATTAGAACGAGTTTTGTTTTAACCTATGCCGATTGGGATGCTGCTGGAAATAAAATCACCGAAGTAAAACATATCAGTTTAGATTATGGAAGTTTTTTATCCAAATTTGAAATTGATGTAACTGGTACCAAAGAACTTTCAACCGGAATTACATTACATAATAATGATGGAACAACCGAAGGGAATTTGAAAGCTGGTTGGATCGATTATTGGCAACCAATTGATGATTCAGAAATTGGAACTGGAATTGTTTTTCCTAAAAAAACCATGGTAAGTTTCGAAAAATATATAAATCCTAATAAGGAATTGTGTAATTTATACGCATCGATAAAGGTAAAAAACAATAAAGTGGTTTATTACACTGGTTTCGGATGGAAAAAACAAGGAGAATTCACCACAAAAGAAGCATGGGAAAACTATTTAAGTAGCTATGCCACTAAAATTAATAATCCATTAACAGTAAAGATTAAAGAATAATATTACAAACCACACACAACTACATTAACCATAACGCCCTCAATAATTTGCGGGTGTTTTTGTTAGTATTGTTTCGATATATCGATATAGTTAATTACTTTTTGAAAAATACTATTGTCATTATTTTATTAAATGTAATTTTATAAAAAAAATAGTATTTATGAAATCAATCCCCATAGAATTTCAAATAAACAAACCATTACTTCAAGATACTTATTTAGTAAATGGAGAATTAAAAAAATGGTCTGGCGAATTCACATCCGTTTTTTCAACCATATCTTCCACTGCAGAATATGCGCCAACGCTTTTAGGAAGTATTCCTGCAATGGGCGAAACAGAGGCTGTTGATGTTACCAAAGCAGCTTTTGATGCGTATGATAACGGACAAGGTTTATGGCCAACAATGAAAGTGATTGACCGTATTAAATGCATGCAAAATTTTGTCATGCAAATGAAAACTACTCGAAGCGAAGTAGTAAAATTCTTGATGTGGGAAATTGGAAAATCATTATCCGATTCTGAAAAAGAGTTTGATAGAACTATTGATTATATCAATGACACTATTGAAGATTATAAAGAATTGGATCGATCCAATTCCAAATTCACCAAAAGTCAAGGAGTAAATGCTATGGTTCGACGAGGGCCACTTGGAGTAGTCTTATGTCTCGGACCTTATAATTATCCATTAAACGAAACTTTTTCCTTACTGATTCCGGCAATTATTATGGGAAATACAGTTATTTTTAAACCTGCTAAACATGGCGTTTTACTAATTTCTCCATTGCTTGAAGCATTTAGAAGTAGTTTCCCAAAAGGTGTAATTAACATCGTTTACGGTAGAGGTAGAGATGTGGCTTCTCCAATAATGAAATCCGGAAAAGTTGCGGTATTGGCATTAATTGGAAACAGTAAATCGGCAATTGCGTTACAAGACCAGCATCCAAATAAAAATAGATTGCGTTTAATCTTAGGATTAGAAGCAAAAAATCCTGCTATTATTTTACCCGATGCCGATTTAGATTTGGCAATTCAAGAATGTGTTGCAGGTTCTTTATCTTTCAATGGACAACGTTGTACGGCATTGAAAATTTTATACGTGCATGAATCTATTGCGGATGAATTCAATAAAAGATTTTCTGAAAAAGTAGATGCTTTACCTTTTGGAAATCCATGGGAAAACGGAGTTTTATTAACTCCATTACCTGAAAAGGAAAAGCCTGCTTATATTCAGGAATTAATTGATGATGCTAAAGATAAAGGAGCAAAAATTATAAATCAAAAAGGCGGACAACATTCAGAAAATTATATTTTTCCTGCTGTTTTGTTTCCAATTAATAAAGAAATGCGAGTGTATCACGAAGAACAATTTGGTCCAGTAGTTCCAATATTAACTTTCAAAGATATTCAAGAACCTTTAAATGATATGGCCGAATCTAATTATGGCCAGCAAGTAAGTTTGTTTGGAAAAGATATAAAAACCCTTGCGCCACTTATTGATACTTTAGTGAATTTAGTTTGTCGTGTAAATTTAAATAGTTCTTGCCAGCGTGGTCCCGATGTGTATCCGTTTACAGGAAGAAACGATTCGGCTGTAGGTACCTTAAGTATTCATGATGCGCTGCGATCCTTTTCAATTAGGACCTTTGTCGCTTCTAAAGATAATGCTTACAATAATGAAATTTTACAAGAATTATTAAATAGCAAAGAATCTAATTTTATCACTACCGATTATATTCTATAAAAAAAAGTCTCCGTTATCGGAGACTTTTTAGTTTTATTGCTTTTTCAATCGGTCTTTAAAAACCTTCTCGAATTTTTCTATTTTTGGTTGGATTACCATTTTGCAATACGGTTGTTCCTTATTATTGTTGTAATAATCTTGGTGGTAAGCATCCGCAGGATAAAACTTTTTAAATGCTTCCACCACAGTAACAATTTTACTTGGATAAACATTTTTTGCATTCAATTCTTGAATAATGCTTTCGGCCGCTTTTTTCTGTTCTTCATCCGAATAGAAAATAACCGAACGGTATTGCGTTCCAACATCGGCACCTTGTCTATTTAAAGTGGTTGGGTCGTGCACGGTGAAAAATACTTGAAATATTTCATTCAAATTAGTAACCGTTTTATCGTAAGTAACTTGAACTACTTCGGCATGACCAGTGCTTCCGGTACAAACTTCTTCGTAACTAGGATTGGCAACCGTTCCTCCAGAAAATCCAGATACTACTGATTTTACTCCTTTTAAATTTTCATAAACTGCTTCCACACACCAGTAGCAACCTCCGCCAAGGGTTATAGTTTCCATATTTCCTTCGGATTTATTAAGCGTTACGCTATCCGGAACAAAATCCATAGATATAGCATTCATACAATATCTTTTACCTGTTGGTTTTGGCCCATCGTCAAATAAATGTCCTAAATGGCTGTTGCATCTGCCGCAATTTGCTTCCGTGCGTTGCATTCCATAAGAATTATCCGATTTAAAAGTGATACTTTCTTTGTTATCTTGTTCAAAAAAACTTGGCCAACCGCAACTGCTAGTAAACTTTTGATTGGATTTAAATAATTTATAACCGCAAGCGGCACAATAATAAGTTCCTTTAGTTTCCGAATTCCACATAGTCCCCCTAAAGGCTCTTTCAGTATCGGCTTCTCGCGCTACGGCATACAAATCGGGAGAAAGCACTTTTTTCCAATCGGCATCCGACACGTTTAATTTAGTAGTATCCGTATTCGAATAATAAGGATTCTCAGGTTTGTTAATTACATTTTCCATAGTAGAAGATTTTGGCGTTAATTCACTTTTTTTATTCGATTGCCCGCAAGCGTTCAATACAAACAAGGGAAGTAGTATCCAATAGTTAAAGATTTTTTTCATCGCACTTTAATTTGAATTGAATTACAAATCTACAACAAAATGCCATTTTGATTGCCAAAAAGCCATCTTTAAGGAAAGTTTAACGGTTGTTGATTTATTTAAATTGAGGTACCAATTCTTTTTTTGTATTTTTGACAAGCATAAAAATTCTATGAAAGAAGAACAAGTAATATTAGTCAACGAAAAAGACGAGCCTATTGGGCTGATGAACAAACTCGAAGCACATGAAAAAGCCGTTTTACATCGCGCTTTTTCGGTTTTTGTATTGAACAGCAAAAACGAAATCATGTTGCAACAACGCGCCCATCAAAAATACCATTCCCCATTGTTGTGGACCAACACTTGTTGCAGTCACCAACGCGCTGGCGAAACCAATATTGGTGCTGGATCGCGAAGACTTTTTGAAGAAATGGGATTTGTAACCGAACTAAAAGAACTGTTCCATTTTATTTATAAAGCCCCTTTTGATAATGGTTTGACCGAGCACGAACTAGACCACGTAATGATTGGGTATTACAACGACGAGCCAAAAATAAATCCCGAAGAGGTGGAAAGTTGGAAATGGATGTGCATTGAAGACGTTAGAACCGACATGAAACAAAATCCAGACCTATATACCGTATGGTTTAAAATAATTTTCGACGAGTTTTATCACTATCTCGAAGATCACAAGTTATAGAAGAATTAAAAATTAAAAATTTTTTACGTTAAACCTAGAACCTGCCAAAGGCAGAAAATTAGTGTAATAATCCCCAAATAAATTTGTGCAAATTAGTGCAATTCGTGTCAAAAAAACCAATACCCACAACCAAATGATAGTTACTGTTTCCAGAAAAGCCCACTTTAACGCAGCCCATAGATTATTCCGAAAAGATTGGACCGATGCACAAAACAATCTTGTTTTTGGAAAATGCAACAATCCCAATTTTCACGGGCACAACTACGAGTTAATCGTTTCGGTTACTGGGCCAATTGACCCCGAAACTGGTTTTGTGGTGGATGTTAAGATACTTTCCGACTTGATAAAAAAGCATATTGAAGATGCTTTCGATCATAAAAATCTGAATTTAGACGTTCCAGATTTTGCCGATTTGAACCCAACTGCCGAAAATATTGCCGTTGTAATTTGGAATAAACTCCGAAGTCATATTGCTGAAACCAACGAATTGGAAGTAGTTTTGTATGAAACACCTCGCAATTTTGTAACCTATAAAGGAAATTAAAATGGCACTAAAAGTAGGCGATACGCTTCCCAATTTCACAGCAAAAGACACCAACGGAACTGTTTTCGACAGTAAAAATTATATTGGAAAACAATCCCTTGTGATTTATTTTTACCCAAAAGATAACACACCAGGTTGCACCGCAGAGGCTTGTAGTTTTAGAGATAATTATCAAGATTTTAAAGATTTAGGAGCCGAAGTTATAGGCATAAGTGCCGATTCAGTTACTTCCCATTTAAAATTTAAAAGCAAATTCAACCTGCCTTTTATTTTGCTTTCCGATGCCGATAAAAAATTACGAAAATTATTTGGTGTAGAAAATTCCCTTATTTTTCTTCCAGGTCGCGAAACTTTTGTAGCCGATAAAAATGGGGTTATCCTTATGATTTTCAATAGCATGTCTAGTAAAATTCATATTGAAAAAGCACTTCAAATTCTTAAAAAAGCATAAATTTATTTTTAGAAGCGAAGCATTTTCTTACTTTTGTAAACCATTTTCCCGCTTTTCGCAATATCTTTTTTGTTTTTAAAGAAAAAACAAAAAAGGATATTTGCTTCAATCGGGGCTAAAGGACAAACATTTTGCCTATTTGTAAACTTATGAAACTATACCCACTACAATTCCAGCCTATATTAAAAGATAGAATATGGGGCGGAACCAAATTAAAAACCTACTTAAACAAACCAATTACTTCTGAAATCACTGGAGAAAGTTGGGAAATTTCAACCGTAGAAAATGATGTTAGCATTATCGCTAATGGAACTTTAAAAGACAAATCGTTAAACGAAATTATTAACGAATCACCTGAGCAAGTACTAGGCACTAAAGTCTACCAACAATTTGGTAAGCAATTTCCTTTATTATTTAAATATCTAGATGCCCGAGAAGATTTATCCATTCAAGTACATCCTAACGATGCATTGGCTAAAAAACGGCATAATTCTTTTGGCAAAACCGAAATGTGGTTTGTAATGCAAGCCGATGCCGATGCTAGGTTAATTGTTGGATTTAAAGAAAAATCATCCCCAGAAGAATATTTGAAAAGTTTAGAAAACAAAACCATTTTATCTATTTTAGATACCAAAGTAGTTCAAAAAGGCGATGTTTTCTTTCTTGAAACAGGTACCGTTCATGCTATTGGAGCAGGAACTGTAATTGCCGAAATTCAGCAAACCTCCGACATTACTTATAGATTATACGATTTTGATAGGGTAGATGCCCAAGGAACTACTCGAGAACTGCACGTAGATTTAGCCTTAGATGCTATTAATTATGATGTTGTAGATGCAGAAAAAAAGTATTCTAAAATGGTGAATACTTCCAATGCAGTTGTTGATTGTAACTACTTTACAACAAATTTTATTCCGTTGGATGGTGCTATTTCAGTAACCAAAAACGGACAATCTTTTACAGTATATATGTGTGTTGAAGGCAGTTTTACCTTGACCTATCAAGGGGAAGAATACCATTATAAAGTAGGGGATACTGTTTTACTTCCTGCAGAAATTGCGGAGTTTGAAATAAAAGGAAAGGCTTCTGTGTTAGAAATATACATTTCTTAACCAATATTAGAAAGATTATATGTAATTTTGCATCCGAATTATTAAATAAAAGAAAAATGCCAAGTGTTAAAAATTTAAAGAAAGATATCAATTTCGTATTAGGAGATATTATTGAAGCAGTTTATATTCATGAAATGACAAGCGAAGGAAAGCCTACAGATGCTACCAATGCGGTTATAGATGAGGCGATTACTTCTTTCGATGCTTTAATCGTTAAGGTTAATGCTAAAAAAGTAGAAAATAAGAAAGCACATTTTAAACAAATCAATGCAGATTTAGAACAAACTGCTAATCAATTGATTGCTAAAATCAACGCTTTATAATTAAAAAATATTCGAAAAAAGTGTAAATTTATTTTGGAAAACTGAATTTCAATATTATATTTGCACCACTCAAGAGTTGCCAGCGTAGCTCAGTTGGCTAGAGCAGCTGATTTGTAATCAGCAGGTCGTGGGTTCGAGTCCCTCCGCCGGCTCTTAATTTAAGAAAACCGTTTCGTTTATTCGAAACGGTTTTTTTTGTTTTTAATTTTAGGCATTACTGCATTGCCTATTAATTAATTTTATAGATTTGCACATTATAAAGTAAATCCGCAATTCTTACATAATTTAGTAAATGAAAATAAAATTATCTTTTGGTTTATTGAAATCTCTCTTTTTAATAGGCATTCTATTTTCTTTTTCTTTAGTTTCTGCACAAACAACTATTGCATCTTGGACCTATGATTCCTTATTAGGTTCGGCAACTAATCCGACACCTAATTTTGGAACCGGAACTTCATCCGTTGTTAACTTGTCGACGCCAACAACCGCTACTGGATTTTCTTCAGTAACTGGATGCGGAAGTGGTAACTCAGGAACAGCTTGGCAAAATCCAAGTTTTAATCCAGGAAGCGTTAACGAAGTTAATGGGGTTCAATTTAATGTTGGAACAACGGGTTATAGTAACACAATTTTTACTTGGGACCAACGATTTTCAAAAACATCTCCTAATACCGTACGACTTCAATATACTACTAACGGTACAACCTGGACTAACTTTACTATGACTAGTTCCAACACAACTATTTGTGCAGGTTCTATTAATGCAAATGGTTGTTATGAAACTAATACAGGGGATTCGTATAGAAGGATTCGAGTGAATTTTTCTTCTATTACTGCTGTAAACAATAATGCAAATTTTGGAATTCGATTATTAGCTTCCCAATACCAAGCAACAGGGCAATACAGACAAAGTACTACTCCAACTCTTGCTGCTAGTACTACCGGGACTTGGCGATTTGATAACGTTGCCTTTTTAGGAACCCCTGTAATAGCAGGTGCGGTACTATCTGGTTCTACAACTATTTGTCCATTAAGTTCAACCGATATTAATGTAACTATTACAGGAGGCGTTTCTCCTTATACGGTTATCTATTCCGATGGAACATCCAATTTTACTGTAAATAATTATATCTCTGGTGCCACTATTTCTGTTACTCCTGTTTCTTCTACAACCTATACATTAGTTTCTGTAAAAGACAATACGAACACAGTGATGAGTCCCTATTCAGGGTCAGCAATAGTTAACGTCAATGCAGGTGTCTCTCCAACTTTCACTTCTTCGGCAGGAGCTACTTCTTGTGCGGGTTCAAGTAGTGTTTATACTACCCAGGCCGGTATGGATAATTATTCGTGGACTTTTTTAAAAGGTGCCGCCATTGCAGTATTAGGCACCGATTATACTATAATAGCTGGATCAACTGCTACTGAAACAGTTACTATTCAGTGGTTGCTTTCTTCGGGTGCCGCTACATTTTATGCTACCGTAACCTATGATTCTTGTTCAGGAACGACTGCAACATCTTCTACTATTATTGCTATACCGAGTGTAACTTTTACCTCTCAACCAGGGACAGCAGCCTGTATAAATAGTAACGTTACTTATGCTACTCAAACAGGTCAAACTAATTATATTTGGACAATTTCAGGTGTATTGGGTACTAATTATACTTTAGTTTCTGGAGGTACTTCATCCGATAGTACTTTGGTTATAAAATGGTTAACAGCTAACGGGACTGTTAGTGTAAATTATACTACCATTAGTGGTTGTACCACTGTAACTCCAACAATTTCAACAGCAATAACAACTTTAAACGCATTACCAACTATTTCATTTACTGTGTCTCCCGGTGCATCGGTATGTTCGTCAACTAGTGTTACATATACCACACAGACTGGTAAATCGAATTATGTTTGGGTGCTGACGGGAATTTTAGGTGTAGATTATACTATAACTTCAGGAGGAACAGGAGCCACAAATAACACAGTAACTTTAAATTGGCTTACAGCTGGCACAAAAGTAGTAACAGTTAATTATAATAATGCAAATGGTTGTGCTGCTTCTACTTCTGCTTCTAGTACAACTTTAGTTAATCTTGGTCCATCCATAACTGTACAACCTTCAAGTGTAACACAAACCACATGCCTAGGAACTGCTTTTACGCCATTGTCGGTTACTGCTTCGGGCACAAACCTAACTTACCAATGGTATATCAGAACATCCTATATTACCCCAGCAGCTGGTGGTATACCAATTACTGGAGCTTCGGCATCTACTTATACACCTCAATCTACAGTTGCCAATTCAAATTATTATTATGTAATAGTTTCTATTTCAGGCTGTACCGCTATAAAAAGTATTTGTACAAATGCATACACCGTAAATCCAACTTCTGTAGGTGGCTCAATATCTGGGAGTGCATCGGTGTGTTCTGGAACAAGTAGTACTACATTAACTTTATCTGGATATACTGGCACCATTACCAAATGGCAATCCTCTCCTGTTAGTAATTTTTCAAGTGGAGTAGTAGATATTGCAAATACTACTACCACTTTAATTGCTACAAACTTAACCGCGAATACTTATTATAGAGCAGTTGTAACAAGTGGTGTTTGTCCTCCTGCTAATTCCTCAATTGCTTCTATAGTGTTTGCAACAACAACTTGGAATGGTTCCACTTGGGACACAGGTACTCCAGACAGCAATAAAAAAGCAATATTTGCTTCTAATTATAATTTGCCAAACGACATTCAAGCTTGTTCCATGCAAGTAAATCCTAATATTGTGGTTACAGTGCAACCAAATCATATTTTTACTATTTCGAATGAAGTTATTGTAGATCAATCTACTCCTAGTCCAGGTAGTTTAATTTTTGAAAATAGCGCTAGTTTAATACAAACAAATCCGATTGTAATTAATACGACTCCAATATATTATAAAAGAAATAGTATGCCTATGAAGAAATACGATTATTCGTATTGGTCTTCCCCAGTTTCCAATCAAGTTCTTAATGTGTTTTCTCCAAATACTATGACGGATAAATTTTATAAGTGGAATACTACTATAAACAACTGGTCTAATGTGGCAGCCAACTCGGTAATGATTCCTGGCACGGGCTATATTGTTAGAGCTCCAGATGGAACTCCTTTTAATGTAACTACAGGTTCTGTTTTTAACGGACAATTTTATGGAGTTCCAAATAACGGAACCATGACCACCCCAATTGCATATACTGCTTCCAACGATTCCTATAATCTTATCGGAAATCCTTATCCGGGTGCTTTAGATGCCGATGCCTTTTTAAATTATAATAGTGGGGTAGTAGCAGGCACAATGTATTTTTGGACTCACAATACACCAATAACTAATTATTCCTATTCGTATAATGATTATGCTAGTTATAACTTAACTGGCGGAATTGGAACTATAGCTCCTAGTAATCCTTGCAGTGGTTGTAATGGTTCAATGCCAAACGGAAAAGTAGGAGCAGGGCAATCGTTTTTTATTCAAGGTATAGCTAATGGATCAGCAACATTTATTAATCCGATGCGACTTGGTATTACGGATAATTCGCAATTTTTTAAAAACAACAATCCTTCTTCTGCTATAGAAGGTTCTAAAAGTAGAATTTGGTTAGATCTTTTTAATACTTCAGGATTATACAAACAGATATTAATTGGTTATATAGCGGGAGCAACAAATAACTACGACACTAGTTATGACGGTACTGTAATGGAATCGGGTAATTCTATTGCCTTTTACTCTTTGTTAAATGATAAAAAGTTAGGGATACAAGGAAGAGCACTTCCGTTAAATGTAAATGATGAAATTCCTATTGGATATAAAACAACCGTTGCGGGAGATTTTGAAATTAAGCTTTCCAGTTTGGATGGGGTTTTTGCTAATCAAGAAGTGTATCTTAAAGATTCTACTACTAATGATTTATACAATTTAAAAAACGGTAGTTATTCTTTTTCTACTTCTGTAGGAACATTTGAAGATAGGTTTAAAATTCTTTTTACAAATTCTACTCTTTCTGCTTCTAATTTTTCATCTGCAGCAACTTCTTTGGTATTGTGTAAAAAAGGAACTACAATTGCTGTAAAATCGGAAGGAAACAAAATAAGCAAAGTTGAGGTATACGACATACAAGGCAGGTTATTAAATGATTTTCAAAATTTGAATCTTTCGGAATTCCAATTTAATGCGCCTTATGGAAATCAAATTTTAGTAATCAAAATTATTACATCCGACAATTCTTGTTTTTATAGAAAAATATAAAATAAAAAAATCCTGTTTTAGAACCTCCTCAAGTATTTGTGGAGGTTTTTTTTTGCGAGGGTTTGTACGGACAGGTCGCGACCTGTCCGTACTTTTAGGAAAGGTCGCGACCTGTCCTTTCGGATGAGAATAGGTACTCTATGATTTTTTTATTTGTTTCTTTAAGGATGAAAAAAAATAATTATCAAAAATGTTTTCAACATTTTTGACAATCACAACAATAGGGATAAATCGATAAAGGATCTATTTTAATCGTTTAAAACACCACATACTACGACCAAAGAGATTTCTAGTCCATTACTAATAATCAATAAGGAATTTCTTAACACTATGTTAATATGTACATTTGCGATAAATTTATTTTAGAAGTACTTTTGCTGACTAAAATATACAATAACTTAATATTATGAGATTATTTTTACAAAAAATGTATAGAACGTTATCCGGAAGCCTTTCAAGCGTAAATCAGACAAGAATTAAGACAAATGAAAAGATTGCTGCTATAACTACTTCTTTGTTTGGTTTGAAAATACTTAGCCAAAGCAACCGTTTTAAAGTTAACGCATTTAGTGTTTTAACTTTAGTGCTTTTATTTGGAGCTAATGAAATGAAAGGGCAGACAGCAATTGTTCCTAAGCTTTATTTAACGGCTCAAAATACACCTTCCGGTAATGCCGGTTGGACATTTACTAGCGCAACAATGAATAATGGTGGTACAGATTATTGGAAAATGATTAATACAAATGCCGTTATTGAGTCGCCAGCAATGAATCTAGATTCTTATTCTGGTGAAACTTGTGTTTTGAAATTAGGTACTTTTGGTACAGTTAATGCTGCAAAACAAACCATTACTGTAACAATTTCAACAAATAATGGAACCTCGTGGAGCGCACTAACTACAAGGACTCCAACTTCTTCAAGTTCTACCTCAATGACTTCTATTAATCTTTCCTCCTACACGGGAACTCAGGTTAAATTACGATTTGCAAATTTAGGTGGAGATGCTACAACTGGCGTACGTTTTTTTGAAGCATATATAACTGGAACTTCAACTACTACACCATCAATAATTGGTTCTTCTACTGCAGCTGCTTTCACAACAACATATGGTACAGCCTCAACTGCTCAAACTTTTTCAGTTTCAGGTTCAAATTTATCAACCGATTTAGTAGCTACTGCACCAACAGGATATGAAGTTTCTGCAGATGGTACTACCTATGGTGTTACAGCTACTTTTACTCAAACCAGTGGTTCAGCAAGTGGTTCTTTACGAGTTCGTTTAGCCACTTCAGCTGCTGTATCGGGTAACAACTATAATGCTCAAACAATTGCATTAACTTCTACTGGAGCCACCACAGTAAATATTACTACAGCTGCTTCTGGAAACGTTGTTTCTGCTAAACCTTTAACAATTACGGGCATTAATGCTACAAATAAAGTTTATGATGGCATACTAACTGCAGCTTTTAATGGAACTGCAACTTATTCTGGTTTAGTAAATAATGAAACTTTCACCGTTTCAGGAGCTCCATCTGCTAGTTTTGTAACTAAAACAGTGGGAACAGCAAAACCAGTTACTTTTACTGGTTATACTGCTCCTTCATCCAATTATACCGTATCGCAACCAACTGGTGTAACTGCCGATATTACTGCTGCCCCTTTAACAATTACGGGAGCTGCAGTTACTTCTAAATCGTATGATGGTTCAACTGCTGCTACAATAACAGGTACTCTTAGTGGGATATTAGGTAGTGATCTGGTAACTTTCGTATCTGGAACATCCGCTTTTGCTAGTGCAAACCCTGGTTCAGGAATTGCGGTTTCTGCAGCTTGTACTCTATCAGGTGCAGATGCAAGTAATTATATTCTAACGCAACCAACAGATTTAACTGGTACTATTTCTGCTATTGTAAGTCCTACAATTTCGGTTAGTCCAACAGCAACCGCAGATTTTACAACAACTTATGGAACGGCTTCTGCTTCACAATCTTTTACAGTTATTGGTTCTTCGTTATCGAATGATATTACAGTAAACGCTGCTTCAGGATTTGAAGTTGCAACAGATAATTCAACTTTTGGTTCTTCGGTTACTTTTACTCCATCCAGCGGAAGTGTGAGCGCTACTCTATATATTAGATTAGCTGCTTTTAATTCTGTTACGGGTTCTTATAACAATGTAACTTCTGCTACTTTTACTTCAACAGACGCAACTCCCGTTATTTTAACTACGCCTTCTGCAGGAAACAGTGTTGCTGCAAAAGCGCTTTCAATTACAGGATTAACCGCTGTAAGTAAAGTGTATGACGGAATACTTACTGCAGCTTTTAACGGAACTGCTACTTATTCAGGTTTAGTTAATGGAGATTCCTTTACGGTTACTGGAACTCCATCTGCTAGTTTTGCTACTAAAACGGTAGGAACAGCAAAAGCAGTTACTATTTCTGGATTTACTGCTCCGTCTTTAAATTATAGCGTTGCACAACCAACTGGTTTGACTACCGATATTACTGCTGCACCTTTAACAATTGCAAATGCTGCAGTAACTAGTAAAACATATAATGGAACAACTCCAGCATCTATTACAGGAACACTTACGGGTGTTGTCGGTGGTGATGTAGTTACTTTTGCTTCTGGAACCTCTGCTTTTGCAAGTGCCGATGCAGGTACTTCAATTGCAGTAAACTCTGCTTGTATTCTTTCGGGAGCTGATTCTTCCAATTATACGATAACTCAACCAACAGGTTTAACAGGAACTATTTCTTTAGCCAATCAAACAATTACTGGTTTAACTCCAACATCAAGTAAATCTACATCCGATGTGCCTTATGCCTTAACCGCAACTGCTAGTTCTGGATTAGCTGTAACTTATACAAGTTCAAATCCTGCTGTGGCAACTATATCTGGTGCTACGGTAACTATTGTAGGAGCAGGAACAACAACTATCACTGCATCTGAAGTTGGTAACTCCAACTATAATGCTGCTACACCTCTTACCCAATTACTAACGGTGGCTGCATTACCAAGTGTATTAGCTGCCGGAGATGTTGCGGTTGTTGCTGTAAATACAGCAAATCCAGATACTTTTTCTATTGTTTTGCTAAAAGCAATTAATACAGGAACTGTAATAAATTTTACAGATAATGGTTTTACCGGATCGGATACTACAGGAAGAACAGGTGAAGGGTTCTTAACATTTACGGCACCAACAGCGTTGCCTTATGGTACTGTGTTAAATTGGACAAGTGGAATGGCAATTACTGGAACAGGCTGGAGTTTTAGTACTTCTTCAAGTTTCTCTTTTAATAATAACGGTGATCAATTGTTTATTTTTCAAGGTAATACTGCTAACTGGGTTAGCCAAAGTGGAATTACATTATTATTCGGTGTAAATTATGGTATTGTATTAAGCTCTACTTCTGGTGCATCAAATACAGTTCAACCTAACACTTCCATCTTACCTGCAACTGCCTTTTTAAATTTAGGAACTGCTACTAATGCTAATGGTTATTATTCTGGTAATGGTCTTGCAAGTACTGCTGTTACATTATGTGGTTCGCCTGCAACTATTTTGTCAAATATTGTTACTCCTGCAAAATGGAAAGGAACTACTGCGGCTATAGCAACATTTCCTGCTTACACAGTATCGGCAATTTGTCCACCCACTGTTGCTGTAACAGGTTCTTTAACTGCATTTACTTCCACTTATGGAACTGCCTCTGCAGCACAAACGGTTTCTGTTTCAGCATTAAGTCTTTCTACAGATATGATCGCAACGGCACCTGCTGGTTTTGAAGTTTCTTACAATGGTACTTCATGGGGATCAACTGCAACATTTGCACAAACAGCCGGAGTTGCTTCGGGTACTTTAAGTATTCGTTTAGCTGCAACTGCAATAGTTTCTGGAGTTTATAATTCTAATTCTATAGTTTTAAGTTCTACTGGTGCTGCATCAGTGAATATTACAACTACAACAACTGGAAATACTGTTTCTCCTTTGGCAATAACTATCACAGGTATAACAGCGGATTCTAAAATATACGATGGGACTACAGCTGCTACTTTAAGTGGTACACCAACTTATTCTGGTTTAGTAAATGGGGATACATTCGCTACAGTAACAGGAACTCCTCTTGCTATTTTTAATACTAAAAACGTAGGTACAGGAAAAACCATAACTATTTCAGGTTATACTGCTCCTTCTACTAATTATACAGTTTTACAGCCAACTACTTCTGCAGATATTACTGCAAAAGAGGTAACTCTTAGTGCTATTGTAGCGCACGATAAAGTTTATGACGGAGATTATCCAACAACTGTATCTGCAACGATAAATGGAGTTGTTACTCCAGATAATGTAACTTTAGTTAGTAGTGCGGTATTCACTGCTGGTCCTTATATTGGTAACTTTGGAGTATCAGCAACATTTGCCTTAAATGGTACAGACGTTGCTAATTATGCATTGGTACAACCAAATACAGCTAGTTTAACTGCTAACATTACACCAAAGCAATTAACAATTTTAAACCCAATTGCTTCTAATAAAGTATATGACGGAACTACTGCTGCAACCATTTCTGGAACTTTAGTTGGGGTGGTTACCTCTACAGCAGAGGTGGTTACCTTGAATGGAAGTTATGGTACTTTTGCTACTTCTGCTATAGGAAGTAACATAGTGGTTACTCCAACTTGGATGATCGATGGAGATATTTATAATTATCAATTAGTACAACCAACAAATATTTTAACAGCTAATATTACTAGTCCTGGATCACCATCTATTACTAGTGCTTTAGTTGCTTCTGCAAATTATGGAGTTGCTTCAACTTCATATTCCATAACTACCGATATTAGCGCAACTTCTTATTCTGCTTCCGGTTTACCAGATGGTTTAAGTATTAACACTGCAACAGGTGAAATTACAGGTGCTCCAACAACTGCTGGAACATTTAATGTAACTCTTGGAGCTAATGGTGTTGGTGGAACAGGATATGCTACTTTGGTATATACTATTTCTCCAATTACTTTAACTGTTAGTGGTGCCCTTGCAAATAACAAAGCGTATGATGGAACTACTACTGCTACAATTAATGGAACTTTAGTAGGTGTTATCAATTCGGATGACGTAACTTTTAACGGAGTAGGTACTTTTGATTCTTTCAATGTTGCTTCTAATATTGCAGTTACTTCAAATGCTACTTTAACAGGAACTAAAGCATCCAATTATATTTTAGAAAATCCAACAGGATTAGTTGCTAATATTACTCCAAAAGCGTTATCATTTACTGCTTCGGTTTCCGATAAAGTTTACGATAGAACCAATTCTGCAACTCTTACTTTAGGTTCTATTATTGGTGTTATTGGTACGGATGAGGTTACTGCAACAATCGCAGGAACTTTCGATACTGTAACTGCAGGAAACAATAAGTCGGTTACTGTTACTAGTTTAACATTAGGAGGCGCTAATGCAGCAAATTATTCGGTAATAACTCCATCAACCATTACAGGTAACATTACACAAAAACCAGTAACAGTTACTGCTGCTGCAAATAATAAAGTTTACGATGGTACCGATGCTGCTACAATTACAGTGTCTGCTACAATTGGAGTTATTGCTCCAGATGTTGTAACGGTTACAGGAGGTGGAACATTTGCTTCTACTGCAATTGCAACCAATATCAATGTAACTCCAAGTTTAGTTTTAGGTGGTGCTGATGCAAATAATTATACTTTAACACAACCAAGTGGTTTATCTGCAAATATTTTAGTTGTTCCAACAGTTCTTACTGCTGGAGATATTGCAGTAATCGGTTATAATACTGGTGGGACTCCAGATAATTTTACTATATTAGTTTTAAAAGATTTAATATCTGGAACGCAATTCTTTATTAATGATAACGAAGTGGCAACTGCAGGTGGAACAACTTTTACCGATTTAGCGGAAGGAGAAGCGTCTTTTACAGTTAAATTTGGACAAACAATTCCAGCTGGAACTGTTATTACTTTACCATGGGGAGCAACAGCGGTTTCAACAACTACTTACGACTGGTCAACAACATCTGGTTCTGGTTTTGGAGCGTCTAATGATGAGATTTACATTTATACAGCTCCTTCTATTACCGCTACTACTCCAACTCAATTTATTTATTTTGCTAAAATAGGTACAAGCCCGAGTGCGGTTCCAAATGGCTTAACTTTAGGATATAGCTCTATTGCTCCTACAGCAGCAGCAACAAGATATAGCACAACAGGAAATATTTATAATTCTTGTAAATCTATTTTGTTAACTGAAATTGGCAAAACAGCTACTTCCAATTGGAACACAACAGGAGCAACTACTACAGCGCCTTCCGATTGGTCGTTTACAGTACTACCTACATGTCCAACACCAGCAATAAATGCTACTGGAACTTTAACCGCTTTAACTACAGTATATGGTTCTGCTTCTACAACAACTACTTCATTTAGTTTGAATGGTAGTTATTTAACAAATTCTATTACAATAACTGCTCCATCAGGATTTGAAGTATCAACAAATGCTACTTCTGGTTTTGCTACTTCTTTAACAGTAACTCAAATTTCTGGAAGTGTAGCTTCTACAACAATTTATTTAAGACTTGCTGCAACTGCAACAGTTTTAAATTCACCTTATAGTGGAGATATAGTTTGTTCTAGTACTGGTGCAGCATCAGTAAATGTAGCTACTGCTTATAGTACGGTTACTCCAAAAACAGTTTCGATTTCTGGAATATTAGTTAATAATAAAATTCAGACTATTGGTGATTTTACAGCTACTTTATCTGGAACGCCAGTTTTAAATGGAGTTTTAACTTCAGATACTGCAAATGTTACTTTAGGAGGAACACCAATAGCTAATTTCACACAAGATACTGCTGGAACCAACATTCCTGTAATTATTTCTGGATATACAATTTCAGGATCTGCTTCAGGAAACTATACATTAGTTCAACCAAGTTTAACAGGAACAATAAGCTCTGTTGCTTCACCAGTAATTACAAGTGCATTAACATTTACATCGGTATATGGAATAACTGCATTGACTTATGCAATTACTGCTACATCGGATGCTTCTTATCCAGTAACAACTTACAATGCAACAGGTTTACCTTCTGGGTTAACAGTTGATACTACAACAGGAGAAATTAGCGGTACTCCAACTGCAACTCCTGGAACTTATACCGTAACAATTTCCGCAACAAATATTGGAGGAACATCTAATGCTTATTTAATTTATTCTATTACTGCGAAAGTACTTACGGTAACGGGAGCAACGGCTTCATCTAAAGTATATAACGGAACTACAGCCGCTACAATTATAGGTTATTCTTTAAATGGTATTTATGGTTTGGATGTTGTAACAGCATCTGGAACTGGTACATTTAGTGATAAAAACATTGGAATTGGTAAATCAGTTACAGGTACAATGACCTTAAGTGGAGCGGATGCAGCTAAATATTCAGTTGCGCAACCAACAGGTTTAACTGCCGATATTACTCCATTAGCATTAACTCTTTCTGGAGTTTTAGCTCAAAATAAAGTTTATGATGGAACTAACGTTGCTACAATAACAGCTAATTTAGTTGGAGTTGTATCAGGAAACACTGTTGCTTTTAATGGTACAGGTACTTTTGCTACTGTTGATGTAGCACAAGGAATAGCGGTAACATCTACTGCAACTTTAACAGGAGCAGATGCAGGTAACTACACCTTTGTTCAACCTACTGGTTTAATAGCTAATATTACGGATCCACTTATCTATTTGAATACTTTTACAGGTGTATCAGCATGTCCTACAAATGGTAATGTACCTACAATGGTTACTAATTCTACAGGTACACCACTAACAAGAAGCACTATTGCTTGTACTAGTGCTGCTAATGTTTTTAATTCCACTACATTAAATAATACTTCTAGTATAAATTCAGCATCTTATATCGAGTTTTCTGTTTCGGCTACTGTAGGACATCAATTGAATTTGCGATCAATGTCTTTCTTCCGTCAAGCAAGTGGTACAGCTCCTAACAAATTAGAAGTTCGATATAGTACAGATGGTTTTGTTACTTTTACCTCTTGGGGAGCAGCTCCAAATTCACCAACAACAGGATCTGTTGCAACATGGGATTTTGCTGATTTTTCAACTTTAATGTCAGATACCGTTACATTCCGTATTTACCCTTATGGAACACAACGTGCAGATAATACATTAACTACTGCCTCTGCAACTGGTGCTTTTAGAGTGGACGATGTTACGGTTTATGGTACAACATCTGTAGTGCCTCCTAATACGGTTAATTTGAAATTTAACATTGAGGGTTATTATAATGTAGCTACCCATTCTATGGTTCCAGCTAAATTCAATCAAATTTTTGCGGGTGCTACTAATACAGATGTGGATGATGTTACAGTAGAATTAAGAACTATTACAAATGGGACTTTAGTAGATACCACAACTGCTGCATTAAAAACTAACGGATCAGCTGTTGCTACCTTCCCTTCTTTAACTGCAGGATCTTACTACTTAGTTGTTAAATACAAAAATGCTGTTGAAACTTGGAGCGCATTACCACAAACTGTTGGTCTTACTCCTTTATATTATGATTTTACTAATGCAGCTTCTAAAGCTTTTGGTTCTAATATGGTACAAGTTGCAGCGGGTGTATATGCAATCTACTCTGGAGATATTAATCAAGATACCAATATTGATAACTTAGATTATTCTGTTTGGGAGGAAGATGTAAACAACTTTATGTCGGGTTATTATCCAACAGATTTAAATGGAGATGGTAATGTGGATAATTTAGATTATTCCATTTGGGAAACCAATTCAAATAACTTTATTTATTCAATGAATCCATTTTAATTAGTCTATATAAATAACATTAATAATAGAAATCAAAAATCAAGAGTAAGATTCTGCTTTCTGGTTTTATAATTATGTTTTTGATGCTGTTTACTTTACATTCTAAAGCCTCCTCAAGAAATTGAGGAGGCTTTTTATTGGATTTGTAATCCACATTTGTAATTCAAGCTTCCACATTTGTAGTTGGAGCGTCCACACTTGTAATTGAAGCATCCACATTTGTAGTTGGAGCAAAATTATATACAATCAATGCTCAAAATAGGATGTTGAAATAGTTTACTTGAAATTGATTTCTAGAGCCTAATTGGAATAAAAGTGTATATTTAACGGGATAATTACTGTAATTTAATTTACATTTAAGCATACTCTAAATTAAATCTACTATTTTTGTAGCACTATATTTTATATAAAAATAATATTAATGCGTACTCCTAAATATTTTTTTGTTTTTTTGTTTTTTATTTTAATCCATTCTCAAAAATCATTTTCACAATGTTTTTATGTAGAAAGTATTTTAGTAGATGCTTGCTCTCCTAATAATCCTTCAAATGATGAGGGATTTAATGAAATGGTTCGTTTTAAAGTTGGATCTACGGCTATTAATATGACAACTACACCATTAGTTGTAACATGGCCTAACACCACCAATTCATGGTTGGGACTCATTCAAAATTCAGTAACTGCCGCAAAAGTTGCTACTTTAAATGCCAACATAGCTTCAGCAGGAAGTTGTGGGGTTATATTAGAACCAATTAATGGGATTTTACCTGCTAATGCAGAAGTCATTTTAATTACAAGTCAAAATTTTAGTACTGCTTCCAACTCTTTTGCAACCTTAACAGGAACAGTTTATATGCTTTTTCAAAATAACCCTAGTCAAACAGGGGGAAATTTTGCCAATTATAATCTTGTGCCTGGAACCCGAACGCTAACCATGTCTTTTGGTGCTTCTTGTACCGAAACAGTTTCCTATGAAAGAAGTCTTTTAGTAAATATAAATGGAACTTATGGAGGGATAATTACAGATAATGATGGTGCAACGGTTAATTTTTCTTCAACAGGTATTCCAACTTATATTAATAATGGGTGTATTGCACCAATACCTCCATTTTTAGTTAATGCTGGAGTTTCTCAAACAGCATGTAAAGGCAGTACAATTAGTCTTTCCGGAACTGCACAAGGACAACAAACCGTTTTATGGTCAGCACCTAGCGGAACTTTTTCTACACCAACAAATTTAAGTACTAACTTTACTATTGATCCAAATACTATTGGAAATACTATTACCCTTACCTTATCCATTACAAATAGTTGTAACGTTGTTAAATTTGCAACAGTTGTTATTAATTTAACATCTATCAGTGCTCCAACAGTAACCAGCCCCGTTAGTTATTGTCAAAATGTTACAGCCTTGTCTTTGTCTGCTATTGCTTCAGGGGGTGGGGTTTTAAATTGGTACGGAACTAATGCTACAGGAGGTACTGCTTCTACGATAGTTCCAACTCCTTCTACCACAACTTTAGGAACTACAACATATTATGTAAGTCAAACAATTGCAGGTTGTGAAAGTGTTAGAACTCCAATTGTAGTTACCATTGCTAATACTGGTCCTCCTTTAAATTTGCATTGTGATGCTGCAAATTCTACTCAAACTTCTTTGTATTTTCAATTTGATAATGTAGGACAAACCAATTATTCATTTTCCTATTCGATAAATGGTGGTCTTCCAATAAATGGTACTTGGACAACTCCAAACCATTATATTGTTACCGGATTAACTCTAGGTCAATCGGTTACTTTTAATTTAACTCCCAATGGAATTACTTGTGTGGGTTCAGAAAGTGTAACATGTAATACCGCTTGTACTACTATCACCCCTCCAGATTTCGCTGCCATTTCACCAATTTGTGTAAATGCAACCGCTCCAATTTTAGCAACAACATCTCCTAACGGAATTTCGGGAACTTGGTCTCCAACTACCATAAACAATACGGTTAGTGGAACATTTCAATATATATTTACCCCAAATTCTACATTATTTCCATGTTCTAGTCAGCAAACATTGAATGTCACCATCAACCCCAATCCAACGGCCACTATTAACAGCCCAACGGTTTGTCAAGGAACTCCGGCAACCCTAACTGCAACTCCAGGAGCTGCAGGAGCCTATTCCTCTGTTTGGATAGTTCCTTCGGGCACTAATCCAGGGGATGTGCCTTCTTTTACCACCAGTATAGCAGGAGTTTATAATGTAATTATTACCAATACCGTTACCGGATGTGTTAGCGCAAGTGCTTCGGGAACTGTAACTATTAATTCCAATCCAACTGTCACAGTTAATAGCCCATCAGTTTGCCAAGGAACTTCTGCAACTGTTACAGCCTTGCCTGGAATTTCAGGAACGTACTCTTATGCTTGGACCGTTCCATCAGGAACTAATCCAGGAGATGTGCCTTCTTTTCCTACAACTATTGCAGGAATTTATAGCGTAATAATCACCAATACCGTTACCGGATGTGTTAGTTTAAGTGCTTCAGGTACGGTAACTATAAATCCCAATCCAACCGTTACAGTTAATAGTCCATCGGTTTGCCAAGGAACTCCGGCAACCGTTATAGCAACGCCAGGAAGTGTTGGAACGTATTCTTATGCATGGACCATTCCATCAGGAATTAATCCTGGGTCTGTACCTTCTTTTTCTACTAGTAGTACAGGAATCTATAGTGTGATTATCACCAATACTAGTACCGGATGCCTTAGCTCGAGTGCTTCGGGAACTGTAAACGTTAATTCCAATCCAACTGTTACGGTTAATAATCCAGCGGTTTGTCAAGGTTCTCCAGCAACAGTTATTGCTTCACCTGGAAGCACAGGAACGTTTTCGTATGCCTGGACGGTTCCGTCAGGAACTAATCCTGGCTCTGTAGCCTCTTTCTCTACCAGCATTTTAGGAGTTTATAGTGTAGTAATTACCAATACTGTTACAGGATGTTTTAGTACAAGTGCTTCGGGTACAGTGGATTTTCTCACCGCCCCAACCATCACCGCTCCAACTTCTTACCAAGTATGCGATGACAATACAGACGGCGTATCGTGTTTGTTTATTTTAAGCACTAAAGACACCGAGTTAACTGCTGCCACAGGTCTTACAATCACTTACCATTTAACACCAACGGATGCTGCATCTGGAGCTAATCCGATACCAAAAAACAGTCCGTATTGTAATATTTCCAATCCACAAACGATTTATCCAAGAGTTTATGATCCAGCAGCCCCAGGTTGTGTGTCGACGGAATCATTCCAATTAATAGTAAATCCAAAACCTCTTTTAAATCTTACGGTAAGTAATTACCAATTGTGTGATGTGAATAATTCGCCTGATGGATTTGAAGAATTTGATTTATCCACTAAGAGTACGGAGATTATAAACGGTCAATCATCTATGGTGGTTACCTATTATTTAAACCAAGCGGATGCTACTACTCTAACTAGTGCTTTGCCAAGTTTATATACCAATGTAGTTGCGAATCTTCAAATTATTTGGTTCAACATACAAAATACAGTAACAGGATGTACTTCGGTAGGCTCGTTTAAATTGGTAGTAAATCCTTTACCAGCAATCACGGTAAATAGCCCAACGGTTTGTCAAGGAACTCTAGCAACGGTTACAGCTACAGCTGCAACAGCAGGAGTGTACTTGTATGTTTGGAGTGTCCCTGCAACAGCAACAAATCCTGGAAATGTACCTTCTTTCACCACAGGAGTTGCTGGAGTTTATAGTGTAGTTGTTACCAATACCGTTACCGGATGTGTTGGAGCTAGTGCTTCGGGTACCGTGTCTTTAATTACGGCCCCAACAATCAACATACCAACCTCTTACCAAGAATGTGATGACAACAACGACGGAGTTTCCTGCTTGTTTGTTTTAAACACCAAAGACACCGAGGTTTCTACCCAAGCGGGCATTACCATCACGTACCACTTAACACCAACGGATGCCCAAACGGGAGCCAATCCAATACCAAAAAACACACCGTATTGTAATATCACTAATCCGCAAACGATTTATGTTAGAGTATTCAATCCGGCAGCACCAGCATGTTCCTCAGCTACTTCTTTCCAACTGATAGTAAATCCAAAACCAGTAGCTAACCTTCCGGTTGCGTACCATCTTTGTGATGATAATACCGATGGTATTCAAACTTTTAATCTAACAGCAGTGGTTACTCCACAAGTATTAGGAACGACTTTACTAGCAACGGATTATACGGTTACCTATTTTACTTCTTTGGCAAATGCCCAAGCAGGAACCCCATTTATTAGTCCGGCATCTGCTTTTGTAACTGCAACCACTACCGTGTGGATTCGAGTACAAAACAACGCCACCGGCTGTTATGATATTATCACCGAATCTTTAGTAGTAGATCCACTACCAACAACTTTAGCGTTCTATCCACAGTACGAACTATGCGAAAACTTGGCACCAGTGTGCATCGAAACCTTCGATTTAACTACAAAAATAACGTCTATTTTATTAGGACAAACAGGCATGCAAGTGACTTTCTACCCATCATTGGCAGAAGCCATAAGCGACACCAATGCTATAGTTAACACGTCAGCCTATCCTAATGTTATCCCTTGTGCGCAAACCTTAGGTATTCGAATTACCAACACCT
>CANFHX010000011.1 GCA_947446865.1 Flavobacteriaceae bacterium | reverse complement strand
GAGAGGGGACACGGATGAAAAATATAGTTTGGAGTTATTTATGTAAAGATGGTTCTGGAAAATCATTTGTTTAATTAAGCTAAGTCGTGAATTGGAAGAAATAATCTTTTTAAACTTAACAGGTATTGGAAAACTATTAGATTAAGAATAAATAGTGTTCTATATATAGTATAAGTGGTTTTGAAAATGGTATTTCATTCTAAATGCTCGAAACTTAGCCCTGATTGTAGTGGAAATCCTGGCTTTGCGATATTCAATAGTACCCGGTAAGATTACTTCGTGCCTCGCAATGCCAGATTGAAACGCAAAGCAGGAATTGCATTTACTAAAATGCCAAATGTTTCGCTACAAAAATCGATGCTTTTAATAATTTATTGGAAAAACTATAGCGTGAAGGACGTGGTGTTCTTTACTTCTCCAATCATAAAAGTACTATGGGTACTGCCGATGTGCTGCAAAGTAGTCAGTTTGGTAACCATAAACTCGCGGTATTCTTCCATATCTTTTACACAAATTTTTAGAATGTAATCGTAATCACCACTTACGTGAAAACATTCTAGAACTTCATCTAATTTGACTACTTCTTTTTCAAATTGATTGATGAATTCTTTAGTATGTTGCAATAATTTTAAATGGCAAAAAACCACGAAGCCTTTGTTAATTTTATTCCGATTTAATAAAACCACATATTTATCAATGATTCCTTCCCGTTCTAATTTTTTAATGCGTTCGTAAACTGCTGTAACAGAAAGATTCAACTTTAAGGAAAGTTCTTTGGTAGTTTTTTTTGTATCGGCTTGCAGGAGTTGCAGGAGTTTTTTATCTATAGCGTCCATTTTGGGTTTCAGGTTTCAGGTTTCGAGTTTCAGGTTTCGAGTTTCAGGTTATAAGTATCTTAATGATATTTTTTCTAAAATTCAAATAATTCAATTACAAATTTAGATTTTAATTCTAAATAATGTAGATTAAATAGATTTTAATTCTAAATAATTAAACTAATATTGACTATTAGTCTAATATTAATGATTTTTGAACTATATAAAATAACAAACCATAAACTATAAACATATTAAAATGGAAAAATTTAACCCTGCAGATAAAATACAAGACTTGCAATATTTCGGAGAATTTGGAGGGGTAAACCCTTCTATCTCGGATTCTTCTACTTATACTTTTCTTTCTGCTAAAACAATGTTTGATACTTTTGAAGGAAATGCCGAGGGATGTTATTTATATTCCCGTCATTCTTCTCCGAGTAATTTATATCTTGACAAAGCCCTTGCAGCAATGGAAGGAACCGAAACGGCTAATGTATCGGCATCTGGAATGGGAGCCATTACTCCTACTCTATTACAACTATGTAGTGCTGGCGATCATATTATTTCAAGCAGAACCATTTATGGCGGAACCTATGCTTTTTTAAAGAACTTCACGCCACGATTTGGAATCAAAACTACTTTTGTAGATATTACTAAATTAGATCTTGTAGAAGCAGCAATTACTACAGATACCAAAGTATTGTATTGCGAAACTGTTAGTAATCCTTTACTAGAAGTTGCTGATATTGCTGGCTTAGCTAAGATTGCTAAAAAACACAATTTAAAGTTAGTGGTAGACAATACATTTTCGCCATTATCGGTAGCGCCAATTTCTTTGGGTGCGGATGTTGTGATTCACAGTTTAACCAAATATATTAATGGAAGTAGCGATACCGTAGGTGGTGTTACTTGTGCTTCAAGAGAATTTATCAATAGTTTGAAAGATGTAAATTCGGGTGCTAGCATGTTATTAGGGCCTACGATGGATAGTTTGCGTTCGGCTTCGGTGATGAAAAACTTGCGGACTCTTCATATTCGAATGAAACAACACAGTCATAATGCAATGTATTTGGCTACTAAATTTGAAAAAGACGGATTAATAGTGGTTTATCCTGGATTGGAAAGTCATCCAAGTCATAAATTATATGCTTCTATGATTAATCCTGAATATGGTTTTGGAGGTATGATGACAATAGATGCAGGGTCTATTGATAAAGCAAACGCGTTAATGGAATTAATGCAAGAAAAAAATCTTGGGTATTTAGCCGTAAGTTTAGGTTTTTACAAAACCTTATTCAGTGCGCCAGGAACCTCAACTTCTTCTGAAATTCCTTTGGAAGAACAAAAAGAAATGGGTCTTACCGATGGTTTAATTCGTTTTTCAATTGGATTGGATAATGATATTGAAAGAACTTACCAGTCTATGAAAGAGTGCATGCTTGCTTTGGGAGTTTTATAGAATTTCAGAAATAACAAAAACTAAAAGCGCAATAAATTAAGACTCCTGAAGTTTTTAATTGATTGCGTTTTTTTTTGTGTAAATTTGTTATTCGAAAACTAATTATTTGGAACCAAATACTATAAAATCAGCTTTAACAGAGAAAGAGGGGATTAATCCACCGCAAAACATGAGCACTTCATCAGTAGAGGTGATTCAGAAAATGCGTAAGAAACAACCTTCTGCACAGGAGTTAGTTGATCGTATTTTAGCTCACGATAAAACTGCTTTAAGTAGGGCGATTACTTTGGTAGAAAGCACCAATACCGAACATTTAGTGAAAGCGAATGCTATTATTCAGGCTTGTTTGCCTCATGCTAACAAATCTTTTAGAATTGGAATAACTGGAGTTCCTGGTGTAGGAAAAAGTACATTTATTGAAGTTTTTGGAAAGTATTTAACTTCGTTAGGGAAAAAAGTGGCTGTTTTGGCAGTTGATCCAAGTAGTACAATTTCTCATGGTAGTATCTTGGGAGATAAAACCCGAATGGAAGAATTAGTTAAAGATGAAAATGCTTACATCCGACCAAGTGCCTCAGGAGAAACCCTAGGTGGTGTTGCAAGAAAAACGCGAGAAACGATTATTTTATGTGAGGCTGCAGGATTTGATACCATCCTAATTGAAACTGTTGGTGTTGGACAAAGTGAAACTGCAGTACACAGCATGGTAGATTTCTTTCTGCTTTTGAAAATATCAGGAGCTGGTGATGAATTACAGGGAATTAAAAGAGGAATTATGGAAATGGCCGATGCTATTGTTATTAATAAAGCTGATGGTGACAATATTAATAAATCTAAATTGGCTAAAGCGGAATTTAATAGAGCCTTACATTTATTTCCTGCCAAAAAATCGGGATGGATCCCAATGGCTTCTACCTGTAGTTCGTATACCAAAGATGGTATTGCCGGGGTTTGGGGGATCATTTCTGAATTTAAAACTTTGGTGCAAAGCAATCATTATTTTGAACAAAAAAGACAGGAACAAAACCAGTTTTGGATGTTGGAAACGATTAATAATCAATTACAATCCAATTTTTACAACAATCCGAAAATAATAAAACTACTCGAGAAAAATAAAAAAGCAGTGCAAAATGATGAAATATCGCCTTTTGCAGCTGCTATAAATTTGTTGAATACCTATTTTAAATAAAATTAAAGCACACTTAAAAGTGTGCTTTAATTTTTATTGAATTTATTACTTATTCAAATAAGTATAAATTTCATCTTTAAGGCGGAGCAATTTTGCTTTAACTTCATGTGCATACTCATCTATTGTTATTTCTTCTCCAGTATTAATTCGATGTACTTGATGTTCTATTTCATGATAAGTATCAAATAATTCTCTAAAATGTTTGTCTCCTATCTTTAATTCATGGATTTTATCCCGATATTCAGGAAACTCGTGTAATAAATCATGTCTTTGCATAATAATAAAGTATTGGTTTGTTTTTAATTAATTTAATGACAGTTCGCATTTGCTTTTACAAACAAATTAGTAGTACTCGGAGACAAATAGGCTATGTCAAGACCTAAACCACGAATAATGAACAGAATTCCAATAAAAACTGCTACGACTGGTATTATTTTTTGTAATTTTCCTCTTAAAGGTAGTGATAAAATATTAGAAATAAAAACTACAGCACTCATCATTGGAATAGTTCCTAAGCCATATAAAAGCATATAAGAAACACTTAAAGTTAAGTTAGACATAGCAATGGCGCCAAACAAGGCAGCGTAAACTAATCCGCAAGGCAAGAATCCATTAAGTAAGCCTATGGTGAATAATGCATCGGGAGATTTACGTTTGAATTGACTTCCCAAACTGCTTTTTACTTTAGAAATTAATCTGTAAACAGGTTTTGAAAAATTGTATTTCATAAATACTTTTTCTGGAACGATAGCAATGGTTATCATTAAAACACCTACGACCATAGATAGTTGTTGCTGCATTCCTGCCATGTGAAATCCTTTACCCAAGACCCCAAAAATGAATCCTAAAGAAGCATAAGCGGTTAATCTACCTAAATGGTAAATCATAATTTGAATTACTTTTTTGGCAGGATTATTCCTATATACAGGCAACATCATAGCAATAGGTCCACACATACCGATGCAGTGCAAACTACTAATCAATCCAAAAATTAAAGCGGAATAAAGCATTCTAGAAAACTTCTATTGTTTAAAATAAATTTCTTCTTTGTTTAAGTATTTTTTACCTTGGTAATTCCAATCTATAGAAATGCCCCAACGACCGCCAACCAAGTTACTTTTAGGTATGAGCAAATGGGCGCTAGATAACGAAATAGGAATTTCGAAATCTAACTTTTGGTTGGACGGTCGGTATAAGGACACTTTACCATGTATACTTTTATAATCAAAATCTTTAGGGAAATTGACTGTTATTCCTTCAAATACAACTGCTATAACAACTTTATCCTTTTTTAAATTATAAGCATTTTGCTCTTTATCTAAATCTTGTTGTGCTAGTAATTCTTTTTTGTAATATTCATTTACTACAAGTTCATTGTCGTATTTACTGTTGGATTGGACACTAAACACAAAAAACAAAATAAAACTCATAAATACTGCAAATGCAATAACGATTCCTGTACCCCAATTAATTTTCATAATCGTATTTTTTTAGTTAAAACTTCTTGGTCCGATGAAATTTGTAGTTTCGGTATCAATTAAATTTTTACCGTTGTAAACTTCAATTTTTAGATTTGTTTTATCTCCTTCTAAATAAGCTGGATTAATTTCTATAAATAAAGTTCCTTCGTATAATGCCTGTTTTTTTACCACAAAATGGTCATTACCAACTAATTTTATGGTCCCTTTAGGGGAAACTAATTTAAAGTAAACATTATTGAAATCGTGTTCTGTTTTATTTACTACTTTAAATGTGAAAATATCACTTATATTTTCTCCTTTATGCTGGAACAATTGTCCTGGAAGGTGTAAAATAGTTGCTTCTACATCGTTTCTCAAAAATAACATTCCAATAAATACTCCAGTTAAAATAACCAAAACCGAAGCATACCCTTTCATTCTAGCAGTAAATACGAACTTTTCATTTTTAACAATTTCGTCTTCACTTGCATAACGAATAAGGCCTTTTGGCATACCCACACTTTCCATGATGTTATCGCATTCGTCAATACAAGCAGTGCAGTTGATGCATTCTAATTGCGTTCCGTTTCGGATGTCAATCCCTGTTGGACAAACATGAATACACAATTTACAATCAATGCAATCTCCTTTTCCGGTGGTTGCTCTGTCTTCTTGTTTATTGAATTTAGCTCGTCCTAATTCTTTTTCTCCACGAACGTGATCGTATGCAACGATTATAGATTTATCATCTAATAAAGCGCCTTGTAATCTTCCGTAAGGACAAGCTATTATACAAACTTGCTCTCTAAAAGATATATAAATAAAATAGAAAACATAGGTAAATATTATTAAAGCTATTAATGTCTTAGTATTTTTTAATGGCCCTTCGGTAATAAATGTAATTAACTCATCACCTCCTATTAAATAAGCCAAAAACACATTAGCAATAATAAAGGAAATTACATAAAAGACAAACCATTTGGATATTCTTTTTCTGATTTTTTCGCTATCCCAAGCTTGTTTAGATAAACGAATTTGTGCTCCTCTATCGCCTTCAATCCAAAATTCAATTCTACGGAAAACCATTTCCATAAAAATAGTTTGCGGACAAAACCATCCACAAAAAATTCTTCCAAAAGCTACCGTAAATAATGCTAAACTGATTACCCCTATTAGCATAATAATCACAAAAATGTGAAAATCTTGAGGCCAGAATGGAAAACTAAAAATATTGAATTTACGATCTATAACGTTAAACAATAAAAACTGATTTCCATTAATTTTTATAAAAGGAGCCGAGAATAAAAAAAGCAATAAAAAATAGCTTAACCATTTCCTTCTTTCATAGAGTACTCCTTTTGGAATTTTAGCGAAAATCCAAGATCTTTTTCCTTGTTTATCAATAGTAGCAATACTATCTCTAAAATCTTCGTCTGGTAATTTGGACATTGTGAATTTATTTAGAATAACCCTCAAGTCCCGACGAATCGGGACTTGATGAATTATTTATTTTACTGCAATTACTTTAGCTACTACTTTAGTTGTATCGGCTGTGGCAGGTTTAGTTGCATCTATAGGTACTCCTTGTTCTACCCATTGTTTCGCTTCTGGTTCCGTTGGTTTTGGATTAACCGGTTTAGAGCCTTGAAGTGAAAGTACATAACTGGCAACTTTTTGAATTTCTGATGGTTTTATAGATGCTTTCCAAGAAACCATTCCTTTTCCGTCTCGACCACCTTCCATAATAGTGTTGAATACATTTTTGATTCCACCACCATTAATCCACATATCATCTGTTAAGTTAGGTCCGATTTGTCCTCCAGCATCGGGTCTATGACAAGCAACACAATTTTTGGTGAAGATATCTTTACCAGAAGCAATACTTGCAGCATCGGTTAATAAAGTAACTTTATCTTTACTCATTTGATCTGGAGCGGTTTTATTATATTCATCCACTGCAATTTTAGCTTCGGCTACTTCTTTATCAAATTCTTGTGCTTGATTATCACTTCCTAAAATTTCATATCGAACTAAGTAGATTCCTGCAAAAATAATGGTACCATAGAACAAATATACCCACCATGGTGGCAAAACGTTATCTAATTCTTTGATACCATCATAATTATGGTCTAACATTACATCTGCTTCTTGTTCGATTTCTTTAGAACGAGTAAGTTTATTCAAGATGCCTTGATAGAATTTACTATCTGTAAAGGGTATCGATTGTGCTTCCTCTAATTGTTTTTTCTGCTCTTCGGTTAGTAAGTGATAAGTAACATTATCAACAGCACTAACTACAATTTCAATTGCAATTAATAGAAATAAAAACACTGCAAGAAACAACAATACCATTGGGTACTTAATAAATGCTGGTTGATCTCCAGAGTCAATAAAATATTCCATTGCACCAAATACTGTGGCGAATATCAACGGAACTCTAACGTAGGATGGAATTAATTTTTTCATTTTATAAATCTTTATAAGGATTAGTCATTAATTGGTAATTCGCTTAATTCTTGTATGGTTTCTTTTTTGTAGGTGAAAACCCAGAAAAAAAGACCAACAAAGAAACTAAAACAGATAACTAAGGAAATAATAGGGTATATTGCTACACCAGCTATAGTTTCTAAATTTTGTTGTACAAACTTTAACATGGCTATTATTTTTTTACTTTAATATCGGTTCCAAGTCTTTGCAGATAAGCAATCATGGCAACAATTTCTCTGTCTTTCATAGGAACAAATTTCTCTCCTTTGGCAGCAGCTTTATTTTTGCTATCCTCATACGATTTTACAAAATCGGGATCATTTGTCAAGTTTTTCTCAATAGTTGCAGATTGGTCTTGAATGCTTTTTTGAGCATTTGCAATATCAGCATCGGTGTAAGGAACACCTAGAGTTCGCATTGCTTTCATTTTTGTTTCCGTCAATGAATAATCCATCGCTTGGTTATCATACAACCAAGTGTAAGCTGGCATAATTGACCCTGGTGAAGTGCTTCTTGGATCCCACATGTGGTTGAAGTGCCAGTTGTCATTGTATTTTCCACCTTCTCTATGCAAATCTGGACCAGTACGCTTAGACCCCCACAAGAATGGATGATCATAAACATATTCACCTGCTTTAGAATAATCGCCATAACGAGCGACTTCAGAACGGAACGGACGAATCATTTGAGAGTGACATCCTACACAACCTTCACGGATATATAAGTCACGACCTTCTAATTCTAGCGGTGTGTAAGGTTTAACTGATGCAATTGTAGGTATATTAGATTTCACCATAATAGTTGGCACAATTTGAATTATACCTCCAATTAATATTGCAACAGTTGCTAATAATGTTAATTGAATAGGTCTTCTCTCTAACCAACCATGGAATTTTTCACCTTTTAATCTTCCCGCAGTAATTTTTTGTAATGCTGGAGCTTCTGCTAATTCATCTTCCACAGTAGAACCTTGTTTTACTGTTTTAATAATATTGTAAACTAATACAATAACTCCAGTTAGGTATAATGTTCCTCCAATAGCTCTCATCCAATACATTGGCATTATTTGAGTTACTGTTTCAAGGAAGTTACCATATTGTAAAGTTCCGTCTGGTTTGAATTGTTTCCACATAGAAGCTTGAGTAAATCCAGCAACATACATTGGAAGACAATACATAATGATACCTAAAGTTCCAATCCAGAAATGGAAGTTGGCTAATTTTTTAGAAAACAATTCCGTTTTAGTCAATCTAGGAATTACCCAATAGATAATACCGAACGACATGAATCCGTTCCATGCTAAAGCACCAACGTGAACATGAGCAATAATCCAATCGGTAAAGTGTGCTATAGCATTTACATTTTTAAGAGAAAGCATCGGACCTTCAAATGTTGCCATACCATAACCTGTAATTGCTACAACGAAGAATTTTAATACTGGTTCTTCTCTTACTTTGTCCCAAACTCCACGAAGGGTTAAAAGACCGTTTATCATACCTCCCCAAGATGGAGCAATTAGCATTATAGAGAATACAACACCTAAATTTTGTGCCCAATCAGGTAAAGCAGAATACAATAAATGGTGTGGTCCAGCCCAAATGTATAAGAAAATTAAGGACCAAAAGTGAATAATTGATAATCTGTAAGAATATACAGGACGATTAGCCGCTTTAGGAACAAAATAATACATCAATCCTAAAAATGGAGTGGTCAAGAAAAATGCAACAGCATTGTGACCATACCACCATTGTACTAAAGCATCTTGAACTCCTGCGTAAACAGAGTAACTTTTTAATGCAGAAACTGGTAACTCTAAACTATTAAAGATATGAAGTACCGCAACCGTTACAAATGTTGCAATGTAAAACCATATCGCTACATAAAGATGACGTTCTCTTCTTTTCAGAATAGTACCAATCATGTTGATACCAAATGTTACCCATATTAAAGCAATAGCTATATCAATTGGCCATTCCAATTCAGCATATTCTTTAGAACTTGTATATCCTAAAGGTAACGTAATTGCTGCCGCAACTATAATTAATTGCCATCCCCAAAAGTGAAGATTACTTAAAAAATCGCTAAATAACCTTGCTTTAAGTAACCGTTGCAAGGAATAATAAATCCCTGCAAACATGGCATTACCTACAAAGGCAAAAATAACTGCATTGGTGTGTAAAGGTCTCAGTCTTCCGAAACTTAAAAACGATATTCCGTGTGTTAAGGCTGGGAAGAGAAATAGTATGGCTAATAATAGCCCCACTAACATTCCTACTACACCGAATACGATACTGGCGTAAAGGAATTTCTTTACAATTTTGTTGTCGTAATAAAATTGTTGCATTTCCATAATTAATTTGGTTTTGGTTCTTCTTTTTTGTTTGTTATTATTTTGGTTTTAATCTGGGTATTAGGCACTAATTCATCATCAAATAACATTCGAACTGATGGCGTATAGTCATCATCATATTGGCCACTTCGTACTGCTCTAATAAAAGCATACAAGAAACCAACTGCAACGAAAATACTTATGGAGATTAATAAATAAATGACACTCATACCTATATTAAATGTGTTACAAAATTACTTTTGTTACTATTCTTAAAAAATGATAATTATCATAAATGGATTTGTATTTCAAAACTTCTATTTATTATTTACTTTAGAATAAATATTGCTCATTATTGTAACAAAACTAACAATCGTTATAGTACTCAATGGCATTATGATAGCCGCTACAATTGGATGTAAATTGCCTGTTACTGCATAGCTCAATCCAACTACATTATATAATAAAGAAAGTCCAAAACTCATATAAATTATTTTCATTGCATTTTTGGAATACTGCATAAAAAATGCGATTTTTTTAAATTGGGAAGCATCTAAAATTCCATCACAAGCAGGGGAAAAAACATTCACATTTTCGGATATTGAAATACCTACATTGCTTTGTGCTAATGCTCCAGAATCGTTTAAGCCATCTCCTACCATCATTACATTTTTGCCTTCATTTTGAAGATTTTCAATGTATTCAAGTTTCTGCTCTGGTTTTTGGTTAAATACTAAAGTTGCATTTGCTGGAAGCATTTTTTCTAAAATGTGACGCTCCCCATCGTTATCTCCAGACAAAACAATCAATTTGTACTTTTTGGATAAACGTTCAAATAGTTGTTCCAACCCTTCTCTATATTGGTTGTTAAAAACATAACTCCCTTTGTAAACACCATTTATTTCAACATGCACTTTGGTTTTCTTGTGCGTGTTTTCACTCAAGTGTTCCAAAAATTGAGAAGAACCTAATTTAACCGTTCCTTCTTCAAATTCTGCAAAAATTCCTTTACCAATTATTTCTTCAAAATGTAAAGGCTCCATATTCTCTTGTTTCGGAATAAAATCATACAGCCTTCTACTCAAAGGATGGTTAGAACCTCGTAACGCATTATTTAATAATTTTAATTCCAATTCATTTAACGCTGCACCTTCATAAGTTATCGACGTTTTTTTATTAGTGGTAATGGTTCCTGTTTTATCAAAAACTAGGGTATCTACTTTGGCCAATTGCTCAATAACCATTGCATTTTTAAGGTACAATTTTCTATTTCCCATAATGCGCAAGACGTTTCCTTGTGTAAAAGGTGCTGTTAAGGCCAAAGCACAAGGACAGGCTACAATTAAAATTGCTGTTAATACATTAAAAGCGGTATCGGTGCTAATGAAAATCCAATATAAAAAGGGAACTAATGCAAGTCCTAATAAGGCCGGAGTGAAATACCTACTAATTTTATCGGTAATGGTTTTGTGTTTAATATCGAACTTTTTCTGAAAAACATCGTTGCTCCATAATTGGGTTAAATAACTTTGGGAAACCGAAAACAACACTTCCATTTCAATAACTCTACCTAATTGTTTTCCACCTGCAAAAAGTTTATCTCCCGATTTTTTTTCTATCGGAACGGCCTCTCCCGTAACAAAACTATAATCCACAGAAGTCTTATCGGAAATTAGAATCCCATCTACTGGAATTAATTCTTGATTTCTAATTAAGAGCCTATCTCCTTTTTCAATGTCATAAACCTGCACTGGAATTTCACTTCCGTCCGATAAAATTTTAGTAATCGCAATAGGAAAATACGATTTATAATCGCGTTCGAACGAAAGGAAACTGTAGGTTTTTTGTTGGAATAATTTTCCCAAAAGCATGAAGAAAATTAATCCGCACATACTATCGAAAAATCCTTGACCATAATCAAAAATAATATCAACCGTGCTTCGAATAAACATTACAATAATACCTAAAGCAATAGGGATTTCAATATTTAACATCCCAGCTTTAATACTTTTCCAAGCAGAAACATAATAGCCACTAGCAGAATATAAAAAGGAAGGTAGTGATATGGCAAATATCAACCAACGAAGAAATCCACGGTATTGGTTGATCCAAAATTCATTTACTTCAAAATATTCTGGAAACGAAAGCAACATGATATTTCCGAAACAGAAAAAGGCAACTCCAATTTTATAGACCAAACTTCTATCCACAACTTTTGCACCTTCTTCATAGTTGTCCAAACTAATGTAGGGTTCGTAACCAATAGAACAAAGCAGTTCCACGATTGTTTTTAAGGAAGTTTTTTCGGGATTGTAAGTAATTCTGACTTTCTTTTCGGGAAAATTTACTTGCGAAGTTCCTATTCCTGGCTGAAGCTTTTGTAGATTTTCCAAAATCCAAATACACGAACTACAGTGTATATGAGGAATGTAGAGTGAAATAATATGTGTTGAATTCTCTTGGAATTCCAATAGTTTTGAAACAATATTTTCATTTTCTAAGAAATCATATTTTCCGTTAATATCCAATGGGGTAGCACCCGGGGATGCTTGAAAATCATAATAACAAGACATGTCATTAATAGAAAAAATCTCATAAACAGTCTTGCAACCATTACAACAGAAACTTTTTTCATCAAAGATTATTTCTTCTTTTTTTATAATATTTAACCCACAATGGAAACAATTATTTGTATCCATAAATTTGCTCATTTTTACCTAATGCAAAAGTCTAATATATATTTTATCGAAAAAATGATATTTGTCATACAAATTTGTAAGTTTGTATTCAAAATTAAACTCACTCTATATGAGTAAATGTGAACAATGTATTGTCCGTGAATTTAGCTCGCTGAAAGCCCTTGGAAAAGAGGAACTTTTGCAAATGGCAGATTGTAAAACTTCTTTTACAATTAAAAAAGGGGAACCTATTTTTGAGGAGGGAGAAAGTGTAAATGGTATTTTTTGTATTAAAGATGGCGTTTGTAAGCTATCCAAACTTAGTGCTAACGGTAAAGATCAAATTGTAAAATTGGTTAAACCAGGAGAATTACTTGGCCAACGATCTTTGATAAGTGATGAACCTGCCAATTTAAGTGCCGTAGCATTAGAGGATATGGAAGTATGTTTCATTCCGAAAACGGAAATAATGGGATTCTTCAATCAGAATAACCAATTTTCAATGAATGTAATGAAAACCATTTGTGGCGATTTGAAAGAAGCTGATGATCACATGGTTTCTATGGCACAAAAAAACGTAAAAGAACGTTTGGCAGAAACCTTACTTTATCTAGAAGATGCTTTCGGAAAAAACCAAGATGGATCTTTACATATTCAATTATCTCGTGAAGAACTTGCCGGAATGATAGGAACGGCAACCGAAAGTTGTATTAGACTTTTATCCGAATTGAATAAAAGTGGTATAATTGATCTTACAGGAAAAAAGATAACGATAGTAGACCGAAATAAATTAAAGAGAATGGCTGATTAATTAATCAGCCATTTTCTTTTAAATTACTTTTTCTTGTTTAAAAATAAATAGTATACCGGAATTCCTAAGGCTACTATAAATAATCCAAGTCCGGTGTTTCGAGTATCGTAAACTAATAAGGTCAAACATATTGCTGCAGTAATCACTATATATAGCATCGGAATTACTGGATATCCGAATGCTTTATAAGGTCTTTCGGCATCAGGTTCTTTTTTACGAAGTATAAACAGTCCTCCGATAGTTAATATGTAGAATAGTAAGGATGCAAATGTTGCATACGTAAGCAAATCGCTATACCTCCCTGAAACACACAATATACATGCCCAAGCACATTGGAACCACAAGGCTTTAGCAGGAACATCGTGTTGGTTTAATTCTCCTGCGTCTTTAAAAAATAAAGCATCTTTGGCCATGGCATAAAACAATCTTCCTCCAGATAAAATCAAGCCACTATTGCACCCAAAGGTAGAAACCATGATTAATCCTGCCATTGCAAAAACACCAATATTTCCCATAATCACACTAGCGGCAGCGGCTCCTACTCGATCTTGACTTGCAAACATAATTCCGTTTTGCATAATAGAACCATTTGGAGTTCCATGTAATGGCAATAGAGCCAAGTACGCAACGTTTGCCAAAATATAAATCACAGTAACTATTAAAGTCCCTAAAAATAAACTTCGTGGAATATTCTTTTTGGGCTCTTTAATTTCTCCAGCAATAAAAGTTACGTTGTTCCAAGCATCACTAGAAAATAAGGAGTTTATTATGGTTGCTCCCATCGCTCCAAGTAAAGCAATTCCGGATAATTTAGTAATGGTTAAAGTTCCGTTTTCATTTAGAACGGTTTTACTTGCATCCCACATATTGGAGAAATTAGTAGAAAACGTATTGGTATGAAAACCAACATACAATCCGAAAATAATTAAAGCAAAAAGGGCAATTAACTTTGCAGATGTGAAAACCAACTGAATGATTTTTCCGTTTTTAACTCCTTTCGTATTAATATAGGTAAGCAAAATAATACTGAACATTGCTAAAACTTGCTTGTTAGTAAACACAAAACTTTCGCCAATTGTGAAAATTTTATTTTCTAAAAAAGGAAAAAATACTGCCGAATAATTTGCGAAAGCAACAGCGACTGCAGCAATAACTCCTGTTTGAATTACGGTGAAAACCGTCCATCCGTATAAAAAGGAAATTAATTTTCCGTAAGCACGCTGGATATAAACATATTGACCTCCAGCGTTAGGCATCATACCTGCTAATTCGCCATAACTCAACGCTGCCGACATGGTCAATAATCCCGTAACCAGCCAAATGATTAAGATCCAAGCGGCCGAACCTACGTCTCTTGCCATTGCTGCAGTTACTAAAAATATTCCAGATCCAATCATAGATCCTGCTACTAAACTGGTGGCATCAATAAGGCCTAAAGAGCGTTTTAATTCGTGTTTTGTATCCGACATAATTATTTTTATAATTTCAAATATACATTTTTTTGTATTAATACGACAGATATGACAATTATCAGTTTTTTATTTAACTGCTTTGGCAACATTTGCGAATTATTAAAACAATATCTCATTATGGCAAAAAACCAAACTATACATACTTTTCACATTCCTGTCATGGGATTGGCCTATACTATAGATAGCCCTATTAGAGTGGCACAATATGGCATATCGTCTGTTATTTCTATCATAGATGATGAAGTAATAGAAAAAATGCATACTTTTTATAGTAAAAAATTCCATTTTAATTATGAAGGAATTTCTAACAAAATTCAAGATTACAGAGCATTACGAATTACCTCCTATTTAAATATGGTAGATACCGTAGTACAACAAAAATTTGAAGCTTTCAAACAAGAATTAGCCGAAAGTAAAGAAGCGTTAAACAATTATATTGCGATGCTTCCTAACAAATCAGAACTTAAAAAAGGATTGCAAAATCTACTGGAAGATGGCATTGCATTTAAAGAAAATGTAATGAATTATTTAGAAAATAATTTATCTGCTGGTGAAATTGATGTAAATATCATGACCAAAGTCGACAAAGACAATTTCATTAAAAACGAACAATTACCGGTTATTTTTAATGATGCTCATGCTTCATTAAGAGGATTTGCAAATAGCAATCTAACTTCTTCGGTGGTATTATCTGCAGGGATGAATCCTAGATTGTACAGTTATTTTGAAAATTTCAAAGACTTCTTTCCGGATGCAAATGGTACGCTAAAAAAGAAAATTATCTTGAAGGTAAGCGACTTCCGTTCGGCAATGATTCAGGGGAATTTCTTAGCCAAAAAAGGGCTTTGGGTTTCAGAATATCGAATAGAATCGGGATTGAATTGTGGTGGACATGCCTTTGCAACGGATGGATTTTTATTGGGACCAATTTTAGAAGAATTTCATCAAAAGAAAGAACAATTAATACAATCGGCTCATGAATTGATGGTTAAAGCATTGACCATAAAAGAAATGCCAATACCAGAAAGTCCTTTAGAATTAAAAATCACCGTGCAAGGCGGCGTTGGAACCGCAGAAGAACACCAATTTTTATTGGATCATTATCAAATGGATTCTGTGGGATGGGGTTCGCCGTTTTTATTGGTTCCAGAAGCAACTTCGGTAGATGCAGCAACTAGAGAATTGTTAGCAAAATCGGTAGAAAAAGATTTTTATATCAGTCAAATTTCTCCTTTGGGAATTCCGTTTAACACGGTTAGAGGCACAACCAATGAAGTATTTAAACAAAATAGAATTGTAGAAAATAAATCAGGAAGTCCATGCCCTAAAAAACTATTGGCGTTGAGCAAAGAGTTTTCCAATCAAGGAATTTGTACCGCTTCCAGAAAATACCAAGACATAAAATTAGAAGAATTAGATGCTCAAAAAGATGCTATTTCTTTGCGTGATTATGAGAAGAAAAAAACAAAAATTACTGAAAAATCCTGTCTTTGTGTTGGTTTAGTGAATGCTGCATATATTGAAAATAGTATTAAAATTAAAGGCGAAGAACAAGGCGTTGTAATTTGTCCTGGCCCCAACTTAGCCTATTTTGATAAAGAAGTTTCACTTTCTAACATGGTGCAACATATTTATGGAAATACTTCTGTTAATGGTTCTATAAACCGTCCAAATCTGTTTATAAATGAATTGAAAATGTATGTAGATTATTTGAAAAACGAAATTGAAGAAACAACTTCGGATATTACTGCAGGGCAGATTAAAAAACTGCAATCGTTTAAAAATAATTTATTGGAAGGAATTGATTATTACTCTAAATTATTCTCCGAAACACAATTCTTTAAAATGGATTATGTGAAAATTCAAAACCAATTGCACAACTATAAAAATTCAATTTTTACTATTGAAATTCCAAAGTTGGAAATGGTTTAATAATAAACAGCCACGAATTACACAAATTTGCACAAATTATTATTATTTAATTTTCGTGTAAATTTGTGTAATTCGTGGCAACTTTTTTTATAATTTCTTCGCTTCTTCCAAATTAGTAATTTGAAAATCAAAGATTTTCTAATTACTAATTTATTTAGGAAGTCGCTTCGCTTCTTCCCAAAAAATATCCATTTCTGCAAGGGTCATGTCCATTAATGGTTTTCCTAATTCCCCAGCTTTGCTTTCTAAATATTGAAAACGTTTGATGAATTTTTTATTGGTTCGTTCCAAAGCGTCTTCGGGATTTACTTTCAAAAATCGGGCATAATTAATCATCGAAAATAATACATCCCCAAATTCGGCTTCTATTTTATCTTGATCGCCTGCCGCTACTTCCACTTGCAATTCTTGAAGTTCTTCTTGTACTTTATCCCAAACTTGGTGCGGTTCTTCCCAATCAAACCCTACTCCTTTTACTTTATCTTGAATTCTACTCGCTTTCACTAAGGCTGGTAATCCTTTAGGAACACCTTCTAAAACGGATTTCTTACCTTCTTTAAGTTTCAGTTTTTCCCAGTTTTGTTTTACTTCTTCTTCATCAGCAACCACTACATCGCCATAAATATGTGGATGTCTGAAAATCAATTTTTCACAAATTTCGTTACAAACATCGGCAATATCAAAGTCGTTGGTTTCGCTGCCTATTTTGGCATAAAAAACAATATGCAACAATACATCGCCAAGTTCTTTTTTAATTTCTTGCAAGTCGTTATTTAAGATAGCATCCCCCAATTCATAGGTTTCTTCTATGGTTAAATGCCGTAAACTTTCAAGCGTTTGCTTTTTATCCCAAGGACATTTTTCACGCAAATCGTCCATAATATCAAGTAATCTTCCAAAAGCGTCGAGTTGTTGTTGTCTAGTATTCATGATTTTTGATTTGTGTAAAAATAAGAAATCCTGTCAGGAAATCTTCTTGACAGGATTAAATTTTATGCTATAAAATTAAATTATTCTTTTTTAGCTGTTTTCTTTTTAGCCTTAACCTCTTCTACTACTTGTTCTTTTACAGACTCTGCATTTTCAACTTTAGGCTCTTCTTTAGAAACCATTCCTTTTGCTTGAAGCATATTATACCAATTCAAGACTTTTTTAATGTCGGATGGGTACACTCTATCTTCATCGTAATCTGGAACGATTTGCTTGAAATATTCTAATAATTTAGCAGTATCTTCTTTATGCGAAATAGCAGGACCTTCGTTTTCTTTAACTGCAATTGCACGCATAATTTCAACTAAAGGTTTCTCTTCGCTATGGGTATACATAGAAATTTCAGACAACAAACTTACGTTACTTCGCATTCCAACAGTAATTCTTTTTCCGTCTAACATTGACTCGGCTACAAATCCAGAACGCGTTTGTACTTTCAATTCATATAATCCTGGCTTGCCTGAAATGGCTAATATTTTTTCTACATTCATTTTCTAAAAGTATTTAATAGGTGGTAAATATATTATAAAAGTTCAATTACAATAGCAATTGCAATAACAAAATTTCAATAATTGAGTTTCTTAAATTATCTTCCTTTTTTATTGCAAAATTTCATTCTGTAATCCGGACGGGCTTTACCATCCATAATATTTTGTAACTTCTTTTTAATCAAGGTCTTTTTCAACATTGCGATTTTATCGGTAAAAAGAATCCCTTCAATATGATCGTATTCGTGCTGAATTACGCGAGCAACTAAGCCATCATAAACTTCAGTTTTTTTAATAAAATTTTCGTCATAAAATTCTAAAGTAATTTTTTCTTGACGATACACATCTTCCCGAACGTCTGGAATACTCAAGCAACCTTCGTTAAAACCCCATTCTTCGCCTTCTTCTTTAAGCATTTTGGCATTAATAAAGGTTTGTTTAAACCCTTTTAATTGGTTTTGCTCTTCCGTAGTTAGGTCTTCGCTGTCGCTAAAAGGTTCGGTATCAATAACAAACAACCTAATTGCCAATCCAACTTGTGGAGCCGCCAATCCAACGCCATAAGCATTGTACATAGTTTCGTACATATTAACGATAATTTCCTGTAAATTAGGGTATTCAGCCGAAATATCTTCGCCTACTTTTCTTAAAACAGGATCACCATAACCGTATATTGGTAGTATCATTTTCTGATATTATTTTTATTTTTTTTGAAATCGAAGTGCAAAAGTAACAAAAAAACGCATTTAGTTGGAAAGAATGCGTGATTTAATTTAGAACGAATAAATTAAAATTTGATATTCAATATAGAGGAAACGATAACTATTAATAGAACACTAAGAGTTGAATTAGGTAATTTTAAATCGCAATAAATAATCTTGAAGCATTATCGTCGCAGCAATTTCATCAACTAAGGCTTTGTTTTGACGTTGTTTTTTATTGAGTCCACTATCAATCATGGTTTGGAATGCCATCTTAGATGTAAATCTTTCGTCCGAACGTTCTAGTGACATATCCGGAAATTCTTTTTTAAATTTAGATACAAATTTCTCAATGATTTCTGTACTTTCGGAAGGTTGTCCGTTCATTTGTTTGGGTTCACCAATTAAGACTTTGCTCACTTTTTCTTTAGCAAAATAGTCTTTCAAAAAAGCAATAGCAGTTTCTGATGGAATGGTAGTTAATCCCGAAGCAATGATTTGTAATTCGTCCGTAACGGCAATTCCGGTGCGTTTCATTCCGTAGTCAATGGCTAATATTCTTGGCATATTGGTTTATAAAAATTGTTTGTATTTGATGAATCCGAAGACATTTACTACATTTTGTTTGACATCAATTTCATAAACACAAGTATAGCCTTTAAAAACATAATCTCTAATAGTTTCATTATCAAAATAAATAGATTTTTTAAACAAAAAAGGATGCTTTAAATCTTTTCTCAAATTTTTGATAATATCTTTTCTGAATTTTAAGGCTGCCTAAGGTTTATCTTTGTAAATAAAATGAACTTGACTTATCAAATCCAATTGAAACTGTTTACTTAATTTTATTGTCATTTTCGGCAAAAATTTCATCCATCATTAAATCTAACTCGTCCAGGGAGCAAAATTCAGCAGTTCCATTTTTAATATTTGCCAATTCAGCCTCCAACTTTTTTTTATTTTCTTCAAAAAAAGGGTCTTCCCTAACAATTTTCAATTCTTCTGATGAAAAAGAATTCAAAAATTCTAAGATTTTGTCTTTAATTTGGGGCTGAAATTCTAATCTAATTACTTCCATAATCAAAATTTTAATGTACAAATATATACTATTTTAGGGTCGATAGGAGTCTTGTTGTTCCGTAAACTATGTCTACAAAGATTGTTTGTATTTAATAAATCCGAAGACAATAATTAGATTGTTTTTTACATCAATCTTATACACGGAAACATATCCTTTAAATACATAATCTCTTATGTTTTCGTCGTTGAAATAAATGGATTTCTTATAATGAAATGGCTGTTTTAAATCTTTCTGTAAATTCTTTATCAAATCCGATTTAAATTTTCTTGCTGCTCGTGGCTTATCTTTAGAAATAAAATGAACTTGATCTTTTAAAGAAAGTAAAAATTCTTCTTCAAATTTTATTTTCATGCTTTGAAATAGTTTCTTCTAAAATTTCATCTAACTCCTCCAACGTATAAAGTTTTGCAGTTCCATTATTGATTTTTTCTAATGAAGCCTCCAACTTTTTTTTATTTTCTTCAAAAAAAGGGTCTTCCCTAACAATTTTCAATTCCTCTGATGAAAAAGAATTTAAAAACTCTAAGATTTTGTCTTTAATTTGGGGCTGAAATTCTAATCTAATTACTTCCATAATCAAAATTTTAAAATACAAATATATAACATTTTCGAGTCAATTTGGGTTTTGATTTTGGTTAAAAATCCTATCTTTGTGAAAAATATAAACCATGATTCATTTACAACCTACCATAGAAAAGGCTTGGGAAAACCGAGAATTACTTAAAGAAGAAACTACCATAAACGCCATTAAAGAAGTTATTTACGCTTTAGACAATGGTACTTTACGAGTTGCTGAACCAACAGAGAAAGGTTGGCAGGTTAACGAATGGGTAAAGAAAGCAGTGGTTATGTATTTTCCTATTCAAAAAATGGAAACTCATGAAGTAGGCATTTTTGAATACCATGATAAAATGCTATTGAAAACAGGCTATGCCGAAAAAGGAATTCGAGTAGTTCCTCCAGCCGTTGCTCGTTATGGTGCCTATATTTCTAAAGGAGTGATTTTAATGCCTAGTTATGTAAATATTGGTGCTTATGTAGACGAAGGAACGATGGTAGACACCTGGGCAACCGTAGGAAGTTGTGCTCAAATTGGTAAAAACGTACATTTATCTGGTGGTGTTGGTATCGGTGGTGTTCTTGAACCATTACAAGCGGCTCCAGTAATCATTGAAGACGGTGCGTTTATTGGCTCCAGATGTATCGTAGTGGAAGGTGTTCGCATTGAAAAAGAAGCCGTTCTTGGCGCCAATGTTTGCCTTACAGCCTCTACTAAAATTATTGACGTTACCGGAAGTGAACCTATTGAATATAAAGGATATGTGCCGGCTCGTTCGGTGGTAATTCCTGGAAGTTATACTAAGAAATTTGCCGCAGGAGATTTTCAAGTTCCTTGCGCTTTAATCATCGGACAACGCAAACCTTCCACCGACTTAAAGACATCTTTAAATGATGCTTTAAGAGAGTACGATGTGGCTGTTTAAGAATTTAGAATGCAGAAAGCAGATTTTAGATGATTTTTCTTCTAAAATCTGCTTTCTGAAATCTGCTTTCTGAAAACTACTTCCCTAATCTCCGCTTTAAATACTTTTTCCTTGCCGTTTTTCTTTTAAAATGTTGGGATTTTTCCATTAAAATGGATAACAATTTATCTTCGGATTCATTACATAATTTTGCATATTTTTTAGCAATAATTGGAACCATTAATTTAGACAACCACATTTTTTTGAAATTATCCATTCGTTGTTCTATAGATAAATTTTCAAATTTCATGCGGTTTAAATCCACTAGAAAAAAATCATATTGACTATTGCCTTTGTTTACAATTAAAGTATTTCCTGGAGAATGGTCTAGAAAATTGACATTTGCTTCGTGCATTTTAAAAGTAAATTCGGTGAATTGCTCTAAAATTTCCTTTCGTTCTGGAAATAACGGATCGTGAATTAACTCCCTAATCGTAAAATCATAATCCAGTTGTTGGCAGATATAGAAACTCTCTCCTAGCAATCCTAAAGGACTTTGTTCTTCAATAAAAGCAACAGGAAATGGAGTTGGAATAGCATGATCCAATAAATAATTGGCATAATCAAACGATCGTTTGGCCTTGGTACTTCTAAAAAAAGAATAAATAAGCGATTTAAAAAATCCAGGTTTCTGAAAAAACTTGATACTTACCTTTTCCGTTCCCAGAAAGTTAGTTTTTATGGTATTGCGCGAACCTTTCACAACCAAATCCCCTTCGCCAAAAAAAGTTTTAACTAATTGAAGAATAGCCTCTTCTTGATTTTTATATTTTGGATGAATGGTAATTCGCACAATGTTTCTCTTTTATTTGGGTTAAAAGTATAAAAAATAGTACTTTGCACCAAGAATTACTTTTATGAAGAAAATTTTAATCATACAAAACAAACGAATTGGCGATGTACTCATCAGTTCGGTTATTGCAAATAATTACAAAGCAAAATACCCAGATAGCGAAGTGCATTTAATGGCTTACGACTTTACTCATGGGGTGGTTCAGAACAATCCAAATATTGATAAAATCATTTCTATCAACGAAAAAGAGTTGAAGAAATTCGGCAATTTAATTAAAATGATTTTCCAAGTTCGTCGCGAAAAATATGATATTATTTTTGATCCGTATTCTAAATTACAAAGCAGATTGATTTGTAAATTTGGAGGAGCAACCCAAACCGTGGGACATAAAAGTCGCAAGAAAATTGGAAATTTAGGCTATTACACCCACCCTGTTGGGATTTTAGAAACAAAGACTCAAATTTGTGGAAAAGCCATTGAAGATCGCATTCATTTATTGCAACAGGTGGATACTTTTGAAAATATAAACTACGAACCTACAATTTTCCTTACGGAAGAAGAAAAGCAATTTCGAGTTCCAGAGAAGTACCAAGACAAAAAAATAATCATGCTCGGCATCTTAGGAAGCACGCCTCAAAAATCAATGCCTTATGAATATATTGCTCAAATTATAGACCATATTGCCAGTACTTTTGATTGTTATTTGCTTTTTAATTATGCTCCAAATCAGAAAGAAGAAGCCGATAAAATTTATGCTTTATGTCAAAATAAATCCAATATCATTTTGGATATTTATGCGCCAAGCATTCGGGATTTTGCAGTATTGATGAACCAATGCGCGGTTTTGGTTTCTAATGAAGGAGGAACTGTTCATATTGCCAAAGCATTAAACAAACCAACCTTCACCCTATTTTCACCCTACATCAACAAGGACGATTGGAGTAGTTTTGAAGATGGAAAATTCCATAAATCGGTTCATTTATTGGATTTTTTACCCAATGCCATTTCGGAATTGTCTTATGAGCAAAACAAAGAAATTGAGAGAAATCCGAGGGAATTGTATTTGAAATTAACTCCAGAAATGATTTTACCTGAACTGGATTCCTTTTTGAAAGATAACTTACAATTAAATTAATATTTAAAAAAAATTAAACCATTAAGGAATTAAGTTTCATTAAGCAGAAATTACTTAATGAACCTTAATATCTTAATGGTAAAAAAAATCTATTTAAAAATTACTTTTTCACTATCCCAAAATCGGTCCAAGTGCTTTTTAAATCTTTGGTTTCTTTACGGATTTGCAAGTTTTTTTCAATCATATCGGGCTTAACGTAGCCACGAGCATGATCTAAGTGAATACAAACAGTGGAATATCTTATTTGTTTGGTTTGGATGCCAAGATTCAATAATCGTTCTCCAAATTCACGATCTTCTCCACCATATTGCATGCGTTCGTCAAAGCCATTTACAGCAAAAAAATCTTTTTTCCAACCTGATGCATTATGTCCGTTCCAACTAGCAGTAGTAGGTGTAATAGAGTTTAATAACGAACTTCGCAATCCGTTAGGAATAAACTTACTATTTTTAAAAGAACAATTAATTCCGTTGTTTTTCAACCATTTGATATCAAAACATTTACCCGAATAAATATCTTCTTTGGTAATATTTTCCGATAAATCCATTGGTAATTTATAATATCCTCCAGATAAAAAATACCCCTCTTCGCGTTGCTTAATGTGTTGTTCAATAAAATCTTCTCGAGGAATACAATCGCCATCGGTCATCAAAATATAATCGGTAGTAGTGGCAAGAATGGCTTTGTTGAGAATGATTGTTTTTTGAAAGCCATTATCTTCATGCCAAACATGAATTATTGGAAAAAAAACCTCCTTATGAATTTCAGCAATGCAGTTTTTGGTTCTTTCGTCCGAACCATCGTCGGCAATGATTACTTCAAAATTTCTATAGGTTTGGGTATTGTATCCATAAAGCACTTTTTTCAACCATTCGGGCGAATTATAGGTGCTTATAATAACTGAAATATCTTTCTTCATTGCGTTGCAAAGATAAAATATTTTTTTTAAGTTTGAACTCTACAATTAGACTATGCAAACCATCACAGTAATAATTCCTGCTTATAACGAAAAAGACTACATTCAGGACTGTTTGCAATCGGTTTCTTTTGCAAATCAGATTATTCTTATTGATTCTTTTAGTACCGATAACACTGTTGAAATTGCTCAAAAATTTAATTGTGAAATCCTACAACGCAAGTTTGATAATTTTTCCAATCAAAAAAACGAAGCCATAAAACATGCCACTTCCGATTGGATTTTATTTGTTGATGCCGACGAACGAGTTACCCAAAAATTGAAATTCGAAATTTTGGAAACCATAAATAATCCGAAGCACGATGCTTATAAGATTAAGTTTCCACATTTTTACATGAATCGTTTTTTATACCATACTGAAAATAAAGTAGTTCGGTTGGTAAAGAATACTGATATTCATTTTGAAGGATTGGTCCACGAAAAATTAATCCATCCTGGAACGGTTGGTTTGTTGCACAATTTCATGATTCATTACACCTACAAAGGGTTGTTTCATTATATCAAAAAGAAAGATTCTTACGCTTGGTTTCAGGCAAAAATGGCTAAAGACAGAAACAAATCGGCCAATTATTTTCATTTAGTTTTCAAACCTTTTTATAGATTTTTTCACACCTACATAATCCGAAGAGGATTCATGGATGGCATTCCCGGTTTAGCCGTTGCATCTATTGATGCTTATGGCGTTTTCTCCAGATATGTGAAGATGATTTTGATTGATAAAGGTTTAAAATAATCGCAGTTTCCCTAAGCGTAACTTCCATTTAAAGGCAAACAAACTGTCTTCTCCTTTGATATCGATTCGTTGCACTTCAAATTTATTTTTAAACGGAAATTTATTTACTCTATTTCCAATTCGGAAAGCCATTTGAATATTATTCTTTTCTAAAATTTGAAAGAAAACTTCTTTGGTAATTCCCTTTTTAGGATAATTTCCATAGGGATAGGCTATTGCGGGAGTAACTTTTAATTCATTTGCAGAAATAAATTCGAAACTTTTATCCAAATCCTCTTGAATTTCTATAGGAGTTAAAGTGCTGTATTTTCGATGATAATACGAATGGTGAGCAAGTTCAATAATTTCCGTATCAAGGGATTTCAATTGGTCTACGGTCATTATTTTTTCGCTTCCTTCATTCCATAAATCTGCCTTTCCAACATACGAAAAAGGAATAAAAAAGGTAGCCTTAATATTGTATTTTTTCAATAATGGAAGTGCAAAAAGTAATTGATTTTCGGTTACATCATCAAAAGTTACTACAACCGATTTATGTGTAATAATTGTTTTATCAATCAAATCAGATACAAAGCAAGTATGAAAATTCTTATCTCTCAAATATTTTAATTGTTCTTCAAATTTTGATACAGCAAGCGTTAACCCTATGCTATTGCTATCGTTTAGAGTAATATTATGGTACATTAAAATGGGTAATCTTGACACTATTTAGATTTTGAAAATACTATTGGTGTAAAAATATTATATTTGTATCATATTTCATCTATTTATATGTCACAAAATACCATTATTCCTAAAATAAGCGCCCTAGCAATTACTTTTAACGAAGAAGAAAATGTAGAAAGATATGTACAAAGTTTGTCCTTTGCAGATGAAATTATCATTATAGATTCCCAAAGCACGGATCAAACTGTTGAATTTGCTAAGAAATTAGGAGTTCAAGTTATAGAAAGAGAATTCACTAACTTCTCCGAGCAACGAAATTTCGCTATCAGTCAGGCTAAAAATGATTGGATTGTGTTTTTTGATTTGGATGAAATTATCACCAAAGAATTAGAGCAAGAAATAGTAAACACTGTAGTAAATCCAAAATTTAAAGTAGCTTTTTTTGTAAAAAGAAACTTCTTTTTCATGGGGAAAAAGATACAATTTGGAGGTTGGCAAAACGACAAAGCAGTGCGACTTTTCAATAAAAATTTCTGTAAATACAACGGAAATTTGGTTCATGAAGAAGTAAAAGCTAATGGAGCTATTGGTGTTTTGAAAAATGCACTAAATCACCACAGCTACAAAAATTTTGATAATTATAATGATAAACTAAATTTATACAGCAAATTACAAGCTGAAAATTTATATAATAAAAAAGTTAAACCCAATGCCTACCATCTTATTTTCAGACCTATTTACCGTTTTTTATGGCAGTACATTTTTAGGTTGGGAATTCTTGATGGAAAAGAGGGATTTATTTTAGCGTATATTCACTCTTTTTCGGTGTTCAAAAGGTATTTACAACTTTGGATGCTGTATAGAAAAATTGATTAATAAAAATATTCGAATGTTTGATATAGCCTCAATTATTATTAATTACAATTCGAGTAAACTTACTCAAGAATGTATTAATAGCATTATTTCCAAAACAAATCCTTCCCTTAATTATCAAATTATTGTGGTAGATAATTGTTCAGAAAAAGAAGATTATTTAGCTTTAAAACACTTTTGCGATTCGCATCCGTTTACTAATTTACAACTAGTTCGAAGTAAAATCAACACTGGATTTGGCGGCGGAAATATGGCGGGTTTTCATTTTGCAAATGCTAAATATATTGCCTTTGTAAATAACGATACGGTATTTTTAAACGATTGCTTTTCTATTTTAAAAAATGCGGTTGAGAAAGACAACTCTATTGCAATGGTCGGTGGTCAATCGTATAGTGAAACAGGGAAACAAATGGTTGCTTTTGACCATTTCGCATCTATATCCAAAGAATTATTTGGGCGTGATTTTCTAGAAAAAACAAATCCTAAGAAATATCCAAAACGGAAATTAGAATATACTAATCCAATAAAAGTGAACTATGTTCAAGGTAGTTTTATGTTGGTTAGAACCGAAGATTTTAATACCGTTGGAGGATTTGATACTAACATCTTTTTATATTATGAAGAAACCGATTTGTGCATGCGTTTAGCCAAATTGGGTAAGTCGTGTTTCTTGATTCCCGAAGCCAAATACATTCATTACCACGGTGCTAGTACCCCTCAAAATATCACGATAAAAACCGAACTAAAAATTTCTTTATTATACATTATAAGAAAACATTATGGGTTTCTTTCGTTTTATTTTTTATTGAATTATCTAAGAATAAACTATGTTTTTAGTTCTATTTTCAAACCGAAATACTGGTATTTATTAAAAGTGCTTTTGGCAGGCGCACCACTTTCTAAATCATTGAAAGTAAAACAAATAATCAAAGAAATATAAGATGAAACTATCTGTAGCACTTTGTACGTATAATGGAATTAAGTTTATTGAACAGCAAATAAATTCTATTTTAAATCAAACCATTAAAGTAGATGAAATAATTGTGTGCGACGATAAATCTACCGATGCTACGGTTTCAATTCTAAAGGAACTTCAAGTTGCAAATCCCTGCATTGTAATTATTGAAAATGAAATCAATTTAAGAAGCACTAAAAATTTTGAAAAAGCAATCCAACTTTGCTCTGGCGAATATATTTTTTTAGCCGATCAAGATGATCTTTGGAATACTGAAAAAGTAGCCAAAACACTAGCCATTTTTAAAGAAAATCCTACTGCCGAAGGTGTGTTTTCAAATGCGGATTTAATTGATGATAACGGCATAATACTATCCAATAAAACCATCTGGGATTCGGTTTTTTTCTTTGAAAAAGAAATGCCAAAACCGGTAGATTTTTTAGATATTATTTTCAAAAATGGAAATATAGTAACAGGTGCTACACTTTGTATTAAAAAAGAAGTGAAATCTTTTATTTTTCCTTTTTCGGAGGATAACTTACACGACGAATGGATTGCATCCTTATTGGCTTTTAGAAATACTCTATATTATTCTACTGAAAATTTAATTTCTTATCGAATTCATGAAAACCAACAAGTTGGCATGAAAAACTTAGATAAAATGGAAGAAATCACTCGAAAAAAGCGAATTATTATAGGCTTAGAAACTCCCAAAAGTTTCTCGGAATATCGATTTTTGTTAAAAAAAATATTTCTAAAACAGAAAGAGTTAGTAAATTTCCAAAAATATAATTTTGCATTTATAGATTTTAAAAAATTACAAAATGACAATCTTTTAGAATGGAAATTATTAACAGAAAAGACTAAAAAAGCATTTCCAATACAATATAAAATAACTTCTTTAATAGATACCCTTCTTGGAAAAAGAACCTTATAAAATGAAAAGTAACTTTGCTGCTTGTGTAATACTATACCATCCTAAAAAAGAAGATATTGCCAATCTTTTTACTTATTGTTCTAAAGTAGAAAAGGTTTATATTTTTGACAATACTGAAGGGAAAAGCAATGAAAAAATTTTTATTGGTATGGAAAACGTTAGCTACTTTTGGGATGGCGAAAACAAAGGTTTATCTATTCGATTAAATGAAGCTTGCCAAAGAGCAATTGCCGATAATTTTGATTATTTGCTTACAATGGATCAAGATTCTTCCTTTTTAGAAGAAAATATTGATCGTTATTTCAAGGACATTTTAAATTTTAAAGGAAAAGAAAAAGTAGCCCTTTATGGTTTAGAATATTCTAAAAACGACATAAACGATACCACCGAAAATTATATTGAAGTAGATCATTTAATTACCTCTGCATCAGTGATGAATTTAAAACTTTACAATGAGATTGGAGGTTTTGATGAAAATCTTTTTATAGATGGGGTTGATATTGATTATTGCTATTCGGCATTGACCAAAGGTTTTAAAAACATAAAATTTGCACGTAATTTCTTTAATCATTCCTTAGGTGTTCGAACTAGAAGAGGCTCTATTTTTACTTTATATTTGATTAAAAAAAATGTGTCTGTACATTCTTCATTAAGAGTTTATTATATGTATAGAAATATGCTTTACATTAAAAATAAATATGAAAATGTAATTCCAGATATCATAAAGGAATTTGTAAAAAATCAAAAACATCAGGTTAACAAAAACATTAAATATTCTAATGAGTTTTTCACCATATTAAAATATAAAAGAAAAGCGGTGGACGATTTTAACAATAAAAAAATGGGGAAACTACATAACTTAATTTAAGATGAATATACTTTTTTTAACCAAAGAATATTATCATGAGAAGCTTCCAAGTAGCGGAGGCACGGGTAGTTTTATATCAAGTTTATCTAAATCATTAGTAAACGAAGGACATACTGTTTTTGTTTTTGGTGTAGAAAAAAAATCTATTTATATTGATGATTTTGGAGTAAAAGTAACCTTTGTAAAAGATACTTTATCTAGAAATCCTATTTACAAATTAGCAAGATCTATAACAAAAAAAGTTCCATTTTTGAGAAAATATTATTTGCCAATACTAAGAATGGAATTAAAAAAAATAGCATCAGAATTAAATAAGTTTATTTCAATAAATAATTTGCAAATTGATATCATTGAAACACATGACTTTGAAGGATTATCATTATATCTTGACAATAAAATACCAGTTGTAATTCGGTGTCATGGAAATTACAATTTTTTCCATAATTACTTTAATTTTAAATTTGCAAAGTATAAATTAGACTTTGAAAGGGAGGCAATTGAAAAGGCAAAAAATTTCATTATGGTCTCTAAATATTCTCAATCAATTAATCATAAATTGTTTAATTTAGAAAAATCACAAGTAATATATAATGGAATTGACACAGATAAATTCCGAATTTCTGAAGATGTTGCTATTATCCCAAAATCAATATTTTTTTTCGGAAATGTTTCTTATGAAAAAGGTGCCGATATTGCAGTTTCTGTTTTAATTGAAGTACTAAAATTTGAAACCACCGCTACGTTAAATTTTGTTGGCAGAAATACAAATTATAATAATACAATTGAAAATATATTAATAGAAAACAATATTTTAAATAAAGTCATTTTTCATGGTTTCAAATTATCGGATGAAATAATTAAAATTATGTCAAAAGCGGAAATCGTAATATTACCATCTCGAGGAGAAAATTTTAGTTTGGCAGCACTAGAAATGATGTCACTTTCTAAACCATTGATTTGTTCTAATATTCCGTCGTTTAGTGAACTTATAATCAATAGTGAAAATGGATTTATTGCAAACTCCATTCAAGAATATGTGAATGCAATTCGATTGATATTTGAAAACAAAGAAGCCTCTAAGGATATTGAAATAAATGCAAGGAAAACAATTGTAGAAAAATTCAATAAAAATAAACTTGTAAAAGAAACTCTCGATTATTATAATGATGCAATAATCAATCACAAAAACAAAGAAAATGAAGCCTAAAATCTCGGTAGTAATGCCTGTATATAATGCTTCAAAATATTTACACGAAGCAATTCAAAGTATTTTAAATCAAACATTTAGTGATTTTGAACTACTAATACTTAATGACAACTCTACAGATGATAGTTTAGAAATTATTCAAGATTTTATTAAAAATGATAATCGAATCATTTTAAAAAATAAAGATCAAAATATTGGCCCAGCTCTTTTAAGAAATGAAGGCTTTGAAAGTTCTAAAGGAGAATTTATTGCCTTAATGGATGCCGATGATATTGCTCATCCTAAAAGGTTTGAAAAACAAATTGCAGTTTTTAATAATAACAGTGAAATAGGTGTTTGTGGAACATGGTATACAATGTTTGGAGAGAACATAGTGGAATATGAATTCAAACAAAATGAGTTTCATGAAGCTATTAAAGTAAAATTATTATACGAAAGTTGTATTGGAAATCCAACAGCAATGATTAGAAAAAGTGTATTACATAATCAAAAATACAATCCTGAAATGGTTCCAATAGAAGATTATGATTTATGGACTAGATTAATAAATATTACAAAATTTTATAACATTCAAGAATCACTTTTAAGATATAGATGGCATGAAACGAATATTACCAAATCAAAAGAAGAAAACAGCAAGAAAATGCACCAAATAGTATTCACTAATCAATTAAAAGAATTTGGTATTGATTTAAATACTCCTAATTTAAACCTAATTTTAGACACTATTTTTTACCGTAAAAGATACTCTTCAAAGGATATCTTTACGATTTTAGAAAACAAAAAATTTCTAATTCATCAAAATAGAATCATCAAAAAATATGATTTTGACCTTTTTGAAAAACAACTTAATTTAACTGCAATACGAACATTCTCAAAGTGTAAAGATTTTAATTTAAAATTATTTTTATATTTTTATAAAAATGAAAAAAATAATTTTAATAAAATAAAACTAACCTTGAAAATAAAAATATTTTTAAAGTCGCTTTTTAGATTTTCAAAAAATTAAAAATCATAATCTATTATCTGCCATCTTTCAGGCATAAAATCATTAATTTCATACTTAACTTTTGGATTAAAAAAGTGTCTTGGAGCAAATGTAATCCCATCTTCTAAAGAAAGCCATGCAGCCCACCAACTAAAACTACTGTTTGCAATTATATGATGTTTACAAGAACTCATCAAAGCCATATCCTTCCAACTATCAGAGCCTTGGTTTCCTTCTACAAAAAATATATTAGAATACGATTTAAAATTTTCTTTAACAAAATTCATATCCTCTGAAAAGAAATATAACTTTATATCGCCATATGTTTCAATTAATTTATCAATTGCAGTATGGTAAAATTCTAAAGGAACAACGCCATGAATATCTAGAATTGCTTTGGACTTTATAAAATCACCCCTTCGAATATGCACACTTACAGAATTTTCAAAAGAGGAAATTTGATTCTTTATTAAAAGATTTTTGGAATCCAATTCAGGATATTCAAAATCTTTAAGAATTAATTCTCTACAATGCGAAAAATATTTTTCAGACTGAAAATAACCATCTAAATAGATTACGTCTGTATTTTTATCGATAGCAACAAGCTCGTTTTCAATTTGAGTAATAAAATTGAATTTGAATCCCAATAGTTTATTTAGCTTTTTTGATTTTAGAAATTTAAAATGTCTTTTAATAATTTCTTTAACCTTAATGTTTTTAAAAATTAAAAGTTCAAATTCTCTAGCCGTAAAATCATTTGTAGATACAGAATGCTTTTTTAAAAAACTTAAATCAAAAAAGACTCTTTCAAATCCAACACCTTTAGCAACAGCATATTGAAACATTTGATTTCCCAAACCGCCCTGTAATTTTGCAATTACGGTTTTTTTTCTTTTAAACATAAACAATTTAAATTAAAAATTTACTTTTTAGTAAATTCAAAAATTCCACATCCATAATGACAGTCAAAATTACTACGAACCTTATTGCTTTCTAGGGCTACATTTTCATACAAATCACCTTTGTCATCCACATAGGAAAAAGAATCAACTGCATAGGATTCGTTAAACATATTAAGCAAATACTCTATGGAAAAAACTCTATGTGCATTAAATTCTATTCTTTGTGGTCCGATTGGAGTAGAAAAGTAAAGTTTACCTCCAGACTTTAACATTTTTGTAATATTATCTATTGCTTTTACATGGCCATAATAATCTATTGGATCTCCATAACGTCCTAAACCAAAATGTTCAATAACATGTAAAGTTGAAATTGAATCGTATTTATTTAACATATTATCTGGTAATTGCATCAAATCAGCTTGTGTAAATTCAATATTTTTAACCTTACTATCTAATTCTCTGATATCCATCACCTCAATTTTTCTAAAAACAGCAATATGAGCAACAAAACCGTCTGTTCTAGATCCAATATCAAGATGGTTTCCTGGATTATTTTCAAATATTTTTCTAGCAACTAGTAAATCTTGATGAAAATAATGCCCTGATAAAATACCTGAAGATTCAAAACGCTCATTTAGAATTGGAAATTTATTTCCAAAAGGAAAAGAAGTGTCACTTCCTTTTTGTTTAATAAGTTCCTTCAAATCATCGTAGTAAAATTTATTTTTGAACTTTTGAAGAAAACGAAATTTTAATCTCATAACTATTTATTATTTTATTTTTAAATCAACATTTTTATAATGCTATTAATTAAAATTATTTTACACAAAAAACATGTAAAGAATTGAAAATCTTAACAAAAGAAATAATAATTTTGAAATTTTATTCCTTATTATCTAACAACAAAGATAATTTTTTTAAGAAAAAAAAACTAATGATTCAAGAAAATAAAGCACTTTAATAATTTAGCTAGTAAAGTTAATATCTTTGCAAACTTGAAAATAAAATTATGAGCGATATTAATACCGAAGTTCACAATGCTTACGAAGTCATAAAAAATGGCGGAATTATTCTTTATCCTACGGATACAGTTTGGGGAATTGGCTGCGATGCTACTAACGAAGAGGCTGTTGCCAAAATTTATGCACTAAAACAACGCTTAGATTCTAAAAGCATGATTGTGCTAATGAATGGCGACAAAATGATGTACAATGTTTTTAAGGAAATTCCAGATTTAGCCTGGGAAATATGGGATTTATCGAATCCAAATGATGATGAACTAGAGAAACAAAAAGCAACCACTTTAATATTGGATAACCCAAGAAATGTGGCTGCCAATTTAATAGCAGAAGATAAAACTCTCGGAGTTAGAATTGTAAAAGAACCTTTTTGTTTTAAATTAATGGAACGCATGAAAAGACCTTTAGTTTCAACTTCGGCTAATATTTCTGGAATGTTTGCACCTAAAACTTTTAAAGAAATTACTCCTGAAATTATAAAAGGTGTGGACTATGTAGTAAATTTGCAGCAAGACAAGGTTTGTAAAAACCCGTCAACAATAATAAAACTTTCATTAAATAATCAGGTTAAGATTATACGAAAATAATAAAGTTTCAAGTTTATGGTTTCAAGTTTAAGGTTAGTAAACTTGAAACCTTAAACTTGAAGCCTTAAACAAAAAAAATGAACTACACTAAAGCACTAAATAACCCTATATTTAAAATCATTGCACAAGCAAGCCAAAAACTTAACGTGGATAGTTATGTGATTGGCGGTTTTGTTCGCGATTTTTTATTGCAACGCGATTTTAAAAAAGATATTGACATTGTTGCTATTGGCTCCGGAATTGATTTGGCTTTAAAGGTATCCGAATTACTACCTAACAAACCAAAAGTTCAAGTTTTTAAGAATTATGGAACGGCAATGTTGCGCTATAAAGAAATTGATATTGAATTTGTAGGAGCCCGAAAAGAAAGTTACAACCAAGACAGTCGCAATCCAATTGTAGAAAATGGAACTCTGGAGGATGACCAAAACCGTCGGGATTTTACCATTAATGCATTGGCTTTTTCTTTGAATTTAAGAAATTACGGAGATATAGTAGATCCATTTAATGGATTGTTAGATTTAGAAAATAAACTACTCCGAACTCCTTTAAACCCTGATATTACCTATTCGGATGATCCTTTACGAATGTTGAGAGGAATTCGATTTGCTACCCAATTAGATTTTGAAATAGAAGCCGAATCGTTAACGGCAATTGAACGCAATAAAGAACGTATTAACATTATTTCTGGCGAACGGATTGTAGAGGAATTAAACAAAATTCTTTCTACAGACAAACCGTCCATTGGATTTCTACATTTATATAAAACTGGGCTTTTAGATATTATTTTACCAGAATTAACTGCTTTAAATAATGTAGAAGAAATTGAAGGACATACCCATAAAAACAACTTTTACCATACCTTGGAAGTGGTAGATAATATTTGTCCAAATACCGAAGATGTTTGGTTGCGTTGGTCGGCTTTACTGCATGATATTGGAAAAGCACCAACTAAAAAATTCTCCAAAAAACAAGGCTGGACCTTTCATGGACATGAGTTTTTAGGAGGAAAAATGGCAAAGAAAATCTTCGAACGTCTGCACATGCCTTTAAATAACAAGTTGAAATTTGTACAAAAAATGGTGATGATGAGTTCCAGACCTATTGTCTTGGCTCAAGAAATTGTAACCGATTCGGCTGTGCGACGCTTGGTATTTGATGCTGGAGAAGATGTAGATGATTTAATGACGTTATGTGAGGCGGATATTACTACTAAAAATCCTGCAAAATTTAAGAAATACCATAACAATTTTGATGTTGTTCGTAAGAAAATAATTGAAGTAGAAGAACGCGATCATGTGCGACAATTTCAGCCACCAATTTCGGGGGAACAAATTATGGAAATCTTTAATTTAAAACCTTCCCGTGAAATTGGAATGCTAAAAGAAGCCGTGAAAGAAGCAATTCTAGATGGTAAAATTCCGAATGAATACCAAGCTGCTTATGATTTTGTTTTGAAACGGGCTGAGAAATTAGGCTTACAGAAAGTTTAACTATTGTTTTTTTCTTCTAAATGAAAAAAATTATAATTTTATAAAAAATTAGGTACTATGAATATCGGGGAACTAAAATTAGATTTGATAGCAAAAATTATTCACACGAATGATTTAGAAACTTTGATGAAAATTGAAGCTGTTTTAAACAATATTCAACAAACAATTCATGAGGTAAATGAACCACCAACTACTTATATTAAAACCGAAAAAGTTCTAATTCTAAATGAATGGCAGCAAGCTAGAATTGATATTTCTCTAAAACAAATTGAGAATGGGGATTTTATTTCGCATGAAGAAGATCAATTAGAATTAGAAAAATGGTTTCAAGAGCAAGAAAAATAATTTGGACTTCATTTGCTAGGAAAACTAGAAATTCTATTTTTGAATATTGGAATACTAGGAACAAATCAAAAGTTTACAGTAAAAAACTTAATATTTATTTCACTGAAACAATAGAAAGAATTGCTATTAATCCCGAAGCATCTATTGCTACAAATGCCGAAAATATCAGAGCCGTTTTAGTTCGAGATTATTATTTAATTTTTGAAATTAATGAATTCACGATAAAGGTTCTAGACATCTGGGACACAAGACAAAATCCCCAAAATTTTCCAATTAAATAAAAATGAAACAAAATAAATCTGTAATAATCTGGCTTTTATCTGGATGTTTTTTAGTGTTTGTAATGGTAGTAGTCGGTGGCATCACGCGCCTAACTAATTCCGGACTTTCCATGACCGATTGGCATTTGGTAACCGACACTTTCCCTCCTTTAACAGAGGTAGCTTGGCAACAGGCATTTGATACTTACAAACAATTTCCAGAATACAAATTAGTCAATATTCATAATAATTTTCAACTAGCCGATTATAAATTTATTTATTTTTGGGAATGGTTCCACCGATTTATTGGACGAATTCTTGGGTTTGTTTTCATTATTCCGTTTGTGTATTTTTTGATAAAGAAAAAATTAGACGCTGAAACCCTAAAAAAATGCGGTATCCTTTTGGGAATGGGTGCTTTTCAAGGATTTTTAGGTTGGTTTATGGTAAAAAGTGGATTGGTAAACAATCCGGATGTGAGTCATTTTAGACTTGCGTTACACTTAACGTTTGCCTTTATTACCTTTGCTTACACGCTTTGGGTAGCTTTAGATTTAATCTATCCAGCTAAACGAGAAGTTATAATTCCCTTAAAAAAAATAGCCCGAATTACTCTAGCTTTTTTGCTTTTTCAAATAATTTACGGAGGATTTGTTGCTGGTTTAGATGCAGGATTTATCCATAATCATTGGCCATTAATGAGTGATGGACAATTTTTTCACGAAAGTATTTTGGTAGAAAAAGATTCTTGGTTGTTACGATTTACCGAAGGAAAAAGTGGCGTTCAATTTGTACACCGAACTATTGCTTATGTAGTGGTAGCTTTGATTTTATTTTTGTTTTTCAAAAGTAAAAAACACTCCCTTTCTAAAGAACAAAAAAACGGATTGAACGCCTTAGTTTTTCTGGTATTTTTGCAATTCATTCTTGGAATTTTAACATTATTATATAGCGTTCCTATGTGGTTGGGTGTTACACACCAAGCCATGGCGTTCTTTTTATTAGCAGCAATGACTTATTCGTTACATCGATTATCCAAATAAATTATTAAAAACCAAAACCCACGTTTTATACCGTGGGCAATTGAAAAATTCCAGACTATATTGTCACAATTCTACTCACCTACTTTAAATGTCTAAACTTGCAGCAGAAGATAAATTTCTAGACCTATCCGATTATGGAAGATCCTTTGGGAGATTTCTTGCAAATCAGCTTAAAAACACCAGCTTCACTCCTATTCACGTTACTATTCTCTTTGGTATTACTGGATTGATCGCTATTTATTGCATACTAACCAATCATTATTTGTTAGCAGGTTTTTTTATTGTTTTAAAATCAGGAATCGATGCTGCCGATGGCGAATTGGCACGTTTAAAAAACACGCCTTCCTATGTAGGGAGATATCTAGATAGTGTGTTTGATATTATTCTGAATTTTTTATTTCTGATAGCAATTTGCTATGTTTCTAAAACCACAATTTGGATTACATTTCTAGCCTTTATCGGAATTCAATTGCAGGGAACTTTGTACAATTATTACTATGTGATTTTAAGAACAAAATCAGTTGGTGGAGATACTACGAGTAAAATATTTGAATACAAATCACCAAGAGCTTTACCAGGAGAAAGTCAAAAATCTGTAGATATATTATTTGCAATTTACACACTAGTTTATGGTATATTTGATAAAATAATTCACCTCTTAGATCCCGAAGCCTATAAAGTAAAAACCTTCCCAAATTGGTTTATGACACTGCTTTCACTTTATGGATTGGGATTTCAATTGCTGATTATTGCAATAATGTTACCCATGGGTTGGATTGAATATATTGTGCCATTTTTCATTGCATATAGTGCATTAATTTTTGTAATGATTGGAATTAGAAAAATTATATAAACTATTTTATTTTTTTTACACTATTTAAGTTTAGGATTACTCTTCAAAAAGTTTCATTTCTTTATCGTAAAACTCTCCGGCAAGAGTAATTAAATGCTCCATTTCGGCTTCTAATTCGGTTTCATCTTCTCCTTCTAAATCTTCAAGAAATTCTACTTCATCGTCTTTTAAATTGATTAAAAAACGAGGAAAATCAAGGTGTATGATGAAAATATCTTCTGGGAAATCAGAATTATCTGCTATAACAAATTTTGGTAATATCATAATTAGTTTAGGGTTTATTAGTTTCTAAAGTAACAAATTTACTTTTTATTTATCGGATAAAATAACCGAGCCACTGTTTTTCCCCATGAAAATAATTTTGGTATTTGGGGAAGCCGCTAACTCTTTTTGGGCTTTTATCTGTTCGTATTGTAATTGTTTATCGGTAAGATTGGTCGAAATAATTCTTTGGTAATCGGCAATACCTTGTGCTTCTACTCGTTTACGTTCGGCTTCTTGTTTTTCTTTTTGTAAAACAAATTGCATTTTTTGAGCATCTTGTTCAGCATTAATTTTACTTTCTATAGATGCTTTTACTGAAGTTGGCAAATTAATATTTCGAATCAACAATTGCTCTAAAACTAATCCTCTTTTTTTAAAGTCATCTTCAATAGATTTGAAAATTCGTTGTTGGAATTCATTTCTTTTGGTAGAATACAAAGCAACTGCATCATAATAAACAGCGTTGTCTCGAATACGAGTTCTGGTTATTGGACGAACAATTTTATCAGTATAATTTTCTCCAATTCCTTTAAGGATTTTTGGTGCATCTCCAGGTAAAACTCGATATAAAACGGTTAAGTCAATTACAACCTCTAGCCCATCGTTGGACAATACTCGAATGGCATCATCTCCTTCTTGAGCGCCTTCTGAGTGCACTGCGGACATGGTGTAGTTTTGAGTTTGGGTATCAAAAATAGTAATATCCAATAAAGGATTTATAACATGCAAACCACTTTCTAATACATCGGGTTGTACATTTCCGTACAACGATTTCACGCCCACTTTTCCAGCATCTATTTGTTTGAACATGGACGAAAATACGCCCAATACAATAACCAAAAAACCAACAATTCGGATGGTTCCCGAAAATTTAGATAACGGATTAGCATTGTCCTTTAAAGTTATACCCGCTACAACCAAAATAATTCCAAGAATAATTAATACTATCATTTTTTAATGTTTTAATTTATTGGTTATACGTAGGTTTTGATTAATTGTTACAAAACAGGAAGTTCCGGATTTTCAACAATCAATTTTTTGGTTAAATAATGGAACCTAATAAATAAGAAAACTGCCGCTGCGGTCAATCCTGCAAGTAATCCTATCCAAACTCCAACTGCTTTTAGTTCGGTATATTCGCCAAGGTAATACGAAATTGGAAATCCAATAACCCAATAGGCCACAAAGGTAATATACATAGGGATTTTCACATCTTGCAATCCGCGTAAAGCGCCTAAAACTACAACTTGAATTCCATCCGAAATTTGAAAAACTGCTGCTACCAAAAGTAATTTAGCAGCAATAGTAACCACTTCTTGGTTGTCTAAAAGTTGTGTGGTATCGCTCATGTCTAAAAACAACGGCGGTACTATTTGATGTAAAAGAATAAACAACAAAGCAAAGACAATTTCAATAAGAATTGCTAATAAAAAAATGGAACGAGCCACCACCACAAGGTTTTTATAATCTTGCAATCCCTTTTGGTTACTCACTCGAATCATTGAAACTACGCTCAATCCCATGGCAAACATAAACGTCATTGAGGCCAAACTCAGCGCAATTTGATTGGCAGCCTGACTTGTTTTACCGATATTTCCACAAAGCCAAATTCCGGCAGTAAATAGTACCACTTCAAATAGCATTTGCATAGCAGAAGGAATTCCTAAACTCACAATTTTACGGATAGTTTCCTTTTTAATTTCAGCAAAACTAAAGTTCTGAAAATAAGTTTGTAATCGTTCTTGTTTCGATAAAATTACGTGCATAAATACCACCATTGCAATTCTGGAAATAACCGTTCCTAATCCGGCACCGAGGATTCCCATTTTAGGAAAAATCCAAAAGCCATAAATCAAACAATAGTTCACTATTACGTGGAGAATATTCGCCATAACAATAGCATACATCGAGTATTTAGTCATCGATAAACCATCGGCAAACTGCTTGTAGCCTTGGTAAATTATTAGCGGCACTAACGAAAATCCTACCCAGTCCAAATACGGTTTTGCTAAAACAATTACCTCTTTAGGTTGGTGCAACATTTCCATAATTGGTTTACCTAAAACAATTAAACCAAAAAGAGCAAAGCCCAAAATGACACACAAAAACAATCCATTATGAAAAACCGAACGAATTTTATCGGTATTTTTTTCGGCATCGGCTTCCCCTACAATTGGCGTTATAGCCGTTGAAAAACCTATTCCAAGAGAAAGCGCCACAAAAACCATACTGTTTCCAAGTGAAACTGCGGCCAACTCGGTAGAACCTAATTTCCCTACCATGATATTATCTACAATCATGATTAGGGTATGCCCTAACATACCCAAAATTACTGGGTATGCCAATTGCATATTATATCGAAACTCTTTAGTATACTGGGATAAATTCACGTTGCGTTTTTTGAATTTGCAAAAGTAGGTAATTCAATGGCAATGGCAATATCAAAAATCAATTACAGTAGTAAAATTAAACATTGATTATAAATATTGTTTTTAAAGTTATTTCAATTTATAAAACTAATAATAGTATTTTTGAGGAGCAATTCCCGCTTTACACTGCAATCTTTTCTTTTTTTAAAGAAAAAAAAGAAAAGGATTTCCGTTGCAATCGGGGCTAAACTTATCGGCAAACTTATGGAAAAACTCCAACTTTCTTTTTTATTTAAAATCATTGGGCTTGGTTCGGCCTCCGGATTAATCTACCAAAACAATACCATCTTGGCTATTGGCGACAACAGTACCTATTTGTATGAATACCATATAGATTCCGCAAAACTAGACCGACATCCATTAACAGAAAATGCCCAAGAAAACATCCCAAAAAATCAAAAACAAGATCTAGAAGCCATCACCCAATTCAAAGATAGCCTCTATATTTTTGGTTCGGGTTCTACCGAAAACAGAACTAAAATGCTGCACATGGATGCCAAATCCAAAAAGGTTCTTGCCACCAAAGATGTTTCCGATTTGTACCTTGCTTTGCAATCTTTTGGAGAAATAAAACCCGACGATTTTAATTTGGAAGGAGCCATCCACAATGGCGAAAATTGGTTTCTTTTCAATCGTGGCAACGGAAAAACCAATAAAAATGTTGTTTTCACCATCACCGGCAAAAACCTTACCACCGATTTCCGAATTTTATCCAACGCGTATAAACTCCCAAAAATAAAAGGCGTTCGCAGTAGTTTTACCGATGCTATTTTAGTGGAAGACAAAATCTATTTCTTAGCAACTTCAGAAAATACCGAATCTACTTATGACGATGGAGAAATCCTTGGAAGTATTATAGGGCGCATCGACATTGAAACAATGCAATTGGATTTTACAAAAAAAATAGAAGGCAATTATAAATTAGAAGGCATAACCCTTTTCCAAAAAACCAAAGATTCAATTGAATTTTTAGTCTGTGAAGACAAAGACAATGATGTTTTGGAATCTAGTATCTACAAACTAATTATAAAAAATTCACTTTACAACAAATAACAAACTAAGCATTTGAAGAAAAAACACAATGGCCAAAGTTAAAATAGTAACCTATTTCGAGTGAGTGCTAATGAAAATTGTCACTAAATAATGATAATGGAACAAAAAACAACTAAAATGTAATACGTTTTAAACTTTAATATAATTTTAAGACTTTCGCATTTAAGTTCTTTCTATATTTGGAATATAAAAGGTTTACAATTAGCCGAAAGGCGAAATATATTATTAATAAAAAATAAAGCTGTCTCCTAATTTATTTTGAGACAGCTTTTATTTTTACTTTTATTTTGATTTCCTTCCAAAAAAGGCCCTGTGAATATTTAATTTTGGAATTTGATAATAAAATGCTCAATTTGTCTTTAAAACTTGCTCCACGGCAAGTTTTTTTCGTTTGTATTAATAACAAAATCAACTTCTTAAAAATATTATTCATATTAAGTCTAAATAAACTTTGTGAATTAAAAAGGACTATTTATATTTGCATAATTATTTTTATTAAATCTAAATAAATGATTAATTATTTTTACTATTCCGCTTTAGCCCTCAGTATTACAGCACAAAGTTTTGCGCAAGAAATCAAAAACACGGACAACCTTTATGCGATAAATGATACTATAAAAAAGGAAAAAGGAAAAATTCTTAATGAAGTTATCATTTTAACGAAGCAAAAAAACGAAGCAACTGTTACACGTTCAGGAATTAAACCAATGGATTTACCACAAAGCATTCAAGAAATTGGAAGTGCCATAATAGAGCAACAACAATCCATCCGACTAAGTGATGTGATAAAAAATGCTAACGGAGTTTATGTTGGGTCAGCAAGAGGTGGTGCACAAGAATCTTTTTGGTCACGAGGATATGATATGTCTGCAAATAATATGTTTAAAAATGGTTTCCGATTTAGTAGTGGTTCCATTCCGGAAGTAGCTTCTTTAGAAAAAGTGGAAATATTAAAAGGAAGTTCGGCACTTTTATATGGCAATGTTGCTCCTGGCGGAATTTTGAATATGGTTACAAAAACACCTTCTTTCAAGAAAGGTTTCGAAATGAGCATGCAAGCCGGTAGTTATAGTTTTTATAAACCTTCTATAGATTTTTACGGTCCTTTAAGTAGAAGTATTGCTTATCGTTTTATTGGAACCTATGAAAATTCGGAGAGTTTTAGAGATGTTGTAAAAAAGGAACGTTATTATGTGAATCCGTCCTTTCTTTTTAAGGTTAATAACAAAACCGAAATTATAGTTCAAGGAGATTATCTTAATGATGATTGGACACCTGATTTTGGAACCGGTTCTATAGGAAGAGACATTGTTGACCTTTCTAGAAACACTTATTTGGGTGCAAAATGGTCGCATGGAAATACCAAACAAGCAACCGTTTCTGCTTTGGTAAACTATCAAATTAATGCCAAATGGAAGTTGAATCTTAATTCTTCTTATCAAAATTATAACAGAATTTCTGAAGGAACCGAGCGTGTTTTGCCAGCTGCAAATGGAGATTGGAATCGTCCTTTAGGAAAAAACAAAGCGGTAGAAGAAATTTACAGTCAACAATTAAGTCTTCAAGGAAATGTATCTACTGGTAAGGTAAAACATCAATTATTTACAGGTTTAGATATTGAAAATTCTTTTGCAGATGCTTATACTTTTGTCTTTAATCCTGCCAATTACGATTTAATCAACATCTATAATTTAGATTTATATACTCAAGAAACTACAATTCCGCAAGCAACAAATACCAAAATTGTAAAAACAGCAACCAATAGATATGGTGTCTATGCGCAAGATTTAATTTCGCTAACCAATAAATTCAAAGTTTTGGCAGGGATTCGTTATTCTATTCAAGAAACAAAACCTATTACTTATGATTTAGTTGCTTCTAAGGTTGTGGATGAAACGATTAGAAACGATCGTGCTTTTTCTCCAAAAGTTGGATTAATCTACCAACCTACCAAAAACATTTCCTTTTTTACAAGTTATTCGAACTCCTTCACTCCAAATACAGGCATAACCATTATAAACGAAGCGATAAAACCATCCATTATCGACCAATATGAAATTGGTGTAAAAAAAGAGTTTTGGAATGGAAATTTATGTACTAATGTAACTGTTTATCAAATAATTAATAGTAACTTAGCTCAGACGGCTGAATTTAATGCAAATGGTACAATTAATACAAATACCAACGTAAAATCATTGAGTGGAGAAACTACAAGCAAGGGTTTTGAAGTTGACATTACAATAAAACCAATAGAATCAATGAATATTATGGTTGGATATAGTTATAACGACATGAGATTTACAAAAACTTCTGGTTTAAATGGTAGTTTTATTGAAGGTGACCGAGTTGCAAGAACTCCAGCAAATACAGCTAACTTAAGTTTCTTTTACACTTTACAATCTGGTGTTTTCAAAGGTTTAACTGTTGGAGCAATTGGAAATTACATTGGAAATAGAGTAGCTGGTTGGAACAACCAGTACCATAGTTCAAAACCAGGCGGAATTTGGGAAAGAGAAATTCCATTGAAAGGTTACACCACTATTGATTTTTCTTTAGGATATAATTGGAAAAAGTTTTCATTGTTGTGTAAATTGTCTAATATTACTAACGAATTGAATTACACGGTTCATGAAAATTATAGTGTTAATCCTATAGCGCCAAGACAAGTATTCACCTCACTAAAATATAAATTTTAAAACTATGATTTCACCATTAAAAGCAAGAAACCTTCACAGAGATTTAGGTTATTTCTACATCGGATTAATTATTTCATTTGCAATTTCGGGAATTTTGATGAACCACCGCGATAGTTTTCATGCCGATAAATACACCACCGAAACCAGATTAATTGTAGCCAAAATCCCTCAAGAAAGCGAAGTTACCGATGCGTATGCCGAAGAATTAGGAAAAAAACTAGGTGTTGAAGATAAATTCCGTCGCCAAAAATTAGACGATGGCAAACTTAGAATATCCTTTGAAAAGAATGATATTGAAATTGATTTACAAACTGGAAAAGGCGAAATCACGACTTTTATTAAAACACCAATCATCAGTTCAATGATGAAGTTGCATAAAAACACTTCCAACTGGTGGATTTATTATGGAGATATTTTTGGATTATCTTTAATAACAATTGCCTTAACCGGAGTTTTTATGATTCCTGCAGGAAAATTCACTTTCCAAAAACGTGGCTGGAAATTGGCTTTGGCTGGAATAATTATTCCGTTGCTGGTTTTGTTATTTGTTTAAAAAAACTTTTGACGATTTATAAAATATTTTTTATATTTTTGATAAAGCGTTACAAAGTAGCGCATATCTAAAAGTAACTACACATTTAAAAAAATGATAGCTATTATAATTTTCATATTAATAATTATTGGCTTCAACTTAATTCCAAGGTTGACAAAAAAAAGATTTCCAAAAACGGAAAAACTAATCGAACGCTTATTAATTTATATAACAATTACTTTTCTAATTCTGATAGTATTATCATTTAACGGAATAAAACTGAAAGGAATATACTCAAACTCAATAGTTGGACTTATTTTTATTCTAACAAGTATTCTATATTTTGCAATTAATAAAAATACAACTCAAAAGATAATTTCGATTGTAGTTTTAATTCCATTAATTTTATGTAGTTTTTATTTTCAATTTTGTTACGAAAATTTAGGGCGGTATAAAGTAAATGATGATGCAGATATAGTAGTAAGTCGTGAAGGATTTTTAGCGTGTGGAGAAATTATACGATTGACAACATCTAAATTTATAATATTTGACAAAGAACTAATTTATGATAGTAATGAATGTTTAAGAGGAATCTATAAAGTTGAAACCGTCAAATTTAATAAAAAAAAGGCTGAATTTTTAATTTATCATAACGGAGAATTGGATTCTGAAAACCCTTTTAATTACGAAATTGAAAATAAAAACGTGTGGTAACCGCCATTTTGAGCTAGCTGAAATTTAGTGGAATTACCGTTCCGCATCACGATTTCGTTTAGCCGAAAATTGAGCGACTACGAACTTCAAGCCGTCTCAAAGTGGCATAACATTAACTAAAATTTTACATCCACAAAAAATCAAAATTTTCTTTGATTGTTACCGAATTTTGGTAACTTTACAAATTAACAATAAAACTATGGGACGCAATACATCAGTTTCACTAGGAAACTATTTTGAAAATTTTGTCGATAGCAGAGTTTCGGAAGGTAGATTCAAAAATGCAAGCGAAGTTATTCGAGCTGGATTGAGATTATTGGAAGAAGAAGAGAGTAAAATTATTGCTTTGAAAAATGCTATAAACGAAGGAATTGAAAGCGGAATAGCAAAAAATTTTGATCCTAAAAAACATCTTGAATTGCTAAAAGCCAAAAAAAGAAATGGCTAAATATATCATAACCAACAAAGCTGTTGACGATTTAACCAAGATTTGGGATTACACATATGAAGTTTGGTCCGAAAATCAAGCTGACAAATATTATAATGAACTTCTAGAAGATTGTCAAACATTAGCTGACAATCAAAACTACGGAAAAAACTATGACGAGATTAGCCTTGAAATTTTTGGTTATAAATCTGGTCAACATATAATATTTTACAGAAAGCTGAGCGAGAAAGAAATTGAAATTACGAGATTTTTACATTCTCATATGGATTTGAAAAACAGGATTCAAGAATAAAAACTACGGTTAACAGCGCTATAATTAAATGGCGAAGCACGGAATTAATTTGAAATGGAAAAGGTTTTTAATTTAAAGTTTTAATTATTGGTCTTGGTTCATCTCCACTTCTAAAACTGCGAAACGTTAAAAAATAACTCAAAAGTTGTTAATGGCTACTCGCCTTTTTGAAAGTATAAAGCAAAAAAATCCCGCTCTTCAGCGGGATTTAATCTTTAATAAATTTTTTATTTTCTTAATTCTTAACCGGAATATTCTCTAAAATTTCCAATACAAATTTCCAGAATTTTTGAGAAGAGGAAATACTTGCTCTTTCATCTGGGCTGTGTGCACCGTGAATGGTTGGTCCGAAAGAAATCATGTCCATATCTGGATAATTAGTTCCTAGAATTCCGCATTCTAATCCTGCGTGACAAGCTGCAACGTTTGGTTTGGTTCCGTTTTGTTTTTCGTAAATTGTAACCAAAAGGTCTAGTATTTCGGAGTTTACATTTGGAGTCCAACCTGGATAACTTCCTGCTAAAGTCACTTCACAACCAAACAATTCGTAAGCCGAACGCAAAGCATTTGCTAAATCAAATTTAGAACTTTCAACCGAAGAACGCGTTAAATTTTGAATCGTGATTTCGCCCTCTTTTACAATTACACGAGCTATATTATTAGAAGTTTCTACCAAATCTTTAATGTCGGCAGTCATCGTATAAACGCCATTGTGAGCAGCATAAATTCCGCGAAGTAAACCTTCTTGAACTCCTAAATCCATCACTTTACTAGGCAAATCGCTTTTTACGATTTCAATAGTTAAGTTAGGTTCCATAGTTTTGAATTCGGCTTGGATATCAGCAATCATTTCTTGCATATCAAATACAAAAGCCTCATCATACATCGACGCTACAATAACTTTAGCATTGCTTTCGCGAGGAATAGCATTACGCAAACTTCCCCCTGAAATTTCAGCAATTTGTAGTCCAAAATTTTCAAAACCATCAAACAATAAACGGTTCATGATTTTGTTAGCATTCCCCAACCCTTTGTGGATATCCATTCCGGAGTGTCCGCCATTCAAGCCTTTAACAGTGATGGTATATCCAACAGAACCCTCAGGAGTTTCTTCTTCGTTGTAACTTCTGTTGGCAGTTACATCAATTCCACCTGCGCAACCAATACCTATTTCGTCGTCTTCTTCGGTATCCATATTTAAAAGGATTTGTCCTTTTAGAATTCCGCCTTTTAGGTTTAATGCACCCGTCATTCCAGTTTCTTCATCAATGGTAAAAAGCGCATCGATAGCCGGATGTTTAATTTCTTTAGATTCTAAAATAGCCATCATCATCGCTACTCCAAGTCCATTATCGGCACCAAGAGTGGTTCCGCGAGCACGAACCCAGTCACCATCAACATACATGTCAATTCCTTGGGTATCAAAATCGAAATTAGTATCGTTATTTTTCTGACAAACCATATCCAAATGTCCTTGAAGCACAATTGGCTTGCGATTTTCCATTCCTGGAGTTGCTGGTTTTCTTATAATCACATTGCGGATTTCGTCTTCAAAGGTCTCTAATCCTAGGCTATTCCCGAAGTTCTTCATAAACTCAATTACTCTATCTTCTTTTTTAGAAGGACGAGGCACCGCGTTTAAATCGGCAAATTTGTTCCAAAGTGCTTTGGGTTCTAGGTTTCTAATTTCTTGACTCATTGTGTGTTTTTTGACACAAATTTCACGAATTTCCACTAATTTATTTGATTATGGAAATTTCACGAATTTGTAATGTTATTAATTAAGGTTGTTTATTTTATAAGTAATTGATTTTTTTGAATCACAAATTTACAATAAAACTAACACGAGTTCTTAATTTATAAGTATTTTTATAGCAAATTTATTAGTTTGAAACGCAAATACATCCTTCCCCTATTTCTAATAGTTCAGATTTTATTGCTGAAAGTCCTTGCCTTTTTTCCTGAAATGGTCGAACGATTTTACAGTAATAGCTTGTACTTGGTTATTTCTAAAATTTCCCGAACTGTTTTAGGATGGATTCCTTTTTCTGTAGGAGATATTCTTTATGGAACTTTAATAATATATCTTTTAATTCAGACTTGGAAAACTAAAAAATCATGGAAATTGCAATGGAAAAACAATGTATTGAAGGTTACTAGTTTTCTTTCAATTGCCTATTTTTTATTTCATTTGTTTTGGGCTTTCAATTATTATAGAGTGCCTCTTTTTGAAAAAATGAACATCCAACGGGAGTATTCGGACACCGATTTGGAAACATTTACCGAAAAATTAATTGCTAAAACCAATGCCCTACATTTGGAAATTACGCACAACCGAAATTTAAAAGTTACTAATCCAAATTCACAGGATTCGGTTTTGATTACGGCGCAAAATGGGTACACAACTTTAGCAAAAGAATATGCTTTTTTTAATTATTCCATTCCGAGTAAGAAGAAATCATTATTGAGTTTGCCTTTAACTTATATGGGATTTGCGGGTTATTTAAATCCGTTTACCAATGAAGCACAGGTAAATGCTAAATTACCAATGGTGAGTTTTCCAAATGTAGTTTGCCATGAAATGGCACATCAAATTGGCTATGCCAGTGAAAGTGAATGCAACTTTATTGGATTTTTGGCTGGGATAAAAAACAACGATTTGTATTTTCAATATTCGGCGTATAGCAATGCATTGCGGTATTGCATGATGAATATTGCAATGAAAGACGAAGCAAAATTCAATGCTTTAAAAACGAGAATTAACCCGGGAATTATTGCAAACTATAAAGAAAGTGCTATTTTCTGGAAACAATACGATACCTTTATAGACAAGGGATTTCACGCTTTTTACGATCAATTCTTAAAAATGAATCAGCAAAAAGACGGCATGGAAGGCTATAGTAAATTTGTAAACTTGTTGGTGAATTATTATAAATCAAAAGAGTAGAACTAAATTAACTTAAGAGGTTATGAAAATGAATTTTACTCCAAATGCTAACCGTTTTAGCCCCGATTGAGCCGATAGCTCTCGTGGAGGAACGGAACGAGACTAAAGGCGAAAGCGGGAATTTGGTTTACTAAAATGCCCCAAAGTTTCGCTTCTTAAAATAAATAACGTAATTTTGCATCCCAATAAAACAAAGGTATGAGAACCAAATCGGTAAAGAAAAATAAAATCAATGTAATTACGCTTGGCTGTTCTAAAAACACTTACGATAGTGAGGTGTTGATGGGGCAATTGAAAGCTAGTGGTAAGGATGTTGTGCATGAGCAGGAAGGGAATATTGTTGTAATTAATACTTGTGGTTTTATTGATAATGCGAAAGCAGAATCGGTGAATACTATTTTGGAATATGCCGATAAAAAGGCCCGCGGAATTGTTGATAAAGTATTTGTAACGGGTTGTTTATCGGAACGATACAGACCAGATTTAGAAAAGGAGATTCCGAATGTAGACCAGTATTTTGGAACTACCGAATTGCCTCTTTTATTGAAAGCACTTGGTGCCGATTACAAACATGAATTGCTTGGAGAACGATTGACTACTACTCCGAAAAATTATGCTTATTTGAAGATTGCCGAAGGTTGCGATAGACCTTGTAGTTTTTGTGCTATTCCGTTAATGCGTGGCAAGCACGTTTCGCAAACCATTGAAAAACTGGTAAAAGAAGCCGAAGGTTTGGCTAAAAACGGCGTTAAAGAATTGATTCTTATCGCTCAGGATTTGACTTATTACGGTTTGGATATTTATAAAAAACGTAATCTTGCCGAATTACTAGAAAACTTAGTGAAAGTAGAAGGTATTGAGTGGATTCGTTTGCATTACGCCTTCCCTACTGGTTTCCCAATGGATGTTTTGGAATTGATGCGAAACGAACCGAAGATTTGTAATTATATTGATATTCCGTTGCAACATATTTCCGATAAAATTTTGAAATCGATGAAACGTGGAACTACGAAAGAGAAAACCACTAAATTATTGAAAGATTTTAGGGAAGCAGTTCCTGGAATGACCATAAGAACTACTTTGATTGTGGGTTATCCTGGTGAAACGCAAGAAGATTTTGAAATTATGCGCGACTGGGTGCAGGAAATGAAATTTGAACGTTTGGGTTGTTTTACCTATTCGCATGAAGAAAATACAGGTGCTTTTGTATTAGTAGATGATGTTCCTGAAGAAGTAAAAAAAGCACGTGCAGCTGAAATAATGGATTTGCAATCGCAAATTTCTTGGGATTTGAATCAGGAGAAAATTGGGCGCACTTTTAAATGTGTTATTGACAGAAAAGAAGGAGAACACTTTATTGGAAGAACTGAATTTGATAGCCCCGATGTGGATAATGAAGTATTGATTGATGCCTCTAAATTTTATGTAAAAACTGGAGATTTTGTGGATGTTAAAATCACAGATGCCACTGAATATGATTTATACGGGGAACCTGTATAATTAAACATTTTTTTATTATTTTTATACTTTAAAAAAACTAAAAATGAAAACATTACAATTTTATTTATTTATTGGACTTTTTATTTTTACATGTTCTACTTCTGTTGCTCAATATGGTAATGGAGGCATGTATGGAGGTAGCGGTATGAATAGTGGCATGGGTGGTGGTATGAACCGAATGGGTAACCAACAAAGTATGCAAAACACGAATAACTATGGAAGAAATAAAAGTCCAGAAGATATTGAAAAAGAAAGAGACGAAAATCTTAATAAAAGTATTGAAAAACTTACTAAAGACTTGAGTTTAGATGATCTTCAAGTTATTGTTATTAGAAAAGAAATTGAAGCTAGTGTAAAGAGTATTTATGCTGTAACCAAAGCGGAAAGTTCTAATGAAGATAAGATAAAAGAAGTAGATGCAATTAACGAAAAAACCGATAGAACTATAAATACTTTTCTTAATCCAGAACAAAAAACCAAGTATAAAAAATATATTGACGAAAGAAAAGAACGAATGGAAAAATACAGAATGTCTGCCAGAAATTAGAATTTTTACGATAATATAAAAACTCCTAAACTTAATTATTTAGGAGTTTTTTTTAATTTATTACCGTCTAAAATATTTTATATTTATTCTGATAGAACCCTATTTACCTGCACGAAAGTTCTAGAATAATATGCTTCGCTTAAAGAAGAAACTATAACACCCGAACCTGTTGAGGAATGTATGAATTTTATTACTCCATCAACCACTTCGGTAACCATTCCTACATGACTTACCCTACGACCGCCAAAAGTAGCGAAGAATATCAAATCTCCTTTTTGTGCTTGCGATCGGTTAATTCTAATTCCGTAATTAGCCATTTCTTGTGAGGATCTTGGCAAAGTCATATCTACATTTTGGAATGTTGCAAACATCAAACCCGAACAATCATATCCGGCACTTGTAGTACCACCACTTCGATAACGAGTACCTAAATGTTCGGATGCTTTTCGAATTAAATAATCAGCTTTAATAACATTTGCTGCTGGGACATCTTTTACTTCTACATCCTCTTTTGGAAGATTTGTAATAAAATCTTTTGTTTCTTCGGATGCTTTATGTACCCCTTTTTTAATCATCAAAAGATAATCTACTGGAAGTCCGTTTTCAATACCTGGGTTTAATTTTTCAATATCCGCAATAGAAACCCCGTATTGTTTAGAGATACCATATAATGTTTCTTTTGCAAGCACTTTATGCACCACATTTGTAATAGACATTATGTCATCATTGGTGCTATTTGTAGTTTCAAGATTGGAATTAGTTTTTTCTATATTGGAATTAACAGAATTTTTATTTGGGAATTTTAGCTTGGCACCTTTCTTTAAATTACTAGTTTTTAACTCCGGATTTAACTCGCAAATGGCCTCCATCGTTATTCCATATTCTTTGGAAAGACTGTATAAAGTTTCTTTAGGCAGCACGATATGGGTAATTGTAACATCAGCAGGATCTACACACACTTCATGCGTTTCTTTGACAACTGAAGGAATTTCTTTCTTCTTGTTTTTTTCTGCAAGCAGTTCTTTTTTATCTTTTTTAGAAGGCTTTTCTTTTTCTTTAAATTTTTTATTCGGAATTCGAAGTTCTTGATTCAATTGCAATAAAGCACCTTTAGTTTTCGGATTTAATTCGTAAATATCTTTTTCACTAACACCATATTTAATTGCCAAACCTAATATAGATTCGCCTGATTTTATCTTGTGTTTAATTACTTTTTGCGAAAAGGAAGATATACTAAAAAAAAGACTCAATATTAAAATTAAATGGATGCGTTTCATGGTACTATTTTATTCTAAAGCACTACTGAGTACTTTTTAAGGAGGCACAAATTACGAAAAAAAACGCGCTTAAAGTAGGTTTTTTAACTTAAATTTAATTTAAACACTTAGAATTCGGTGGTGTTAAAGAATGGAAAAACCGTCTCATTTTGCAACAAGACGGTTTTTTAATTTAGTGTAATTTACTACAACGGAATGTTTCCGTGTTTTCTTTTTGGGGTATCTACTACTTTATTTTCTAGCATACTAAAGGCTTTAAGCAATTTTCTTCGGGTATCTCTTGGCAAAATAACTTCATCAATAAATCCACGTTGTGCTGCGGTATAAGGATTTGCAAATAACTCGGCATATTCTGCTTCTTTTTCTAACAATTTTGCTGTAGGATCAGCGGCCTCGCTAATTTCTTTTTTGAAAATAATTTCCGATGCTCCTTTGGCTCCCATTACCGCAATTTCAGCACTTGGCCATGCGAAATTCATGTCGGCACCAATGTGTTTCGAATTCATTACATCATACGCTCCACCATAGGCTTTACGAGTAATAACGGTAACTCTAGGCACAGTTGCTTCGCTAAAAGCGTATAATAATTTGGCTCCATGAACGATAATTCCGTTCCATTCTTGATCCGTTCCTGGCAAGAATCCTGGTACATCTTCCAAAACTAATAACGGAATATTGAAACAATCGCAAAAACGAACGAAACGTGCTGCTTTTATTGAACTTTTTACATCCAAACAACCTGCCAAAAACTTAGGATTATTGGCTACAATCCCTATACTTCTTCCGCCTAAACGAGCAAAACCTACTATGATGTTTTCAGCAAAATCTTTATGAATTTCAAAGAAGGAATCTTCATCAATAATATTTTCAATAACATCCAGCATGTTATATGGCTTATTAGCATTATCTGGAACGATAGTGTCTAATTTAACCCGAACTTCATCATTGGTTACATAGGATAATTTTGGAGTAGTTTCTCTATTATTTTGAGGCATGTAACTCAATAACTTTTTGATGTCTTCCAAGCATTCAATTCCGTTAGGAGAAGTAATGTGTGCCACACCTGATTTGGTTGAATGCGTGCTAGCGCCACCCAATTCTTCAGAAGTTACTTCTTCATTAGTAACCGTTTTTACCACATTAGGACCCGTAACAAACATATAACTATTACCTTCTACCATCATCGTGAAATCGGTCATGGCAGGAGAATAAACGGCTCCACCGGCGCAGGGCCCCATGATTGCAGATATTTGTGGAATCACCCCACTTGATTGTACATTTCTATAAAAAATATCGGCATAACCTCCAAGAGAGCGAACTCCTTCTTGAATACGAGCCCCACCAGAATCATTCAATCCAATCATTGGCGCACCACTTTTTAAAGCCATATCCATTACTTTGCAAATTTTTTCAGCGTGTGTTTCGGATAAAGAACCTCCAAAAACGGTAAAATCTTGTGCAAACACATATACCACTCTACCGTTAATTGTGCCGTAACCCGTTACCACACCATCACCATAATAGATTTCTTTTTCCATTCCAAAATCGGTAGTTCGGTGGGTAACCAACATTCCTATTTCTTCGAATGAACCTTCATCCATTAAATATTCTACACGCTCCCGAGCCGTTAATTTCTTTTTGGCATGGTGCGATGCTATTCGTATTTCGCCTCCACCTAATTTAGCAAGGGCAATTTTATCGTTTAATATTTTAATTTTATCTTCCATTTTAATTTTTTTGTTTCAAGTTTTAAGTTTCAGGTTTTAGTCTTAGTACTTAATACTTATTTCTTGATACTAATTCTTTACTCAATCGGTAATCGCAAAACTTTTTTATCTGCTAAATATTGTTTTAGTGCTAATAAAGCAGCAATTTCGGCTTCGGTATCTAGTTTAGATTTTAGTTTTTCAGCGTCATAATATGCTTTTACAAAACCAGTGTCAAAATCACCTGAACGGAATGCTTCGTGCTCCATAACAAATTTTCCAAACGGTAAAGTTGTTGCAACGCCTTCTACATGATAATTATCTATAGCACTTATCATTAAAGAAATTGCTTCCTCACGAGTTTTTCCATAGGTAACCAATTTTGACAACATCGGATCGTAATAAATTGGCACATCCATACCTTCTTCAATTCCATTATCTACACGAATTCCTTCGCCTTCAGGCAACTTATAAGTACTTAAGAAACCAACATTGGGCAAGAAATCATTCATAGAATCTTCAGCATAAACTCGAAGTTCCATAGCGTGACCGTGTATAACTAAATCTTCTTGTTTCATTGGCAATTCCTCACCACGCGCTACACGGATTTGCAATTCAACTAAATCTAAACCAGAAATCATTTCGGTAACCGGATGTTCTACTTGCAAACGCGTATTCATCTCTAAGAAATAGAAATTATGTTTATCGTCCATCAAGAACTCTACCGTTCCAGCTCCAAGATAATCACAGGCTCGGGCTACTTTTACAGCGGCTTCTCCCATTTCTTTACGCTTTTCTGGAGTTAAAATAGAAGATGGCGCTTCTTCTACTACTTTTTGGTGTCGTCGTTGAATACTACATTCTCTTTCAAAAATATATAAAACATTACCATGACTATCGGCCATGATTTGAATTTCAATATGACGCGGTTTGGTAACGTATTTTTCAATAAAAACCGAACCATCTCCAAAAGCAGAAGTTGCTTCGCTAATGGCTCTATCCATTTGAGAAACAAAATCTTCTTCGCGTTCTACCACACGCATTCCTTTTCCACCACCTCCGGCAGAAGCCTTAATCAAAATTGGAAATCCAACTTCTCTAGCCGATTTTTTAGCTTCTTCAATATCAGTAATGGCGTGGTCAATACCAGGAACCATTGGAATATTGTAGTGCATTACGGCTTCCTTGGCTGCTAATTTGCTTCCCATCATTTCAATCGCTTTCGATTTTGGTCCGATAAAAATGATGTTGTTTCGTTCACATTCTTCTGCGAAAGCAGAATTTTCACTCAAGAAACCATAGCCTGGATGCACTGCATCTACGCCAAGTTCTTTACATACTTCAATTATTTTATCTCCTCTTAAATACGATTGGCTAGAGAGAGCCTCTCCAATACAAACAGCTTCGTCGGCATATTTCACGTGAAGTGCATTTCTATCGGCAGTTGAAAATACTGCTACGGTTTTGATGCCCATTTTCTTAGCGGTTTTCATTACTCTAATGGCAATTTCACCGCGATTGGCAACTAATATTTTGGTTATATTTTTCATGTTTTTGCGAGGCACGAAGCAATCTCGTGTATTAAATTTTTGTTTCAGGTTTCAGGTTTCAGGTTTAATATTGTTAAACTTGAAACTTATTTTCTATTCAAATTCTATCAACAATTGTCCTTTATCTACTGCATTACCAATGACAACAGCAATAGATTTTATGGTTCCATCACGAGGAGAAAGGAAACTGTTTTCCATTTTCATCGCTTCCAAAATTAATAATGGGTCGTTTTCTTTAACCTCTTGACCAACAGAAACGCTAATTTCAAGAATCAATCCTGGCATGGGTGCTTTAATAGCATTGACCACTTTGGTTCTGCCACGTTCAATTCCCATACTTTTGATTAATAAATCTAAAGGATTAGTAATTGCAACTTCATAAGTGTTGTTGTTGACTTTTACGGTATATTTTTTGGCAAGAAAATCGGCAGAAACAATCTCTGCTTTATACGGAATACTGTTTTTAAGTACGTGAAAATTTTCATTTCCAACCCCTACAGCATCTAGATTTTCTAGATCATTTTCGGTAAAATCAAAAGTAGTAGCCTGATTAACCGAAAGCTTATACGAATTACTCATAAGACATAATTTAAATTTAATGTAAAATTAAGGAAACGAAATCGATTGCGACATGATAAAAGTCAAATAATTTGCTCAATTGGTATAGTTAAATGTAAAAAACAATTTAAGTAGATATTAAAAGGGTAAATGAGGAAAATGCTTTATTTTTGTAACTATAAATGCTTTTTTATTTTAAATGAAGAAATTAGTTATCTTATTAATTGTACTATTCGGTTTTGTAAATTTATTTGGACAAAATACCAAAGAAGAATTGCGAGAATGCACTTCGCAGAAATTTTACATTAATGATTTTAAGGGATCTATTGAGTGTTTAAGTAAATTGATTGCTTTATATCCTAAAGATTCGGCAGCCTATAATGACAGAGGGCTTATAAGGGATATATTGAAAGATTATACTGGTGCTATTGCCGATTATTCTATTCAAATTACAATCGATTCAACTTTTGCAGACAGTTATTTTTTTAGGGCTATGGCTAAAGAAAAGATTAAAGACAGAAAAGGAGCAATAGCCGACTATATAAAGGCAATTAAGTATGAGCCTAACAATTCGGATGCTTATTATTTTAAAGGAATTCAAGAATTTGCCTTACAAAAAAATACTGTAGCGCTAAACGATTTTGAATCTGCATTAAAAAAAAGAGACGATAATTATAAGGTTTATGCCGACATAGGTCTTGTAAAAGCCCAAAACAAAAACTATAATTTAGCATTAGATTATTGTAATAAAGCAATTTTATTGGATAAAAAATGTGATAAAGCCTATTATTATAGTGGTTGGATAAAAGCCCAACAGAAGAATTATTTAGCAGCAATTATAGATTTTGAAAAAGTAATAGATTATAATTCTACTGCAGAGGAGGATTTGTATTATGGCAATTTAAAACGGAATTATAAAGAATTTTTACCTGCCTTATCAAAATATAATAAAGAAGAAATCACAACAAAAACCGATAGCGCTTATTATAAAAAAGGAGTGTTGAATTGTTATTTAAAAAATTATAAAAATGCTATTCAAAATTTTGACGAAGCATTAAAAATAAATCCAAAATTTGCCTCTGCTTATTTACAGAGGGCTTTCGCCAAAGGAAAATTAAACTTACATAAAGCAAGTATTTCCGATTATAGAAAGTCTCTTTTATTGGATTCTAAAAATGATAAATCTTATTATTTTATTGCTTTAGAATATGAAAAATTGAATGATTTTAAATCTGCTCTTTTAAACCTCAATAAAGCCATTGAAATCAATGAATACCTTCCAGAATATTATCTAAAAAGAGGTAAATTATTATTAAAAACTTCCAAAGTTAGCGAAGGCTGTAAAGACATATCCAAATCGAAACAACTTGGCGGAATCTATAAATTAAAATATCCGAAAATTAATTGCAAATAAAATCATGCAAAAAACACTAAAATACACCTTCCTTCTATTTATTATTTCAATAAAAGGCTTTTGTCAAATAGATCCTATGGTAGTTGAAGGATTTGCACAAGGCACAACTTACCACATTACCTATTTAGATGAAAAAGAACGATTTTTCAAAAATGAAATAGATAGTATTTTACATGATTTTGATTTATCGGTATCCACATACAATCCAAATTCTATTATATCTAGAATAAATTCCAACCAACAAAATGTTGCTTTAGATCATTATTTCATTACTTGTTTCAAAAAAGCCAAAGAAGTTTATACAAAAACCAATGGTGCTTTTGACCCAACCGTTTATCCATTAGTAAATGCCTGGGGTTTTGGTCCTGGTAAGAAAGAAAAAATAGAACCTAAAATAATAGACAGCATTTTAAAATTTGTAGGGTTTAATTTAATCGAATTAAAAGGAGATACAATAATAAAGCATGATGCTAGAGTTTCTTTAGATTTTAATGCTTTTGCACAAGGCTATTCGGTAGATGTTATTGCTGCTTTTTTAAATTCTAAAAAAATAACATCCTATATAGTAGAAATTGGTGGTGAAGTATTTGTAAAAGGATTAATGCCAAATGGAGAAAAATGGAGTATTGGAATTGAAAAACCAATTGATTCTAAAACCCAAGATAATCCAGACCTAATGATTATTAAACTAGATGGATATGCCATTGCAACATCTGGTAACTATAGAAAATTCACTATAGAAGATAATGTAAAATATTCACATCATATTGACCCAAAAACTGGCTATCCTACTAAAAATAATCTCTTAAGTGTTTCTGTTATTTCTAAAGAATGCATCACCTCTGATGCAAACGCTACCGGAATATTAGTTATGGGATTGGAAAAAGCAAAAGCGTTTCTAAAAAAACATAAAGAATTACAAGCGTTTTTAATTTATTCGGATACCAATGGAGATTACAAGTTTTATGAAACTCCAAAACTTAAAAAATTACTTACCGAAATTAAATAAACGAAAAAAAGGCATTCTAAATTAGAATGCCTTTTAACTATAAAAATGGATTGTATTATTTATCTAATACTACTTCATAACTTGTAGATCCAGTATCTCCGGTAACATGAATAATGTAAACACCATTATTAAAACTAGAAAGATCAATACTTTTAGTAGTAACGGTAGAACTAGCATCGATGTTTTCTTCATAAACAACAGCTCCTAAAATACTCACAACAGTAATATTATTAATTTGAGATTTTATATCTAAATTAAAAATTCCTTTAGATGGATTTGGATATACTACAACTTCTGGTCCTTTAGCAAAAGTATCATTAGCAAGAGTTGGAGTCCAGTTTAAAGTTATACTAGTAAAATTAGCATCTGCAGTAACATCTGTAGTGTTATTGTAAATAACAGCTCCTTTAACAAAAGGAAAATATCTAGTTACTGTAGCGGTACCATGACCCCAAGTTTCTTGAATACATACTCTATAATTTCCATCTGCTAACAAAGTAGTTCCAGCAGAATTAGTTCCATTCCAAGTAACTGTTCTTGCAGTAAAAATGGTTTGGGTTGCTCCAGTAGTTGCTCCTGTAGTGCTTGATGCTGCTTTTGTAACCCATGTAGGCAAATGGTCACTTGTGTTACCACCCCAGTATCGCATATTTGTTCTTACATAAGTAGAAGTTCCTGCAGTTGTTCCTGCACCACAAGTAGCACAACTTTCAATCCATACAGCCATTGCATAACGGCCATTTGTTTCGTAATTACCAGTTGTATGTTTTGGGTTTGTAAAAGTAAAAGTCATTGTTCCAGCTGTCTGTGCCTTTAATGATGTTGCAAAACAAAAAAGCAATGCAATAATAACAAGTTTATAATTTTTTTTCATAGTATTAATTTTTTAGTTTAATTTTTGATTAATTATTATTTATTTTCTAATTCAATTTTAATTGAAATCTTAGCTGTTTCTGCAAGCGTTTTCTTAGCCATAGCAGGTACTTCCAATTTGTAATCAATTAATTTAATTACAAAAGCACCAACAATAGCAGTTTTACTATCAGTAGCAGTAACAGTCATTTTAGTTTTTACTTTGTTTGCTACTCCATGGATAGTTAAATCACCTTCTACTTCATAAGAACCAGATTTTCCATCATATCCAACAACTTTTCCTTTGAAACTTGTTTTCGGAAATTTATCACTTTCCATATAGTTTTCATTGAAATGCTCTTCCATTAAAGGGGATTTGAATTTGAAGGATTTTACTAAACCTTGCACTACGAAATCTCCTGTAGTTTTATCTAATATAGAGGAAACGGTATTATTTGTTGCAATAACAGGATCCATTGCTCCCGGAACGGTTGCGTCAAATTTAATTTCTCCAGAACGAGTCATCATTTTTTGTGAAAACATTACTGTTGAGAAAACGAAACATACGATTGTTACTATAATCTTTTTCATGATTTTAATTTAAAATTATTAATTTTTATGTTTATTTAATATTATGGTTTATAACCATTATCTATCCAATTTTGGATAGCCGTTATACTTGCATCAGTTAAAGGAGAATCACTTTTAGGCATTCTATCTTGAGTACAAGAACTAGCTTGAACACTACACAACAAACTTGCTGCAACTGGTGTTTGGTGACCATTAGAATATCCATTTAAACCATTATCATTTTGGTAATCTAAAACATTTTGGTAAGTATCTAAATCTGGGAAAGTTCCAGTATTTTGAGAATCTTTATGGCAACTTACACATTTAGCATCTAAAATAGGTGCGATATCATTTGCATAAGATACGTTAGCTGCTGGAACCGCAGGTTTCAATTCATCAAATGTTCTAGAATCACAAGAAATAAAGAAAGTAATTCCTACTAATACTATTGTTGCTGTAATTAATTTTATCTTTTTCATATCTATTTTTTTTAAAAAACTCTATACATGTTAAATCCGAAGAAAATCCCTTTACCACCTTTAATTCCTGATGCGGAAGTGTAATATGCAACATCATTCATTGTTTGGCTATTAGATAATACCAATTGAAAAACATGCCCACCTGTTTCAATATCCAAACCTAAAGTTATAGGATTATGGTAAACAAAGTTATAAGATTCAGGTAAATTCAATCTTGCTGCATAGTCTAAATTGACACTTAACCTTTTTGAAATTTTGCATCTTGCACCACTTCCAATTAAATAAGTATTTTTTTGATCTGTTAATGCTTCATATAAATTTTTATGAACTAATATTGAATTAACTTGAAGTGATATTGAATTATTCAATTTTCTAGAAATAATCAATTGTGAAGTATAAGAATATCGATCGTTTGCTTTTAAATCTGGATATGCATCCGTTTTTAAATCCGTTCTTATATCCATTGTATTATATCCAACAATTGTTACAGGAAAACCACCATCCATTTGATTAGCAAATTTATATTTTGCAGCAAATTCAAATGTTTTGTTGTTTTTTACTCTTGCAACTCCTAATGAAAGCCAATTTGTAACTCCATAAATACCGCCAAATTTTGTTGTTGCAGCATCTAAACCATAAAAGTTATTAATTCCATCTGTTAAATCTCCAAAACGGTGCGAAACTAAAAAATAGAATTCTCCTTTAGCAGGAAGTTTAGTAGACTGCATGTTAGCAACTTGCAATCCTTTAAAAGCTGCTGAAGAAATTTCTTTCTTGTCAGATTTAGTAGCATTTAATTCGTTCATCAAATCATCTTGTGCATTGGCTAAGCCAAAACAAAAAAGAAAGAAAACTGAAAGTGTGATTTTTAGTAATTTCATTTTTAATTTAGTTATTTATTTATTGAACATTGATCCATATTTACAGTACTTGCCATTCCCATATCAGTTAGGTTAATATAACCTGTTACACGACCTTTAACAGTAACGGCTTGTCCTGCTTTTAAAGAAGCATCTGCAGTTGTAAAACCACAAACCACAACTTCATCAATAATTACTTCTTTTCCATTAACTGAAGTAATTACACCCGATATAACAACCGGTTTTTCAAGATACTTTTTGTTAGCAGCAGCTTCATTTACTGTAAATTCTGCCAAAATATCTTTAGTTTTCAAAGTGAAAGCAGCCTCTTCCGATTGCAAATCTCTTTTTCCTAAATTATTAACCATATAATCTTTAATCTTAGGCCCGGCTATAACGCCACCTAAAATTAAAGCTCCGATAATGATTAATACTATTTTCATTTTTTTGTTCATATTATTGTACAATTTGTTTAATTGATAATTATTGAAATCAACAAGACATCGTTAATTCATATAATTTATATATTATTCGTTGCAAATATAAAGTATAAGATAATTTGGCAAAGAAAAATTTCTTAATATTATCTTAATTTTGTTTTAGGAAGATTTATTAATAATTAATTGAATATCAATAAGTTAAAAAATGTTTATCAGAAATTTACATAATTATTAAATAATTAAAAAAATGGCTTTTAATTGTTTTAAATATCTATTTTAACCCCTAATATTAATAATAATTATAAATATCGAAGGTATGTTTGTTGCAAAAACTAACCATTAAGAATTGTTTAAGCAAAAAAATAAGCCCAAATCTATTAATAGTTATTTCGAATTCCATAATAATTCAAAATCTTTAATTTTTAAAAAAAAAATTAGGAGGACTCTAATAAACCCTCCTAAAATATTTATTTTTAACGGAATGAAATTGCAAATTTATTTAGTTAATAACAACTTTCTTCCATGATTTTTCAACATTATTTTGTAGTTCTAATAAATATACTCCAGATGAAAGACCATTAATACTTACATCGATATCTTTAGAATCATTACTTACTTCAATTGTTTTAACAAAAGCGCCTGTTTGGGAATAAACATTAATTTTAGACAATGTAGAATTAGTTTTTATGGTAAAATTTCCATTCGAAGGATTAGGATAAACCGATGCAGATTCTAAAGAAAACTTTTCGTTTCCTAATTGGGTTCTTGTTAAGGTTTGAGCACTATGCGGATTGGTTCCATGATTTCCTAAAGTTGTTGTGGAACCCTCAGCAAAAATAATTGAAATGGATGAATTGTCATTTAAAAAAGTATAATCCCCTGAAGAAACTAAAGGTCTTGTTGCCACTACAGTTCTTGTAGTTCCAACAACAGTATCCGATACAATTGTCCAACTTTGAGATCCCGAAGCATCTGCTATTGGCATAAAATGTCCGCCTGGAGCAACATAATCCCTATTCGCAGTTGCATTCCAAATAAACATATCCGTAACTAATGCCATTGTAGATCCATTAAAGCCTACTCCTAACCAATGCGTACTGTCACCAGTAAGTGTCATTGTAACGGTTGTAGTATTTGTATTAATTTGAATAGTTCTAGTGGAACCTGTAAGATTTACAATACCAGTTGAAAATTGTGCGTAGGAAAAACTTCCAATAGCAAGTGATAAACATAAAAGTAAATTTTTTTTCATAGTTTTTATTTTAAAAGATTAATAATTAATTCGTTTTTTGAGAAAACAGCATATTCGAAAGCCGTTTTACCTTGTTTGTCTGTAATACGTTTATCTGCTTTATTTTCTAATAGTAAGTGAACTATTTTTTCATTTTGAAATTGAACTGCATACATTAATACAGTAATTCCATTAGCGTCTGCTAAATTAGGGTTTGCTTTATTTTTTAACAAAATATTCGCCATTTCATCATTACCTTTTACAACACAAGCCATTAAAGCAGTTCCATTACCACTAACATAATCGATGTTTGCTTTTTTTTCTATAAGAAATTTAGCCACATCGTCATTGCCTCTATAACAAGCAAGAATCAACATACTAGTGGAATTTGTATCGACAGAATCAATAACTTTTTTATTACTAGAATATTCCGTAATAATTTCGTCTAGAGTTCCTTTTCTCGCAATATCAAAACAATTCTTTGGTTGAGAATAAATTGTATTTGTATTAATAAAAAAAATAAGGAAAAGAATATACTTCATTTTTTCAGGCTTAATTTCCATAAATCTAAAAAAATAAAATATAAATGTAAAAAAAAAGAGGATTTTTTTTGGAGAGAAATGCTATAAAACTAATAGTCCATGCTCCCGCAATTGCAGTAATGGCTTGGAGTGCCAGAACAATTCGAAGTCTTCAAAATTAGTTTCGAAATTAGTTTTTAGGGTAGTAAAAGTGTACGAATTTTCGTTATTTATGGAAAGTAATTCCAATATTTTTACCAACCATTTGGCTTTATCTTCTTCTAATGAAATTTCAAAAGTGTCTATTTTATCTTGGAAAGTTAGCTGTAGCATTTGCCAAGATTGCCCTTTTTTAGATTTTGAAAATGTTTTAGTAGAAGGCTTACCGCCTATCCAAATAATTTTAGCGGAAGCTTTTGTATTAAAATCGGATTCTTTTTCTAAACAGGAAACTATATAATCTGGAAGAATCTTAGTGTTCGGAATTTTAAATTCAAACCAATCTTGCAACGGATAATCGAAACAGATTCCGTGCATAAAATTGAACAATGATTTTTTCAATCCAAAACTAAATTTATCGTGGTCAATTCCTGTTTTATCTTTAAAATTAATGTCGTTATTGGCAAATGTAATTTTATTTTTTTCTGGAATTACGCCAAATTCTTCGGGAAACATTCCAACGGGAGAATGGGCTGTCATAGCAAATTGATGCCAAAAACCAGATTGTAAGATTCCTGATTCAAACATTTGACGCACCATTTCCAAACTATCGATGGTCTCTTGAATCGTTTGGGTAGGATAGCCATACATTAAATAAGCATGCACCATAATCCCACTTTCGGTGAAGTTTCTAGTAACTTGAGCAACTTGTTCAACGGTAACTCCTTTTTTAATTAAATTCAAAAGTCGGTCGGAAGCAACTTCCAATCCACCCGAAACAGCAATACAACCGGATTGTTTCAGTAAAACAGTTAAATCGGCAGTGAAACTTTTTTCAAATCGAATGTTGGTCCACCAAGTAACTACTAATTTTCGTCGGAGAATTTCTAGGGCAACTTCCCGCATTAAAGCCGGAGGTGCTGCTTCATCTACAAAATGAAATCCATTTTCGCCCGTTTGCGCGATCATTTCTTCCATTCTATCTACTAACGTTTTAGCAGCTATGGGTTCGTATAATTTGATGTAATCTAATGAAATGTCGCAAAATGTGCACTTTCCCCAATAACATCCATGGGCCATAGTGAGTTTATTCCATCTGCCATCACTCCACAAACTATGCATAGGATTGGCAATTTCAATTACCGAAATGTATTTATCCAAAAGTAAATCCGAATAATCGGGAGTACCTACTTCACTTTGTTTGTAATCGGGTTTTGTGGAATTATTTTTGTAAGTAACTTTTCCGTTTTCCAAGATAAACGTTCTCTTAAATTCATTGGAATTTGGATTTTGAACATTGGAAATTAGCAACTCTAATGGAAGTTCTCCATCGTCTAAAGAAATAAAATCAAAGAATTCAAAAACACGTTCGTCTTTCAATTCTCGGAGTTCGGTGTTAGGGAAACCGCCACCCATAGCGATTTTTATATTCGGAAAATTAGTTTTTATAAATTGAGCACAACGAAAGGCGCTATACAAATTTCCCGGAAACGGAACCGAAATACACACCAATTTGGGTTGGATTTCAGCCACTCGTTCGTTTAGAATTTCTAAAGTAATTCGGTCAATATAAGTTAGTTCTTTTTGCAAATGCAAATACAATTCATCAAACGAGTTGGCACTTCTGCCCAAGCGTTCTGCATAACGACTAAAACCAAAGTTCTCATCGACACATTCTACAATAAAATCGGATAAATCTTCAAGATACAAAGTTGCCAAATGTTTGGCTTTGTCTTGCATTCCCATAGTTCCGAAAGCCCATTCCATATCGTCAAGTTGTGCAAACCGAGAGGCTTCGGGAAGGAAATTTCCACTGCATATTTGACGCGCCATAGATGGTTTTTTTCCTTGCAAAAAAGAAATTACCGAATCAATTGTTTTTACATATTCGCCTTTTAATGCAAATATTCGTTGGCTATTTGAAGAGTAATTTTCAATTTCCTCTTTTGGAATTAGGGTACTTATTCCCTTTTTAGAAAACAATTGTAAGATAACTCCTATGCCTAAATCCATTTGAAAAGCCGAAATATTTTTGGTTTTCAAAAACCCCTTAATATATGCCGTTGCCGGATATGGCGTATTTAGTTGGGTGAAGGGAGGTGTTAGTAAAAATGTATCTTTCAATGGGAATTGTTTTTGCAAAAGTAAGCGAAATTTAAAATAATCTAGTTATATTTTCTCGATTGAGATTCTTATATTTGTTTGGGCATAAATTTTTACTATGAAATTCTATTACATCTTTTCACTTTTGTTTTTTTTGAACATCTACAGTCAAAAACAAAATAAAACTTTTGGTTTTATTGAAAACAAAGGACAAATAGTGGACCAAAAAGGCAGAAAAAATAATGCCGTAAAATATCTTTTAAATACTTCTGGTTTAAATGTTCAATTAAGAGAAAATGGATTTTCTTACGATATTTATGAAACCAAGAAGCATCCTTTAACCAAGAAACAAAAGGAACGTCTTTATCCATCTCGTTTTATAAAAGAAGATACTTTAAAAAATCCAAATTATACGCTAGAATATATTTACCACCGAATTGATATTGATTTTGAGAATTCCAATAGTACTGTAAAATTAATTGCCGAAGAAAAATCAAGTGATTATGATAATTATTACAACATTCCAAACGAACCCAATGGAATTTTGGAGGTTCATAAATTTCAAAAAATAACATATAAAAATATTTACAACAATATTGATGTTGTGTTCTTTATGCCCGAGGATAAATCAAAATCAGTTGAGTATAATTTTATAGTAAACGAAGGTGGGAAAATATCCGATATTCAATTAAAATTTAATGGCGTTAAAACCGAATTGGTTGATAACAAAATCAAAATGAATGTTCGATTTGGACAAATGGAAGAAACGATGCCATTGAGTTGGACAGAAATTGATGGTGCTAAAAAGGAAATTACCGTTGGTTATAAAAAGATAGAAAAAAATGTTTATGGATTTGAAAGTTCGGAGGATTTAAACAATAAAAAAGTTGTTATTGACCCTGTGCCTATGAGGCTTTGGGGGACATTATACGGAGATAAAACTAATAATTATTATTCATTGGGAACCGTAAATAATACAATAGATTCTTATGGCAATTTATATATGTCCGGTTCAACTTCAGCTTCAAATTCTTCTTTTGCTACTGCTGGAGCTCATCAAAATTATATTCCAACTTCACAATATTTATGTACAAATGGTATTATTGTAAAATTTGATCCAAATGGAACAAGGTTATGGGGTACATACTACGGTGGAATAAATTATAACGACATTCGTGGCATAAAAGCAGACTCGCAAAATAATATTGTTATAGCTGGACGAACACAGTCCCCAACAAATATCAGTACATTTGGATCTCATCAAGAAAATAATCAAGGAGGTACTGATGCTTACATTGTTAAATTTAATGAATTAGGTGTCAGAGTTTGGGGTACTTATGTAGGCGGAAATAGTGATGACTTCGCTTTCGGTTTAGATATAGATAATTTAAATAACATTTACATTGTAGGTGGCACTTCAAGTGTTTCAGGTATTGCTTACAATTCTAATTTTCAATCACAATTATTTCAAAGTATTTCGGGTTATGGTGATGCATTTATAGCAAAATTCGATTCGACAGGAACAATTATTTGGAGTACTTATGCGGGTGGAGAAAATTTTGAAAGTTTTAATGCGGTAGTAGTTAAAGGAAATCAAATAGCAGCGGTTGGTTACACCAGAAGTGAGACTAATATTTCAACAAATGGAGTATTTCAAGAGTCTATATATCCAAATGGACAAATTGATGGTATGATTTATAAATTTTCGAATAACGGAAACAGATTATGGTCATCATATTACGGTGGTGACAATATAGAAGAAATTCTTTCTGTAGAAATTGATGATGACGATAATATTTATATTGGAGGTCAAACAGCCAGTAGCTCCAACATGACAACATCAGGAAGTTTTCAATTTTCAAGTCAAGAATTATACAAAGGATTTTTCGCTAAATTGTCTACTATTGGAGCAAGACTTTGGGGTTCCTACTTAGATGATTTAAATGTTTATTCAATTATATTTAAAAACAACTCTATTTATCTTGGAGCAACTGGAAGCTCAAACAATCAAGATCTTACAAATTATTGTTCTTTCAATAGAAATCTTAATAGTGAAAGTTTGGGATACATAGGTAAATTTTCAAAAAATTGTGCGTTTATTTGGGGTACATTTCTTGGTGGGGATGCAATGAATGGTGGTTTTGTTATTGATTATGCAACAAAATTATCTATTGATAATAGCAACAATATTTATGTTTCTGGAATAACCAGTTCCAATAACTTAATAACAGATAGTAATAGTCATCAACAAAATATGCTAGGTTTATTAAATTACTATTCTATGAAGTTTCTAGAAAATAGTCCAAATGTGATTAATGTTTCATCAAACTCTCCAACCTGCATAGGAGGTAATTTAAGCTTAACCGCAAATGGAGGAACAAACTATTCTTGGACAGGACCAAATGGGTTCACTTCTAATCAACAAAATCCGACAATAACTAATGTTAACTCAACTAATAGTGGTCAATATTCTTGCATGATTACAGGTTCTAGCAGTTGTGATGGAATAAAAACTGTAAATATTATCGTTGAAGACATTACAAAACCAATTCCAAATATTAATCCACTACCAACAATTACTGGAGATTGCACTACCTCTATTACTGCACCAACTGCTTTAGACAATTGTGCTGGAACCATAACAGCAACAACTTCAGATCCATTGAGTTATTCGCTACCAGGAACTTATACTATCCATTGGAATTATAATGATGGTAACGGAAATATTGAAACGCAAACCCAATCCGTAACAATAAATTCGGTTGCCTTGCCAAATATAAATTCTCCTCAAACTTTCTGTATTCAACAAAATGCAACATTAAGTTCTATTATAATTTCAGGCACTAATATTAAATGGTATGATGCAGCAACTGGTGGAAATCTATTAACAAATTCTACTGTATTAGTAAACGGAACGACTTATTTTGCCTCTCAAACAATAAATGGATGCGAAAGTTTAAGAGTTCCTGTAACCATTTCAATTCAAAATACCCCAGCACCAAATGGGGCTGCTAATCAAATATTATGTTCCAATACAAATCCTACTTTAAGTTCTATTAACATCTCTGGAACAGCAATAAATTGGTATGCTACTAACACCAGTACAACTATTTTGCCAAATACAACTGCATTAATTAATGGCACAAGTTTATATGCCACACAAACAATAAATGGTTGTGAAAGTGTGAATAGATTAGCCGTAAACGTAACTTTGATAACAACTTTAAATGCCAATAATTATTCGCAATCCTTTTGTGATGATTTAAATGACGGCACTGAAAATGTGGTTTTATCCAATTATAATACAAATTTAATTGCCTCAACAACAGGAATTACTTTTTCTTATTATACTTCCTTTACAAGTGCCGAAAATCAAATTATATCGGATGAATTAAATCTAAATTATAATTTATCTCTTGGTTTACATACCGTATATGTTAGATTAGATTCTACTAACGGATGCCATCAAGTAGTAGAATTACATTTATCGTTATTTCCAAAACCAATTATTTTAATTAAGGATATAATGCCAATTTGCTCAGGAAAAACAATCGTTGTAAATGCTGGTTCAGGGTTTAATAGTTACAATTGGTCAACAGGAGCAACGTCCCAAAGTATTATAATTTCAATACCTGGAACTTATTCTGTAACCGTAACAAAAAATTATGGTTTGCAAGTTTGTTCTTCCACTAAAACGTTTACCGTAGTACTTTCACAAATTGCAACAATTACTTCCATCACTACCGAAGATTGGACCGATATTGAAAACGTAATAATTGTAAACACCTCTGGAAATGGAATCTACCAATATTCTATTGACGGAATAAATTATCAAGACAGCAATACTTTTACTGGTTTATTAAGCGGATTTTATACCGTTTATGTTCGTGATAAAAATGAATGTGGTAGTGTAGATGAAAACGTTTTTCTTTTAAATTACCCTAAATTTTTTACTCCAAATAACGACGGATTTAATGATTTTTGGAGAATTATATTTTCACAAGTAGAACCTAATTTAACAGTAATTATTCTGGATAGATATGGAAAACTAATAACCACTTTAAAATCAAATTCTCCAGGTTGGGATGGAAATTACAATGGAAAACAAATGCCTTCCGATGATTATTGGTTTGTGGTACATAGAGAAAATGGACAAGAACACAGAGCTCATTTTGCTTTAAAACGTTAAAGCAAATTCAGTTCCATTTAATTTTGAGTATTTTTACAAAAAAATAAAACAATGCCAAGCGACTGTATAACCTATCAAAAATCGGGATATTTCACCAAATTAATCATTGATTATTTAGATGAAAAACCAGAACTAAAGTCGTTGTATAATCGTTTTCCAAAATTAGAAAATTTTAAAGAGCAAATTGAAGAGAAAAGTTTCAATTACAATAGCAATAACAAAAGGGAAATATTAGTTTCCGAACTTGAAAAGCAATATGCCAATTTTGAAATTTCAGATGCTACAAAAAACCATATTAAACTCTTAAATAGTTCGAATACTTTTACCGTAACTACGGGGCATCAACTGAATTTATTTACAGGGCCTTTGTATTTTATCTATAAAATTGTTTCAACCATAAACCTTTGCAAACAATTAAAAAAGGAATATCCAAATCAAGATTTTGTTCCTGTGTATTGGATGGCAACCGAAGACCACGATTTTGAAGAGATTAATTATTTTAATTTCAAAAATAAAAAAATTCAATGGCAAAGAGAAAGTTCGGGGCCAGTTGGAAGATTATCTACCGAAGGTTTAAAGGAGGTTCTATCACAATTTTCTAACGAAGTTGACACTAGCGAAAATGCAAATTTTCTAAAAGAATTGTTTGAAAAATCGTATTTAAATCATTCCAATTTAGCAGAAGCTACGCGCTATTTGGCCAATGAATTATTCAAAGAAGAAGGATTGGTTATTTTAGATGGAGATTCTTTTGCGTTGAAAAAAACATTTGTTCCCTATGTAAAAGAGGAGCTGCTGCAGCAAACTTCTTTTCAGAAAGTATCCGAAACTGCTAGCCAATTAACTGATTATAAAATACAGGTCAACCCTCGTGAAATTAATCTTTTTTATATTGAAGATACTTTACGCGAACGGATTATCTTAGAAAACGGAATTTACAAAGTTAACAACACCAATACAACTTTTACCGAAACAGAAATCCTAGCAGAACTGGAAAATCATCCGGAAAAATTTAGTCCTAATGTGATTTTAAGACCTTTGTACCAAGAAGTTATTTTACCTAATTTATGCTATATTGGTGGTGGTGGCGAACTGGCGTATTGGTTGGAATTGAAATCTAATTTTGATGCCAATAATGTAACTTTTCCGATGCTGTTGCTACGAAATTCCGTTGTAACTGCTACTGCCAAACAAGTGGAAAAAGCAGACAAACTAGAGTTGAGTTATGCCGATTTATTTGCAAACCAACAAGAATTATTTGACCGAAAAACCAAAGAATTTTCTTCCTTTACTATTGATTTTTCGGAACAAAAAGAGGTTCTGAAAAAACAATTTGAAGTATTATATGCAATTGCTAATCAAACCGATAAATCCTTTTCTGGAGCAGTTAAAGCACAAGAAATTAAACAAATAAAAGGTTTAGAAAATCTAGAAAAAAGATTACTAAAAGCCGAAAAACGAATTCATAAAGATCGTTTGCAACGGATTTTAGTATTACAAAATGAAATTTTTCCAAATCAAAGTTTACAGGAACGCAAAGCCAATTTTAGCGAGTTTTATTTAGAATATGGAGATACTTTTCTAAAGAAAATACTATCCGAATTGAAACCATTAGACCAAGAATTTAAAGTTATTGTATTATAAATCAAATTTTTAGTATCTTTACTATTCGAATAAAAACTAAATTCTATGAGTTATACTGAAGAGAAACAATTTATCATTGATAAAATAATTTCTGTTGAAAACCATGATGTTTTGACTAAAATAATTTCTATTTTAGAACATAGTGAATCTGCTTTAACATTAGAGCAACAAAATGAAGTTAGGGATCGTAGAGTAGCCTATTTGAAAAATCCAAATGAATTGCTTTCTGAAAATGAGTTTATGGATTCTATTCGACTGAAATATGGATTTTAAGATTTTATGGAGTAAAAAAGCCTTAATTGAAGTTGAAAAAGCAATCGAATTTTATGATGAAATTCAACCAAAATTAGGCGAAAAATTCTATACCGAATTACAGCATACTTCTGCATATATTAAAAGTAATCCTTTTTTATTTCAAGTTAAATTTGATTTTTTTAGAGAAGCACCTTTAAAAAAATTTCCATATGTAGTAGTTTATGAAATCATAGATTCGTTAATAATTATTGCAGCAGTATTTCATACCTCTAGGAATCCAAAAAATAAATAGTTTGTATTAAAATTTTGAATTTTACAAAAGACATAACCTGCTAGCCCTGATGCAGGAATTGTGTGAGCTCTTGTCATTTTTTTCTTTAAAAAATGGCAAAGCGAGTTCCTGCAGCAGGAAAAGGGAAACCAAAAAAGCCCAAACCATTCGCTCCAAAATTTTAAACATCTAAACTTTTGTGTTTAAACAAAATTGACTACTTTTGCACCGAATTTAATACAAAAAGTACAAAATGGCTACAAATAGAACATTTACAATGATTAAACCAGATGCTGTGCAAAACGGACATATTGGTGGAATATTAAACATGATTACAGAAGGTGGTTTCAAAATTATTTCTTTGAAATTAACACAACTTACGGTTGCTGATGCTCAAGCATTTTATGCTGTTCATGCTGCAAGACCTTTTTATGGTGAATTAGTTGAATTCATGTCTCGTGGACCAATCGTTGCTGCAATTCTTGAAAAAGAAAATGCAATTGAAGATTTTAGAAACTTAATTGGTGCTACTAATCCTGCTGATGCTGCCGAAGGAACTATCCGTAAAAAATATGCAACTTCTATTGGAGAAAACGCAGTTCACGGATCTGATTCTGATGAAAATGCTGCTATTGAAGGTGCTTTCCATTTTGCTGGAAGAGAGCAGTTTTAGTATTCAGTGTTCAGTATTCGTTGCTCAGTATTCGGTGCTCAGTAATCAGTTTTTAGTGAGCAGTTTATATAAAATACAAAATCCCATTTCTTAATAGACTGCACCCAAAAGTTTGGACAAATTTATAATTAATTTTGATAATAATGAGCTCGATATTGTATCGGGCTCATTTTGTTTAAATTTGACTTACTTCTGTCATTGTTATAATACTTTATATATTCATTTATTTCCTTTTTTAATTG
>CANFHX010000010.1 GCA_947446865.1 Flavobacteriaceae bacterium | reverse complement strand
TACACCTTTTTCTATTGAAGCATAGTTGCAAGAATAATGCTTTTCTAAAACTAATTTTACACATTCAAGTTTAAACGCATAATCATACTTTACTTTTCTTTCCATAAAAATACCCCCAAATAGTGTCTAACTTTTTGGGGGCAGTCTAGAAATTTAAGTGGGGCTTATTTTTTTATATAATTTCTTTAACATAAAAGGTGTGTATTTTTCCTTAAATTGCATAAATATTCAAAAATAAGCAGGCATGAAAAAAATAATAATTTTATCGATTTATTTGTTCTCAATAATCGGTTATTCTCAGGTTTCTTGGCAAGGAGGAACTGCTCCAGAAGCAAATCAATCCGGAACCATTTTGTTTGATAAAACAGGAACCCCATTGGCTTCTTATACTGGTACTTTATATGCGCATACTGGTGTAACTTTAAACGGTACGGCATGGCAAAACGTTATTAGTAGTTGGTGTAGTACTGCTCAACCATCCTTTACGTTAGTCTCTGGGAATATCTATAAACTTGACATAACACCTTCAGTTTTGGCTTTTTATGGCGTAAGCACCGGAAGTGTTACTAAAATTAACATTGTTGTTAGAAGCGCAACGTGTTCTCTTCAAACTGCCGATTTAACACTTACGGTAGGTGCTTTTCAAATGAACCTTGTTTCACCATCAGAAAACAGTAATACTATTGTTACATCTGGATATAATACTAGTATTGTTGCTAACAATACTGGAGGAAATGCTATTTATTCGGTTACTGCTAACGGAGTTCCTATTACTACTTGTTCTACAGCGCCAACATCATTTTTTACTTGTGGTGACACTAATGTGACTACAAATAAAGTATATGTCGTGTCTGCAACTTTAGGAACCACAACAGTCTCGAAAAAATTTACAATTATTGTTAATCCAGGAGTAATTAATGCTGCTCTACCAGATGGTATGGAAGATGGGATTAACTATGATCCAAATGATGATACAACTGCCACTTTAGTATTAAACGCTCCTTTTAAAGATTTTGTGTACGTTGCTGGTAATTTTAATAATTGGCTTCCATCTACTAGTTATGCAATGAAAAAAGATCCTACTACAGGAAAATTTTGGTTGACATTAACTGGTTTAACTTCGGGTACTGTATATGCTTACCAATATTGGGTTTGCGATAATACTAGTTTACCTGCTAATTCTCCTACGATTGTAAAAACTGCCGATCCTTTTTCTAGTCTAGTTTTATCTCCATTCGATGATCCCGAAATAGCAACTTTAGGGGTTTATCCAAATATGCCAATCTATAGCACTATTGCCCCAGGACAAGATAGAGAAGTTTCTGTATTACAAACAGGACCAACTGCTTTTTATAATTATAATTGGAGTACAGCTACTACCAATTTTGTTAAACCAAAGAAAAAAGATTTAGTGATTTATGAAGTTTTAGTTCGAGATTTTGATGCCGATAGAAGTTATCAAAATTTAATTAATAGAATTGATTATTTTAAAAATTTAAAAGTAAATGCTATTCAATTAATGCCAATAATGGAATTTGAAGGCAATTTGAGTTGGGGGTATAATTCAGTATTTCATATGGCTCCAGATAAAAGATATGGACCGCCTTCTAAATTAAAAGAATTTATTGATTTATGCCATCAAAATGGTATTGCAGTGATTTTAGATGTAGCATTAAACCACGTTTTCGGTCGTTCTCCTCTTGTAAGAATGTGGATGACCGATGCCGATGGAGATGGTTGGGCGGATGCAGTTGGTACTTCAGCAGAAAACCCTTATGTGAATCAAAGCGCTATGCACTCGTATAGTGTTGGAAGTGATTTAAATCACTTTAGAGAACCAAATAATCTTACAAACACTTATGTAACCAGAACAATAAGAACATGGATTCAGGATTATAAAATTGATGGTTTCCGATGGGATTTAACTAAAGGATTTACCAATGCTTGTCCTTCGACAGTTGCAGGCGGTCAAGAAGCTTGTACTAATTCTTATTTAAGTGATAGAGTTGCTAAAATGAAATGGTATGCAGATAAACAATGGGAATTAGACCCTAATTTTTATGTTATTTTTGAACATTTAGGAAATGGTGGTTCTGCTACAGAAGAAACCGAATGGGCTAATTATTTACGTTCTGGAGACACTAAAGGTATTATGCTTTGGCGTAAAATGACCGATTCTTATTCGGAATTAATGAAAGGAAATTTTTCGGATATATCTGGAATTTCCGATTTTGCTACCAATCGATTTGTTGGGTATGCCGAAAGTCATGATGAAGAAAGAATTGCCTATAAAGCATTTAATGAATCAGGTCAAACACAAGGAAATCTAGCTAAAGTGCAATTAAGATTGTCTGCTATGGGAGCCGTTCATCTGTTGGTTCCTGGGCCTAAAATGATTTGGCATTTTGGCGATTTAGGTTGGGATAGCTCTTTATGGACTTGTAATAATGGAGCAGTCTCTTATTCAAATCCAGATTGTAAATTAGACACTAAACCACAACCTCAATGGACTGGAAGTTGGTTAACCGATACTAATAGAAGTGCAATTTATAATAATTGGGCAAAAATGATAGATTTAAAAAAGAGCCAAGATGTTTTTGAAAATGGTTCTTATGCATGGAATATTGGTAATTCGGGGCATCCAAGATTAGATGTTTACACAAGCACTTCCCAAACATCTGCATTAAGTTATGTATTTGTATTAACTAATTTTTCCGACAGTACTTACAATGTAGCAGGTGGTTTCCCTTTTACAGGTTCTTGGTCTAATTTAATGGATAATACCACTTTTAGTGTGTCAAATGCCAATATGAATATTAGTATAGAACCCGGAGGTTTTAGAGTTTTTGGAAATCAAGCAGTTTTAAATAACGAATCTTTTGATTCTGCCGATTTAATTGCGTTGTCTCCAAATCCAACATCAAATTATTTTGTTTTAAATACTGATAGCGAAAAAGTTCAGATTTATTCAATTACAGGGCAATTGGTAAAAACTTTTTCTAAAGTTGCTTCTAATCAATCTTATTCAATTGATGAATTAAACCAAGGAATTTATTTTGTAAAAATAACCGATACTAATCTTCGTGAAAAAACATTGCGATTAATCAAAGAATAATTACAAAGAATATTTTTTGAATAGTTTTTAAAAACCTCTCTATTCGGGAGGTTTTTAAATTATACTGACTTACAAAGGGTTTGTTTAGAAGAAATAAAAAACCCTTGATTATCAGTTGATAATCAAGGGTTACAGCTTTAAAGTGGTGCCTCCAGGGATCGAACCAGGGACACATGGATTTTCAGTCCATTGCTCTACCATCTGAGCTAAGGCACCTTGCTAATGCGGGTGCAAATATAGAACGATTTTTAATTTATCCAAAACAATTTTTAAAAAAAATCTATTTGTAACTTTGCATTTCTAAATATCCAATTATGCTTCTAGCCATTGATGTAGGAAATACCCAAATCAAATTAGCTGTATTTGAACAGAATACACTTATTAATAAGAAAATAATCCCCTATTCCGATTGGAAAAAGGAGGTAGAAAATACTTTAATTTTTTTCTCAGAAATTAAAAACATTGCCATTGCATCTGTAGGAAAGCTTCAAAAAAGCGATTTTTTAGGACTAAAAGAGGGTATGGAAGTAAGTTTTATCTCTCATGAAAGTAAATTTCCGTTCCAAAATCAATACACAACACCAAATACTCTTGGAATTGATAGAATGGTATTAACTTCTGGAGCGGTATTGCAGTTTCCAAACAAAAATCGATTGGTAATTGATGCTGGAACTTGCATTACTTATGATTTTGTTGATGAAAATAATGTATATCATGGTGGTGCTATATCTCCAGGTATTCGCTTGCGTTACGCATCTTTAAACAATTTTACAGCAAATCTTCCGTTATTAGCCATAGATCAGCCAAAAAATAGCATAGGGAATTCCACAGAACAATCAATTCATTCCGGAGTGATAAATGGCATTACTTTTGAAATAGACGGCTTTATTTCCTCTATTTTAAATAAAAATGATAACTTTATCATAATTTTAACGGGAGGAGACGCAGAATTTTTGGCTGAACGATTAAAAAATACCATATTTGCCAATTCAAATTTTCTTTTAGAAAGTTTGAATCAAACATTTCAATACAATCAACAATGATTAAAAAAATTATAGTAAGTATTTGTTTACTTTTTTCTCTAGTATCCTTCGCACAAGAAGGTACTTCTTCGCCTTATTCTTTTTACGGTATCGGAGATGTTCGTTTTAAAGGAACTATCGAAAATAGTTCTATGGGTGGAATGTCGGTTATTCCAGATAGTATCCACATGAATATTGTAAACCCTGCCATGTATTCAAGTTTAAAATTGACTACGTATGCCGTTGGAGGTACATTTTCAGTTAATAATTTAAAAACAAATTCTCAAAATGAAAAAGCACAACGTACAGCATTAGATTACTTAGCTATTGGTGTTCCGTTGAATAAAATGGGAATTGGTTTTGGATTAATTCCTTATTCTTCGGTTGGATATAATATTAAAAGCAGTTTTACAGATGTTAATTCTATACGAACAGATAGCTACGATAAAGGAGATGGTGGAGTAAATAAAGTGTTTCTTGGTTTTGGTTACCAATTAACTAAAGATTTAAGTTTTGGAGTTGATGTGCAATATAATTTTGGTCAAATTAACACCCAAAATATATCTATCCGAAATGATGCAAATGGAGTACCAATTCAATATGCTTCTAAAGAGTTGAATAGATCTAATGCTAATGGAGTTAATTTTAATACTGGTCTTTCTTATAAAACTAAAATCAGCAATAAATTAAATTTTTTCTCTAGTGCAACCTATTCTCCTGAGGCTAAATTAAATTTAGGAAATACTAGAACTATATCCTTAGTGCAAGTACTTTCAGGAGTAGTTGCAGGAGTAGTTGGAGATCCTATAGATGTTACTGTGCCAAGCACTAAATTAAAACTTCCTTCTAAATTTACTTTCGGAATTGGAGTAGGAGATGTAAAAAAATGGTCTGTTGGTTCTGAGGTAATTTTCCAAAACACTAGTAATTTTGGTAATAGATTTAGCGATATTTCAAATGTTAGTTATAAAAATTCTACTAAATTTACTTTTGGTGGTTATTATATTCCAAATTACAAATCGTATTCTAAATATTTTAGCCGAGTAGTATATCGTGGAGGATTTAGATATGAAAATACAGGATTAATTATAAACAACACAGACATTAAAGATGGCGCTCTAACTTTAGGATTAGGAATGCCTTTAAAAGGAGCTTTCTCTAATGTAAATATTGGTTTTGAATTAGGTAATAGAGGAACTAAAAGCGCTGGATTAGTTAGAGAACATTATATGAACTTTAATATTGGTTTATCTTTAAATGATAGATGGTTTGTAAAAAGAAAATACGAATAATATAAAATCTATATCGGTATGAAAACAAAATTGTTAATTCTGTTTGTTATTGTTTTGACTTCTTTTGCTAAAGCACAAGAGATGAACTGTGGAGAAAAAGAAAAACAATTGAACCAATATCTTGCCGACAATGAAAACAAAAAAGCACTAGACCTTTGGGACCAAGTAAAGCTTTCCTGTCCATCTTACAGTGAAAATATATATATACTAGGAAATAGAGTATTGCAATACCAAATTGAGATTGCCGATTCTAAAGACAAGGAAAGTAAGGTAAATGCGTTGCTGCAATTGTACAGCCAATATGATAAATACTTTCCGAATAACAAAAACGGGAATTTCGAGAAAAGGGCTATTGCACTTTACACTTATAAAGTTGGCACATCAGAAGATCTTTACTCTTATTTGAATCAAGCTTTTGAAAAAGAAAAAGGAACCTTTTCTAATTCGCAAGCATTGTATACCTATTTCGAAATGTATTTTTCGAAATATAAAGAGAACCAATCTGCTACTTCTTTAGAAACTCTTTTAGATAAATACTGCGCAGTAAGTTCTTTAGTTTCTTCTAACAGTAGAAAATTTCCTTTTAAAAAGGAGGAATACCACCGCGTTAGTTTAGGATTAGATTTGCTGATGCAAAATATTTTGACCAAAGAAAATATTATTCCGTATTCCCAAAAGAAATTAGAAACCAATTCTAATGATACTTCTTGGTTGGAAGCTACAGCTAAAGCGCTTTCGCTTCAATGTAAAAATAGTCCTGTTTTTGGAAGCGTTGCTACTAAATTAGACAATGCAACTCCAACTCCAACTTCTGCCTATTATTTAGCAACTTATTATTTAAATACAGGAAGTCAAGATAAAGCAATTGAATTTTATAAAAAATCAGCTGAATTAGCAACCGATCCTTTAGAAAAAGCAACAACTTATTATTCTATTGCTACTATTTTATCTGGATCCGATAAGGCTACAGCCGAAAAAATGGTGCTTAATGCACTTGAAAATAATCCTTCTAATGGAAGATATTATATTTTCTTGGCAAATTTATATGCTAATAGTGTAAACGAATGTGGAACCAATGTAAACGAGAGAAAAGCAATTTTCAAATTAGCTTCTAATACTGCTTTAAAAGCAATTCTTGTAGAACCAAGATTAAAACCAACTGCCGATGCAATGTCTGCAGAATACTTGAAAAAAGCAATTTTAGATGGAGATTCTAAGGTGAAGTCAGTAAAAATTGGTTGTTGGATTCAGCAAACTATCCAGTTCTAACAAATGAATTTCTCTGTTAAAAATAGTTTGATTGTTTTTACAACTGCAGTAGCGGTCTTTTTATTGTTTTCTTGTGAAAGCAATTTTAAAGAAGTACAAAAATCTAGTTTTTCAGAATTCATGCCTAGTGGCGAAGCGGATTCTATCAATATTAAATACACCGATTCGGGTAGAATTAAATCCATTTTAATTAGTCCGAAAATGTTGGATTATGCAACGGTTGAGTTTCCGTTTACCGAATTTCCTAAGGGAATTCATGTAACTTTGTATGATGAGAGCGGTAAAAAGACTTTTGTGAATTCTAAATATGCTGTTTCCTTTAAAAATACCGACCTTATTGATTTGCGAGGTGAAGTAAAAATTACTAATGAAACAGGACAGGTTTTTGAAACTGAACAATTATATTTTGATCAAAAAAACGAATGGTTTTATACTGAGAAGTCCTATAAGTTTTCGGATCCTAAAGGCGTTTCTTATGGCGAAGGAGTAGATTTTAGTAAAGATTTTAAAATAATAAATTCTCAAGGAGTTTCCGGAGAAGTAGAAAAACAATAGTAGTATGAATTACCTTAAAATAACAAAATATATTTACTTGATTATTGGATTTGTAATGGTGTACGACGCCGTTTCTAAATGGAACGACGAAACCAAACCATGGTTAAGTGTTATTCTTGCAGGCTTAGCATTCTTCACTTATTTTTTTAGAACTAAATTCTCAAAAAAATTTGAAGATAGAGATAAGCAAAACAACTCTAAGCAACCGTAATGGAAGTAGTAGTAATCGTTTTATGTTTACTTCTTTGTGCATTCTTTTCTGGAATGGAGATTGCTTTTGTATCTTCTAATAAAATTTTTCTTGAGATAGAAAAAAAACAAGATAATTTCCTTTCCAATATTCTTACTAAACTTACCGAAAAGCCCTCCAAATTTATTGCAACCATGTTAGTTGGAAATAATATTTCTATGGTAGTTTATGGGTTTTTTATGGGCGATTTAGTAATGAATTGGATTCAGAAATTACCCTTTCATTTATTAGAATTCCCAAGTTTACTCTTACAAACCGTAATTTCAACCTTAATTGTTTTAGTAACTTCAGAGTTTTTGCCAAAAGTATTTTTTCAGGTATATGCTAATAATTTGATGAAATTTTTTGCAGTTCCAAGCTATGTTTTTTATGTTATTTTCAACTATATATCCACTTTTATCATTTGGATTTCCGATTATATCTTGAAGAAGTTTTTCCATACCGAAGGCGATTACGTGCCTTCCTATTTCAGCAAAGTGGAATTGGGAAATTATATTAATGAACAAATGAGTTCTGTTGAAGATCACGAAAAAATGGATTCTGAAATTCAGATTTTTCAAAATGCACTTGAATTTTCGGGAGTAAAAGCTCGAGAAATCATGACGCCAAGAACCGAAGTTGTCGCTGTTGATATTTATGATTCTATAACTGAATTGAAAGAATTGTTTATCAAAACAGGCTATTCCAAAATTGTAGTTTTCCAAAATTCCTTAGATGATATTATTGGTTATGTCCATTCATTTGAATTGTTCAAAAAACCAAAAAGTATTAAATCGATTATGATTCCCGTAGAATTTATTCCAGAAACGATATTTATTAAAGATGCATTAAATGTACTCACTAAAAAAAGAAAAAGTATTGCTGTGGTGCTAGATGAATATGGTGGAACTTCAGGTATTATAACTATTGAAGACATAATTGAAGAGCTTTTTGGGGAAATTGAAGACGAACATGATGGCGATGAAAAGCTGGTTGAGAAACAATTAAGCGAAAACACCTATATTTTTTCTGCCCGATTAGATGTAGAATATCTCAATCAAGAATACAAACTCGAAATACCTGAAAATGATTCCTATGAAACTTTAGGTGGATTTATTGTAAATACAACTAAAGAAATACCTCAAAAAGGAGTAGAAATAAGAGTAAATCACTTCTGTTTTGTAATAGAAGAAGCTACAAATACTAAAATAGAAGTAGTTAAAATGACTGTTTTTAGTAAAGAATAAAAAAAAAATAACTTTTTATTGTAAATTATAGCCTTACTATTATTATTATTTCATAGATAATTGTATTTTCGCAAACTGAAATAAAAAATTAACATATATAAAAATGGCAGTTTTACAAACAATTAGAAAACGTTCCGGATTACTTTTACTTGCTATTGGCTTTGCTCTATTAGCTTTTGTAGTTCAAGATTTGTTCACCAAAGGGTTCAAAAGTCAATCTAAAGACGTAGGAAGTATCAACGGAAAAGACATATCTTTTGATCAATTTAGAATAAAAGTTGCAAATGCAGAAAAAAATGGGCAAAACGGTCAATCCGTAACTCAAATTCAAGCTGCTAATCAAATGTGGGATCAAGAAGTTGCAATTGCTTTAATTTCTGAGCAATTTGAAAAAGCTGGAATCCGCACAAGTGAAAATAATATAATTGAAATTTTCAAAAAAGATCCTAATATTGGTCAAAACCCTGCGTTTTTAAACCAATTAGGTAAATTTGATATTGCAAAATTTAAAGAATTTTTCAAAACAAATCCGGAACAAGCTAAAGCTTTTCAAGACCGTCAAACCGATGCTGAAATTAATGCAAAATACCAAGTATATAGCACTATGATCAAAGCTGGTTTATATGCAACAAATGCCGACGGAAAATTCAAGTATAAATTAGAGGCAGACAAAATTAATTTTGATTATGTTTCGGTTTTATATTCTACTGTGAAAGATAGCGATGTTAAAGTTTCTGACGCTGACATATTAGATTACATGAAGAAAAACGAGAAAAAATTCAAATCTGAGGAAACTCGTGAAATTGAATACGTTTTAATTGAAAATAAACCTTCTGTAAAAGATGAGGCTGAAATGAAAGCTAAAATAAACGGTTTATTAACAGGAAGTGTAGTTTATAATAAAGAAACAGGGATAAACGATACTTTGCCGAGTTTTAAATCGGCTACAAATGTTTCTGAATTTATTGCTGAAAATTCTGATAAACCTTACGATTCTACTTATGTAGCTAAACAAGATTTACCTGCAGAGCATGCAGATAATCTTTTTGCTTTACCATTAGGCGAAATTTACGGACCTTATATTAACGGAAGCTACTACTGTTTATCTAAAGCTATGGGTAAAAAAGCAGGAGACAAAGTAAAATCTAGCCACATATTAATTAGCTGGGTAGGTGCTGAAAGAGCTGCTCCAAAAGAAAAAAGAACAAAAGAACAAGCTAAGGTAAAAGCAGACGCTTTGTTAGCTCAAGCATTGGCCAATCCAGCAATGTTTCAAATGCTAGCTTTCACAAATTCTGAGGATCCTTCAGTACAACAAAATGGAGGAGATATGGGATATATTTCAAGAGAAACCAATTTTGCAAAAGGATTTAAAGATTTTGTTTTCAATAATCCAGTAGGAAAAATTGGTATGGTTGAAACTGAATTCGGATACCACATTATTAATGTAACGGATAAACAAGATGCTATTCGCTTAGCTACTGTTGCTCAAAAAATTGAACCATCTGAAGTTACAAATAACGACATCTATACTAAAGCAACTAAATTTGAAATGGATTCAAACAGCAATAAAGATTTTGCTGCTGTTGCAAAAGCTGCTAAATTAACTGTAAATCCAGCTGTAAAAGCAAAAGCAATGGACGAAGCATTTGGTGCGGCAGGAAATCAAAGACAAATTATCAAATGGGCTTACACTAGCGACACTAACGTTGGTGATGTAAAAAGATTTGAAGTTGTAAACGTAGGTAATGTAATTGCTCGTTTGAAAAAAATCAATGAAAAAGGACTAATGTCTGTAGAAGATGCTAAACCATCTGTAGAAGGACTTCTTAAAAATAAAAAGAAAGCAGAAAAAATCATTGCTAAAATGAAAGGTGCTTCATTAGAAGCTATTGCTGCTGCAAATGCTACTACAGTTCAAAATGCACCTGCTGCATCTGTTGAAAATTCTGTTTTAGCAAATGTTGGTGCAGAACCTAAAGTTGTTGGAGCTGCATTTGGAACTCCTGCTAATAAAGTATCTGCTCCAGTAGAAGGAAATTCAGGAGTTTATGTAGTTAAAGCTAAAGCGGTAACTAAAGCGCCTAAATACGATGATTATGTTGCTAAATTGAAAGCAGCTAATGCACAAGCGGCAGGAAGAGTTTTCCCAGCTTTGAAAAACGATGCTAAGATTGAAGACAATAGATTAGAATTTTATTAGTCGATTAAGGTTAATCTGAATATAAAAAAATCCCGTTCTATTGAGAACGGGATTTTTTGCTTAAAAAAAAGTCAAGAATATTATAATATCATTTCGCTATACGGAATAACGATGCCATAACCTCGTTCTTTAAAATATTCGGTTGGGTTTTCTTTAGATATAGCCAATACAAAATCACCACCCCAAGCCCCTAGACTTTTTACTACTCCTTGAAAGTCATTAAATAAAGCCTCTTGTACAGTTGGTAGTTCAAGAACCTTACTCATTTCAATTTCATGTTTTTGCAATGCTAAAGCAAATTCATTGGCTTCTGTAGAATTAGCAATAGTTTTGGTAATGCTATTAATTTTGGTTATAGTTTTTTCAATAGAACCTTGTTTGTCCAGATACGAAGTGATTGCCTCTTTACTACTTTGCTTTCTATTTAAATATACAAAATAAATTTTTGAGGAAAAATCCGGATGAAATACAATTGTTTCTATTACTGGTTTGTCTTCAATGAGTTGGTAAATTATAGCGGAATTGTTTTGAGCACAAGCCAAGTCGTAACCACTGCCTCCAAAACTCTTTTTAAGCAGCTCATAAGCATCAATTTCTAGCCATTGAGCAATATTGTTTATTAGGGTAGAAGAGGTTCCTAAACCCCAGAATTTAGGAAAGGTCAATTCGGTTGTAATTCTGTATCCTTTTGATCTGGTTAGAAAATCAGAGTTTAATTTGTAAGCTTCATGAAGAATTTCTATTATGGTGTTTTTGATATGGTGTATTTCAGAGAGTTTTTCTTTTTCAATAATTGAAGAAAAGGAAATAGTTTCTTCAAACCAAATGCTTCCGTCTTGATCGTGACTTTTCCAATGAATTAAATCATTTTCAGATTCTTCAATAATAAGATTTTGTCCAAATTTTGTTGGTAGCGCCAATGCGCGAGCACCATCCAATACTACATATTCTCCTGTTATTAATAATTTGCCGTTGCTGTAAAATGTTTTTTTCATAGTTATTGACACAAAGTAGCTAAGTCACAAAGGTTATTTAATTAGGATAGGTTTTGATAATTTAAATTTTACGTTCTTAAATTTTCAATAAACGCAACAACCGAAGCGTGTGATATTGCATTATTTTCAAAATGCTTTTTAACCTTTTTTCGTTCTTCGCTTGTTGCTTGAAATTGGTTAAGAATATTATTTAAGTGCATTTTCATATGGCCTTCTTGAATGCCGGTGGTAGTTAACGATCGTAAAGCAGCAAAGTTTTGCGCTAGTCCTGTTACGGCTACTAGTTGCATTAATTCATGAGCGGATGGTTTTCCTAATATTTCTAAAGCCATTTTTACTAAAGGATGTAATGAAGTTAGGCCGCCTACAGTCCCTAATGCCAAAGGAATTTCCATCCAAAAAGTGAATATACCATTTTCTATTTTGGCATGCGAAAGACTAGAATATTTCCCGCTTCTAGAAGCATAGGCATGAACACCAGCTTCCACTGCACGAAAATCATTTCCAGTTGCTAACACCACAGAATCTACGCCATTCATTATTCCTTTATTATGGGTAACTGCTCTAAAAGGTTCAATTTCGGCAATGGAAACTGCTTGCACAAATTTCTCGGCAAATTCTTGTGGGTACTCTATTTTTTTTTCTGCTAAATCTTCTATTTTACAAGAAACTTCGGCACGAACAATACAATTTGGAACATAATTAGAAAGAATACTCATTACCACCTGAAGATTTTTTTCTTCATCAGTAAACGATTCCATTTCTTGGGCTTCTTCTTTTAATGTTTTAGCTAATTGTTCCAAACAGGAATTGATAAAATTAGCACCCATGCTGTCCTTTGTTTCAAAAGTAACATGTAGTTGAAAGTAATTTTCTAATTCTTTGGTTTTATTTCGCAGTTCTATATCTAAAATCCCACCACCTCTTTTTTGCATATTTTTGGTAATGCTTTCGGTTGCGGTATAGAATTTGGTTTTTATTTGAATAAAAAAAGCTTCTAATTTGGAGACATCCCCAGTATAGATAAAATGTACTTGCCCGATTTTTTCTGAACTCAATACGGAAGTTTTAAATCCCCCACGAGTACTCCAATATTTAGCCGATTTAGCCGCAGCAGCCACTACCGAGCTTTCCTCAATTACCATCGGAATTGAATAGTATTTTCCGTTTACCAAAAAATTGGGTGCAATACCCATAGGAAGGTAGAAATTGGTAATAGTGTTTTCTATAAACTCATCATGAAGTTGCTGTAATTTATTATCTGTATTCCAGTATTGTTTTATTGTAGTTATAGCATTTTCTGGATTTGTAAAATAGGTTGTAGCAATCCAATTAATTTTTTCTTCTTTGGATAATTTGGAAAATCCCGATACTGCGTTGTTCATCATACTTTTATCTTGAATGCAAATATATAAAATAGACATAAACCGAAGGCTTAACTTTTAAAATTTATAATTCTTAGTTGGCATACAGAAAACATTAATAATTAGGAAACCTATTTCCTGAAAACTAAATTAGCTTGTAAAACACCAATAAATAGTTTAAATATCTTTTATACAAGGCTTTATGTATTAATAAATAAAATAATGTTATCAAAAGAAATATAAAAATCCATTTTTAAATAATTTACCTCTATCCCATTGGATACTTGATTTTTTCATTTAAAAATTTAAGTTATTAACAATTTTTTAAGTTTCCTTTTTTTTGATTTAAGATAAAAATTATTAATATCGTTTTTATTTAATAGTTTTGTTATGTAATTAATAATAATTTAAGTTAATAATTATGATAAAGTGGAGTTCAGATACCACTCTAATAAACGAGGCGGTACTGAAAAGCCATACGAGTAAGAAAACTAAATTTTTTAATTAATTATGGAAAATCAAGAAAAGCAATTTGCTGTAGAATTAAAAACTGGAGAATTTGACTTTAAAGAACATGCACTTAAAGCAATTTTAGGAGCACTGTATTATTTATTTATTTACATTCCATTTATTTTACCATTTAAAATATGGGGAAAAGCTGCGACAAGAGTTAGTAGTTTATGGGATACTAAATCATTAGCATACAACGAAAACAATTCAAATTATCCTATTTATTTGTTTTATTTTGAATACATGATTAATTTTATTTTTGATGCGGTAACTGTATTAATGTGGCCAATAGGGTTTATTTATTTTTCTTATACCTTTATGCATGTAATGGAATTTAATAATTTCATGGATAATTACGTTAAACTATTATTAGGTTTATACACTTCCGTTATATTAGTTAGAGCAGTAAAAGAAACTTTGTTTTTTGTAATCAACAACCTTGTTACATGGGCATTAGGAGTTTTAGTTAATATAGGTAAATTCATTAAGAATTTATGGCTATTAAATTTTGTGATGAAAAAATAAAACTAAATTTAATTTGCTTACTAATTGCAAAAAAATAGACCCAAAACCAAATCTTATAGAAAAGATAGGTTTGGGTCTTTTTTTTACATAATTATTTGATTTCTAGATCATCCCTTTTTAAAAATCTCTTTTACGGTTTCTTCATAATTTCGGATGCTCTTTGCTTTTTTGATGTTTTTGGCAACTTTATGAGGGTTGGAAAAAGTAGTTGAAAAATATTCCCACAAATGGTGCATTTTTAATAAGATATGCGTGGCTCCTGATAAGGATTCACTATATCCTTGATAAAGCGTTTCATGAAATTCGCTAAACAATTCCATTTTGTTTTTTGGATATTCTAAAGTATCGTTTTTAATCATACTTGGTAAAAATGGATCTGAAATTAATCCTCTACCAATCATCCAATGGTCTATGGTAGGAAATCGTTCTTGCATTTCTCTAAATTTAGATACCGTAGTAATGTCGCCATTGTAATACAACTTGTGCTTGGTGTTGTCAATGCATTGTTGAAAGGCGTCTAAATGAACACCTCCCTTGTAAAGTTGTTTTCCAATACGTGCATGAATTGCAATATTTTTTATTGGATAGGTATCTAATATTGGTAAAACATTAAGAATTTCATCGGTAGTATCATATCCCAAACGCATCTTCATAGATACAATAATATCCGATTCGGAATGTACTTTATTTAGAATAGCATTAATTTTTTCCGAATCACTTATTAATCCAGAGCCCATTCCGCATTTGGTAACCATTGGATAGGGGCAACCTAAATTCCAATTCAATTCCTTGTAGCCAAGTTCTTGAACGTACTTTGCTACAAATAAAAATTCCTCCGCATCATTGGTTATTATTTGAGGAATTACCTCTAAACTAGAATTATTTTCCGGAAGCAAATCGCGTTCATAAGAGGGTTTAACTGTCAGCTTTCCATTCAAGCGGATATAGGGAGAATAGTAGGTGTCAATTCCGCCAAAATACTTGTTTAAGGCGTTTCTAAATCTGAAGTCGGTAAATCCTTGTAAAGGTGAAGATAGTAGGGTATAACTCATGAAATTTGTTCTTGTACAAAAATAATACTCTTTTACGGAGTTATGGGTTATTGAGGGACTTATTTTTAAATAAATACTTTTCAGTTTGCTGATTAATATCATGTTTTTTTCGCTCTATTACTTGTAATTTTAATACAAAAATTAAAAGATATGAAACAGATAGTCCCCGTGTCAACCATAATGACCAAAAATGTAGTTAAGTTACATCTGAGTGATGATTTAACTAAAGCAGAAAGTTTGTTTAAAAAACACCACATTAGGCATATTCCGGTAGTAAATGGAAGTCTTATTGTTGGGATGTTGAGTTATACCGATTTGCTTCGTATTTCTTTTGCCGATGCTATTGATGAAGAAGAACAAGAAATAGATGTTATGGTTTATAATATGTTTTCGATAGAACAAGTTATGGCTAAAAATCTAGTAAAAGTTTCTCCAGATACCAGCATTAGGGAAGTGGCTCAAATTTTATCAAAAAGTGAATTCCATGCTTTGCCTATAGTAGAAGGCGATTTACTTGTAGGAATTGTAACTACTACCGATTTAATAAAATATTTATTAGAACAATACTAAAAAAAAATGCTCCATCAGGAGCATTTTTTTATAGGGAAGTGATTTTCTTTAAATCGCTTATAGTGGCAATTGGATCTTGGGCTTTAAAAACATAATTTCCTGCTACCAATACATCGGCGCCAGCTTGTACTAATGCTACTGCATTTTTATTGGTAACTCCACCATCAATTTCAATAATTGTGGAAGCGTTATTGCGAACAATCATTTCTTTTAAGTCTTTGATTTTCTTGTAGGTGTTTTCTATAAATGATTGACCTCCAAAACCTGGGTTTACACTCATGATGCAAACCATGTCGATGTCTTTAATTACATCTTCCAATAAACTTACGTTTGTATGTGGGTTTAAAGCTACTCCAGCTTTCATTCCTTCGGCTTTGATGGCTTGTAAGGTTCGGTGTAAATGTGTGCAGGCTTCGTAATGAACGGTCAAAATGTTTGATCCCAAATCGGCAAAGGTTTTAATATATCTGTCAGGATCGATTATCATTAAGTGAACGTCTATTGTTTTTTTTGCGTGTTTAGAAATAGCTTCTAAAACAGGCATTCCAAAAGAGATATTCGGAACAAAAACGCCATCCATGATGTCAATATGAAACCAATCGGCTTCACTAGAATTAATCATCTCGATGTCGCGTTGTAAATTAGCAAAATCGGCTGCGAGAACAGATGGTGCAATAAGGGTGTTTTTAATCATTGTGTTGTTGTTTTTGCAAAGGTAATTATAAAAAAATAAAACTCCGGTAATCAGCCGGAGTTTCAATCATCAATCAAAAAACGAACAGCTTTGAAACTGTTGTTGCTTTTATTAAATTCCAAAGAAAAAATTCCAAATTCCAATGGTTGGAATTTGGAATTTATGTATTGGAATTTATCCTAAATAAGTTTTCAAGATTTTACTTCTTGAAGTATGTTTTAATCTTCGGATTGCTTTTTCTTTAATTTGACGAACACGTTCGCGAGTTAGGTCGAAAGTTTCTCCAATTTCTTCTAGGGTCATTGGGTGTTGATCGCCTAAACCAAAGTACAAACGAACTACGTCGGCTTCTCTTGGAGTTAGGGTTTCTAGTGAACGCTCAATTTCAGTACGCAACGATTCGTGAATTAATTCACGATCAGGATTTGGAGATTCGCCTGAACGTAAAACGTCATATAGGTTAGAATCTTCTCCTTCTACAAGAGGTGCATCCATGGATAAATGACGACCAGAGTTTTTCATAGACTCTTTTACATCATTAACCGTCATGTCTAGTTCTTTTGCAATTTCTTCAGCAGATGGCGGTCTTTCGTTAGATTGCTCTAATAATGCGTACATTTTGTTGATTTTATTGATAGAACCAATTTTGTTTAATGGTAAACGAACAATACGAGATTGTTCGGCTAGCGCTTGAAGAATCGATTGACGAATCCACCAAACGGCATACGATATAAATTTAAATCCACGAGTTTCATCAAAACGTTGGGCTGCTTTGATTAAACCTAAGTTTCCTTCGTTAATTAAATCGGGAAGTGTAAGTCCTTGATTTTGGTATTGTTTAGCAACAGAAACTACAAAACGCAAATTGGCTTTGGTTAGTTTTTCTAATGCTTTTTGATCTCCGGCTTTAATTTTTTGAGCCAATTCTACCTCTTCGTCGGCAGTAATCAAATCAACCTTTCCAATTTCTTGTAGGTATTTATCTAAGGAAGCAGTTTCACGGTTGGTTACCTGCTTGGTGATTTTTAGCTGTCTCATGTTTTTTTACTTTAAATTAAAGTGTTCAGCTTGTTATACGTAACGAGTTGTAAAAAAGTTACATTTTTTATTAATTTAATTTGAAATTGCTATAATATATATAAGTAAGGACAAGTTTTATCCTTTAATAGCTACCACTCATTAACTTTATTAGCGTCCATTTTTAAGAAAATGAATAGCAAAATAGTGAAACCCCAAAGACCAGAGCCTCCATAAGAAAAGAAGGGTAAGGGTATCCCTACAGTAGGAAATACTCCCAGTACCATAGCAATGTTCACAAAGAAGTGGATGAACAAGATGCCGGCTACACAATAACCATAAACTCTGCTGAATTTAGTTTTTTGTCTTTCGGCTAAATAGATAATTCGTAGTACTAATCCCACAAACATTCCAATAACAATTAAGGACCCTAGAAATCCCCATTCTTCACCAACAGTAGTAAAGATGTAATCGGTATGTTGTTCGGGAACAAAACCTCCTTTGGTTTGTGTGCCTTCCAGAAAGCCTTTTCCAATCCAACCTCCAGAACCAATAGCAATTTCCGATTGGTGGATGTTGTATCCAATTCCCTTCATGTCTACTTGTTTTCCAAGAAGAATATTGAAACGATCTCTATGGTGTTGTTTAAAAACATTATTAAAGACAAAACTTACTGAAAAGGAAAATATGGCAATTAGAACTAATATTATGCTACTCGCGATTATATTTCGATCAATTAATCGACTTCTAAAATAATTGATGACTAATGCTACAGATGCAATTCCAATTACAATATAAGGATTGTTGGTAATTAGCATTAAAATGAATAACAGAATTGCTGAAAACCCAGAAAACAAGTACCAACCTGGTAAACCTTCTCTATATAGAACCACAAAGAAAATCATGTAAATTAAAGCACTACCGGGGTCATGAATTGCAATTAATATTACTGGGAAAAACACAATTGCTAAGGCTATTATTTGGTCTTTTACATTTTTTAGATTTACTTGAACATCCGATAAATATTTTGCTAAAGCTAATGCTGTGGCTGCTTTTGCAAATTCAGACGGTTGAATTCCGAAAGAACCAAACGAATACCAATTGGCTTGTCCTTTAACGGATTTCCCGAAAATAAATAAACCAGCAATTGATAATACAGAAATAGTATAAATTACCGAGGCGTATTTTTCGTAAAATTTTCCTTCTACAAATAGTATAATTAATATTAATGGGAAGGTTAATGCAATGTACAGCATTTGCTTTCCGTAAAATTGAGATAAATCGAAGATAGAACCATCTCCAGTTACCGAAGATAGCGATGAGGAGTATATGTTTAGCCAGCCCATTATTACCAATGTAATAAAGAGGACTACGCTTATCCAATCAATATGGTTCGTGATACTCTGATTTCTCATTATACTTTTTTCTTAATAGAATCTTTTTTAATTTCTTTTCTTGGCTTTCCTAATATCGAATCGCTTTCGCGTTTAGATTGAGAAATGCTATCTTTAACTTTATTGTTAAGAATTGCAATACTGTCTTGATGTTTTCTAGGGTACAATTTGCTGTATTGGTCTTTTAAGCTTCCTTCTAACATTCGTTTTTCAAAATCCACTTTTGTGATTTTTCTTCTCAAATATTTTTCAATCATTAAAGTAGTAATTGGTCCAGCCCAACGTTTTCCCCAATACCCATTTTCTACAAATACTGCAATGGCAATTTTTGGATTATCTCTAGGTGCAAATGCTACAAAAATAGAGTGATCCTGAAGTTTTACACGTTTTCCATTTACTTTTAAATAATTTTCTGCAGTTCCTGTTTTACCACATATTTCTATACCCGTTACCCCAAGTCCAGAAGCAGTTCCTCCTGCTCCATAAACGGCATTCATACCATTTATTACCGGCTCAAAATATTTCCTGTTAATGGTAGTTACGTGCTTGGTTCTAAATTTTTTATCTAATATTTCTCCTTTAATTTTTTTTGCAATGTGAGGGGTATAGTAATAACCTCTATTAGCAACAGTAGCCATCAGATTAGCTAATTGAATTGGAGTCATTAAAACTTCCCCTTGTCCAATAGCATTAGAAACAATTGTTTTACTATCCCAATGCCATCCAGGGTATAATTTCTTGTAGGTTTTAGAAGTTGGAATTTTACCTCGTTTGCCAATAGGTAAATCGCAGCCCATGAAAGCACCTAATCCAAAACTTTTTAAATGATTACTCCAAACATCTACGGCATAAGAAGGACTATTGTATTTATTTATGGTTTTCATGTAGACATTTGAAAAATAGGTATTACACGATTGGTAAATACCAGTGTATAATTGTCTTGCACCACCACTACAGTGACATCGCATGAATCTGCCTCTAGCAAAGCTAAATCCGTGGTTGCAATAAAAAGTTGTATTTTCATCAATAACGCCTTCTTGAAGTGCCACCAAAGCAGTTAGAATTTTAAATGGAGAACCTGGTGGGTATTCTGCCAGTAACCCTCTATCATACAATGGTTTTGCAATAGAATCGTTATGTAATAAAGTGTAATTTTTAGATCGTTGTCGGCCGACTAATAGGGCAGGATCAAAATTTGGCGCGCTAACCAAAGCCAGTATTTCTCCAGTTTTTGGTTCGATAGCAACAATTCCGCCCCATTTATTTACCATTAATTCTTCTCCGTATTTTTGGAGTTCCCCATCAATAGTTAGGGTAATGTCATCCCCTTGTTTAGCAATGGTATCGTATTTGCCTTCCTTGTAAGAACCAATTTCTCTGTTGAATTTATCTTTAAGAAGATATTTTACTCCTTTTTGTCCTCTTAGGTACGTTTCGTAGCTTTCCTCTATACCTTGTTTTCCAATTAAATCACCACCTACATAATATGGATTTTTCTTTATTATATTCTCATTTACTTGAGTGATAAAGCCAAACACATTAGCTCCGAAATTAACCTGATAGTCTCTTAAAGAACGCTTTTGAATATAAAATCCGCTAAATCTTCTAATTTTTTCTTGGAAGGCAGCATACTCTAATTTGTTTAATTGTGGTAAAAAAACAGATGGTAGCATTGGGCTATATACCCTGGCTTTCTTCATTTTTGTAATAAGAAACTCTTTGGTGATATCTAACAATGAGCATAATTCGGTAGTGTCTAATTCTTTTACTTCCTTAGGGATTACCATTATGTCATAGGAGGGCTGATTGGCAATCAATAGTTTGCCATATCTATCATAAACATATCCTCTTTCAGGATAATCGTATTTGATTTTAATTGCGTTATTTTCCGATTTTAATTTGAAAGAATCATCAATAACTTGCAAATAGAAAAGGCGTACCATCAACAAACCAGCTGTGATAATTACTAATAATGGAAGTAAGGCTTTTCTCATCGTTTACTTGGCTTGATTAAGTAAATTATTAAGATGCAGATGATTGTTGTAAATATTGTGCTAACTAGTGTTCTTAGAATAATGTTCCAAAAATAGTCAAACGTAAAAATTTCTAATATAAATAGAGTTATGTGGTGAATTACTACACCTAAAAAGATAAACGAAAATCGCTCAGGGGTTAGCACATCGTTTATTCTTACTGTTTGGTACTCATAACTTAATCCAAAGGAAAATCGAAACAAGGAAGGTCTTAGATAGGCAAGTAATACACATGCTGCAGTATGAACACCTCCCGAATTGCAAAATAAATCCATAGTAATACCAAGTAAAAAGCTTGCAGCCAATAATCCATATTTGTTTCCGTTTACAGGAAATAAAAGAATAAATAAAATATACGGATATGGATTGATGTAACCCAAAAAATTAAAATTATTGAATATTAGAACTTGTGCCATAAGCAACAAAATGAAACGGGCGATATTGTATAACAAAGCGCTATTCATTCTTTAGTGACTTTTTCTCTAAGTTAATAATTTCATTGCGGTCTTTATTTTTAATAATATATACGTGACCTAAACTGGTCATATCGTTAAATAATTTAACATCTATAGTATAAAAATTAGTTTGGTTATCTATATAAATCTTTTCTATAGATCCAATATTAATGTTTTCTGGAAATATTGTGGATTGCGCACCTGTTACAATAGTATCTCCTTTTTTAACAGAAGCTAATCTTGGTACATCTACTAATTGAACGTAACCGGTATTCTTGCCATTCCAAATTAAAGAACCAATGTGATTGGATTTTTTAATTTTAGCATTTATAGGAGATTCCGTGTTTAATATGCTTAAAACAGTGCTGTATTTAGGCGAAACATTTTCAATTACACCAACTATTCCTAAACTATTAATCACTCCCATTTCTGGTTGAACACCTTGATTAGAACCCGAGTCTAAAGTTAGGAAATTAACTTGTGAGCTGTAGGAGTTTTTTATAACCTTAGCAATAACAATATCAATTTTCTTAACTCCTTTTATCGAATCTAAATTAGGGACTTTAGTGCTGTCTTTGATGTTGAAAAGCAATCCTTTAAGGCGTGCGTTTTCTTTAGCAAGTTCTTCGTTTTGTATTTTTAAATTGAAATAACCTTCTATGTTACTTGTCATTTTATAAGCACCACCCGTGAAAAAATTAGCAGAGCTTATAATTTTACTTCGATGGTACGAATGGGATTGAATTGTAAGTAATAGCGATATTATCATAAGCAGCAAAAACAGCATACGATAGCTGTTTTTAAATACAAAATTAAATATTTGCTGCATAGTTTTTAAAAATTTAAAATCTCAAATCCCAAATAAACTGTATCGTTCTAGTTTTGGAATTTGGATTTTTTAAATTTGGAATTTATTTTATAAGGATACTTCTGAATTTTGGTATGTTTTTTAATGCCATCCCAGTTCCTCTTACTACCGCTTTCAACGGATCTTCCGCAATATAAACCGGAAGGTCTGTTTTCAAAGAAATACGTTTGTCTAATCCGCGTAGCATAGAACCACCACCAGCTAAATAAATACCAGTATTGTAAATATCAGCGGCTAATTCAGGAGGAGTTTGCGATAAAGTTTCCATCACCGCATCTTCAATACGTTGAATCGATTTGTCTAAAGCTTTTGCAATTTCTCTAAAAGAAACTTCTACTTGTTTAGGCTTACCGGTAAGTAAATCTCTTCCTTGAACCGACATATCATCCGGAGGAGAATCTAAAGTATCGGTAGCAGCACCAACTTGAATTTTAATTTTTTCTGCAGTAGTTTCTCCAACAAATAAATTATGTTGGGTACGCATATAATAGATAATATCGTTGGTGAAAACATCCCCGGCAATTTTAACCGATTTATCACATACAATTCCGCCAAGAGCGATAACTGCAATTTCGGTAGTACCACCACCAATATCTACAATCATGTTTCCTTTTGGTTGCATAATGTCAATTCCAATACCAATAGCAGCAGCCATTGGCTCATGAATTAAGTATACTTCTTTTCCGTTTACACGCTCACAAGATTCTTTTACTGCACGCATTTCTACTTCTGTAATTCCAGAAGGAATACATACTACCATGCGCAATGCGGGAGTAAACATTCGTTTCTTTAAAGCTGGAATACTTTTGATAAACATGCTAATCATCTTTTCCGAAGCGTCGAAATCAGCAATAACACCATCCTTCAATGGTCGTATGGTTTTAATGTTTTCATGGGTTTTACCTTGCATCATGTTGGCTTCTTTTCCAACGGCGATGATTTTCCCAGAGACTCTATCTCTTGCAACAATAGAGGGGCTATCAATTACAACTTTGTCGTTGTGAATGATTAGTGTGTTTGCGGTACCAAGGTCAATTGCTATATCCTCAGTCATGAAATCAAAAAATCCCATATTATATAAATGGTGTTTAGTTCGTTATATTTTTTATCAGCCTACAAAAATAATAAAATTAATGATGCTTCTTGTGTTTTTTATTTCAAAAAACAAAAACAAAACTTGAATAATTTTTCAAGTTATCTAGAAATTAATTTTATAAAGTAAACTAACGCTTAATTTTCTTAATTTCCTAATAATTTTATTTTTTTAATGTTTAAAATGACGTGTTCCTGTAAATACCATTGCAACTTTATTTTCATTGCAATAATTAATACTCAATTCATCTTTAATAGAGCCACCTGGCTGAATAACAGCGGTAATTCCTGCGTTATGCGCAATCTCTACACAATCCGGAAAAGGAAAGAAAGCATCGCTTGCCATAACTGCTCCGTGTAAATCAAATCCGAAAGTTTCTGCTTTTTCAATTGCTTGCTTCAAAGCATCTACTCTAGAAGTTTGCCCAGTTCCAGAAGCAATCAAGGTATTGTTTTTTGCGAAAACAATAGTATTTGATTTGGTGTTTTTACAAATTTTAGATGCAAACAATAAATCGGCTACTTCTTGACTAGTTGGTGCAGTAAGCGTAACCGTTTTTAGATCCTTTTCAGTATCTGTAATGTTATTTTTATCTTGAACCAAAACTCCATTTAAGCAAGTTCTCACTTGACGTTGAGGTAAAGGTACATCATTTATAGTCAAAATGATTCGGTTCTTTTTTTCTTGTAGAATATTTAACGCTTCGGCATCATAACTAGGTGCAATTACAACTTCACAAAAAAGCGAATTAATTTCGGTTGCAGTAGCAGCATCAATTTTTCCGTTGGCCATTAACACCCCGCCAAAAGCCGAAGTTGGGTCGCAAGCCAAAGCCGCAACATATGCCTCTTTCATGGTTTTTCTAGTTGCCAATCCGCACGCATTATTGTGTTTCAAAATAGCAAAAGTAGGCTCGCTATCTTTAAATTCTGCCGTTAAATTCACAGCAGCATCCACATCTAATAAATTGTTATACGATAATTCTTTTCCGTGTAATTTGGTAAACATCGCATCAAAATCACCAAAGAAAAATCCTTTTTGGTGTGGATTTTCTCCATAACGAAGAACCTGCCCGTGCGACATGCTTTCTTTGTAATAGGTATCTTCCGTATTGAAATAATTAAAAATTGCCGTATCATAATTAGACGAAACATGAAACGCTCTTGTTGCCAAATATTTTCGTTGTTCAAAAGTGGTTGCGCCGTTTCCTTCGGTAATCATTCCTAAAAACAATTCATATTCTTCTACCGATGGCACAATTACGGTGTCTTTAAAATTCTTAGCCGCAGCACGAATTAACGAAATGCCACCAATGTCAATTTTCTCAATCGCATCGGCTTCACTTGCTCCCGAAGCCACTGTTTTTTCAAACGGATACAAATCTACAATCACTAAATCAATTTGCGGAATAGCAAATTCCTTCATTTGTTCTACATCCGTAGGGTGGTCTTGACGGTTTAAAATACCACCAAAAACTTTTGGGTGTAATGTTTTTACACGACCGCCCAAAATAGAAGGGTAGGAGGTAACATCTTCTACGGGAACCACAGGAATCCCTAAGTTTTTTATAAAATCTTCGGTTCCTCCGGTAGAATAAATAGTTGCATTTTGTTTGTGAAGTTGTCTCACAATTGGCTCTAAACCGGTTTTGTCAAATACCGAAATAAGAGCAGATTGAATCGTTTTTGTAGTGCTCATTGTGTTGTGTTGTTAAGCACGCAAAAGTAGTTTATTGCGAGGTACTAAGCAATCGCAATTTTAAATTATTTTTCAACTTTTTATTTTAATTAATTTAAAGTATTTAATTACTAATATTAGTCTTCTTTATTGTTTTTTATCGGTAATTAATTTTTTTGTAAGATAATTCATTATTTTAGCGAAAAAATAATTGATTTAAAAAATAATTGAACATGAATGCTATTTATAAATATTTTATCTTGTTTATTTCGATAAACATCTTTTTTTCTTGTAATTTAAACGATAAGCCATCGGATTTAAAAATGAAAGAAGGTCTAACTAACGAATTGTCAAATAAAGCTATAGTCATAAAATTTGACCAACAAGATGGACTTTTTAGTGAGAAAGATGGAGTAAAGTATTATGAGGGTTATTTTAATGCGGAAATCAAATTTATTGCTAATTATTCAAATAACTATAGGGTGGGCGAACGTTATAAAATCATTAAGGGAACACTTGCTTTTATGAAAACTGAGAATGGATGGAATTGTCAATCTTTTGATATTTCAGCGGCAAACCTAGTTAAGATAAAAGAAGAAGGTGATAACGTTTCACATATTAGTGCAGGAGAATCTAATATTAACAAAGAGTCTAATCAGTATAGCAAAATAGATTCAACTAATCAAAATAAGGTTATAAAATTGTTTGATTCCTATGATGGTCAGGAGTATTTCGGAGAAATAAATTCATCAAACATTAGAATGAAAATAGTTTGGAAAAAAAACAAAACAATTTCAGCGATTTATTATTTTTTAGATAATCCTCAAAATTTGAATTCATGGACTGGTAATAATTATAAAGATGGATTATTAGTAATTTCCGACAATGTTTCTGGAGAAAATAGCCGTGAGGGCAAGTTGTTTAAATCTCTTGATGAAAATTCAATAGTTTGGTCTGGAAATATTAGTAATAGTAGTGGTGAAGAAGAATCTGTTATAATCAGACGACCAAGATAGACTTATGTTAAATCTATTAATTTTAAAAAAAACTATTCATTTCTTAGTTTTATTTGGACTTATATGTAATATGATTTTAATGAGTAATACTTCATTGAAATTAGGAGATTCAACTTGTTTAATAAGTATTACAAAAAAAAGCAAACAAAATTATATAGGTATAATTTCCTTGCATGAAAATGAATCAACATCTAAGGACGCATATAATTCATTACCCGTTAATAGTCCTTTTTTTTTAATTCAAATAATTCAAAATAAAAATAGATTATTAAGATATGATTTTAACAAAAAACACTATTTTTTTGACCCAAATCGTATTTTTTCTAAAAGAGGGATAAGATATACTTTGGAAAAATACAATAAAACCTATCCAAATGAACTTGTAGATAAGATTCAATCTTTCTCCGATTCTTTGTTATTATTGATAATTCCTAAAAATCAAAATCGCAGAACAATTTCAATTCACAATAATACGGATGGGAATTATTCAATTTCAACTTACGAAAAGTCTATAAATGCCAAAAATATATTTATAAGTTCTAAAAGTGATCCAGATGATTTTTATTTAGTTACATCATTTTCTGATTTCGAATTTTTTAAAAAATCAAATTACAATGTTGTACTTCAAAGTAAAAATGCAGAGGATGATGGTTCATTGTCTATATATTGTCAAAAACATGATATTTCTTATATAAATATTGAATCTCAAAACGGCCATCAAAAAAAACAATTTGAAATGCTTAAATTATGTTCAACGCTGGTTCAAGAAACACCCTAAATATTTTTAATAAAAAAGAGTAAGTTTTTTTGACTTTAAAGCATTGTTTGTAATTGGAATTTAAAAACATAAGTTTTGTTATTTCTCTCAATTTCTAAAGTGATCCATTTCCCCTCTTCCGATTTCAACAATTCGTTTAACTCTTGCAACGAATAAGTATATACTTTATTCTTGTTTATTGAAAGTAATACATCGTCTTTTAGTAAGCCGCAAGCAGCAGCAGGTGAATTTTTTCTAACACTCGTAATTTTGAAAACTGGTTTTAAAGAAAATTTATATTTAAAATTCACTAATTTATCTTGCGCTACATCTAGCGTTAGAGTTGCGTTTTTATTGATTAACTCTTCTTCTTTTATCCATTGTAATCCATCATGTTGTATATCAATGCCGCTCATGTTGTAATGAAAGGGAAGAGTATAGTTGCTATTTCGTTTCAAGTAAATTTTACTATTGGGGTAATCCCAAAATACAGAAAAACGTTTCAATATTTCTGCACCCAAAGTACCTTCTCGTTCCCGAACTTCTTGCTCAACTTTTATCATTGGCGAATCGGGAAAGGCGGCAATTGGTTGCAAGAGTTTAAATTCATTTAATTCCAAAAAATCAATACGCGATCGTTTGCCATAAATATCTCCACTAAAACCATGTCCAAGATAATCATCAAGATTATTGGCAGGAATAGTAATAGAAGTTTTAGCGTTGCTATACAGCCATAAAGCATCACTACTTCCAGAGTCAACTAATAATTTAGCTTCAATTTGTTTTTTTTCAATACCTATTTTTGCCGAAATAAAAGGTTTGTTCCGATCCAAAACTAAAGAATAACTGCTGTATTTTTTTGACAGTTTTTTATAGATTTTAGATGGGTTTGGATACACATAAATCTTCTCTTTTTCATAATTAATTTCTACTAAATAATTCTTAAAAAAAGGATATCCAATAATACCATTTACTGGAATTCCCACTTGCGATGAAAGATTAAAACTTTGGTCTAATAGGATGTATATGTCATGATTAACATCAGAATAATCAGAGGTAGAAAGAATATTATTTGTAGATTTTAACGCTTCAACATATACTGAAGAATCGTACCCTTTAATACTTATTTTCTCTGCATTGGCAAGGCTTAACTGTTGGTCTTCTAGGCTAAATAAAACCGTTTCTTCGCTTCCGCTATCTAGAAGAAAAGTAAGGTCTACACCATTTACCTTTAGAGGAATAAAAATTAAATTGTCAATTAATTTAAACGGAATAGCAATCCTTTTTTTATTGGTTTCCATCTTAAATCCCTCCTGCGCTTGAGAGAAAAGACAAAAAATAAAAATAAATACAATACCAAATTTAATTTTCATGCCTAATTAATTTGCATAAAGTTACAAAATAATATTTTGAATTTTTTCTTGAGTTCTCATTATTGATTATTTATTTCTGCCCATTATATTTTTCACACTATTTTTTGTAACAAAACCACCATTCTAATTACTAATATCTTAAATTTGACCTAGAAAAAAATCCAATATGCTAGTTTACCTTCGTTTACTAAAAGAAAGTTTCGGTTTTGCCATGAATGCCTTGCGAAACAATAAGTTGCGTACTTTGCTTTCGCTGCTTGGAGTAACAATTGGCATATTTTCTATAATTGCAGTACTTGCTGCAGTAGATTCCTTAGATAGAAAAATCAAAAAAGATTTAAGCAGTTTAGATAAAAATACCATTTATTTGTTCAAAGGTTCTTTTGGACCCTCTACCATTCCAAGATGGAAAAGAGACCAATTCCCTCAAGTAAAATATACCGAATACGAATATTTAAAAAGCGCTTTACCCGAAGCACAAGAAATGGCTTACCAACTTTTTGTGAAAACGGAGATTTTAAAATACGATACCAAATCGGTTAGTAGTGTAAATGTAGTTCCGGTTTCGCATGAATTTATTGATATTCAAGGTTTGGAATTTGCCGAAGGTAGGTTCTACAACGAATCCGAATCCAATTCGGGTGCTGCTGTTTTAGTAATTGGCGATGAGTTAGCAAACAGTCTTTTTGAAAATGTAGATCCTATTGGAAAACAAGTGCGTTTGTACGGACAACGATTTACCGTTATTGGAGTATTAAAAAAACAAGGCGCCGGAATGTTTGGGGATAGCAACGATACCTCGGTTTTTATACCAGTTAATTTCTTACGACGTATGTATGGAGATAATAACGATTCGATGACGCCGGTAATTCTTATCAAACCAGAAAAAGGAATTGATATGGATGCTTTTAAAGCCGAAGTTTCTCAGAAATTACGCAATCTACGCGGACTAAAAACTGGAGATATTGACAATTTCTTTATCAATGTTCTTTCGGGTTTCACCGATTTATTAGACGGAATTATTGCCAACATGAACATTGGTGGTTGGATTATTGCTGGATTTTCTCTTCTTGTAGGAGGGTTTGGTGTGGCCAATATTATGTTTGTTTCGGTAAAAGAACGCACCAACTTAATCGGAATTCAGAAATCTCTCGGTGCCAAAAATAGATTCATCTTATTCCAATTCTTGTTTGAAGCCGTAATCTTGTGTTTAATTGGTGGTTTAATCGGAATTCTTTTAGTCTGGTTAATTGCTATGGGATTGACTAAATTACTCGACTTTGAGTTTGTATTAAGTTTTAGCAATATTATGCTTGGCTCTGGATTAGCAATAGTAATTGGTTTAATTGCTGGAATCTTGCCTGCAATTTCTGCCTCCAAATTAGATCCTGTGGAAGCCATTAGAAGCGGAATGTGATTTGAGGCACGATGTTGGAAGTACGAGGTATGAAGTTTAAAAAAACACATAAAAAAACACAAAGCAATTACTTTGTGTTTTTTTGTGTCTTTTATGCTTGGAAAATCTCTGCTCCACCTGCTCCATAATTTCTATTAATAATTAAAACTTTATTTGTAATTTTGATTTCATGAAACAAAGAATATACATTGATTCGTAAGTAGTTGGAGGTTATTTTGATGAAGAATTTAAAGAAGCAACAAGAAGTTTTTTTAAAAGGTTAGAAAACAACGAAATTCTATTTGTAGTTTCAGATTTACTTGATGTAGAATTAATAAACGCACCAAAAAATGTAAAAGACCTGCTTCATAATTATTCTGCCGACAAATTTGAGAGAATAGAATTAACCAAAGAAGCGGTTAATCTTGCAAACACCTATATTGAAGAAAAAGTTGTTGGAAAAACTTCATTAGAAGATTGTCGACACATTGCAATGGCAACAATTAATAAAGTGGATGTTTTAGCGAGTTGGAATTTTAAACATATTGTGAACTTAGACAGAATAAAAGGTTATAATTCAGTGAATTTAAGATTGGGTTATCAAATGATAGAAATTAGAAGTCCAAAAGATTTAATAAATTATGAAAATGGAAACGACTAAAAAAACAGAGAAAAAATTTGACGCAGTAAAAATGATGCGTGAAATTAGAGACAAAGTTAGTTCTGAAACACAAAATATGAGTTTTGAAGAATTGGAAAAATATTTGAAAAATCAAATCGCAGAAAGTAAACTTAAACCTATTGGAAAATAGGAACTATCTTGTATATATGGATTAAAGAAAAGCAGTGATTCGTTTAAATGAAGATATAAAAAAACACAAAGCAATTACTTTGTGTTTTTTTGTGTCTTTTGTGGTTAAAAAACCTATCTAATATTTTGATTCAAAATCAAGTCAATGTATAAATTGATTTTGTCTTTCAACTCTTTTCTTTGAGCAATAAAATCTAAAAATCCGTGTTCTAATAAAAACTCCGAAGTTTGGAATCCTTCTGGTAAATCTTTACCGGTAGTATCACGAACAACGCGAGGTCCTGCAAAAGCAATTAAGGCTCCAGGCTCTGCAATATTAATATCACCCAACATTGCGTAAGAAGCAGTTGTTCCACCAGTTGTTGGATCGGTACATAAAGAGATATACGGAATTTTGGCTTCGGCCAATTGCGCTAATTTTACAGAAGTTTTTGCTAATTGCATTAGCGAATACGCTGCTTCCATCATACGTGCACCACCCGATTTGGATATCATTACAAACGGAAGATTATTTTTTATAGAATAATCAATACCACGAGCAATTTTTTCTCCCACTACCGCACCCATAGAGCCACCAATAAAGGCAAAGTCCATACAGCATACCACTAAGTCGTTTCCTTTAGATTTTCCAACACCAGTTCGAACCGCGTCTTTCAACTTGGTTTTGTCCATAACGTCTTTCAATCGTTCGGAATACTTTTTAGTATCTACAAATCCAAGTGGATCTTTAGACGTCATTTTAGCATCCAATTCTTTGAATTCGTTGTTGTCGAACAAGATTTCAAAATATTCTTTACTGCCTATTCTAACATGAAAGCCATCTTCAGGACTTACCCAAAGGTTGCGCTCCAACTCATCCGCATCAATAATTTTTCCTGTAGGAGATTTGTACCAAAGTCCTTTAGGTACATCTTTCTTATCTTCGGTTGCAGTAGTAATTCCTTTTTCTGTTCTTTTAAACCAAGCCATAATAGTAAGTTGGAAGTTAGAAGTTGGAAGTTAGAAGTTGGACTTCTTAACTTATTAATCTAACTATATTAAATTTTATTATTTCAATCTCCGTACTTCGTATATCGTATATCGTACTTCGTATATCGTACTTATAGAGTATTCACATTATTTAAATCAGCAAAAGCTTCTTCTAATCTATTGTTAAAAGTAACTTCTCCTTCACGTACCCATTTTCTTGGATCGTAATATTTTTTATTAGGAACATCGGCTCCATCTGGATTTCCAATTTGAGTTCTTAAATATTCAATATGGTTTACCATATAATCGCGAATTCCTTCGGTGAAAGCAAATTGTAAATCGGTATCAATATTCATTTTAACTACTCCATAAGAAATAGCTTCTCTGATCTCTACTAAAGTTGATCCAGAACCACCATGGAAAACAAAATCAACTGGATTTGGACCCGTGTTGAATTTCTTTTGAACATAATCTTGAGAATTTTGCAAGATTTTTGGAGTTAATTTTACGTTTCCTGGTTTGTAAACTCCATGAACGTTTCCAAAAGATGCTGCGATTGTAAATCTTGGGCTTACTTTTAAAAGTTCTTCATAAGCATAAGAAACTTCCGATGGTTGTGTGTATAATTTAGAACTATCTACATCTGAATTGTCCACTCCGTCTTCTTCACCACCAGTAATTCCTAGTTCGATTTCTAATGTCATTCCCATTTTACTCATACGAGCCAAATAGGTTTTGCAAATTGCAATGTTTTCTTCAATTGGCTCTTCGGATAAATCAATCATATGAGAAGAGAACAATGGTTTTCCAGTTTCTGCAAAATGTTTTTCAGAAGCATCTAGCAAGCCATCAATCCAAGGTAAAAGTTTTTTTGCACAATGGTCGGTATGTAGAATTACGGTAGCACCATACGCTTCTGCCAAAGTGTGAATATGTTTTGCACCAGCTATTCCACCAGCAATAGCCGATTTTTCGCCAGCATTAGAAAGTCCTTTTCCAGCATTAAATTGAGCACCACCGTTAGAAAATTGAATAATTACAGGGGCTTTTAATTTTGCAGCAGTTTCTAAAACTCCATTAATAGTACTTGAACCAGTAACGTTTACTGCAGGAATTGCAAATCCTTTTTCTTTTGCATAAGCAAAAATAGCTTGAACTTCATCTCCAGTAGCAACTCCAGGTTTAATGTTATGTGACATCTTGTATTATGATTTTTAATTAAGTTTACAAAAGTAATAATTTCTAAAATTAGAACGGATAATTTATACCAATATTTAATACCGATTTGGATAAATTTATCTCTTTCATCCATTTTTCATTTTCTAATTTAGCAGGATTATAGGTTTTAAATCCGATATCAAATCGAACTACAAATAGCCCTTGGTCGTATCGAATACCTGTTCCAGTGCCTATTGCAAAGGTTTTTATAGATTGAAATCCGTTAAAGGTATACGCTTCATCGGTTACGTTGTCTAAAACATTCCAAATATTTCCAGCATCTGCAAAAAGGGCTCCGTTAAATTTTCCTAGAATGTTAAACCGTAGTTCAGCACTCAAGGTTATTTTTAGGTTAGCCTCGTTAAAGTCATTCAGTCCGCCACTTCGGCCAGGTCCTAAACTATAAGGTTGCCATGCTCTAATGTCATTGGATCCTCCAGAAAAGTAACTTCGGGAGAACGGAATACTTTTAGAATTCCCATAAGGAACCGCTAAACCAGCAAAACTTCGAATAGCAAAGACTCTTTTTCCAGAAAGAGGCCAATGTTTTACATACTCAAATTCTCCTTTTAAATATTGCGAATATTCCACTTGAAATAAGGTGTTTGCACCGCCTTGATTGTCTAATTGTTTAGAAGCTCTAGCTAGGATAGACAGAAAATTGCCTGCTGATTCAAACTTTGTTTTGTAAGCATGAAAAGAATTATCATATAAATCTTTTTTGGTAGTTTTAGAAAAACTGATGCTTGTTGCAAAAATTAAATTATTTTCGGTTAATCTTTTTCTTCGTTCTTCAATGCTTCGAATGGTTTTTAAGTCATTTTCGGTGATAGGAAGGGAAGTCGGATTTGCAAGGGCATCATTTGTAAAACCAGTGGTGCCGCTTTCAATTACTAATTGATGGGTGTCGCCAGAAAAGTAATTAGGACTAACCGAGCCGCTGTAGTTATTTGCAATAGCATCAAGAGCGTTATAAGACGATTGGTAAATATTAAAATAGTTTCCCACATTTACATTTTTAACGTATTGAATGTTGAAAATATCCAATCGAAAAGTCGTGTTTTTCTTTGGTGTCCAATTGTAAGAAAAAGAGCTCGTGAAATTTTGTTTATCCAATCCAATATTTCGTTGTTTAGCAAAACCAACGCTAAATATGGAGGAAGGAATCATGCTTTTAGGTATGATTTTGTCTGTATTAAACAGGAAAAAGATTCTTGGAAAACTTAATTTGGCATCTACCCCAATTTCTGAAATGTTAAAGAAGTTGTTGTTAGGATTGGCTAAATCTTTAGAAGCCCCAACGTTTCCTCTAAATCCAATTTGAAAAGTCTCAGCGCCATTAAAGACATTTCGAATTCCAAGTGAGGTATTTCCCGAAATCCCGAAATCTTGAATGTTAGAATGTATAAAATCGGCAGAATATCCAAAACTGAATTTATCACGAGGTTTTAAATAAATATTTGCCAATAAGGATTTGTTGTCTTTAGGGTCAATTTTGTATTCAATTGTGGGATAATTAAAAACCTTAAGATTACTTAAATATTTGGTAGTTAGAACAGTGTTGTTATCCGAAAAAAGACTTCCTTTAGTAATAAAAACAGCATCTGTTATTGCTTTCGGGCGGTATTTTAATTTGTTTTCACTATACAAAATAAAATCTTTATACTGTAAACTATCTTTTATAGGTGCTTCTGCTTTATTGGCTGCACGATCAGTAAAAATGGAAACTTTACTAATCTTATACAAATTGAAAGGAGCCGATTTAGTAGAATCGTTTTCTCTGTAAGAATAATCTTTTACAATCAATTTTACATTTACTTTTTTCTTGGTATTAATTGTGTCTAGCGAATAGGAAATATAATTTTGCTGAAAAAGATAGGCGCCATTATTACGGAATTCGGTAGTGATTCGATTGCGTTCTTCGTCTAGATTAGCTGTAGTATATTGATTATTGTTTTTGATAAAAGAATTCGCAATTTTAATTTTAAATAAAGAATCTAACGCTGGAGTTGCAATGGAAGTTCGGATGCTATCTATAAGATAGGCTTTATTAAGTGCAATGTTATATTTAACATTGGTTTTTTTAACTGTCAAAGTGTCTCTGGTAAATCGTGCTTTTACGTCAAAATACCCTTTGTTGTAATAATAAGATTCTAATCTTTTTAGCGATTTTTGGGTGCTAATGGAGTCAAAAAGAACAGGAGCTTCTCCGGTTTTCATTAAAAAATCACTCCAACCCGAAACTATAAATGATTTTCCGAGACGGTCTACTTGTTTTTGGGAAAGTAATTTTGCTAGATTCGCTTCACGGTTGGGTTTTCTTTTTAGCCATTTTGCATAGGAAGTATCTGCATTTCGTTTTGCTAAATTGAATAAATTCAATCGTAAACGGTAGCCAAGTATAGCGCTATTGGGTTTTTGATACAATTGAAAAAATACATCTTCTTCTTTAGTTGCTTTGCTATCAATAGAAATTTCATTTTTCATTAATAGCTGTTTCCCATCAGGAACACGTCTTGTTGTATTACACGCAACAATAATAAGTGCTGTTAAAATAATTAATGATATTTTTGTAAGGTGTTTTTTCAAGAGATGCAAATTTAATTCAAAAGTACATTTTTTTATGGTTAGTAAAAACCAAATTAAACTAATTACTAGTTTACAACAAAAAAAATTTCGTCAGCAACATAAATTATTTCTTGCTGAAGGAGTAAAAGTTATTCAAGAACTGCTCGATTCTAACTTTGTTTTGGAACATTTATTTGTTACCGAGCCTATTTTGGATGCTGTAAATAGTTCTCAGAAAACACTAATTACCGAGGCAGAATTAAAGAAAATCTCCTGCTTGGCAACTCCAAATAATTGCTTGGCATTATTCAAAATTCCTGATGCCAAACCACCAGTTGTTAAAGGATTGGTTGTTGCTCTAGATAGTATTCGAGATCCTGGAAATCTTGGCACTATTATTCGATTGTGCGATTGGTTTGGCGTGGAGCAACTTTGGTGTAACGAGCAAACAGTAGATGTCTATAATCCAAAAGTGGTGCAGGCTACTATGGGCTCCATTGCTCGAGTTGCGGTTTCGTATATCGATTTAGAAAAGCAACTTCAAAATGGATCCATTCCTGTTTTTGGAACTTTTATGGATGGTAAAAATGTGTATAAAGAAAATCTTCCGCAGGAAGGGATTTTAGTTTTAGGAAATGAAGCGAATGGTATATCTGAAACTATAGAAAAACTAGTTTCCAATAGATTGGCAATACCTCGTTTTGGAACTTTACAACAAACCGAAAGTTTGAATGTGGCTACAGCAACAGCAATATTTTTGAGCGAGTTTAAAAGGGCTACTTCTTAGTGGAAGGTAAAGTTTACAAAAACCCCTCTAGATTTCATTGCTGCAATGTTACTTGTCCAAGGACTGTCTGGATTGTTGTCCCGAATTAATTCGTCATTTAATCCAAAAACACCTCTTATGGATGGAGAAAATTTGAAATATTCTAAATATAAATCAACTCCAAAACCAATTTCGTAATTTTGTGTCCATGGTTTTAAACGGAATTTTTGTTGGTAATTATCATCAACAGATTTAGAATTACTCGCTAAATTCAAGGTTGCCGAAACACCTCCTACTAAATACGGTCTTACGTTTCCAACTCGTTTAGAAGAAAATTTTAACAATAATGGGAAATCAATAAAAGTGGAACGAATTTCTCTATTAGCATCTATTTGTCTAGTAAAGCCGCTATAAGTTAAGTTTCGTTGGGCATAATACAATCCTGGTTCAAAACGTAAGTTGATATATTCTTGCAAACGAAGATCTGCTACAACCCCTACATTAAAACCGGTAGTGCTAGTTACCTCAATGTCTTTATTGGGAGTATTTAAATAATCAATTTTAAAATCGTAGGTGTTAAATCCAAGGAAATAACCAAAATAAACGCGTTGTTTATCAAAGTTTTCTAAATTAATAATCGGATTTTTGGAGAAAATACCTGTGGTCTGTGCCGGACTAGACAAACTTAATAGGAGTAGGAAAAAATAAAATAGTTTCTTCATAAATGCTGCATTTCTAATCGTGAAGATTAGTGGGTATTACTTTTTGGTTGCCGAATAGATAGTTGCCACTCCAAAAGTTTGTGGCATTGCTACTACATCTATAAACCCAATTTTTCGTAAAATATTGTTTAACTTTTCTCCATAAGGAAAAACAGACGCCGATTCGGATAAATAACCATACGCAACATTGTCTTTCGAGAAAAGTTTACCAATGATAGGTAAAATATTTTTAGTATAAAAACGATACCCTTGTTTAAATGGTGTTTTCTCAGGAACCGATGTTTCTAAAATCACAAAAATTCCGTTTGGTTTCAGTACTCGAAGTATTTCAGCAAGGCCTTTGTCTAACGTTTCAAAATTACGAATCCCAAAAGAAACCGTGATGGCATCAAAATGATTGTCAGGAAATGGCATATTTTCGCTATCGCCAATCACCATATCAATAATGTGATCTAATTTTTTTTCGGCAATTTTTTTTATTCCAACTTCTAACATTCCTGCCGAAATATCCAAACCTATAATGTTTTTCGCATTGGTTTTTGCCATTAAAATTGCCAAATCACCAGTTCCTGTAGCAATGTCTAAAATGTTTTCTGGATTTTTCGCAGTAACTAATTGCAGTACTTTTTTACGCCATTTTATATCAATTCCAAAAGAGATCACACGGTTTAAACCATCGTAATTTCCGGAAATAGCATCAAACATTTGGGTTACTTGTTCTTTTTTTCCTAAAGTAGAATCTTTATATGGAGTGACGTTTTTAGACATTTTTGCTAGTAATTTTTATCGCGCAAAAGTACAAATAATAAAAATTGAAATCCCAATAAACAAAACCTAAATTAAAATACGTTATAGAATATAGGATTCCAGATTTTTTTATTTTTTCAAATACGTCTCAAAAGTATAGTCGTAATCGTGCTTTTCATCTTTGTAGTGTTGCTCTTCAAAAACTAATTTCCACTGGGTTAAATCGATAGCAGGAAAATAAGCATCTGCTTCTAGGCTATTGTGTACACGTGTAAGTTCAATTTTATCTGCGGATACAATAGATTGGGTGTAAATTTCGGCGCCACCAATAACAAATACTTCTTCGTTTTTAGGAGAAATTGCAATTGCTTCTTCCAAAGAATGCACTATGATACAACCTTCGGTTAGGTAGTCCTTTTGACGCGTAATAATAACGTGAGTTCGGTTAGGTAATGGTTTTGGAAAACTTTCAAAAGTTTTTCTGCCCATGATGATATAATGTCCAGAAGTAATTTGTTTGAATCGTTTAAAATCTTCGGGAAGATGCCAAAGTAATTGGTTGTCTTTTCCAAGGGCATTGTTTTCGGCTGCTGCAGCAATAAGAGTAATCATTCTATTGTTTTTTGGTTTTCCACTTCGTTTTTAAGTTGTTCAATTTTTTTCTCTTGGGTTGTCATTAATCTATTGATTTGTTCGCGTTCCCAATTTTTATTCATGAAACTATCCGTAATGAAAACTTTAATAAAATGCAAAATAAATACAAACAGCCAAGAAGTAATGGCCCAAATATACCAATTATTTGGTTCGCTTATGCCTATCCATTTATTAGCAATAAATAAAAAGATGCTACCTAAAAGAAATAAGACAAAATGAAAGTAAAGACCTTTTTTTTGTCTTATTCTTTTTCGTGCATATTCGTAGATTTCGTGTTGGTTGTAATCCATAATTAGAAAAATTTGAATTTAAAGATACGAATTTACGGATTAAATTCCAAATTAAGTTTTGTGTAAAATCCATTAAGAAAACGTTTTCTTATTTTCATTTGATAAAATAAATCCCATTATTTGGCAATACAATTTTTTTAAGGGTGCCATTTTAATAATTTGGTAAAACTGTATAGCCCTTGTAAAACCTAATGTTTAATTGCTTTTCTTTGCTTCAGTAATCTATAAATGAAATAGTTAAGGCTGTTAAAAAAATAATCAACATAGTGTCTTTTGGTGTTGCTACTAAAGTAGCAAATGTTGAAAATAGTGTTTTAAAAGTTTAGGTTTTTAGTTTGTTTGTTAAAAATCCGTTGGGCAATTCGTTTGTCAAGCGGATTTTTTATTCCGAAGGAATTTCAAATTTTAATGGAATAACATAAGAGGTTCGAACTTTTATTCCTCTAAATTCACCAGGACTCCAATCGGGGTAGGCACTTATTAATCGTTTGGCTTCTTCGTCAAATTCGGTATTGATGCTTTTTATTATTTTTAAATCGGCAATAGAGCCGTCTTTATTAATAACAAATCCCAACAATATTCTTCCGTTAATATTGCTTGCATTCTTTGGGATGTTAAAATTTTTCGCAATGTATTTGTAAAAATGGTCTAAACCTTTTCTTGGTTTTGGTTGCGAAAAGACTTCGGTATACGGGTATTCCATATTTAATTTATCTTTACTTATGCCGTCTTTTAACTTTCCATTTTCATAAGTTTCTGTGTAGGAAGTGGCGGATATTTTATTTTGCCCAATCCAAATGCCGTCTTTAAACCCGTTTTTTATTTTACCAGAAGCAGTGCCTTGGGTTATATTTTCTTCAAAGTCACCATTGCCATCAATTACTTTTTGATTGTTGTTTTTATCCCAATAATTTTGAATGGTAGGTTCTGAGGTTGGTTTTTTTTCATCAAGAATAAATTCGCCTTCTATATATTTTTGACCATTTTCATACCATTCAGAGTACTTTCCGGTTGCTTTTCCTTTCTCGTAAGAAACAGTTTTTTTGGTTGTTCCGTTTTCAAAATAATAAGTAAACGTTCCTGTTTCTTTTAAATAATCCTTAGTTTCTGATTTTCCTTTCATCTGAATTTTGCCAGATTTGTAATAATCTTCAAAATCATATTCTTCTTTTGCCAGATTATATTCTTTAATTACACGGTAATAGTTGTAATTGTCTTTTGTGGTTTCTTTCCAAACCGAATCTAAGTAAATTATTTTGTCGTTACTTTCTTGAGCAAAAAGTAGTTTTGAAAAAAGTAATGCGAAAAGTAGAAGTTGCTTCATAAAATAAGATAATTAAACGGCAACTGCACCTTTAATATGAGGATGTGGGTCGTAACCTTCTAAAGTGAAATCTTCAAAAGTAAAATCTAAAATGTTTTTGATATTTGGATTTAAAACCATTTTAGGAAGGGTTTTTAAATCGCGAGAAAGTTGCAATTCTAGTTGTTCAAAATGGTTGTTGTAAATGTGTGCATCGCCAAAGGTGTGAATGAATTCTCCTGCTTCTAGATTGCAAACTTGTGCAATCATCATGGTAAGTAGGGCATAGGAAGCAATGTTAAAAGGCACTCCCAAGAAAATATCGGCACTTCGTTGGTACAATTGGCAAGATAATTTCCCTTCGGAAACATAAAACTGGAAAAAGGCATGACAAGGAGGTAAGGCAACTTTGCCATTGGCAATATTCTCGGCAAAGGATTTAGTGGTGTCTGGTAAAACCGATGGATTCCAAGCAGAAACTAACATGCGTCGGCTGTTGGGATTGGTTTTTAGGGTGTCAATCAACTCGGTGATTTGATCTATTTCTTCGCTATTCCAATTGCGCCATTGGTGCCCGTAAACAGGTCCTAAATCGCCATTTTCATTAGCCCAATCGTTCCAAATGTTTACGCCATTTTCTTTTAAATAGGTAATGTTGATATCCCCTTTTAAAAACCAAAGCAATTCGTAAATTATCGATTTTAGATGCAACTTTTTGGTGGTCACCATTGGGAAACCTTCGCTTAAATCAAAACGCATTTGGTATCCAAATACACTTTTGGTTCCGGTTCCTGTTCGGTCGCCTTTTTGAGTTCCGTTTTCTAAAACGTGTTTTACTAAGTCGTGGTATTGTTTCATTTTGGTCTTGTTTAGGTTGTGGGTTGTAGGTTGTGGGTTGTAGGTTTTTACTGCAAACTAAAAAAACGGAACACTGTTTACTAAAAAAAAACGGAACACTGATCACTGAACACTGATCACTCTACTACGATTCCCTCTTGGATATTTCATCTCTAATTCGGACTGCTTTTTCGTAATCTTCGTCTTGAACGGCAGTTTCTAAAAGTTCGTGTAATTCAATAAGACTAAACTTAGCATAGCCTGATTTTTTCTCTTCACTTTCCATTCCGAAGGTTTCAGGAGGCGATAGAACTCCATCATCCTCTGGATTGTGTCCTTCCAATTCGATTGGGTTTGCATTTAAATAAATTCCTGCTTTGTCTAGTATGTTTTTGTAGGTGAATATTGGTGCATGAAATCGGAGTGCTAATGCGATAGCATCGGAGGTACGGGCATCAATAATTTCTTCAATTTTGTCTCTTTCGCAAATGATACTCGAATAGAAAACACCATCAACCAGTTTGTGGATAATGACTTGTTTAATAACAATATCAAATCGGTCGGCAAAACTTTTGAATAAATCGTGGGTTAACGGACGCGGTGGTTTTATTTCTTTTTCTAAAGCAATAGCAATAGATTGCGCTTCAAAAGCACCAATTACTATGGGTAATTTTCGGTCGCCATCTACTTCGTTCAAAATTAGTGCATAGGCACCATTTTGGGTTTGACTGTAGGATATTCCTTTAATTGTTAGTTTTACTAAACTCATTTAGATTTTAGATTGCTGATTTAGATATTAGATTTTTGATTCTAAAATGCTTTGTCGATTTGAGCAAAGCCTCGGGTCAAAAATAATTCTTCTTTAATCGTTAATTTGTTATTATCTGTTTGCAAAATAGTTCTTCTGAAAAACGAAACTGCACACAACACAGTTTACCGCTTAGCCCCGATTGCAGCAGGTATCCTTTATTGTTTTTCTTTAAAACAATAAAGATACTGCGTAAAGCGGGAATGGCCATTGCAAATAAACAAAAAGTTTCGCTTTTAATAACTCTAATATACAAAAAAAAGCCGTCTAAAAATAATTTTGACGGCTTATTGAAGTGTGATTTATTTTGTTATTAAGAATTCTGTGCTTTGAATTCTTTTAGTTTTTGTGTCAAACGAGGCACAATATCGAAAGCATCACCTACAATTCCGTAGTCGGCAACCTTAAAGAAAGGCGCTTCGGGATCGGTATTGATGACTAATTTAACTTTAGAAGAGTTGATTCCTGCGATGTGCTGGATGGCTCCCGAGATTCCAACGGCAATGTATAGATTGGTTGCAACGGGTTTTCCGGTTTGGCCAACGTGCTCACTGTGAGGACGCCATCCTAAATCGGAAACGGGTTTGGAACATGCGGTTGCAGCACCAAGAACGGAGGCTAATTCTTCTAGCATTCCCCAATTTTCTGGGCCTTTCAATCCGCGTCCACCAGAAACTACGGTGTCGGCATCGGCAATAGTAACTTTCCCAGAAGATTTTTCAACGGATTCTACTTTTACAGAAAAATCGGCATCGTTTAAAGTTGGAGCAAAATCTTCTTCGGTTGCTGAAGAAGCATTTTCTACCAATCCGAAAGAGTTTTTCCCTATGGAAAGTACTTTAACATCAGTTGCAATTTCGGTAATATTGAATGCTTTGTTAGAAAAAGCAGTTCTTTTTACTTGAAATGGCGCAGTTGTGATAGGTAGTCCTACAACGTTGGGTGCATAACCAGCGTCTAGGCCTACAGCCACAAGAGGTGCAAGGTATAAACTGTCTGTGGTAGACGAAAGTACGATAACTTTCGAACCTTCTTTTTGTGCGGCTTGTTTTAGGATGTCGGCGTAGGCTTTGGCATTGAAATTGGCTAATTTATCGTTAGACACTTTCAAAACTTTATCTACTCCGTAATTGGATAATTCGGAAACGTTTGCAATGTTCACGGTTACTGCTGTAACAGTGGTGCCAAGAGATTCGGCAACTTTTTTAGCATAAGAAGCCAATTCAAAAGCAACTTTTTTGAATTTTCCGTCTGCGGATTCTGCGTATATTAATAATGACATATTTTTTTGTTTAAAGTTTAAAGTTTCAGGTTTAAAGTATTAAAACTGAACACTGAATACTGGTTTTTTTGTTTAAAGTTTAAAGTTTAAAGTTTCAGGTTTCAGGTTTAAAGTTTCAGGTTTAAAGTTTTACAACTGAACACTGAACACTTAGCACTGAACACTGATTAAATAACCTTCGCTTCGTTATGTAATAAGTTGATTAATTCGTCTAGATTGTCTGCAGCAACTAGTTTCACTGCTGATTTAGCAGCGGGTTTTTCAAATTTTACAATTTTAGTTTGGTTGTTGGCAGCAACGGGTTCTAAAACTGTTAGTACTTTGGTTCGTGCTGTCATAATCCCACGCATGTTAGGAATACGAAGATCCTTTTCTTCTACTAAACCTTTTTGCCCACCAATGATTAATGGCAAACTAGCAGAAATAATTTCTTTTCCACCATCAATTTCTCTTGCTGCTTTGGCAGAAGTTCCGTCAACGGTAATTTCAGTACACGAATTTACAAAGTTGTAGTTCAATAATCCGGCTAACATTCCGGGAACCATTCCGCCATTGTAATCTAAGGATTCTTTACCACAAATTACTAAATCGTAAGCGCCTGTTTTAATAACTTCGGCTAGTTGTTTGGCAACAAAAAAACCATCGGTTGGAACTGCGTTTACTCGGATTGCTTCATTAGCACCAATGGCTAAGGCTTTTCTTAAAGTAGGCTCGGTATCGGCACCGCCAACATTTACCACGGTAACGGTTGCGCCTTGTTGTTCTTGAAACCAAATTGCTCTTGTTAAACCAAATTCGTCATTTGGATTAATTACATACTGAACTCCATTGGTATCAAACTCGGAATCGCCATTAACAAAGTTGATTTTGGAAGTAGTATCGGGCACGTGGCTGATGCAAACTAATATTTTCATTCTATATTTTTTTAAAAAGTTTTTTCTGACCGTAAAAGTATAAAATATATTTCTAATTTTTATATGCGTGCATATTATATTTAAAAAAAGTTCTGTATTACATCGATTTCGCTGAGGATAGGTAGGTAGGCTTTTTACAATAATAAAAACATTTGGAAAAAGAAAGCACTTTATTTTTTATACATCTTTGTTTTAAGTTCAGTAGTGGTAACGCAAATATCATATCCTTTAGACTTTAAGCCATTTATTAAAACTTTATCGCCGGTCCAAATTTTATGCTTTTTAAACAAATGAAGTGCAACAAATAAAGTATCATCTATATCAATATCCCAAACAATAGCAATAGCTTTTTTTATATGGATCATAGGGATTTCTTCTGCAGGAATAAATTTGATACGCCCAACAATTTGTTTGAGTTCAAATTGTAGTTCACTTTTAGATTTTCTAGTTTTATCAACTATTTCAGTAAAGTGGTTGTTGATTTCATCTAAAATAAAATCAGGTGCAATTAATTGAATGTTTTTTTCGGACTTAAAAATGGATGCAATAATGCTCTTTGGAGCATACAAACTACTAATGACTAAATTACTATCGGCTATAACTATCATAGTCAATTCCTAATTTAGCGAATGCTTTTTTTGTGCCAGCTTTGTTTATTTTTTTAGATAAAATAGAAATTTCATTTTTTGTTTTCAATGAACTACTTTTTTTATCTTCTTGAAATTCAACAAAGTCAAAGGTTTTAAGCATTTCTATAATTGCCTTTGATTGTTTGCTGTTTTCTTTTATTTTTACAGTTACCATTGTTTAAATATTTAATTCAAAGTTAATCATTTTATATTCAAAAATAAAAAAATAATTTAATCAGAAGGCGATTTCTAAAATCTTGATTAAATTTTATTTGGTAATTATGAATGAGAAATCAAATCAAATCAAATTACATTTATATCTAATTACATCGATTTCGTTAAAAACAAAATATAAAATCTGATTCAAAAAATACTTTTATCATTTTTAATTTTTACTTTTGCTATCCAAATTTGATTTAAAGAAAAATTTATATATGAGAACGATACAATTTAGAGAAGCAATTTGTGAGGCAATGAGTGAAGAAATGCGTCGCGATGAATCAGTATATTTAATGGGTGAGGAAGTTGCCGAATACAATGGCGCTTACAAAGCATCAAAAGGTATGCTGGACGAATTCGGACCAAAACGTGTTATTGATACTCCAATTGCGGAATTAGGTTTTGCCGGAATTGCAGTAGGTTCTGCAATGAATGGTTGTCGTCCTATTGTAGAATACATGACATTCAATTTCTCGTTAGTAGGTATTGACCAAATAATTAACAATGCTGCTAAAATGCGTCAAATGTCGGCTGGACAATTTCCAATGCCAATGGTTTTTCGTGGACCAACTGCTTCTGCAGGACAATTAGGAGCTACCCACTCGCAAGCATTCGAAAACTGGTTTGCTAATACACCAGGTCTTAAAGTAGTTGTTCCTTCAACAGTTTATGATGCTAAAGGTTTGTTGAAAGCGGCTATTCGCGATAACGATCCAGTTATTTTCATGGAAAGCGAGCAAATGTATGGGGATAAAGGAGAAGTTCCAGAAGGAGATTATATTATTCCGCTTGGAGTTGCCGATATTAAAAGAGCAGGTACTGATGTAACTATTGTTTCTTTTGGTAAAATTATTAAAGAGGCACATATTGCTGCCGATGAATTGGCTAAAGAAGGTATTTCTTGTGAAATTATCGATTTAAGAACGGTTCGTCCGTTAGATTATGATGCAATTATCAATTCGGTTAAAAAAACAAACCGTTTGGTAGTTCTTGAAGAAGCTTGGCCTTTTGCAAGTGTAGCTTCGGAAATTGCTTATATGGTTCAAGATAAAGCATTTGATTTTCTAGATGCTCCTGTGCAAAGAATCACCACTGCCGATACACCAGCGCCTTATTCTCCAACTTTATTGAAGGAATGGTTGCCAAATGCATCCGATGTTGTTAAAGCTGTCAAAAAAGTTATGTACAAATAATAATTATCTATTATATTTGAAGCTTCATCGGAGAAATCCAGATGAAGCTTTTTTTTTTAAATTTAATTTTGATTACGCATGTTGAAAAATTTAGTATTTCCTATTATATTTATTTTCTGTTTTACGACTATCATTTCTGCACAAACTAAAGTCGGTGGAGTGGTTGTTGATAAAAAAAACCAACCGATTTCGTATGCCAATATTGTTTTTAAAGGATCCAATGAAGGAACGGTAAGTGATGAATATGGAAAATTTTATTTGGAATCTACTAAAACCTATACCGCAATTGCAATTGCGTTTGCTGGTTACACTACTAAAGATGTTTCTCTAACGAAAGCCGTAAACTACAATATGAAAATTGTATTGGACGGCGAAATAGAATTGCAGGAAGTGGTTATCTTCAAAGGAAAGACATCTAAAAAAAACAATCCAGCATTAGCAATTCTTAGAAAAATTTGGGAGCGTAAAAGAAAAAATGGCTTGCGGATTTTTAACCAATACCAATATGAAAAATACGAAAAAATAGAATTTGATTTAAATACTATTGATAGCGCTTTTATGAAAAGCAAAGTCTTTAAAGGCATGGAATTTGTTTTCAATAAAATGGATACTTCTAAGGTAACAGGAAAAACCTATTTGCCTATTTTTATTAACGAATCGTTATACGATGTGTATGGTGATAATAAAATTAATAAAGAAAAATCTATTCTTAAAGCCAATAAAAATTCTGGATTGAGTAATGGGGAAGGCGTCAATACGTTCATGAAAGATTTGTATAATGACTACAATATTTACAATAATCACTTAACCTTTTTTGATAAAAGCTTTACGAGTCCACTTTCTACAACTGGAATTGATGTCTATAATTATGTGCTTCGCGACAGTGCTTTTGTGGATAAAAAATGGTGCTATAATATTGATTTTTATCCAAGAAGGAAAAATGAATTGACTTTTAAAGGTGATTTTTGGGTCAATGATTCCACTTTTGCAATCAAAACTATTAATATGGCAGTTTCTAAAAGTGCCAATATTAACTGGGTAAAAGATATTTATATTGAACAAGAATTTGACGTACAAAATGACTCTGTTTTCTTGTTGACGCGAGATTATATGATGTCGGATTTTGCTTTTAGCAAAAAAGAAGAAGCAAAAGGCGTTTATGGAAAACGAACCACTTTGTTTAGAAATCATAAATTTAATGAAACCAAGCCCGAGAAATTTTATAAAGAAGAAGTTAACTTTGTTGACAATGCAGTATTTACAAAAGACAATGACTATTGGGAAAAACATCGTTTTGAAAAATTAAACAAAGATGAGGTTGGAGTTTATAAAATGTTGGACACACTTAAAACTATTAAGAAGTTCAAGCAAATGTATAATTTCGTAACCGTATTAGGTAGCGGATATATTAATTATAATAATTTTGATTTTGGCCCAATTTTTTCCACCTTCGGGTATAATGTAGTGGAAGGATGGCGTTTAAGAGTAGGGGGTAGAACCTACTTTGGTCACAACGATAAATGGCGTTTGCAAGGATATACTGCTTATGGATTTCAAGACAATAAATTCAAATATGGTATCTCTGGTAAATGGATGATTGACACCAAAAACAGAATTATTATTTCAGGTGGAAACCGAAGAGATATTGAACAAATAGGTGCGAGTTTAACCACGACTAGCGATGTTTTAGGTAGAAGTTATGCGTCTTCTAGTGTCTTTAGTTCGGGTAATAATGGTAAACTTACCAATATTAATTTAACTAATGCATCTATAGAAATTGAACCAGTCAAAAATTTAATTTTCGAAACAGGATTTTCTTATAGAACTTTAGAATCGGCATCGCCAACATTTAGTTTAGATTACTATGCGGATGATACGTACACCACTACTAAAAGTTTGGTAAAACAATCGGAAGTAAATCTTCAAGTAGAGTATACTCCGAACAAAAAAAGTTCCGGTTACGGAGTAGAACGATCCATTGTAGATAACCCATTTAGTAGGATTTTCGTCAATTACAGCCAAGGATTTAAAGGGTTGATGCATAGTGATTTTGATTATAGCAGGCTACAATTATATTACAAGCAACCAATATTAATTGGGCCGCTAGGAAGAACTAATCTTACCATGGAATTAGGTAAAACTTTTGGGCAAGTTCCGTTAGGGTTGATGAGTGTAATTCCTGGAAATCAAACTTATTTTGTTATCGGAAATACCTTTAGCAACTTAAATTTCTATGAATTTGTATCCGATAGATATGCCACTTTGCAGTGGGAGCACAATTTTCAAGGCCGATTGTTCTCAAGAATCCCAATTATGAAAAAACTAAATTGGAGAGAAATTATTGGAGCAAGAACCGTTTATGGCGATATATCTGAAGAAAACAAACTACTAAATGCTTCTGGATTAATCTACAAAGCGCCAACAACTCCCTATTGGGAATACAGCGTTGGTATTGGCAACATTTTCAAAGTATTCAGAATAGATGCTAGTTTTAGAGGAAATTACAGAGATATTCCAGGAACAAACAATTTTACTATTAAAGGTCAATTTGGATTTTATTTTTAAACTACATAAAAAAAAACAACGAATTTGCCTTGTCTACTAATGGTTTAAACACTAGTTTTTGAAGTTTTCTCAAAAAAACTATATAAATTTAGCATTATTTTTTTTTATAAAACAATGCAAGTTGCATAAGTTCTTAAATTTTTGTTATTTTTGCACCCGATAAAATTTATAACAAACATTTTAAATTTATGGAATCATTAATGATTTATGTGCCAATTGTAATGGCGTTAATTGGATTAGCTTTTATGGCTATCAAAAGATCTTGGGTTTTAAAACAAGATGCCGGCGACGGTAAGATGAAAGAAATTTCAGATTATATCTACGAAGGTGCCTTGGCTTTTCTTAAAGCAGAATACCGATTATTGGCAATATTTGTAGTTTTAGCAAGTATTGTTCTAGCAGGAATTTCTTTTTTGGTTCCTACAACACACATATTGATAGTAATAGCTTTTGTTTTTGGAGCTTTCTTTTCAGCTTTAGCTGGAAATATGGGGATGAAAATCGCTACGAAAACAAACGTACGTACTACACAAGCGGCTCGTACTAGTTTGCCACAAGCATTAAAAGTTTCTTTTGGTGGTGGAACTGTAATGGGTCTTGGAGTTGCTGGTTTGGCCGTTTTAGGTCTTACAGGTTTCTTTATTTTCTTCTTCCATTTCTTTATGGGTGGGGTTTGGACTTCAACAGAAGACATGACTAAAGTATTAGAAACTCTTGCTGGATTCTCTCTTGGGGCTGAATCTATTGCATTATTTGCTCGTGTTGGTGGAGGTATTTATACTAAAGCTGCCGATGTAGGTGCTGATTTAGTAGGTAAAGTAGAAGCTGGAATTCCAGAGGATGATCCACGTAATCCTGCTACAATTGCAGATAACGTTGGAGATAACGTAGGGGATGTTGCAGGTATGGGTGCCGATTTATTTGGTTCTTATGTTGCTACTGTTCTTGCTGCAATGGTTCTTGGAAACTATGTGATTAAAGATATGGGAGGAATGATTGTTGATAAATTTGGCGGTATTGGACCAATTTTATTACCAATGGCAATTGCAGGTTTCGGAATCTTGTTTTCTATTATAGGAACAATGGTTGTGAAAATTTCAGATGACAATGCTAAAGAAGCACAAGTGCAAAAAGCATTAAATATTGGAAACTGGATTTCTATTGCATTAACAGCAATTGCTTGTTTTGTTTTAGTTAAATTAATGTTGCCAGAAACAATGAAAATGAATTTCTTCGGTGAAGGATTAAAAGATATTTCTTCTATGAGAGTTTTCTATGCTACTATCGTAGGATTAGTAGTTGGAGCAACTATTTCATCGGTTACCGAATATTATACAGGTTTAGGTACAAAACCAGTTTTGGCAATTGTACAAAAATCTTCTACAGGTGCAGGGACTAACGTAATCGCTGGTTTAGCAACTGGTATGATTTCAACTTTCCCAACTGTTTTATTATTTGCAGGTGCTATTTGGGCATCGTATGCTTTTGCTGGTTTCTATGGTGTTGCTTTGGCTGCTTCTGCAATGATGGCTACAACTGCAATGCAATTAGCTATTGATGCTTTCGGACCAATTTCAGATAACGCTGGTGGAATTGCTGAAATGAGTGAATTACCTAAAGAAGTTCGTACTCGTACCGATATTTTGGATTCAGTTGGTAACACAACTGCTGCAACAGGTAAAGGTTTTGCAATCGCTTCTGCTGCATTAACTTCATTAGCATTATTTGCTGCCTATGTAACTTTTACAGGAATTGATGGTATCAATATCTTTAAAGCGCCAGTTTTGGCAATGTTATTTGTGGGTGGTATGATTCCTGTAGTTTTCTCTGCTTTAGCAATGAACTCTGTAGGTAAGGCTGCAATGGATATGGTGTATGAAGTACGTCGTCAGTTTAAAGAAATTCCAGGAATTATGGAAGGAACTGGGAAACCAGAATATGCTAAATGTGTAGATATTTCTACTAAAGCGGCTTTACGTGAAATGATGTTGCCAGGAGTAATGACAATTGGTTTTCCTATAGCAATAGTACTTTTAGGTAAATTAGTTTACGGAGATAATAATATGTTAATCGCTGAAATGTTAGGTGGATATATGGCCGGAGTTACTGTTTCAGGTGTGCTTTGGGCTGTGTTCCAAAACAACGCTGGTGGTGCTTGGGATAATGCTAAAAAATCTTTCGAAGCAGGTGTAGAAATTAATGGCGAAATGACTTTTAAAGGTTCGGATGCTCACAAGGCTGCCGTAACTGGTGATACTGTTGGAGATCCATTTAAAGATACTTCAGGTCCATCTATGAACATCTTGATCAAATTAACTTGTTTGATAGGTTTAGTAATCGCTCCAATATTAGGAAACGGTACTGCTCCAGAAGGAAAAGAAATGAAATGTGTTATTGAAATGTCTTCTAAATGTTCTGAAGATATGGGCAAATGCGACATGAGCAAATGTGCTACAATGACTAAAGACGAATGTGCAGCAATGTGCGATAGTCTTAAATGTTCTCCAGAGCAAAAAGAAATGTGTTTGTCCCATTATGGTGCTGATGGAAAATTCGTCGCTCCTAAAGAATGTGAAGAAGGAGAATCTAAATCTTGTTGTGCTAAGAAAGACGACAAAAATGTAAATGTAACTATTACCAATGATAATGGGAAAGCAAAAGCTACTGTAATTACTACTGAAAAAGGAAAAGCAACTACGCAAGTTTTTGAAGGATCTTTAAAAGATGTAAAAGCAAAAGTGGAAGCAATGGAATAGTTTTCCAAAACTTTTTATAAGGAAATGCCTCACGTAAGTGGGGCATTTTTTTTGTAATAAAATTTTAAACCTTACCCACAATTGTTTCCTACAAAAATGTGAATTCTAAATTACGCAATCGCCAATCTTTTATTATCTTTGCAGGCTTAAAAACTATTATATGCAACTTTCAGAACAAGAAATCATTAGAAGAGATAAACTAGATGCTTTACGTGCTCTAGGAATCAACCCTTATCCTGCCAATTTATTTCCGGTAAACCATACTTCCAAGCAAGTTAAGGAGAACTTTGAAGAAGGTAAGAAGGTTATTCTTGCTGGAAGATTGATGAGTGTTCGCGATCAAGGAAAGGCGTGCTTTGCCGAATTGCAAGATAGTGAAGGCAGAATGCAGTTGTATCTTAATCGGGACGTAATGTGTCCAGAGGAAGATAAAACTACCTACAACCAAGTGTTTAAAAAACTAACCGATTTAGGAGATTTTATAGGTATTGAAGGGGAATTATTCACTACCAAAGTAGGTGCGCAATGTGTTCGTGTGGATGGATTTACTTTTTTAAGTAAAACCTTACGACCATTGCCATTACCAAAAACAGACGAAGAAGGAAATGTGCACGACGCATTTAACGATGCCGAATTGCGTTACCGAATGCGATATGTAGATTTAGTTGTGAATCCGCAAGTGAAAGAAGTTTTTATCAAAAGAACGAAACTTTTCACGGCCATGCGAAATTATTTCAACGCAGCGGGTTATATGGAGGTGGAAACTCCTGTATTGCAATCTATTGCGGGTGGGGCAGCAGCACGACCATTTATTACCCATCACAATAGTTTGGATATTCCGTTGTACATGAGAATTGCCAATGAATTGTATCTAAAACGATTAATTGTAGGTGGTTTTGATGGTGTTTTTGAGTTTTCTAAAAACTTTAGAAACGAAGGAATGGACCGAACCCACAATCCAGAATTTACCGCTATGGAAATTTATGTAGCCTACAAAGACTACAATTGGATGATGGAATTTACTGAAAATTTGTTAGATTATTGCGCCATGGAAGTTAATGGAACTACCGACGCAACATTTGGTGAACATAAAGTGAGTTTCAAAGCACCTTATGCTAGAGTAACCATGACGGATGCCATTAAAAACTTTACGGGTTTTGATATTTCTGGAAAAAGTGAAGCGGAATTGTTTGATGCTGCAAGATCTATGGGAATTGAAGTAGATGCTACTATGGGTAAAGGAAAATTAATTGATGAAATTTTTGGCGCCAAATGCGAAGGAAATTTTATTCAGCCAACTTTTATTACCGATTATCCAAAAGAAATGTCGCCTTTATGTAAAGAACACCGCGACAATCCAGAATTGACGGAGCGTTTTGAATTGATGGTATGTGGTAAAGAAGTTGCCAATGCCTATTCGGAATTGAACGACCCAATAGACCAAAGAGAGCGTTTTGAATCGCAATTAAAATTAGCCGAACGTGGTGATGACGAAGCAACGCAATTTATTGATAACGATTTCTTAAGAGCCTTAGAATATGGAATGCCGCCAACTTCTGGTTTAGGAATTGGAATGGATCGATTGATAATGTTTTTGACTAATAATGCCTCTATTCAAGAAGTCCTTTTCTTTCCGCAAATGCGACCAGAGAAAAAACAAGTAGAATTAACCGAGGACGAAAAAGCAGTAGTAAGTCTCTTAAAAGCAGAAAACAACCAACCTTTAGCACAATTAAAAGAGCGTGCAGCATTAAGTGGTAAAAAATGGGATGCTGCTATGAAAGGGCTTTCTAAACATGCTTTAATTAAAGTTTTGGTAGATGGCGAAAATAAAACAGTGGAGTTAAAAGCATAAATTTTTGAATTTTATGCGATTTGTAAAAAAAAACATTAAATTAGCATCTTAAATAATCAACCTAAAAAAATATTATGAAAAAAATTATTGTAATAGCATCCTTGTTTTTAGCATTTAGTTTCAATGCAAGTGCACAAGAAGCTGCTAAAGTTAAAAGTGTAAAAACGGAAGCAATAACACCTGAAAGCACTTCTAAAGACTTAGTCAATTTGACTAAAACGGTTACTATGGAAGAAAGTTTGAAAAAAGACATGAATACACTATTAAATATGCGTTTGGAAGCTTTAAGTTCCGCTAAATCTGAAGATGAGAAAAAAGTAATTTTCGAAATGTATGGTAAAAAAATATTAGGAGGATTAAATTCTAATCAAATGAGCCAATTAAAAGCAAATAAAGAATTATTATTGAAATTAACACAATACTAATTGTTGATTTAATAAAAAAAAGAGGTCGTAAATTTACGACCTCTTTTTTTTTAAATTTTTTAAAATGCTCTAATAATTCCTATTCTAAATCGAAAACCGAAATCGTTTTGAGTACCATTCATTTTACTAATAATAGGCTGTGAAAAGGTAACAGGAACGGCCCATTTTTTATAAGAAAATGTTGCTCCTAAGTTTGCCAAACCTAAATAATGCCCTGAATTTTCGTCTACTATATCCATTTCTTTTAGCTTGTCTAACCATTCCCCTGTATAACCTAAATTAGCTGTTAGGCCAAAATTTGTTTTGGGTTTTTTATCGTTTTCATCCAATGAGCAAATGGCAGCTTCACCTTTAATTTTATAGGATAAGGATAGGCTTTGAGTAGATAAACTACCATAGTAATTATTTTCAAAACCAGGATTTGATTTTTTATAAAGTACATTTCCGTTTAATGTTAATTTATCCCATTTTTTGGAAGCTAATAAGCCTACCATTGGATCATAAGAACCTGATCCAATAATAATAGTAGAATCATCAAAATTAGAGTCTTTTTGAATGCCGGTTGGTAACTTTATTCCTCCTTGAATGGCAAAATTTAAATTATTTTTTTGGTAAATAGAGTAGGTGCCCAATACTATTAAATCACCTAATCCACTATCTGATCCATAGTTAGTACGTAGACTTACATAAGGCAATAAGGCAGAAATAGTCAGTTTTTTTGTAATTCCATAGCGAACCCCAATGGTATTTATGAGCATGCTGGTAAGAAGTTTTTCATCTTCTTCTGGAGCATCTCCTTTTTTTATAGTTCGATAATCAGAATAGGTTTCAATTACAAACATTTTTTTAGGAAGTGTAAGAATTCCGTTATTGTAATCGCCATTGGTTGCTCCAATTCCCGCACCTGCACAACAAGCACATTGGCTGTTTGTTGCTATTGTTGTAAGTAATAGAACTATTGATAAAAGTAATTTTTTCATTTGTTTTTTCTTAAATTTTAATTGAAATAATGATGCAATAAAAACCCTCATAAGTAATTCTACTAATGAAATTTGCATCTTTTTTAAACCGATAAAATTTAAGCTGAAATTGGCGGACGAAATACGGAGCAACTTACCGAGTGAAAGTAAAAGTTGGTATAGTTATCTCCATTAGAAATTGTATTGTGAAAATAAATTTGTCTTGGGAGTAAGGATTTTATGTTTTGAAAAAACAGCACTTCAATTTCTTGCTTTAAGTTGCTTTTTTTATCTGAATTAATAGGCTTTTCGTCATTTGATGCTTTGGCCAAACCTTTCATTAATTGACATTTACCATTACATTTTAATTTTGGCTTGTCTTTATTTTCACAAAGCACGGTACTGATATAATGATAATTAACCACGTAGTCTATAACCGGTATTATAGGTTTTAGAAACAAAGCTAGTGCAACTAGTAGTAGTAATTTGTTCATTATAGTATTAGACTTCTTTTTGAAAATAAACTTGCGTTTGCTTATTTTTTCTTCTGCAAAGATAAATCATCAAATTACTGTTTTGTATGACTCGAGTCATAATTTCACTAACTTTATAAAAATTAACTTTGTAACCATAAGTTGGAATCGCTTTAAACAAAGGCTTTACAGCTTAAAACACTTAAAATCAATGACGCAAATAGATTTAGATTTACTCTTTTCTTGGGGTGCAATTGCCAAAGAATATAAAAAAAATCAAGTAATTTTTGATGAAGAGGAATCCGCCAGTTATTATTTCCAAATTATTGAAGGAAGTGTTCGAATGTATAATTCGAATGATGATGGTAAGGAATTTACCCAAGGTTATTTTTCAAATGGGCAAAGTTTTGGAGAACCACCATTAATAATTAATCAATCGTATCCTGCAACGGCAGTTGCCTTTCAAGATAGTAAAATTATTAAATTAACTAAAGATAAGTTTTTGAAAATATTAGAAGAATATCCAGCTATTCAAAAGAAATTTTTAAGTTTAATGGCGCTACGAATTCATTCTAAAGCCAAAACATCTAAAGATATTATCAATCAAAAACCCGAATTTAGAATCACCGCTTTTTTATATGCGCATAAAAAAGGGGAGGATTGTAAAATAAAAGAAATGGTTCCTTTCACCCGTCAAGAAATTGCAAATTTTACGGGCTTGCGTGTGGAAACCGTTATTAGGGCTTTTGCCAAAATGAAATTAAGTAAAAAAATAGACATCATTAATCACAAAATATATTTCTAATGCATTTTAACAGCAGGTTTTGGTTGAAATTCTCTTTGATAAATCTTCTTATTGTAGCCCTTATAGGACTTTTAATGCGGTACAAAATTGGATTTGAATTTCCATTTTTTGATCAAAAGCATTTGCAACATTCCCATTCCCATTTTGCTTTTACGGGTTGGATAAGCCATACCATTATGGTATTGATGATTGGATTTTTAGAATTTAGAATAAAGAATTTGGATGCTAGATTTTTAAAGAAATATAACTTAATTTTAATCGCCAATCTTATTTGTGCTTATGGCATGTTGGTGTTCTTCATTATTCAAGGATATGGATTATTATCCATTATTTTCTCGACAGCTTCAATAGTTGTTGCTTGTATCTTTGCCTATTTTTATTATCAAGACTTAAAGGCAATTCCAAAAGAATATTTGTCTAAAAACTGGTTTAAAGCAGCATTGTTTTTCAATGTAATTTCTTCGTTTGGCACTTTTGTTTTGGCTTATATGATGGTCACCAAAAACATCCACCAAGACGAATATTTGGCTTCCATCTTTTATTATTTGCATTTTCAATACAACGGTTGGTTTTTCTTTGCATGCATGGGTTTATTGTTTTCTTTTTTAAATTTAAAAACAAACGAAAACCCTTTTTATAAAAATGTTTTCAAACTATTTTTCATTTCCTGTATACCCGCTTATTTTCTTTCTACACTTTGGTGGGATTTACCTCTTTGGATTTATTGTTTTACCGTTCTTGCAGCTTTTGTTCAAGTATATACTTGGTTTCGATTTCTTTTTATTATAGTAAAATCCAAACGCGATTTTCTGCATCAATTTCAACCTTTTTTGCGGTATCTCTTGCTTTTTGTTGCCTTTGCTTTAAGCTTAAAATTTCTGTTGCAACTCGTTTCCACCATTCCAGCAATTAGCCAGTTGGCTTTTGGTTTCCGTCCGATAGTTATTGCTTATTTGCATTTGGTTTTATTAGCTATTTTCTCCTTGTTTTTATTGTTTTATATTTTTGCAAAAGCTCTTATTTTGCTTCAAAAAAACATTAAAATTGGAGTGATTACTTTCTCTATAGGAGTTTTGATTAATGAAATTATCCTTGCCGTTCAAGGCATTTCCTCCTTTAGTTATACTGTAATTCCATTTGTTAATGTGCTGCTTTTTGGTGCTGCAATCGTGTTGGTTTCTGGAATTGGAATTACAGTATTTTTTTCTTTAAAAGCAGAAAAAAAATAATTCTATTTTATGATTATACTCATAAAATAACTATTTCATAATTAGGTACTTTGCCCATATAAACAAAGAATTAACATTATGAAAAAAACAATTAAATTATTACTATTAGTTAGTTTTGTTGCTTTAGTAGGTTGCAAAAAAACCGATGAAGCTACAACAACATCGTCTACAACAGACACCACTTCAGCAGGAACCACAGGTCAATCTGGAGTTAAAGATGAAAACTCAGCTCCTAACATTGTTCAAACCGCTGTAGGAAGTAAAGACCACACTACTTTAGTTACTGCCGTGAAAGCTGCAGGATTAGTGGATGCTTTAAGTAATGCCGGACCTTTTACAGTATTCGCCCCAACTAATGCTGCTTTCGCAAAATTGCCTGCAGGGACTGTAGATGATTTGTTGAAACCTGAAAACAAAGATAAATTATCAAACATTCTTGGGTATCACACTTATGTTGGAACGCTTAAAATAGAATACATGCAAGATGGTCAAGATTTTGATATGGTTTATGGAGGTAAAGTAAAAATCACTAAAAAAGGAGAGAAAACCTTTGTTAATGGTTCTGAAATTTTAGCCTCAATACCAACTTCCAACGGAATTATTCATGTTATTGGAGATGTTCTTTTACCAAAATAAAAGCGGATTATTAATTCAATTACCGGTTCGTTAATGTTCAGGTAAAATATTGTTTTTCTTTTGACTAAAGTCGAAAAGCGTGAATTGTCGTAATTCACGCTTTTTTGTGATTATTATCATGTTTATAGTCAATTGCTTTTCTTCTATTTGTAAATTATTTTTTATTTCCAAGCATGGTACCATTTCATAAATATCTTCTGATTTTGAGTGTTTTGATAATCTCATTCTCTTTTTATAACTATATTATTTATACTTCCAAATCCGATTTCGGAACGGTTCATTTATCTAAAAAAGCACAACTCGGCGAAACCCTTTGGCTTAAAAATAATTGCAACTCGTGCCACCAAATTTATGGACTTGGCGGTTATTTAGGTCCCGATTTAACCAACGTGTATTCTGCCAAAGGAAAAGGAGAAATCTATATAAAAGCTTTGATGAGTAGTGGAATTAAAGTAATGCCAAAGTTTAATTTATCGGAAACCGAAAAAGATGCTTTGGTGCAATTTTTAAAGGAGGTGGATCAAACAGGAATCTATCCAAATGCCAATGCCAAAATAGAATCGAATGGTTGGGTTATTCTAAAATACAAAAATCAAAAATATGAAAACTAATAAGTACCCTTTCTATTTTATCACAATAGGATTAATTGCATTGCTATTAGGACTTCTTTGCGGATTACTAGCAGGTTTTCAATATGTAGTTCCCACCTTTATTAAAGAAGTATTACCATTCTATGTCTTGCGTCCGTTGCACACGCTTTTTGTAGTTTCTTGGATACTTCTAGCGGCTATTGGCGGTATTTATTACTACCTTCAAAACGGAAATAAATCACTTGTAAAATGGCATTTCTGGCTGTTTACTAGTACCGGAATTGGTATTATTTTTTCCTTTTTAAATAAAAATTTTGAAGGCAAAGAATATTTAGAATTCCCGAGTTATTTTTATTTTCCAATTGCTTTAGGTTGGATTGTTTTTGGGATTAATTATTTCAAAACCACACTTCCTAACTTCAAGAATTGGCCAGTTTATTTTTGGATGTGGGCCACCGGAATTGTATTTATGATTTACCATTTCACCGAAGCACATCTTTGGATGTTGCCCTATTTTAAAAGCAATTATATTCAGAATATCGCTCTGCAATGGAAGGCTGGTGGCTCGTATGTTGGTTCGTGGAATATGCTTGTTTATGGTACCGCATTATACGTAATGGCAAAAATTAGCAAAGACGAAAGCTATGCCAAGTCGCCCAAAGCATTTTTCTTTTATCTTTTGGGATTGACCAATTTAATGTTCGGTTGGGCGCACCATATTTACATAATTCCAACCGCACCCTGGATTCGTTATTTTGCCTATGCAATTAGCATGACCGAATGGGTAATCTTATTTTCTATAATTTACGATTGGAAAAAATCCCTTTCGGAAGAAACCAAAATTGAATTTTCAATAGCCTATCGATTAATGATTCTAGCTGATTTTTGGGTATTTTTAAATTTGTTGTTAGCATTGTTAATGTCCATTCCATCCATCAATTTATTCACACATGGAACGCACATTACCGTAGCCCATTCCATGGGAACCACTATCGGTATTAATACTTTGATTCTATTGTCATCGATAGCTTATATCTTAGAAATAGAAAATCCGTTTACTAAATTATCGCAAAGTAGAATTGAAATTGGCATCAAAATCTTCAACTATTCGTTTCTTCTTTTTTGGATAGTTCTACTAATTTTAGGAGTTCAAAAAAGCTATTGGACGTTCTTTACTAAAGCTATTCCGTTTGGACAATTTCAAGATTCTATGCATTGGATGTACCTTTTGTTTACTTTTTTCGGAACAGGAATCTTGGTGGGATTGTATCTAGTGGTATTGGAGTTTCTAAAAAATATGCAATTAATTTCTAAAAAAGACTTGGAAATTTAAGGAAGAAAAACATTCTTGTTCTTTCATTTTTGCAGAGGAATGTAATTTTCCTAGTGTTTCAACATTATTTTTAAAGGATTGAATGTAGTATTTTCCGGTATAATTTTTCTGGGTAAGGTATTCAATCATTTCAATCCAATCGGCTTCTAAAATTAAATCTGAATGGAACGTAGTGCGTATTTCAAACGGAATTTCACTTTCTTGGAGCATCGCAAAGGAATTCTCAAATTTTGAAAACAAATCCGTTTTAGTAACTGTCTGAAATTTGCTTGCAGTTGCTTTATAATCTAAGGCAACGTAATCAATTAGACTATCTTGTAATAATTGCTTTAAAATAGCAGTATTCGAGCCATTCGTGTCAATTTTTACCAAAAACCCCATTTCCTTTATCTCTTTTATCTGTGCGACGATGTTTTTGTGTAATAAACATTCGCCACCACTAAAAACAACAGCATCTAGCAAACCTTGTCTTTTTTGTAAAAAAGAAATTGCTTCAGGAAAAGAAGTGGATCCTTTTCCTAAAACAATTTCGGGATTATAGCAATACAAACACCGCATATTACAGCCAGAATACCAAATAATACAGGCAGATTTATCTGGATAATCTAAAAGCGTAAAAGGTGTAATATTGTAAATAGGTTTGCTTAGCACTTACATTCTTTAAAATACATTCTTTGTTTGTGTTCGCCTTTTTTACCAATATTAAAACTTTCAACAGGGCGATGGTAGCCCATTACTCTGGTATAAACTAAGCATTTTGTTCTTAAAAGTTGGTTTTGTTCTAAAATCTCATTGTGGTTCGTTTTCATATAATGTGTTTTTTTGATTTTCTATAATTTCTTCATCGCATTTCGGACAATATTCGTGTTCGCCATTCAAATAACCATGAACCGGACAAACGCTAAATACTGGGGTAACGGTGATGTAGGGTAATTTAAATTTAGTTAAAACTGTTTTTACAAAATTCTTGCAGGCTTCGGGAGAGCTTATTCTTTCGTTCATGTATAAATGTAGCACCGTTCCACCAGTATATTTACATTGCAATTCGTCTTGCATTAACAATGCTTCTATTGGGTCTTGCGTAAAATCTACCGGAATTTGGGAGCTGTTAGTATAGTAATTGTTTTCTTCGGTTCCCGCTTGAAGAATATCAGCATATCGTTTTTTGTCTTCTTTGGCAAATCGATAAGTGGTTCCTTCGGCAGGAGTTGCTTCTAGATTATATAAATTTCCAGTTGCTTCTTGAAATTCTTTCATTCTATTTCGGATGTAATCTAAAATTTCCAAGCAAAAATCATTTCCAAAAGTAGAAGTAATGTCGTCTTTGTCATTTGTAAAATTCCGTACCATTTCGTTCATTCCGTTAACACCAATGGTAGAAAAATGATTTCTAAAATGGGTTAAATAGCGCTTGGTGTAAGGATATAATCCTCGGTCGTACATCTGTTGAATAAAGACTCTTTTTTTCTCTAAAGTTGATTTAGAGATTTCCATTAAATTATCCAACTCATTAAAAAGGGCTTCTTTATTTCCAGCATACAAATAGCCTAAACGAGCCATATTGATGGTAACCACGCCAATACTTCCCGTCATTTCGGCACTTCCAAAAAGTCCGTTACCGCGTTTTAATAATTCTCTTAAATCCAGTTGCAAACGGCAACACATACTTCGAACCGCATTGGGTTTGTATGCATTTGGGTTTTCAATTGCAATACCATTTTCATCTAAAATATATTGGCTTCCGATAAAATTTTGAAAATAAGAAGACCCAATTTTGGCTGTGTTTTCAAATAGTAATTCGGTGTTTTCTCCATCCCAATCAAAATCTTCGGTAATATTTACCGTAGGAATAGGGAAGGTAAAGGGTTGTCCATTAGCATCCCCTTCGGTCATTACGGTGTAATAGGCCTTATTTATCAAGTTCATTTCGGCTTGAAAATGTTCGTAACGTAAGTCGGTAGGTTTATCGGCTCCGCGCTCCTGGGCTTTTATCAAAACATCATGATTGAAGTTTCCTTCAAAAAAATGATGGTCATTTTTAGTTGGGATTTGAGTTTTCAAATCTTCAGGAACTATCCAATCCAAAGTAATATTGGTGAATGGTGATTGTCCCCAACGAGCCGGAACATTAAGGTTGTATACAAAACTACGAACTGCTTTTAGCACTTCGTCAAACGAAAGATTGTCTTTAAAAACATAAGGAGCGAGATAGGTGTCAAACGAACTAAATGCTTGTGCGCCTGCCCATTCGCTTTGGAGAATCCCTAAAAAATTAGACATTTGTCCGAGGGCTTCTCTAAAATGAGAAGGCGCTTTGCTTTCCACTCGTCCGCGCACACCATTAAATCCATCGTTTAATAAAACCCTAAGACTCCAACCAGCACAATAACCAGTTAAACAATCTAAATCGTGAATATGGAGATCTCCATTTCTATGTGCATACCCTTCTTTTTTAGAATAGACTTTATCCAACCAATAATTTGCGATGATTTTCCCGGCAACATTATTCACCAAACCAGCATTAGAATAGGAGGTATTGGCATTGGCATTAATTCGCCAATCGGTTTGAGAAATGTATTCTTCAATAGTTTGGGTGCTGTCTACATAAGTTGTGTCGTCGTTCAATCCGTCAACATGTTCCCGTTGTAATTTTCGGGTATGACGAAACAACATAAACGAACGCATAACGTTGAAATATTCTTTTTCGAAAAGAGATTTTTCGATAATATCTTGAATTTCCTCAACTGCCCAGGTATCTTTATTTGCAATTGCCGTTCGAACCATTTCATAAATACTTTCGTCAAAAGGAATAGAAACACTTTCAAAACTCTTTTCAATAGCATCCTTTATTTTATAGCTTTCAAATGGTTTGTAATCTCCATTTCTTTTTATGACAAATTTCTCCATAAGATGAGGTTTTAAAAGGGTTCTATTAATGAATTATACTATTGTAAATCGTTCTTCTAATTGTAGAGCTTTCGGAAAAAGAATATTGTTTTCAAGATGGATGTGTTTGTGAAGGTCTTGTTCAAATTCTTGCAACATGGCAAACGTCACTTTGTAGGTTCCGCAAGCATCACTAGGGGGTGTGTAATTATTGGTTAATTGTACAATTTTAGCAAATAATTCACCTTCCATTTCATGATCCTTTTTAAGCATTGCAATTGGATTGTCCACAGTCCCGAAGTGGGCTTGTTCAATAGTTTCCTTGTTTTTTAAAGCAGCGGTCATTGTTTTGATAAACGGAAACAAAACTTCTTCTTCTTTTAGCATATGATTGGAAAGTTCGACAGCACTGATTTTAAAAATAGCATTTATTTCAATTAGCTCCGGATGATTTGAACCATGTACTTTGCAAAGTTTGTCTAAGTATTGCAAAAGAACGGGTGTTTTTGTTAAAACATATTCGTGGTGGGTTTCTAGAATATAATCGATTAATAAACTAGGAGAGAAGGAAATGAAATCCATTTCGGAAGAGTTGTTCGACTCTAAAACAGTATTTAATTCATTTTCAATTTCATTTAGGTTCAAACCTTTTGCTTGGCATACTTCATCAAGGGTTCTATTTCCCTTGCAGCAAAAATCAATTTTATACTTTGAAAATAGTGCAGCAGTTCTGAAATCTTGGGCAACATATGCTCCAATGGTTGCTTTTTCTATGGTGTTCATGTCTTTTTGTTTAATAATTATAAATCCAAAATTACCATTTATTGTATTTATAAAACATGAGCGAAGTCATAAAAAAATGCTTCTTTTAAGCCCCTCCCAATTGAATTAAACTTCCAAGCACTAGCATGCCAACGCCAATTAGGGTTACCAAAATTATTTGAAAAGCAAGTGGAAACATTCTTTCAGAATTTGCTTTTGGGAAAATATATAATTGTGAGTATGCTGCTAGAATTATAGTGGTGAAAATTAAAATTAATTTTATGGAAATTATTTTTTCAATGCCATCCGAAAAGGAAAACCATCTTGAAAACGGAACCCCATAATTATAAGCCATCATTATTCCTGAAATTAGTAGAATTAAAATTGAAGGGAGTCCAACCACTTCAAATTTATCTTTGAAATTGAGAATTATGGATAAATCTTTCTTTTGGAGTGCTTCTGGCAAAAACCGAATGGATAATAGTAAATGCCCACCAACCCATATACTAGCGGCCAAAAGATGTAAAATTAGTAGAATAGGATGTATCATAACTTCTGTAAATATACCTATTACAAACAATAAATGGCATTAAATTAGGGTTTTATGCATCATTACTGCCGAAATATTCATCGCCCTATTTTTTATTTCTTCAGCTTTTGGGCCTTCAAAAAGGTGGTCAACAGTTTTATTGAAAAGCACATTCCAATGCTTAAAATGCTCTTGGGTCATGGTGCTTTTTTGATGTAATTCTTTGTGAACAGCCATTGGGCTGCCATTATAATTAGCAGTACAGAAAAGAATATTTTCCCAAAAAGCATACATTTTTGGTAAATGCAATTGCCAATTTACCTGCGCAACATCGTTAAACAAATAACCAATTATAGTATCAGTTTTGACTATATCATAAAAAGTATTTACTAATTTTTCGATATCTTTTCTATTTCGGATGTCTGTTTTCATATTTTATAAATCTTTAGTCCTGAATTTTCGCATCGAAATCGTAAAGGGAACAATAACCCATAAACACAGTAGTAAAAAGGAGGCAATTAGTCCAACCGAAGTTCCAAAAAAGTCTTTGAAAATTGCTCCAGTATAGCCCATCATTGCAGATACATCCAGATGTAACAAGATTTGAATTCGAGCCAAATCTATTGGGCTAAATGCCGTTACACCAACCATTGCATTTTCTATTGGATAATCAGAAAATTGAAATAATAAGAATAAAACCATTCCGTCAAACAACAAGGCAAAATACAACCAGGTCATGATAGCAATGCCAATTCCTTTGGCTTTGTCTCGGGTTAGAATAGAACACAAGAACGCAAGCGCCACGAATATTACTGAAATTAAACTACCTATAATTAGCATCATTATCCCAACAATATCAGGGGAATAGATTAGTAACGGTATTCCAGCTCCTATAAAAAAAGCGAAAATCATCGATAGAGAAAGTCCGATAAATAAGCTCAACCATATTTTTTTTCGTTGTATGGGTTGGCTTAATAATAATTCGATAAACTCGGAACTATTGTATAAATATATTGTTGCAAAAAGTATGGCTACTAAAGGAACTGTAAATAAAATTACGTTAAGAACCGTCAGAATTCCTTTGGCAGAATTGTCTTCCAAAGCAAAAGAACTCCAAGATAAAATGGCTAAAATAAGTATGTAAACCAGTACGATTTTACTTTTTAGAATATCCAGTAAAATTATTTTAATTAATCTGTTCATTACGTTTGTCTTTTAAAATAGTAGCAATTGCTTTTGAGATTTTTTCTTCCTTAGTTTCTGCTTTTAGGGCTTCTACTTTTTTGTGAAAATGCACTTCGCCGTCTTGCATAAAAATAATTTCGGTAATCAAATCGTCCAATTCACTCAATAAATGAGAAGTTATCAAAATGAGTTTTCCTTTTTCTTTTTCTCGTATAATTTTTTCTTTCAAAATCTCCGATGCCAATGGGTCTAAACCTGCTGTAGGTTCGTCTAAAATCAACACCTCCGGATTGAAAAGAAAGGCCAAAACAGCGCTAACTTTTTGGGTGGTTCCTCCCGAAAGAGTTCGCATTTGTTTATCAAACATTTTATCCAATTCAAATTCTTTTAGCAAATCTTCATCCAAATCTTCATTTGAATTTCGTATTTTTTTAATCATTTCGATAATTTGACCAATCGTCATATTATCAGGATAACGACCAATTTGTGGCATATATCCAATGTTTTCTCGGTATAAATAGTCTCCTAAAACCGATTTTCCGTTGAAATCAATGGCTCCTGAATCGGGTAAAACCATTCCGAGGATTGATTTTATTAAAGTGGTTTTTCCACAACCATTTGGACCAATTAAAGCAATACATTCTCCTTTATTAAAATGCAAGTTGATGTCTTTTAATACGGTAAGTTTTCCAAACTTTTTACTTATGTTTTTTATTTCAATCATAACGGCAGTGACTTCATTAATGGCGTTTTATCTATAAAATTATCGGGGGTAATGCTGGGTAAAATCTTTTCCGATTTGTCTAAAAGGGTGATCATAAAACTTCGGTACAAAAGCATGGTAGAAGGTGTTTTTTCTGTTAAAACCGCAAATAAACTCAACGGATGGTACGGCACATCGCCAACACCATTTTTATCTAAATCATATCCTTCGTATTTGTCCCAATAATTGCTATTGAAAGTGTTTAAAACCAAGCTTCCATTGGTGCTAATATCGAAAGTGTTTTTAAGAAAATTATTGTTCACTAACTCATTATCCATGCAGCTTGCCTGAATTTTTATTCCCCATCCATTTGATATAAAATCATTTTTTTCTATTTTAATTCTGGAGATGCCTTCCATATAAATGGCCGACGTATTTTGAATGAATTTATTATTAAAAATATAGCCATCTGAGATTTCTTTAAGCAATAATCCATAAGAAGAATCGCCCCAATTATTTTCAAAAGTATTATTGAACATGTTTACTTTTCTAGAAAACATAACCGCCACTCCGGCACCATTATTTTTAAATACATTGGTGATGTAGGAATCCTCGTTAGAAAACATAAAATGTAATCCGTAGCGAATGTTCTGGGTAGAAATATTTCTCCAAATAACCGAATTAGTTACAAATTCAAAATAAATTCCGTCGCGATGTCCTGTAATATAGTTAGCAATAATTTGAAGATTTTGGCTTTTCCAACAGTGGATTCCGTTTCCAATTAATTGTTCTGCTTTTCCATAAGCTCTAATTTCATTTCCTTTAACAATGCAATTATTGCAATTTTGAAGATAAATTCCGAAGAAATTATTATCTAAAATATTATTGAAAACCCGAACAAAAGTGCAATTGTAAACTTTAATTCCACAAGGATCGGAAAGTGCTGCGTGGCCCGAATTGATTAATTTAAATCCTTTCACAATAACACTATCTGCTTTAACCGATAGTACTTCGTTTCTGTTTTGACCATCTAAAATTGGAAAACCCTTACCTAAGAAAACTATTTTCTTGTTGATGATGATGTTTCCTTCACGATAGATGCCTTTATTTACTATAATGGTATCTCCTTTTTTGGATAAAGCAATTGCTTTCTTAATGCTTTTTACAGGGAAATTAGCTCCAACCGGAATTGTAGTTGCACTGCTAAAATGCACTACAAAAAACAGGAATAGGAGGTAGCTAGAAGTTTTCATTTAATAGGTAGTATATATAGTTTTCCAAGTGGTTTTTTCGGCTCCGAGTTGGGTTTGAAAATTGGCTGCTTTTTTGTCAGAATCAAATGCTACTACTTTTCCACCCATTGGTCCGCGAACCGTTCCACCTAATAAATAAAATCCTTTTGTAACTGGAATGAATTGATTTTCGTTGGAATAGTTGGTAACAAATAACTCCGCATTTGCTAAATCCGAATTGTCTTTCAGATATTTTATCATACATGAAACATCATCAAACTTGTAACATCTTCCTTTTTTAGTAATTAATTCGGAGGCATATTTTGCATTTGAGATAGTCATTTTGCAGAAATCACACGTGTCATAATTCAATTTGATTGGTTTTGGTTCTTTTGAATTGCAAGAAAAAGCAGTCAAGGCAAACAGTATAACAATTATTGCATTTAGATTTGTTTTTTTAAACCGATTTAAGAATTCAGTTTCTTTAACCACCGCTATAAAAAGTAATATTCCAGCGCCAATAAGCATAAATCCACCGATATCTGGAATGGAATAGGCTCCAAAATTTAATAATTGTTTGTATCCTAAAAGTGGAGGTTGGTAAGCCATTCCTGGAACTTTAATAGCTGCATTTGGATTTAAATCATGGCCATAATTGTAATTCCATCGGTAAAAATCACATGCCGATGCAATTATAAATAGAACAAATGAAATAAAGTAAAAGTACAATCCTTTTTTACTTCCTAGAAAGGTGAAAAACACTCCGAAAACTGCGAATGCAATGAAGATGTATTTTAGAACAGAAAACTCAAAGAAATTTTCGGCATGTAAGGTTTTCATTCCGATATAATGATTTAATCCGTTAATGATATCTACATCACCACCAATTTTATCGGCATGTAATTGTAATACTAATCCTTCTGGATATTGCGGGGCCGTGAGTTCTATTCTCCACAACGGAAAGAAAATGGAAGACAATAATAATGCGGATGCAATCAAGAATATGGCTCTAGATAACATTGAAATTTTTGACTTTTTCATTTTGGTTTATTTTTAAAAGTAATTAGTGGTTAGTAATTGGTAACTAGCAAAAAATCTAATCACTAATTACTAACCACTATTTTACTTAAAATATTATTTGGTTTTAGCAGGTAAGTTAGTTCCTAAGCTAAAGGTTAATGGTACACTACTTCCCGCAGGAGAAATTCTTATGTAACCTTGCATTTCTTGGTGCAATGCACTACAGAAATCGGTACAATAGAAAGGAACAATTCCAACTCTATCTGGAGTCCATTTTAATGTTGCAGTTTCACCCGGCATTATTAATAATTCGGAAGTATTGGCACCTTTAATTGCAAATCCATGAGGCACATCCCAATCTTGTTCTAGGTTGGTTATGTGGAAATACACTTCATCACCCAATCTAATTCCTTCAATATTATCTGGAGAAAAGTGAGAACGAATGCAAGTCATTGAGACATCTACACGGTTTCCGTTACGAACTACTTTGGTTTCTTTTTCTCCTTTTGAAACAAATGGATGGTGGTTGTCTTCTAATTTATAGAATTTCAATTGACCATTATTTCGAATTAAATCGGCAGGGGCAGCTTGTGCATAATGCGGTTCTCCAATGGTTGGAAAATCTAAAATGAGTTGCATTTTATCTCCACTAATATCATAAATTTGAGCCGATTGAGCTAATTCAGGACCTGTAGGCAAGTATCTGTCTTTGGTGATTTTGTTATAAGCAATTAAGTATTTTCCGAAAGGTTTTTTAGAATCTCCTCCAGGAATACATAAGTGACCTACAGAATAATACGTTGGAACTCTATCCAAAACTTTCAAAGATTGAATATCCCATTTTACAACTTCAGAAGAAACAAACATGGTAGTGTAAGCATTTCCTTTTCCGTCAAATTCTGTGTGCAATGGTCCTAAACCTGGTTTTTGAACTTCTCCATGAAGAACAGATTCGTATTTAAGAACAGGAATTCCTTCATAGTCACCCTCAAATTGTTTGTTTTTAATTGCAGACATTAATTTATCAAAACTAAAAACAGGAATTAAAGCAGCTAGTTTTCCAGAACCTACAATGTATTCTCCAGTAGGATCTACATCACAACCGTGAGGAGATTTAGGACATGGAATCATATAACAAATGTCTTTCAATTCTTTAGAATCTAAAATAAGTACATCTGTTTTGATTTCAGATTTTGCAGAATGTGTTTTTTCGTCCCAAGTATTATGGGCATATTTCGTAGTGGTGTGTTTTCCTTTTCCTGCTTTGATGTATTCTTCTGCTTTTTTCCAATTGACAGCCATGATAAAATCTTTGTCTTTTTGAGAAGCATTTACTTCTAACAGGGTATTGGCTTGTTCTGTGTTGTAACAAGAGAAGAAGAACCATCCATGAGATTTTCCTTTTCCTGCATGTGAAAGGTCAAAGTTTACACCCGGACATTGAATTTGAAAAGCCAAATCCATTTGTCCTTCTTTACCAACTTTTACAAAGCTGATGTGTCCTTTAAAGTTTTGTTTGTAGGTATTAATTGGCACATCTCCATTAGCGTTGTCCGGTGGTACGCTAAAACGAGTTCCAGCAACTACATATTCGGTATTTTCAGTAATAAAAGGTGAGGAGTGATTTCCGGCACTGTTTGGCAACTCAATTATTTCAGTTGTTTTGAATGTTTTCAAATCCAAACGAGCAATACGCGGCGTATTATTTGCATTAGCAAAAAGCCAACGACCATCTACTTCACCTTTAGTTTGAGAAAGTTCGGTATGGTGTTGATCATCCCAAGGCACAAAACCATGTGAGGTATTCAACATCGGTTTAGTTTCTTCATTAAAACCATATCCGCTTTCTGGATCAACAGAAAACACAGGGATAACACGGAATAATCTACCACTTGGTAAACCATAAACGCTTACTTGACCACTAAATCCACCCGATACGAAGTTGTAGAATTCATCGTATTTTCCGGGTGCTACATATGCTTTTTGAGCAGCATCACCACTCACAGCATCCCCTGAACTTTTTGGCTTACAAGAAGTGAATAATGCACTTCCTAAAACAATAGCAAAAATTGCTTTTACAAATTTATTTTTCATTTTTCTGGTTTTTAAAAAATCGTTCTATTTCTTTCACCAAATAGAAGGATTCCTTGGTTTATTTTATTCCGTCTATTTTTCTCATGTATTCTAGAATGTTTCTAGCTTCAGTATCGTTTAAACCTTGGTTAGGCATACGAACTAAACAGATTTCCAATTGCGCCTGAACTTCAGGATCTTTGTTAATCATTGGGTCTGGATTGGTGATGAAGTTCATAATCCATTGTGGTTTTTTGCGAGAGCTAACGCCTTTCCAACCTGGCCCAACTAATTTTTCGTCGGTTGGTTTGTGGCAGGAGGTACATTTTACTTCTGCTACTTTTTGTCCTTCGGTAGCCATTGCTTGGTCGAGTGCAGCTCCTAAATCTACTTTGTCAAATTTTCCTTCTCCTCTGTTTGGATCGTAAGAAGACACGTCTGCTGCAGCTCCTGCAGGTTTAGAAAAGTCGTTGTCGGAGCTTTCTTTTTTACCACAAGCTACAAATAGTGCGAATGATAATAATACTAATACTAGTTTGTTCATGATTTTTTATATTAAAAATTTCTTGTACAAATTTCCTTATAAGACAGCATTGAAATTTATGACTGCAATCATAACCTAAAAAAAATATTAATTTTTTGTTAAGAATTAAACCATATTTAATTTTTTAAGTCAAATTAGCAAACCAATTTTTAAAAAATAAAACATGAAAAAATTATTAGTAGCGGCATTGTTAGTTGTTGGGATGACAACCTTTGCTCAAGAAGATGTTAAACAAGTTAAGGAACAAAAAGAACAAATGACTCCTGAGCAAAAGGTAGAATCACAAGTTAAAAGAATGACTAAAGATTTAAGTCTAAATGAAAAGCAAGTGCAAGACATTAGGGCATTAGTTGCTAAAGAAGTTTCTAAAAGAGAAGCAAATAAAGCTGAAATGGAAGCTAGAAAAGCATCCGGAAACAAACCTTCTAAAGAGGAAATGCAAGCTCGTAAAGCTAAATCACAAGAGGATGAGCTATCTATGGATGCCAACATGAAAAAAATTCTTAATCCAGAGCAGTATGCTAAATGGAACCAAAAAATGCAAGAGAGAAAAGAAAAAATGGAAGCAAAAAAAGCAGAAAAAATGAAAGGTTCTTCGGAAGAAAAATAAATAATAAAAGAATAATTTATACAAAAAAACAGTTGCAAATATTCGCAACTGTTTTTTTATGGAGTTATGTCTTGTATTACAAATTATACTTCAAACTAAATATTACATAACGTGGTTGCACAATATATTGAGAACTTGATATGGTAAATTGATTAAAGCTATTATCGTTTAAAGACGTTGTATTTAATAAATTAGTTGCCGAAATTTTATATTCAAATTTACTATCCTTCTTTTGGTAATTCAAACTAGCATTCAAGAATTGGTAATGATTATCAATGGTACTATCGTTATTAAAATAATGGTAGTATTGGTAATCTGTAACAAATGCAAATCCATTTAAGAAATAATAATCCAAAGTAATAGAAGGGGTATTAGTGAAATATTTAGCATGGTTGTATTCGTTAATTGTAGTTGAATAACCAAGCTCAATATTGGGCACTTTCTTAAACATAGTTGCAGTTTTTACAGAATACGTTTGGGTAAAACTCTCCGTAGAAGCCACTACGCTATTTTGAATATTACTAAATTTAGACCAGTTTACATTCACACTTCCTGATGCTTTATAGTTTTTCAAGAACGATCTTCCGTAACTTCCCATACCCGTTGCCGTTTCATTAGGAAAGTTAGAATTATAAGGCGTTGAGGTTTGATTCACACCAATAAAAGTAGCATTAGTTTTCACGGCATCTGTTGTTCTAGTATAGGATGCATTGGCGAAAATATTCTCAAAATTAAACATATTGTATTTAAAATATCTAAGCGAATGCACTTGCGAAGTGGCGTTTTCTAAATCTCTATTTCCTCGAAACAAACTGCTGTAACCATTTAATATATAACCTTGAACCAATTGGGAAATATCCGTAAAAACATTGTTTAACGAATAAGTATACGTTAAAGTTTCTGCTTTTTTAATTTGATATAACATAAATAAATCGGGTAAGAATTTAGTAAAACTTTTAGTCACATCTGTTGTTAATTGTTGATTTTTCATGCTATACAAATGCTCGCTAAATCCAGGAGTTATCGTTAATTTTCCTAATAACATTTTGTAATGTATCCCAACAAAAGCGTCATTGAAATTGTAAGTAACTTGATTGGTATTGGTAATGTCATTCAAGTCATTTTTCACTCCAGAATCTAACATTTGAAAGATAGAAGAATTAAAATTTTGATAGGAATAGGTGTTTCCTAAAGTAACATTAAAGTTAGTTTTTGGAGTAACCATATAATAATAATCCAATTTAGAATCCAACTTATTGGTTTTTACAAAACGCGATTGGTTTAAATCATTTCGGTTTTGATTAGGAGTGTATCCAAATAATGTAAAAGGTTGAAGACGTAAATTAGCATTGTAAAAAGGATCTTCTTCTTGATATAAATGTTGAATCTCTAAATCAAAAACGCTTTTTTCTTTTAAAGTATAATAAATGCTAAAGTTTTGGTTTACCGAAGTAGGATTTTGCTTCTTGTATGTAGAAATATTATCCAAACTAGAAACCGAATTAACAATAGATTCTCTATTAATTAAGGAATTTTCAATTTGACTAGATTTCTTCATTAAAACATCATAATCAAATTGAAAATTAGTGTTTGGTTTGTAGGAAGAACTCATTTTAAATAAACCATAATTGGTTTGTTGCACAGGAGTTTCTTTGGAATTTATTTGCGTTTTAGAAGCTAAAATTGTCGATTGGGAGTTGGTTTCAATTTGAGTTTTAGAATAGGATAAAACGCCAAATCCGCTCAATGTCCAAGTTTTTGTTGGACTATACGAAAAGTTAGTTGCACCAAACTTAGTCTCAATTTCTTTAGCTCTGTTATTTCGTAGGGCAGAAATCCCCAAATCATTAGAAGCTACATTAAAAGAACTTCCTCCTTTTTTCATCATGCCTCTAAAACCACCAGTCATTTTAAAATAATCTTGAATAGTTAAAGGTAAATCTCCAATATTATTAAAATTGGTAATTACATTCATACTATATTTTGGGTTATAATAAAACGCTTTCGGATTTAAAATGTAACGATCTAACTTAGTAGTATTATTGCTTTCGCCCGAGCCACCTCCAGCGGTCATATCACCAAACCAAAAATTCTTTTTTCCAGATTTAAGTTTGATGTTCATTGCAACACTTTCTTCGTTGTTTTCCAACCCTTTTAGTTGCCCAATTTCATTGTAGTTTCGCAACACTTGAATTTTATCAATAGCATCAGCTGGAATGTTTTTAACACCTAGTTTAGTATCTCCATCAAAAAAATCTTTTCCTTCAACCATTAATTTAGTAACTTTTTTACCCTCCACTTGAACTTCACCATCCGAGTTTACTTCAACCCCAGGTAGTTTTTTTAATACATCTTCCAGTTTCTTTTCTGTCCCTGATTTAAAAGAATCGGCATTATAAACAATGGTGTCTCCTTTTATAGAAACGGGCATTTCTCTTACGATTTCTACATCGTTCAACTCAATTCCACCAGCTTCCATCGTGATATTCTGGTTTATGTTTACGTCTTTAGTAACCACTGTGATTTCCTTGTTCTGCATTCCAATGTAGGTCAGTTTAACAGAATAAGTGGTATTTGGTTTTAAGTTCAAGACAAATCTTCCTTTGTCATTGGTTATGGCGTAAGCATCCATTCCTTTAGTAGCAAGATTTACGGCCATTATATTTGCCATGTCTAAAGGTGTTTTTCCGGCTTCAGAAATAACGCCTTCAAAGCGAATGTTTTGTGCAAATGAAAAAGTAGTAATAAAAAGTATAAAAAGTAAAGTAATTTTTTTCATGTTGGTAATTTGTTTATTCTTGAATTCTAGTGTTCATAAAAAAGGAAGAATCTCCAATTTTAGAGATTCTTCCTTATTAGTTCTATATAAATTATCCGCCAAATCGCATTCCTCTTCCAGGACCTCCATGGTCTCCTTGACCTTGGTTCATTTGTCTAAACTCTTCCATTTTTTTAATAATGGTGTCGTCGTATTCTTTTTGAGAAATTGCTTTTCCATTTGTTGGGGCTTTTATTTCTACTTTATCTTTAGCATTTAAAATTACTTTAGAACATAAAATAATAGTTTTGCCATCATTCACTTCCAGAATAAGTCCTGGTAATCCCCAGTATCCCTCGGGACCTTGGTTTACAGGAATTTCTGGTGTGTACCAAGCAGTAATAGTGATTTCTTTTGGTAATTCAATATCATCCATGAAATTGGTTTTCTTTTCTTTAACATCTGTTTTAGTAGAATCCGATTTTATTTCTTCCTTTTTGTTTTCAACTTTTTTATCTTCCTCTCTTTTAGGTCTAAAGTTTCTAAAATCAGTTTTGCTAGCAGGAATTATTGTAGTTGCTTTGTAGCAAGTATAGCCACCAATTTGACGGGTTTCGCTTTCCATAACCCATTTATAAGTTTTTAAAGAATCTTTTATTAAAAATTCTTTTCCCATAAATTCTTTGTCAACCGTGTAGTTTTTATCTTTAACATTCTTAAAATAAGTTCCGCCACCACCCATAAATGAGGACATCATTCGCATACCACCACCATTTTGTCCTGGAGCGTCCAATTTTTCTTCTTCTTTATAAATGGAAGTTTGTTTGTCAAAGTTTAGAATGAAAGTTTTTTCAAACATTTTTTTCATTCGTTCCTCAATGCCCTTTTGCATTTCGGGAGTCATTTCTTTATTTCCTTCAAATCGTTTTTTAAAGTCGGCAGTACTTGTTTTAGACTCATAAACTGCCATTCCCTGAAAATTTTTCTGGGCTTGTGAAGTTAAAATAGTAAGCAAAAAGGTAATTGGTAGAAATATTTTTTTCATAATTTGGGTTTCGTTAGATTTTGCAGCGACAAATATGACGAATGAATCTGTTTTTTGTTACTAATAAATTGTTAAATATTTTATTAATGGCTTTTGGTTAATTCCAATACTTTAATGTAATTTAGCCTCATAATGAAAAAACTAGCATATTTATTTCTTTTTTTAACAACAGTTTTAGGCTTTAGTCAAAGTCTAAAGTTAGTTCCTATTCGCATAGATTCTATTGCAATAAAGGCAGATCTATTTGTAGGTCTTGACGGATTTAAAAATTACTACTATATCAAAAATAATGTTTTGTTCAAGAAAAACACCAAAACTATTCTGCAATACCAAGCATTTTCTTTAGGCGCCATAACCAAGGTGGATATTATAAATCCACTCAAAATAATTGTTTTTTACGAAGCTTTCAATACAGCAGTAATCTTAGACAACCAACTTAATGAAGTGCAACGAATAGATTTCTCTAAATTAGATAATTCAATAGTAGTCTCTGCATTAGGAATTGCGGGCCAAAATAAATTGTGGATTTTCAATTCCCTTAAACAACAACTCGGTCTTTACGATTTAGTCACCACCCAATACCAAGAAATTGGAAACCCAATAGGGGAGGGTTTTAGTTATTACCAAACCGACTATAATTATTTCCAATGGATATCCAAAAATAAGCAATGGAACACTTGCAATCTTTATGGCAAAATTTCCAGCTTTACTATAGATTCCACTTTTACAGATTGTCAAATTATTGCAGAAAATAAAATTATTTTTTTAAAAGACAACGCTTTGCTAGTAAGAGATTACACGAATGATAAGCAATACCAAATTCAAATTGTTGAGAAATCATTGCGAAATTTTTATTACAAAGACCAAATTTTATCTATTTTTACCAACGAAGGAATCACAAATTATAAATTAACCATACCATAATGCATATAGCTGTAGCAGGGAATATAGGTGCCGGAAAAACAACCTTAACACGACTTTTAGCCAAACATTTCAAATGGGAGCCACATTTTGAAGACGTAGTAGACAATCCATACTTAGATGATTTTTACCACCAAATGGAACGTTGGTCCTTTAATTTACAAATATATTTCTTAAACAGCCGTTTTCGTCAAGTGCTACAAATTCGCGAAAGCGGAAAAAAAATCATTCAGGATAGAACCATTTATGAGGATGCTCATATCTTTGCGCCCAACCTTCACGCAATGGGTTTAATGACCAACCGCGACTTTGAAAACTACAAATCACTTTTCGAATTGATGGAAAGCTTGGTTAAAGCTCCCGATTTGTTAATCTATTTAAGAAGCTCCATCCCAAATCTTGTTGGTCAAATTCACAAACGCGGACGCGATTACGAAAACACTATATCCATTGATTACCTAAGCCGATTGAACGAGCGTTACGAGGCTTGGGTAACCACTTATGAAAAAGGAAAAATATTAATTATTGATGTAGATAATATCGATTTCTTAAACAATCCAGAAGATCTAGGAAACATTATTAATCGTATTGACGCAGAAATAAATGGATTGTTTTAATAGGAGCGAATCGTTAGGGCTTTATCTATAATTTGCATTCCCGCATTTCGTTCCAATCTGTCATTGCGAGCTTGCGAAGCAATCTCACAACGCCAGGATTTCCACTTCATTCGGGGCTAAATAGAAAAATTTAGCTTCTTTGTTTAAAATTCCTAAAATTATCTGGTTTTCAAACTAGATGTATAGTTCCGTCTACCACAATAGAAAAAATGAATAAACTAATACAACTTCAAGATTTAGGCAACAAAGATTACAAAGCCACTTGGGATTACCAAGAAACCTTGTTTAAAGAAATTGTAGATATTAAAATTCAAAATAGGAGAGAAGAAACCCAACTTCCAACACCCAATTATTTTCTTTTTGTAGAGCATCCCCATGTATACACCTTAGGGAAAAGTGGTGCGGTTTCCAACTTGCTGCTTTCAGAAAAACAACTCGAAGCCAAAGGCGCTTCTTATTACAAAATAAACAGAGGTGGTGACATTACCTACCATGGGCCAGGTCAAATTGTAGGCTATCCAATTCTAGATCTTGAAAATTTCTTCACCGACATCCACAAGTATTTGCGTTTTCTAGAAGAAGTCATTATTTTAACCCTCGCCGAATACAATATAATCGGAGTACGAAGCGAAGGTGAAACCGGAGTTTGGCTTGGAGTAGGAACACCATTTGCAAGAAAAATATGCGCAATGGGAGTTCGAGCATCCCGCTGGGTTACCATGCATGGTTTTGCACTAAACGTTAATGCCGATCTTGGCTATTTTGATAACATCATCCCTTGCGGCATAAAAGGCAAAGCAGTTACATCCTTAAATGTAGAACTTGGTGTAGAAAACGTAAACGAGCAAGAGGTAAAAGAAAAAATAGTAAAACACTTCGCTCAAATTTTCAACTCCGTTTTCGAGTATCCTCAATAAACTATGATAACCCTATATTAATTCCGTACGGACAGGTCGCGACCTGTCCCGAGTTCCAAGGACATATTCAACCGCAGACCAAATCTCTTCATTCGCAACCTATCGATCACGGAACACAAATTACAACGGACAGAAAACTGAATAATGATCACTGAACACTGATCACTCCTCCTTAAGCAACCTAAACGTCATCCTATGGTACTTAGTTGTGCCGTATTTCTTAATCGCTTCCCGATGTTCTTTAGTAGGGTAACCCTTATTTTGTTTCCAGTTATACATTGGAAACTCCTCATGAATTTTATCCATATAGGCATCCCGATAGGTTTTAGCTAATACCGATGCAGCCGCAATACTCATATATTTAGAATCTCCCTTTATAATTGTACTAAAAGGAATGTTATTTAATGGTTTAAATCGATTTCCGTCCACTATGATATATAAAGGAGTTGGGTTTAACTTCATAATGCTTTCTTGCATGGCTTGAATAGAAGCATTCAAGATGTTAATTTCATCAATGATTATTGGATCTAAATGAGTAACCGAAAAAGATATTGCAAGGTCCTCAATAATGGGTTTTAATTTATCTCTAGTTTTTTCAGATAATTGTTTGGAATCATTGAGTAAATCCAAATTAAAATTATCTGGCAGTAGTACCGCAGCAGCTGTAACAGGACCTGCCAAACAACCTCGTCCAGCTTCATCGGTTCCGCATTCTAGTTTATAATCGGTAAATCTTAATTTTAACATAATATTATTTTGTAAAAAAAATCAAATTATTACCCAGCCATACAAAACAATAGGCATCTATGAAATGTGTTGTGACCGCAAATTTAGTAATCCATTTAAATTTTAACATAATTAAAATGTAATATTTATGCATATTATTTGGTTATTTAAGAAATTATTAAGAAGTTTGCGGAATAACTAACTCAAATAAAATTAATATGAGATCGAAGTTCAAATGGATTTTTACGCTATTAGTAGCGTTATCAATGCAGTTTTCGTTTGCACAAGACAAAACTGTAACAGGTACAATTACCGATGGTAAATTACCTTTACCTGGTGCTAATGTTGTAATTAAAGGTACAGCAAAAGGCGTTTCAGCAGATATGGATGGAAAATTTTCCATCAAAGCAAAATCAGGAGATGTTTTAGTAGTGTCCTTTTCAGGATATGAAAAAAAATCTGTAACAGTTGGTTCTGCAAATAGCTATAATGTGGCTATGAAAGAAAATGCAAAAGTTTTAGATGATGTTGTTTTTACAGGTGCTATTGGTATCAAAAGAACAAAAAATCAATTAACTTCTGCTCAAACTATGGTTGGTGCAAAAGAGTTGACTCAGGCATCTAATCCTAATGTTATTCAGTCTTTGGCTGGTAAAGTAACAGGTTTGCAAATTAATACTACTTCTAATGGAGCTACTCCAACTACTAGTATTGTATTAAGAGGAAACAGAACTTTAACTGGTAATAACCAAGCGCTTGTAGTAATTGATAATGCAATATCTTCTGCATCTATTTTACAACAAATGCCACCAGACATGATTGAATCTGTGACCGTAATTAAAGGTGCTCAAGGTGGTGCTTTATACGGTGAACAAGGTTCTAATGGTGTACTTGTTGTTACTACAAAAAAAGGAGCTAAAAATAAATTAGAAATTTCTTTAAGTTCTTCTGTTGATTTTCAATCGGTTTCTTTTTTACCTAGCAGACAAACTAAATATGGTCAAGGGTGGGTAGATGGAAGTTATGATTTTGGTTTTCCAGGTACTGACCCAAGAAATCCTACTACTTCCTATTCTCCTTTCGAAAATGGAGCATGGGGTCCATCTTTTAGTAATCCAGCATGGGCGGGAACTACAGTTCCTGTAGGTTTGCCTCAAGCTGACGGAACTATTTTTCAAAGTAAATGGGCTTCTTTAGGTTCAAATAATATTAAAAGTTTCTTTAAAACTGGATCTGTTATACAAAATAATGTTACTATAAATTCAGGTAATGCTGATGGTTACGTTATGGCAACTTTTTCTCGTCAAACTACAGATTTTATAGTTGATAAAGATGGTTCAAAAAGAAATTTTTTCATGTTTAAAGCTGGAAAAAAAGCAGGTAAATGGAAAGTAGATGGGACTGCTTCTTATACTAACCAATCCGATACAAGTACTGATTCTAACTTGCTTTACGAGTTGCTTCAAACTCCAACCAATGTTGATATTAATTTGTTTAAAGATTCAGGAACAGCTCACCACTGGACTGTTTATGCACAAAACCCTTGGCAAATAATTAAACAAAAAAGATATAATACAAACACTAATAACTTTAATGGTATATTAAGATTAGAGTATGAGTTGAATAAAAATATATCTATATCAAATACTGCTAATATTCAAATGAATTCTTCAGTATCAGATTCTCATAACGATGGTTTTAATGAAAATGCATCTTATGACTATTCATCTCTTTTAACTGGATCAACAACTGGTTCTTACCAAGATTTTGGTGGTTCAGATCAGTATAGCACTTCTAGTTATTATATTTCAACAAATAATTCAAGAAACATTTATAACGATTTATTATTAAATTTAAATTATGATTTAAGTTCTAAATTAAACTTGAAAGCAAATGTTGGAGCTAATATTCAAGATAGATATACCATTTATACACAACAAGGTGGTACTAATTTAAAAATTCCAGGATGGTATAATATTCAAAACGTTTCAAATGCAGATCGTATTACTTCTTTGAGCAATGGATATTCTCAAACTAGAAAAGTAGCTTCATTTGTTAATGTGGATTTAGATTATAATAAATATTTATTCCTTAATTTAACTGACCGTATTGAACAAACATCAACAATTAAAGGGAAATCATTTAATTATTATTCTAGTGGATTGTCATTTGTTCCAACCGAAGCTTTTAAAAGTATTAAAGGGAACATTTTGAATTATGCTAAATTTTATGTTAACTACACTGTAGTAGGTAATTCAAGTCCCGTTTATCCTTATGCTACTACCGATACTGCTTTAGGTGCTTCAGGGTTCCCATATGCATCAGGTGGTATGATATCTTACTCACCAAGAACTTCTCTTGTTAATCCAAATATCAGACCAGAGTTTGTTTACTCTAAAGAGGTTGGTGGACAGTTAGGTTTCTTTGATGATAGACTTACATTAGATGGTTCATACTATGTTAATGATACTAAAGATTTAATTACTGCTGCAACTACTTCTTACGCACCTTACGCATCTTCTTTACTTAGTAATACTGGTAAATTACAAAACAAAGGGTACGAATTTGGTGTAGGCTTTAGTCCTTTTAGAAGTGCTACTGGTTTTAATTGGAATTTTAGAGCAGGTTTAACTCATTATAAAACTATTGTTAAAGAATTATCAGGAGGAGTTAATGATGTCAATCTTTTGCTTGATTCTGCCGGTGGTGTTGGTATTTATGCATCAGTTGGGGAAGAATTTCCATCTATTAAAACTACACAATATGTTACTGATTCTGCTGGTCACATTATTGTTAGTGCTAATGGAATACCTCAAGTTACCTCTACTTTACAAACTGTTGGTAAAGGTACTCCAGATTATATAGTAAACTTTTCAAATACATTCTCTTATAAAGGTATATCTTTAACAGCAGTTGCTGATTATAGAGCAAATTATAGTATGTATTCAGATACATATAATTCAATGTTATTTGCTGGTTATTCTTTAGATTCTGCTGAATTTGATAGAGATCATGGATATACAGTTCCTAACTCTGTTGTAAACACTAGTTTACCATCAACTCCTGTATACACTACAAATACAACTCCAGTTGGAGGTGCAGCTGCAGTTGATACACGTGGTTTAGGAGCTTATTATGCACAATTAAGCAGAATAGGTCAATATTCAATACTTGATGCTTCTGCAGTTAAAATAAGAGAAATTTCATTATCTTATTCATTGCCTTCTAAAATGTTGAAAGATACAGGAATAAGTTCTTTCAAATTTGGAGTTAATGCAAGAAATCCATTTATTATTTTTATTCACAATAGTGATAAATATGGTAGAAAAAATATGGGTTATACTGATCCAGAGGCTTCCTATTCTAATGGATTGCCAGGATATTCAAATGTTGGCCAATATCCAACCACAAAAACCTATGGTTTTAGTTTAAATGTAACTTTTTAATATTACTAATTATGAAAAAAATTAAAATAGCTTTCCTTTTATTATCTTTCGGATTTATTTCCTGTGATAATTATTTGGATTTAGGTGAAAATCCTAATCAATTACATGCTGATGCAGCTACACCAGATCAATATTTACCTGCTGCACAAACTCTATCTTTTTCAACTCAGGCTGGTACAATGGAGCGTTTAGGTCTTTTGTTTTCTAATGCTTGTGGGGGTAATGTTCAAAGTTACGCTAGTCCGTTTAATGATGAGTTTTCATTAAACATTACAAATATTTTTTACAAATCAATTTGGGAAGGTTTATATTTAAGAATGGGAGCATATCAAAAAATCATTGATTTTAATGATGTAAATTCTTCTTATAAAGAATATAAAGCAATTTCTAAAATTGGTAAGGTATATAATATGCAATACATTGTGGATTTATATGGTGACGCTCCATATTCAGAAGCTTTTCAAGGAATTGCAAATATCACACCTAAATATGATTCAGGTTTTGATATCTACAAAAAATTATTTTCTGAATTAGATGAGGCAAGAACTTTAATAGATGATATTAACAATGGTAACTATCCAAATTCTGTTGGTAAATCTGCTACTTATGACATGGTTTATGGTGGAAATATGGGTTCATGGAAACTTTTCGCTAATACTATTGAATTGAAAATGTTGCTTAGAATGTCTAAAGCAACAGGTGCTGCTGCAACTTATAGAGATAATAGATTACAAGCTATGTCAACTAATGGTAATAACTCATTTATTACAAGTGATGTTGTTATTCAACCAGGTTACAGTAACGGAAGAAATGATACTGTTAATCCTTTAGTTTATAATTTTGGATGGGATTTAAATGCAGCTGCAACAAGTTATAATGTTTATGCTGCATCTGGACACTTTGCTAAATGTATGAACGCATATTCATTAATTAATTATTCTTCTCCTGCAGCTCAAGAAGTTGTAGCTGGATCAAATGTATTCTATCCAAATGTAGCTGACCCAAGAAGGTTCTCTATATTTACTAGTATCAGTTCTTCTTATAGAGGTGTTACTCAAGGTAGTGTTGCTGTAGACGTTTTCAAGCCAGGTGGAGTTAGCGCAGGTCAACCAAGTAAATTTTCAGGATTGTTTTTCAATGCTTATAATCAAACTGGTAACGGAGCAACTTTGCCTACTGGATCAAGTGGTAATACTTTAGCTGGTGTAAAAGGAAATATCATGACTTTGTCTGAGTGTCATTTTTTACAAGCTGAGGCTGCTCATTTAGCTTCTGTTAAACCTGCTTATGGATTACTAGGATTAAATGCTCAAGCTGAATTTAATGCTGGAGTTGCATCTTCTATGGCTTTTTACAATGCTACTGCAGGTACTTATTTAGCAACAGTTAATGCTTCTAAACCTAATTACGGTTATAATCCAGCTAATACATTTAATCAAAATTATAATGCGATTATGTATCAAAAATGGATTGCTATTTTGCCTTCTAATGCTATTGAATCATATATTGACAATACAAGAACAGGTTTCCCTATCAATCCAATGCCTTTGAATTCTTCTTATACTCAAAGACCTAACAGATTAATATATCCAAGTTCTGAGTACATTGCAAATTCTGCAAATGTACCAAATGTTACAATTAGTGATTTGTTTACAGTTAATTCTAAATCACCTTTTTGGTTACAATAAGAATTATTGTTTTAATATTAAAGACCGCCTTCATGGCGGTCTTTTTTTTTAAATTATATTTATGATTTACTTTATAAACATTTCCTTATTTTTGTTGCTTTCCATTTGATATGCGACAATTATATATTTTCCTTTTTCTTTTTACCACTGTTTTTTCTTTTTCTCAAGAAAAAGGTAAACCAGCAGATAATAAAAGTCTAGTTAAAACACCAGAACAAAGAGCTAAAGAAAAAGCCCAAAAGGCTCCAATTACCTCCTACAAGATTATCTCTATTCAAAGGGATACTATAGTTTTAGACACTACCTTATCCATAAAAAAAGAATACGATTACAATTACCTTCGCAAAGATATGTTCGGTTTAATGCCTTTCCCAAATGAAGGACAAACCTATTCTACTCTTAACTTTGGTTTAAACAAATTTTCCCCCTTTCCAGAATTTGGTTTTAAAGCCAAACAAATGAATTATCTAGAGGTAGAGGATATTAAATACTTTTCGGTAGCAACTCCGTTAACCGAACTCTATTTTAAAACCGTAATGGAACAAGGGCAAAGTGTGGATGCATTAGTTACCTTAAACACCGCTAAAAATTTCAATTTCTCTATTGCTTTCAAAGGATTGCGCTCTCTAGGGAAATACATTAACCAATTATCTAGCAATGGTAATTTCCGTTTTACAGCAAGTTATTTCACCTTGGATAAACGTTATGCCATGAATTTTCATTACACCGGTCAAGATTTATTAAATGGTGAAAACGGTGGACTTACCCAACCTGATTTTTTTGAAGATAAAGATCCTCTCTATAAAAATAGACCTCGTTTACAAGTATATTTAACCGATGCTAAATCATTTTTTAAAGGAAAGCGTTTCTTTATAGATCAAACCCTTCGCGTTAACGCTAAAGACCACGAAAACAACCTATACATTGCGCACCAATTAAACTACGAACATAAATTTTTCGAATTTAATCAAGCTACTTTAAGTTCTTCAATAGGCACAACCGGTACTGCTTTCAATCGATTTGGTACGGCTTCCTTAAAAGTAAACATCCTAGACCAAACAATGTACGACAGGCTTTACAACAAAGTAGGAGCTATCTATGAAAATAAAACACTCGGTAAACTACAGTTTTTTGTAGAAAATTTCATCTACAAATATTTTAATGGTTATGAAAAAACTATGGGAACCACTAGCATCCCAAGCCAAGTCCAAGCAGTAATAAATACCGTAGGTGGGCAATACGATTACCGAAAAAATAAACTTAACGGAACCGTTATTTTGTCCAATTCTATTTCCACGCAGCCTCTTCGCAATCTAGATGTTCACTTAACTTACACCATCAACCCTAAAAACAGCATTAGTTTTCAATACCAAAACATTAGTAAGTTACCCAACCACAACTACATACTAAACCAAAGTACCTATGATAGTTACAATTGGTTTAAAAGTTTCAAAAACGAGAAAATCAATAATTTGGTGGTGAATGCAACAACCCAATGGGTTAATGCTTCGTTGCAGTTGACAACTCTCAACGACCATCTTTATTTTCAAGATACCATTCAACAAGCTAATTTGCAGTTAGTAACGCCCCACCAATATTCTGGCACCATCAACTACATTTCACTAAAAGTGGCTCGCGAATTTAAATACCGAAAATGGGGGCTTGATAACACCTTTTTATACCAAAAAGTTTCACAAACAAACGCTATTCTAAATGTGCCGCAACTAACCTTACGCAATACACTTTATTTTTCCGATTACGTATTTAAACGCGCCATGTTTTTGCAAACAGGAATCACCATCAATTACTTTACCAAATACTACGCCGACGATTATAACCCAATTCTTGCGGAGTTTTTTGTCCAAAAAAACAAGCAAATTGGCGAATTCCCAATGCTAGATTTCTTCGTAAATGCCCGTGTAAAACAAACCCGAATTTACCTCAAAGCCGAGCATTTCAACTCCGCTTTTTCAGGCAATAAATACTACTCCGCGCCCAATTTACCCTACCACGATTTTATGGTGCGTTTCGGATTGGTATGGAATTTCTTCCAATAATTTTTTATTAGAAACATATACTTTAGGCATTTTAGTACACGCAATTCCTGCTGTCCGTTCTATCTTTTTCTTTGACAAGAAAAAGGATGCCACTTCCATCAGGGTTAAACGGCAGGCTATTGGTATGAAATCAGTAGTTTGCAAGACCATTTATTTATCAATATCTTTGCAATCACAAACAAACAAAAATGAATTATTCTGAAAATATTTTAGGGACTATTGGTAACACACCTTTAGTTAAACTAAACAAAGTGGTAGAAGGAATTGATGCTTTAGTTCTTGCTAAAGTAGAAACCTTCAATCCAGGAAACTCTACCAAAGACCGTATGGCTCTAAAAATGGTAGAAGATGCCGAAGCCGACGGTCGTTTACAACCAGGAGGAACCATCATTGAAGGAACTTCTGGAAATACCGGAATGGGCTTGGCGCTTGCTGCTATAATCAAAGGATACAAATTAATTTGTGTTATCTCCGATAAACAATCCAAAGAAAAAGTAGATATTCTTCGTGCAGTTGGTGCGAAAGTTATAGTTTGTCCAACCGATGTAGAACCAACGGATCCGCGTTCGTATTATTCGGTTTCTAAACAATTAGCAATCGACATTCCTAATTCATGGTACGTTAACCAATACGACAATCCAAGTAATGCCTTAGCGCATTACGAACAAACCGGTCCAGAAATCTGGGAACAAACCGATGGTAAAATCACCCATTTTGTGGTAGGCGTTGGAACTGGAGGCACCATCTCTGGAATAGGAAGATATTTAAAAGAAAAAAATCCAAATATTAAAATTTGGGGAATTGACACCTACGGTTCGGTTTTTAAAAAATACCACGAAACTGGAATTTTCGATGAAAACGAAATATATTCCTACATCACTGAAGGAATTGGGGAAGACATCCTTCCTAAAAACGTTGACTTTTCGTTAATCGATGGCTTTACTAAAGTAACCGATAAAGACGCTGCGGTGTATACCCGTAAAATTGCTTTAGAAGAAGGAATCTTTGTTGGAAACTCTGCTGGTTCTTGTGTTAAAGGATTACACCAACTTAAAGAACATTTCACTAAAGACGATGTAGTTGTTGTTTTATTCCACGATTCGGGAAGTCGTTATGTTGGAAAAATGTTCAACGACGATTGGATGCGCGAAAGAGGATTTTTAGATGAAGACATTACCAAAGCCGAGGACGTAATTAAAGACCACCTCGACAAGCCTTTAGTAATTGTTAGAACTGAAGAATTGGTTTCGCATGCAATCGACCGCATGCGTAAATACAAAATCTCACAAATTCCAGTAATCGATATCACAGGATTTGTTGGTTCGGTAGACGAATCGGATCTTTTCCAAAGTTATGTTTCTGATAAAAATGTTGCCGACAAACCAATACGTGAAATAATGGGCAAAGCCTATCCTATAGTAAAATTAGGAACTGCCATCGAAGAAGTCTCTAAACTATTCACCAAAGACAACCAAGCGGTTCTAGTGGATTTAGGAAATGGAAAACACCACATTATCACCAAATACGATATAATCGGTTCTATAAAATAAGCACACCAACCTACAACTAACCTTGTAGGTTTTTTTTATTTCATCTCTTCGACTGATTATTAATCTGTTTAATCCGTGCAATCTGTGGCAAAAAAAGCAAAGTGCTTATTCCTAATCGAAGTAGAACGAGCCCAACTTATTAATTTTATTTTCGTGAAATAAATAGGGATATAAATTAGTGTAAATTAGTGTAAATTAGTGCAATTAGTGTTGAATTCTACTCTCCAAGCAATACCCCCGAAACATTCCAAGCACTAAAACTTGTCCCTTCATTGGCTCCTTGTGGAATTTTCACTTGAAGGCTATGCGTTCCGGCTTTTATATCTCCTAATTCTATATAAATTGGGTTAGTCGAAGTGCCAGGGCACCAATTAGATCGGCTGTAATCAGAGGAAGATAATCCGTTAGGAAAATTTCCCGATGCCGGGTTGTACAATCGATACGAACCACAATCTTCCCGCCAAGGGGTAAAATGGAAGACTTCCTTTTCATCTAAATAAATCGAATTTCTTTTAGGTACAAATTCATCGCCATTCTCCCAACCACCATGCCCCGTGGTAATATAACGAAGTCTAGCATTTTTCATGTCTTTGTTTAAAGTGAATGTCACCACCAATCCTTTATCCGAATTGAACAAAGTGCCATATTCCTGACCGGCCATTTCCATAACATTCGTAGTATTAAACAACGGAATGACTTCTGTTGGTTTTGCTACCACAACTTCTTCTTCTGGATGAATAGTTAAATTCACGTTCACTTTATGTCCGCCTTTATCATAATTCCCAATAAAAGTTCCAATATACACTTCTTGTCCGCTCATGGCAGCAGTCAATTCGGAAATATCCTGACGGTAGTTAACTCGTTCTTCCCAAATTTTATCTTTTAAGGTGATGGTATTGTATTGTTTAATTCCAAACGGAGTAAAAAAACGAACCAATTCTAAAAGAGGAGAATAGTTTTCTGTAGCAGTAATTCCTTGGTAGTACTTCCCATTGCCATTGTCATAAACAGGCAATGATTTTACTCCATTTTGCAATCCTTCTAAAAAAGAGTTCTTCTTTTGCATAGGAATAAGAAATACCGATCCCGTTCTGTCATAAGCATCCCCATTCGATTGTTCGGTAACTTCCATAAAAACTTGACTTCCTTTAACGATATTCGGAATAGAAATTTTCCTAAGAATAATGGTTCCATTAGCAAATCGCATAATACTATCATTGGATTTAGATGCATCCGAAAAATTAATTATTTCCTCTTTAAATATCGAAATAGTAGTAAAGCGACTTTTCCAAAGTTCATCCCTATAGGTTAATAAATCCAAAGTTTTTTTGGGTTTTACTTCTTCTATCGGAAATTGTTTTAGTTTCTCCACTTTAGTTGCTGTAACCACAAAATTTCCATTGCGGTTTGTCTCAAGAACTAACCCCAAGTTTTGTCCTAAAATAGACGGAGCCCCTTTAATAGGTACTTCCGTGGTATACCATATTTCGATGGTGTTGGAGTTGATAATTGTTTTGGCTTTTTTACAGTTGTAACCCAATATTTTTTTGGTTTCTGGCAGTAATTCAAAAGATTGTTTTTCTAAAGAAGTACTGTCAATAGTAGCGATAGATTTGTGCTCGTTTAGTTTCGCCATTTGAATCACGGCATTGTTTTTTCTATTGATAGTAGAAAATTCAAAAGGATAAACGGCTTTGTTATCCATAATTGATTGTGTAGTTAGAGTCGTTTGCGTAGCATTTGAAAAAACAATAATAGGGTCTTGATTTTCAATTAATTTCCCATTAGAACTTTTTGTGTAAGTAATTCTATAATTGGCTTGACCAAAAGTTGAAAGAGATAAAAAGCAAACTACAATAACAATTAAGTTTTTCATTTTTAAGGATTTTGAAATACAAATATAAGCGTTGAAAATTTAGTAATGAAAATTTGCACAATTCACTTCAAAAATGTAACTTAGTGTTGAACGCTTTTACCTGTATGAAGGAAGATTTTATCCATTACGTTTGGCAATACAAGAAGTACGATTTCTCTAATCTAAAAACCGCGCATGGGGAAGATTTAACCATTGTGCATTCGGGTAATTATTTGCAAAAAGAAGGGCCCGATTTTTTTAATGCGCAACTAGTTTTGGATAACCAAAAATGGGCTGGTAATATTGAAATCCATCTTAAATCCTCTGATTGGTATTTGCACCAGCACGAAATAGATCCCAATTACAATAACGTAATCCTTCATGTCGTTTGGGAACACGATGCGCCAGTTTTCAGAAAAGACAATACCGAAATTCCGGTTTTAGAACTGAAAAATTATGTTTCTAAAGAAGAACTTCATCGTTACCAAGAACTTTCTACTAAAAAATCGTGGCTGTTTTGTGAGAATCAAATTCAAGATGTAGAACCTTTCGTGTTTCAAAATTGGCAAGAGCGTTTGTTTTTAGAACGACTCGAACGAAAAGCAAAACCAATTCAACAGTTGCTTGAGGAAACCGATAACGATTGGGAAGCAGTTTTGTTTTGTATGTTGGCCAAAAACTTTGGATTAAATACCAATGGCGAAACATTTTTAAAAATCGCAAAGTCCATTACTTTTTCTTTGATTCGAAAAGAAGCCTTGGAAGTGATGTATCTTGAAGCCTTGCTTTTCGGTCAAGCCGATATGATTCCCGATGGGGTGGAAGATACCTATCCAAAGGAACTAAAATCGTGGTACGATTATATAGCCTTAAAATACAAATTAAAGAAACCAATTCTTGAACCGGTTCAGTTTTTCCAACACCGCCCGGATAATTTTCCAACTATTCGATTGGCGCAACTAGCAATGCTGTTCCACTTGCAACGGAATTTATTTTCTAAAATAATTGCAGCGAAAAATCCGCAAGAAATTTATGCTATTTTCGAATTGTCGGTAAGCGATTATTGGAAAACGCATTATAATTTTGATAAATCCAGTCCTAAAAAAGAAAAGTCACTATCCAAATCCTTTATTGATTTAGTGATTATCAATACCATTATTCCTATCCAATTTGCCTATGCCCAAAGTCAAGGAAAAGAAAATTTAGAGGCTATAATAGAATTACTTTCTAATATTCCGGCCGAGAAAAACAGCATTATAGAAAAGTTTACTACATTTGGTATTAAATCTAAAAATGCGTTCGAATCGCAGTCGTTGTTGCAACTTAAGAACGAATATTGCAATGCTCAAAAATGCTTGCAATGCGCCATTGGCTTAGAACTTTTAAAAAATAAATAATGATAACTAATATTCGTTACTTTTTTGAAAAACATGGGTTTCACGTGTCCTCCCGCTTGGCAGATAAGTTAGGAATGCGCGCCACGAGCGTTCGATTGTTTTTCATTTACATTTCCTTTGTAACAGTAGGGTTGGGGTTCGGATTTTATTTAACCTTGGCTTTTTGGATAAAGTTAAAAGATTTGGTTCGGTCTAAACGAACCTCCGTATTTGATTTGTAAATTTTGGAATCTTCTTTCAACATAAAAACCCTCTTTAATTTTTCGAAAGACCAGCGAAAAGGAATTCTCGTTTTGTTCTTTATCATAATAGCATTACAGTTGGTTTATTCTTTCATGGATTTTAATCCAAAGCGACAACCCTCCAAAGAAGAACAGCATTGGATTTCCCTGCAAAATAATTTAGATAGTACTAAAGAAGTTAATCCGAAACAGGAATTTAATGAATATTCTTACAATCCGAATTTTATTTCCGATTTTAAAGCCTACAAACTAGGAATGACGCTTCCGCAAATAAACCGCTTACATGCTTTTAGACTACAAGGAAAATTCGCCAATTCTCCGAAAGAATTTCAAGCCGTTACCGGAATTTCCGATTCTTTGCTGAATGCAATTGCGCCAAATTTTAAATTTCCAGATTGGGTAAACAATCCACACACTAGTTCTTATCCAAAATCCAAATGGAAAGAATTTCCTAAAAAAGAAGCCTTAAAAATTTTAGACATCAACCAAGCCACGAAGGAAGATTTGATAAAAGTTTCTGGAATTGGTGACGCAATATCCGACAGGATTTTGAAACAAAAAGAAATCTTAGGAGGCTTCGTTTCAATGGATCAAATGACCGATGTGTGGGGATTAACTCCCGAAGTTATTGCCGAATTAGATAAATATTTTATTGTAGAATCGCTTCCAAAACTAAAAAAAATCAACATTAATACTGCTTCTATCAAAGAGTTAGGTCAGTTTTATTATTTTAAATACCCAATTTCTAAAAACATCGTAACGTATAGAAGTATGAATGGTGATATTAAAATTGAGGATTTGTCAAATATTAAAGGTTTTCCTGTTGATAAATTAAAAATAATTGCCTTATATTTGGAATTCTAAAAAAATACTATAAAAAAGGCCCTATATGAATTCGATTTACTTTACAGAAGAGCATGAATTATTTAGAAAAAGTTTAAAAGACTTTTTACAAAAAGAAGTAGTTCCCCATATTGAAAAATGGGAAAAAACAGGTACAATCGAACGCTTTATTTGGAAGAAATTTGGAGAAATGGGTTTCTTCGGAATTGCTTATCCGGAAGCATATGGAGGAATGAATTTAGATTTATTTTATACTGTAGTGTTTCTTGAAGAACTTCAAAAAATTAAATCCTCTGGTTTTGCTGCTGCTATGTGGGCACATGCTTATTTGGCAATGACGCATTTAAATGCCGAAGGCGACGAACGAATTAAACAAGATTATTTAGCGCCAAGTATTTCGGGCGATAAAATAGGTGCCTTGTGTATTACCGAGCCTTTTGGTGGAAGTGATGTTGCAGGCATGCGAACAACGGCTGTAAAAGTTGGAAATAAATATGTAATTAATGGATCTAAAACATTTATTACAAATGGTGTGTATGCCGATTATTATGTAGTGGCTGCCAAAACAAGTCCAGAACTTGGAAATAAAGGAATCAGTATTTTCTTGATGAATACCAATTTGAAAGGAATTTCTGCTACGAAGTTAGATAAATTAGGTTGGAGAGCATCCGATACTGCAGAAATTGCATTTGACAATGTTGAAATTCCGGAAGAAAATTTAATGGGCGAAGAAGGAAAAGGCTTTCCATATATCATGCAACATTTTGCATTGGAGCGCTTAATTATGGCAATCAATGCCCATGCAAGAGCAGAATATGCTATAGATTATACTATTGATTATATGTCGCAACGAGAAGCATTTGGAACTACAATCAATAAATTTCAAGCACTAAGACACACTATGGTAGAACATGCTACGGATGTAGAGCATTGCAAAATATTTAATTATGCAGCAGTTGCCCGATTAAATAAAGGAGAATATGTTGTAAAAGAAGCGACTATGGCTAAATTAAAATCTACCAAAGTATCGGATGAAACTATTTACAGTTGTCTTCAAATGTTAGGTGGTTATGGCTATATGGAAGAATACCCTTTAGCACGATTATTGAGAGATAGTCGTTTAGGACCAATTGGTGGAGGAACCTCTGAAATTTTGAAAGAGATTTTATCCAAAATGATAATTGATAAGCAAAATTATAAGCCAGCGGTGAAATAGTTTTTTTTTTAAAGCAGAAGTCGGAATGCAGAAGGGAGAATGCAGAATTTAGAATGCAGAAAGCAAAAGCAGAATATAAGGAAAAGAGTCAAGTGAATTATTTCTTGACTCTTTTTTATTGCCTTCTAAATTCTGCCTTCTGCTTTCTTTATTCTTTTTTCTCAACTTTCTCTTTTTTAATTCAAAATAAATGTTACTTTTGCACCCTTAACGAGAGGGGGTGTCTATATTATGTTAATTATACCAATTAAAGACGGAGAAAATATCGATAGAGCATTAAAGCGCTATAAAAGAAAATTTGATAAAACAGGAACTGTTCGTCAGTTACGTGCACGTCAAGCATTCATCAAACCTTCTGTTAGTAATAGAATGAAGTTCCAAAAAGCAGCTTACATTCAAAACATGAAAGACGGATTAGAAAGTTAGTAATTAATTTTCTTAAAAATATAATCGTTAGTAATTAAAGTTTCATAACTTTGTTACTAACGATTTTTGTTTTTAGTCAAACCTTAATTTGCTAAATTCATTATTGCATCCTAGATTTATGAATAACCAAAAAGCTTTTCAAGAGTATCTTCAGCTCGAAAAAAACTATTCTTTACATACCATTACAGCGTATGGAAATGACTTGCTTTTTTTTCAAGAGTTTTTAAAAAATAATTTTGATCAAGAATTACTAGAGGAAGTAAATTATAGTATGATTCGAAGCTGGATAGTTTCTATGGTTGATACTGGAATTTCTAATAGTTCCATAAACCGAAAAATCGCATCTCTTAAAGCCTTCTATAAATTTTTGCTTAAAACAAAACAAATAGAATTTAGTCCTTTATTAAAACATAAATCTTTAAAAACTCCTAAGATATTACAGATCCCTTTTTCGGAAAATGAATTGGATATGGTGTTGAATAATCTAAAATTTCAAGAAGGTTATGAAGGAATTCGCGATAAGTTAATAATAGACCTTTTTTATACCACTGGAGTACGAAGAGCGGAATTAATTAACCTGAAGATGCAAAATGTTGATTTGCATAGCGGTACCTTAAAAGTACTAGGTAAAAGAAATAAAGAACGTATTGTTCCAATTATACCAATTTTAGCAAGTCAAATTAAATTATATTTATCTGAAAGATCTCATTTAGAAAGTATTAAAGATGCCGACTATTTTTTCTTATTGTTAAAAGGAGTTAAATTAAACGATTCGTTTGTGTATCGATTAATAAATCATTACTTTAGTCATGTTTCCGAAAAGGTAAAAAAGAGTCCGCATATTTTGCGTCACACCTTTGCAACCCACCTTTTAAACAACGGAGCCGATTTGAATTCAGTGAAAGAATTATTAGGGCATGCCAGTTTAGCTTCCACCCAAGTCTACACCCATAGTAGTTTGTCTGAATTAAAAAAAATATACGGACAAGCGCATCCTAGAAATAAAAATTAATTATAAGTATAACCATTAATATTAAAATCATGAAGGTAAATGTAAACGCGGTAAATTTTGCAGCTGACAGAAAGTTGGTTGATTTTGCTCAATTAAGAATGGATAAATTAGATAAATATTACGATAAAATAGTCTCTTCCGATGTTTTTTTTAAGGTCGAGAACACGAGTGATAAAGAAAACAAGATTGTTGAAGTAAAAGTTCATGTTCCTGGCGACGAATTTTTAGTGAAAAAAAAATGCAAAACATTTGAAGGAGCATTAGAATTAGCTGCCGAATCTCTAGAAAGACAATTGTTAAAAAGAAAAGACAAAGTAAGATTGTAAATTTAATAAATTTTTTTCAAAAAATATTTTGATTAAAAAATAAAATGTCTACATTTGCAGTCCGTTAGAAATAGCGGACTTTTTTTATTGCATATGCCAGCGTAGCTCAGTTGGCTAGAGCAGCTGATTTGTAATCAGCAGGTCGTGGGTTCGAGTCCCTCCGCCGG